>NZ_OY780958.1:2400000-3000000 GCF_963675985.1 uncultured Roseibium sp. | reverse complement strand
ATTCAGCTTTCTCACGCACAATTGGGCGAAGAAGAATTTAGTCCTTTCATGTCTGAGCCGAGCTTTGTTAGCGATGGGGATATCCCGATTTTTGTTGAGTTTTCCGAACTGCTTGAGGAATATAAAAATTGCAACAATTTATATTCTTCAATATCTGCCATATATGAGAGAAAAATTTCTCAGGGGGAGGTGGTTCGGCAACTCCTCTCTAAAGGTAAATTGATACTTATCTGTGATGACATCCCATCCTTCGTCTCAACTTCATCTGAGCAGGAAGAATTACTAAATGCGATTGCGATTGGGATGCAATCTCAGGTATTTCGTGGCATTATTACTTCTTCTTTGAATGAAATTGCAAATATGGATGCATTATCAATATGCGGTGTGGTCGATAAATACTTATTACCTCCAAATTATTACGAAATCGCAAAAATAGCTTGTTCTATTTGGGGCGGAGATAGACTGGCATTGCGTGAAAAAGCCTTTCGATTCAGCGATAGAATTAGCAAGCCTCTTTATTCAAATTTGCGTTTTATAAACGCTGCGGTACAGGCATTCGATACTTCGGAATTTGGAAGCATCTCCCAAGTAGGGGAAATACTGGATGCGTTGCTAGTTTCGTGCTCTCAGAGATCAGTAGCTAAGGGGTTTAGAGTATCTCCTAAAGAGTTTTCTGATATTCTAGAGCGAACATCCGAGTTGGTAGGGGGACTAAAAGATATAGAATTCATTGAGAAGGTTATTGTTAAAAAGTGTATACGTGAAGAATTGGCCGGTATTGATGAGGAGACAATATGCGATGTTTGTGATCAATTAATTCGTAGCGGCATTTTGTTAGAGCTTGATGGAGGGGAGATTTCATTCTCTGACAAGCAATTTTACTTGCATTTTTTAGCGAGAAGATTGATTGGTTTGGACGGTGCTCGTACGCTTATTAAAAGTTTAGTTTCCAACTTCGAGCAAGAATTGATCGAACTAGCGTCTGTTGTTTGTGAATATGCCAACTTTGAAACATTAATTCTTACAGCTTCAGAATTGGGGAGCGCTATTCAAGAATTGTCAGAAAATGGACAAATTGCAGATATACAATCCGATTTTTGGATATTGGTGAGCCGAATTTTAAAGCAAGTAAAAGAGCATGATTCTTTCCGAGAGGAAGACTATGAATATATATCTGTTTGTGAATCCGAAGTCTTAAAAAGCGCAATTCATGGTAGTAGTTTATCACTAGCCATTCGGGCCAGAATAGCCGAGAATCACCAGCCGTTGACAGACCAAGTATTTCAATTTGTCCCGATAGATGCCGGCACTGTCGATCTCGGTGATATGGACGAAGAACTATTTGAAGTGGACTATAATTTCTTTATCCTGAAATTTCCGATGTCAGAGTTCGAGTACACGTTGGTTGAAGATCCGGGTGCTAGCCCGCGTAGAAAACAGTATCCAATTACAAATATTAGCTGGGTTGATGTTTCTGAATTTTGTCAGAAGCATTCGCAAAAAATTTTGGAACTAGGCGGCATATCACCCGATTTAGATTACGTTTTGAGACTTCCTACTGAAGCAGAATGGAAGCTCGCATTCCGAGGAAGCTTGTTCTCTAACGGAGTGAACAACGTTATGCCCCGCCGGAAATTTCCTTGGGGCAACGACATAAGAATGGAGGCCGCAAATACTCCCATGTTGCTGGCAGGTCGAAGAATGGGATTGATGCCGACTGGACTTAGTGCGGAAAATTCTTCTCCATTCGGGGTAGTGGATATGCTGGGCAATTGCATGGAGTGGTGCAAAACTGCATGGGGTGGAACAAACCCCAATACTCCCGCGTACGGGCGCCCTTATGATCCAAATGACGGCCGAGAGAAATGTGACCAATCAGATTTTAGATTAGCGCTCGGAGGTTCCTGGATGTTTGATGATGCTAAAATAAATTGCGCTTGTAGGCTCTCAGTGCACGCAATGCATCCCGACCTTGGATTTCGGCCGGTTGCTGTTCCCCGGTTGAAATGTTAAAGTTGTAAAACATTGATGATTAGGAACTGGTCATGAGAATAGTTAAGAAAGATGATATCACCGAGCCGTTCGTAGCCCCCTTGGGCGAGAAAATATATGAAATGATAGGACGCCCTACCGAGATCGGCGGAACAACTAATCATAGCTTCGTTCATGTAGTTATCCCCCCGGGAAAATCATCTCCGAAGCATTACCATAAGGTTTCAGAGGAAACATACTACGTTTTGGCAGGGCGAGGGAGGATAATAATTGATGGTAAAGAGAAAATTATTTCGCCTGGTGATGCCTGTCTTATTATGCCGGGTGAGATCCACCAAATTTTCGTAGAATCAGACGAAAATCTGGAATTTTTAACGGTCAGTGCTCCCGCATGGGTACCAACAGATACTTATATCCCAGAAGATTGAAAATATTAGTTATTTCATATACTCGCCTATCAACGGCGAGTTAATGGACAGGTCAGATAAGCCATCGGTTGAGACCGTTGTCGTTGCCTCTTTTTCAGCTATCCAGTTTTCTCCGGATTTTCAGGTTGATTGGCCGGTCTATATATTTGCTTCTTTGAGTTGAGAATGGCGGTTTAAAATCCGAAGGATGAGAAGATGTTTCGGGATCGCCAGAGCCACGGGCCGCGTGTCTTCTCAGCACGGGACTATCAGCATAGTCTTTTCCAGGAAAGTCATGCAGCAACAAAATAAAATTGGACGTTAGGATTCTTAGTTCACCCTATTCAGCTCAGACATGAAGGGAAAAGTGGGCTTGTCTAAGTTGTTAAGCGTAACGTTATTTGCCACAATTCAAAATTCGGCATCGATTTATTTTGACATCCTATTTCGTGAGACTGTTTAACTACGATGTATTCATTGTGTTTTAGTTGGCTTAGCCAAACTTAGTCGTTCTCGAGGCGAGGCGTGCCACCGAAAAAAGTGGAAATTTGTGGAAAACAGGAACCAAACCACCGGTATAATTTGAAATTGGGTAATATTGTGGGTAACGGGAGTTTTTCGAACTAAATATTATTAAATTAGAACAATATCATAGATAGTTACTGCGATTCCGCCTCCGGCACCATTACCCCTCCTCATAGTTGAACATATCGCATCAAAAACGCTTTATTTCCAATGGTTTGGAAATAGGGTGATGCTCGTGGCTCCTCATCGCTTCCCCTTGTTTCTCCCACTATTGGGGGTGTCGTCTGGGGTGGCTCCACAAGCGACCGAAGGAGATACCCCCGATGGCTCTATCTGAATTCGCGGTACGCAAGGCCAAACCCAGAGATAAGGCCTACAAGCTAGCTGACGGAAGCGGGCTGCATCTGTTCATCCAACCCGGCCGCTCCCAGCGTCCGATACCGCCTCAGCCATTCCCGGGTTCGCCGCTCGCTGAGACCAAACTCTGCCGCTACTATCTTTAAGCGGCCGCCCTTCTTCAACGATCCGACGGATCATCTCTGCTCGACCCAGAGGCGTCGTTCGGGCATTCTTGCGCGGGTTGTTCATCCTTGAAGCCTTTCGGTGAGTGTTTGGTCGCAAACACCTTCAGGCTTTCAAAACGGATGAACAACCTCCTCAGATATCACAGCTAGCCACACAACCCGATGCGAGGAGTAGAAATGTTTAAGAAGATTTTGATTGCCACGCTCGCGGTAAGTGGGCTCGTTCAGCCCGCAATCGCGAGACAGACTGGTTGGATCGGTACCGCGGAATGGGCGCGGATCAGTCGCACCCTGTCCGACAGAGGCGAGATGCCCGTCTCGGTCAAGTGCAAGGACACAGGCAACCGTGGCCTCAACTGGAAGAGTAGCATTGCAAATGTTCGCATTGAAAAGAACCCTGACCACCGACGCTGGTACTGGTGGTTTGGGCAGAATTACGGCCGCGCAAAAACGCGGGTCGAAAAGCAGGGCTACAAATTGGTTAGCCACTCGGTCTATCAGCGCGCAAGCGGCCTGAAGATCAATTGTGGGATTTGGCATAAGAGCAAGTAAGTCTTGCGCTGCCCGCCGCCGACTGCGAGCAAGACCTCACGGAGCCATGACAAACGCCTCGTGAGTTTTCTCATTACTTACCGTACGCACCGATCAGCGCTGAGAATTATAAACATTGACAATAGGTATGCCTTCAAAAGTGCTTGTCCTGCATCTCCTCCCCTTAACTGATCTTATCAATTAGTAATTTTTTAAAAAAATGCTTTCCGGAGCAACGTATTGAGATTTGGAGCTTTAACAAAAAAGCTAACTCCACATCCTCCCCGCAATCTCCATTTCCTCAGCATATTGAGCTGCACGCCGCTTTGAACTGCGTGAACGCCAAACCCGTGACCCAAGCATTTTTTTGGGGGGGGTGGGCACCCTGAATATCGGCTGTCTCCATCACCGCCTTGATCCAGCGCTATCCCGTGATCCGATCAAGAGGGGGGCGTTTTATTGCCAGAGCCGGAGGGCATCTGGTGCGGCAAAGGGATTTTGGATGCGCCTCTGTCGGATCAGGGCGTTGAGTGTCCGGACCAACACCGGCGGGATCGGCTCTTCGCGGACTTCATGCAACTGCCGTTTCTTCAAGGTTCGGAAGGAGGTTACGTGGCTGTTGAGGTCCACGGCGCAGCCGGTGAGCGCCAGGCCCTCAGATAACCGCTAACCGGTATACAACAGGGTCAGGCAAAAGGCCTTGATTTCCAACTCTTGCCGGTGCTCTGATTGACGTGCCTCCCAGAATGCGCAAAGCCGGGAGGCGATCGATACATACAAGGCGGTGGACCCGCCACTGGCAAAAGCCATCGACGGGTGCACAGAGGGGGGCTGAAGGAGATTGGCCGAAGGAAAGCGCAGGTTCTCAGGGCGATCAAGAACTACCCTATCGCCCGATCCTCAAATCTCGGTCTGCACTGCAAAACGGTAAGCCACATCAGCAAGGAGACGCTTCCGGAAGGCCTCAACTTCAGGGTTGTTGAGGTCCAGGCCCATGGAGATGCGCAGCGTCGCCATATTGGAAACGGCATGAAAGGCCAATCCGTTGATCACAAGGTAGAGTTCTTTTGCATCGCAGTCTTGCCGGATAACACCCTGGCGTTTGCCATTATCGACAATCTTGTCCAGCTCCGAAATATTGATTGCGGTTCTGGTGCGGATAACGTCCGAACTGCTGATGGTCCGTGCGTCATTGAGATTTTCCGCCATCACGAGCCGAACGAAATCCGGATGAGTGAAATGAAGCTCGAAGGCGCGCTCTGCATAGCGGCGTAGACCGTCGAGCGGAGGAAGAAGGGTCAGATCTTCGCTTGGCCGGTCCTTGACCATGCGCTGATAGGCGGCCTCAAGAACGGCGCGGTAAAGACCTGCCTTGTTCTCAAAATGATAGTACAGCATCATTTTGCTGGTTTTGGTCTTGCTTGCAATGACATTGATGCTGGCGCCATCGTAGCCGGTGCGCACGAACTCGGCCGTCGCCACCTCAATGATATCCGCCTTGGTGGCTTCCTCGAGAATCCGGGCGTTCAAGTTTCCATTGTGACTTCGACGGCCGGGCGGTCGCCCCTTCCTGAGGCGGCCGGACTTGGGCGTCTCCTTGTCGGACGTGTTGTCTCCCTCACTCATACGATTTTCATCAGCCCTCTTTTTCCGATCATTGTCACGCCCCATCGCCATTGACAACGGCTTGTGCCTTTTTATATACCCCTAAGTATAAAAACAAGCGGGAGGACGCTTCATGATGCCGAATTACGCAAGAGTGCCGACCGCAGGTCTTTGCAAAGACACGGGAAGACGGATGGAGAGATCATGCTCCGTCTGATCCTCAATCGGATTTTGATGTCCATCCCGCTGGTGATCACGGTCAGCATGCTGACCTTCGTTCTCAACAGCCTGGCGCCCGGAGACATTGCGGCAACCCTTCTGCAGGGCGAAACTTCGGGCGCGCAATATGAAGAACTGCGTCACGAACTGGGCCTCGACCGGCCGGTTCTCGTGCAATATGGCGAGTGGTTGGGCGAAGCGGTCCAGGGCAATCTCGGCAAGTCCTTCTTCACCGGCGAAAGCGTCGTCACGCTCCTCAATCAGCGTTTCTGGATTTCATTCTCGATTATCATGGGCGCGCTGATCCTGTGTGTTTCCGTCGGCATTTCCCTAGGGCTCCTGAGTGCGCTCAAGGGTGGTTTTGTCGGCCGCGTGGTCGACGTCATATCCATAGTCGCGCTGATTTTCCCAAGTTTCTGGGTGGCACTTGTTCTCATTTCGATATTCGCGGTCTGGCTCAGATGGTTGCCGGCAGTCGGATATACGCCGTTTATGGAAGATCCGCGCATGTGGTTCATGGGGCTGATCTTGCCGGTGATTTCGGTAGCCCTGCATTCCATCACCACGATTGCCAAACAGACACGCGACTCCATGGGCGAAGTCATGAGCCGCGACTTTATCCGCAGCCTGCGCGCATGCGGCATTTCGGAGCGGTCCATCATCTGGAAGCATGCGCTCAGGAATGCCTCCTTGCCCGTCGTCACAGTGATCGGTCTGGTCACGGTCGCCGCCATCAGCGGCACGGTTTTCGTGGAACGCGTCTTCGTCTTGCCTGGCATGGGAAGCCTCGCGGTCGAAGCGGCATTAAACAGCGATATCAGTCTGTTGCAGGGGGCGACGCTCTATTTCACCTTGATGATTGTCATCGTGAACCTTTTCGTCGACCTCAGCTATGGCTGGCTTAATCCGAAGGTTCGCGTGGAATGACCGAAGGTATCATGGACATCAAACGCGAACCGGACCGCGCAACGAAACCACGCCGCCGCACGTTGCTGATCGTTGAGGTACTCAAGCGTCCGCTGGGGCTTATCTCCGTCCTGTGGCTGGCCATGGTCATCCTGGTCGCGATCTTTGCCAATCAGGTGGCGCCCTATGATCCGCTTCGCCAGGACCTTCTGGCAATCAAGCAGTATCCTTCCACCGCCCACCTCCTGGGCACGGATGCATTCGGTCGCGACGTTCTCAGCCGCATCATCGCAGGCACCAGCTCCACGGTTGCGGGCATTTGCCTGGCCTTGAGCATTGCTGCCGTTCTCGGCGTCATCATGGGGGTCGCGGCGGGCTATTTCGGACGATGGATCGACCGCGCGATCGGCTTGTTCATCGAAATCGTCATGGCACTGCCGAACATCATCGTGCTTCTGGTGATTTTGACCATCTTTCAACGCGACATGTTTGCGGCCATGATCACCGTCGGTGTCTTCGGTTCGGCCAACACGGCCCGTATCGTCCGTGGCGTGACACTGGGCGTGCGCAACGAGCTTTACATCGAAGCTGCGCGGATTGCCGGGTTGAGCGATTTTGCCGTCATCTGGCGCCACGTTATTCCGCGCATCCTCGGCCCCATCACCGTGCAGCTGTCCGTGTTTGCGGCAATTACGATCCTGATCCAGACCGGTATCAGCTTCCTGGGCCTTGGCATTCAGCCGCCGAACCCAAGCTGGGGTGGCATGATCCTTGACGCCTCCGTGTCCATCAATGACTTCCCGTGGCTGCTGGTCCCCTCGGGGCTGACCGTCGCGACGACAATCCTGGCCTTCGGTCTGCTCGGCGATTCCGTACGCGACAGCCTGGCGGCGCGATGGACTGCGGTTTCCCGTCCGCCGAAGAATATGGCCGGCAGGGTCACGCACCTGCCGTCTGCCGAAAAAGTAGACGGGAATGTTGCGCTCAGCGTCCGCGGACTTTCGATCATGACGTGGAAAGGTGGGGAAGCGAAGGTCCTCGTCGACAATCTGTGCTTTGATCTTTTGGCCGGTGAGACATTGGGGATTGCTGGTGAATCCGGCTCGGGCAAGACGTTGAGCAGCCTTGCCATTCTCGGCCTTTTGCCCGCGGGTGTGCAAGTGATGTCGGGCGCCGTGCAGTTCGGCGGCAAGACCTATGATCTGACCAGGCCGGAAACGCTCGCCTCTCTGCGTGGATGCGACATTGCGATGATCTTTCAGGAGCCGATGGCTGCTCTCGACCCGTGTTATACGGTCGGTCACCATCTGGTGGAGGTCATCCGCCGGCATGAGACTATCGGTCGTGCTGCCGCGCATGCAAAAGCCGTGGAGGCTTTGCGCGAGGTGCAGATATCCGACGCCGAAAACGTCATGAAGAAATATCCGCACCAGATTTCCGGCGGGATGGCACAGCGTGTCGGCATTGCCCGCGCCCTCTTGCCTGCGCCTTCGGTCCTGCTTGCCGATGAGCCGACTACCGCGCTGGATGTGACCGTTCAGGCCGAAACTCTGGACCTGATGCGCCTGGCGCAGGAGCGCCGCCAGATGGCGATGCTCTTCGTGACTCATGATTGGGGCGTCGTCGCCGACATCTGCGACCGTGCCATGGTCATGTATCAAGGCAAACAGCTGGAAACGGCGAATGTGGACACGATCTTTTCCCATCCGCAGCACCCCTATACCCGGGCTCTGCTGGCCGCCGACCCGCATCGTGCCCGCATCGGCGAGAGACTGCCGACCATTCAGGATGTTCTGAAGGAGGGGCAGGTATGAATGACACGGACAAGAAACCGCTTCTCTCGGTTCGCGACCTGAATGTCTATTTTGGCACTCACCATGCCTTGAAGGACATCAGTTTCGACATTCCCGAGGGTAAAACGCTGGGTCTGGTCGGTGAATCCGGTTCCGGCAAGACGACGATCGGCAAGGTGATTCTTGGACAGGTCGCCGCGTCCAGTGGAACTGTTACCTATGATGGCGAGGACATCACGCAGGTTTCCCGGCAGCGTCGCCGGCAGCTGGGACGTGACGTGCAGGTGATCTTTCAAGATCCCTACAGCTCACTCAATCCAACCCGCACGATCGGCCAAACGCTGAGTGAGCCCTTGATGATTGCGGGCGGGCGCTCGAAGGAAGACGTTCGACGCAAGATCGCAGAAATTCTGGACATCGTCGGCATGCCACTGGATACGGCAGACCGCTATCCGGTGGAGTTTTCGGGCGGGCAGCGTCAACGCATCGCCGTGGCGCGCGCCGTGATTGCCCGGCCGCGCCTGGTTGTCTGCGACGAACCCGTCAGCGCACTCGACCTTTCGGTACAGGCGCAGGTGCTCAACCTTTTGAACGACCTGCAAAGGGAAATGTCTCTCACGCTTCTGTTCATCTCCCACGATCTGACCGTGGTGCGGCACGTTTCGCACCGGACCATCGTTCTCTACCGAGGCGAGATCGTGGAAGAAGGCGATGCGGCCGAGATACAGGAAGCACCCAAGCACCCCTACACGAAGACGCTGCTTGCCGCAGCGCCCGTGCCGGACCCCATTCGGCAACGGGAAAAGAGATCGCTCTGGCGCGAAATGCGCCGGGCGCAAGTTGAATCTTGAAAAAACAATCATAAAGGGAGGAATTGAAATGACTAAGTCCAGATTGAGCAAAGGACTGGCGCTGCTGGCGCTTTCCGCAAGTGTCGGTTGGTTCGCCATGCCGCAGGCTACGGCTGCCGAGAATATTCTGACGGTGGGAAATCCGTTTGGCCCGATCAGCCTTGACCCCGCGCTTTCGGGCAATGGCCGCGCCGGCACCTGGCTTCTGCCAACCTATGAACCACTTGTCCGAACACGGGCGGATGGCTCGCTCGCGCCTGCTCTGGCGACAAAATGGGAAGTCTCCGATGACGCGAAATCGGTGACATTCGACCTCAGAACCAACGCGAAATTCTCCAATGGAGAGCCGGTCAACGCGGCGGCCATCAAAAAGTCGATTGAGTATTTTGTTAACAAGAAGGGCCTGTTCTCGGCCAATCTGGCAGCGCTCAGCTCGATCGAGGTCCTGTCGGACAGCAAGGTCAAACTCAACCTCTCCTCTCCCAACCCGGCCATTGTCAGCCTCTTCGATCAGAACTGGAACGCAGGTGCCATCATCTGCCCTGAACTGATCGATGACTCTGAACGGCTGAAGCAGGAGAGCTGTGGTGCTGGCCCTTATGTCATGGACCCAAGTGCCTCGGTCAGCGGCAAGAGCTACACTTATCTGCCCAATAAGAATTACTACGACCAGTCGAAAATCTATTGGGACAAGATCAAGATTTCGGTCTTTATCGACCAGAACTCAGGCATTCAGGCCTTGAAAGCCGGGCAACTCAAGCTGCTGGTCTCCGATCCGTTTACCGGCAATGCAAACAAGAACTCGCTTGGCCCCGATATTCGTATTGTCAGTTCGCCTTTGCAATGGGCCGGTCTGGTTCTGACCGACCGAGGTGGCGAGGTAAACAAGGCGTTGGCCGATATCCGCGTTCGCAAGGCTTTGAACATGGGTGTTGACCGTGATCTGGTTGCCAAGGCCATGTTTGGAGATCTGGCCTACGGTACGGACCAGATCCAGGTGAAGGGCTTTGACGGATACGATCCGGAAAACGAAAAGATGTATCCGTTCGACGTCGAGAGGGCCAAAGCGCTTCTGAAGGAGGCGGGCTATGGCGATGGCCTCACCATCAAGGCGACCTATGTCAGCAACACCTTGAACGACGCGCTGTTCCAGGCCTATGCCTCCCAGCTTTCGCAGATCGGCGTTACATTGGTGGCAGATCCCAAGCAAGGTTTCGGCGGCCTGACCAAGGCCCGTCTGGCCCGTAAGGTGGAAACGCTGCTGTTCAACACCAACTCAGGCGTTCCCGATCTTGCTAAATTCCAGACCCTGGCGCCCACAGGCTCCCTGAACGGCTACGGCACAGTGGACGATGAACTGACAAAGCTGATTGATGCGGCCTCGGCGACAACCGACCCTTCCGTTCGCAAGCAGGCATGGAAAGAAGTCTATCACCGCGTGATGGATTTGGCGTGGTTCATGCCCGTGTTGGCTATCAATGCAACCTATTTTGCGACGTCAGATATTGAGACGCCTGAAATTGGCCAGAGCATCGTTCTCGATCTGGCCTGGGTCAAACCAGCGAAAAAGTAATTGTCCTTTGGGGCGGCGGCGAAACCGCCGCCGCCCTGTTTTCAGATGGAGTTTTATTCATGCTTGATCCTCAAATCGAAGAAATGGACCGGAAGCGTATGTCAGGGGCATATCCCGATCCTTTCGAGGCTGACACGACCGCCGAGGCGCGTCGCAGGGCATGGGCTATCCGCAGGGATATTTATCCATCGCCACAGATTGACGTTGGCAAGGTTGAAGACAAGACGATTTCCGGCCCAGCGGGTGAGATTGCAATCCGCATCGTGCACCCGGCTGGAAACGAGGCCGCGTCTACGGTGGTCTATTTTCATGGCGGCGCATGGATGGTTGGGGACCTCGACAGCCACCATGCTCATGTTTCGCGCATTGCCAACCGGGCCGGTGCCGTCGTGGTCAATGTCGACTACCGGTTGGCACCGGACAATCTCTTTCCTGCGGCCACTGACGATGCCTTTGCCGCGTTCGACTGGGTGATCGAAAATCTTGCCGGCCTTGGGGGCAATCCTCAAAAGGTGGCCGTCGGTGGTGACAGCGCTGGCGGCGCGCTTGCTGCAGCCTGTGCGATCAGAGCCCGGGACATGGGGGTTCCGCTTGCCGCTCAGTTGCTGGTTTACCCTGTATGCGACATGCGCAACAAGGACGGTGAAAACAACAATGTCATTCGCAAGTATCTTGGCCCGAATTACAAGGTCGCTGCGCAAGACTGGCGCGCCTCTCCTGCCGCTGCAATTCTGGCAGGTGTCGCTCCAGCTGTCATCGGCACGGGTGTTTATGACTTCCTGCATGAGGAAAACAAGCGATTTGCCGAGCTTCTGGAGGCTGCCGGTGTTCCTGTGACATTGCGCATTTTTCCGGATCTCAACCATAGCTTCTTCAGCTATGCGGGCGTTTCGCAGAAATGCGAAGATGCCTCGAACCTGCTATGCGATGATCTTCGTGACATCCTGGCCGGCTGAATAAGACACCGATATCAGTCAGCAATCCGTCAACCGGCGCCGTTCGCGTGAGCCGCAGCCGCCAGCCTAGGGTCAATACCCGGATTGGGGTATGATCCTAGTGTTGGTTCTGCAAGTTGAAATTACAATCATGTCATCGATATTGTAAGTGGATGTATAGAAATCGATATATTAAACTGTCTTTATTTATATATTACAATAAATATGAGTGAATTTTCGATTGAATAATTGTAAATTGGTTTGAAATAGGGAGCTTTTGTTAAATTTTAATATATAAAATTTCAGTATAGCGATAGTGTGCCTGCACTTTAAAAGTACTAATCGAAAATGTTTTGGTTAAATCCGTATTTATAATTTGTATTTCTTGGATTGTTTGTGAGTTTTTCACTTGGCCAAGGCAGGCGGTTTTCAATTCCTCGTGTCAGCGACTCGTCAGTGAAAACGATCCGGGTACCCTTGAAGGAGACGCCGGATGTCCTGGTTTAGCAATTACCTGACAGTTCCGCCATTTTGAAGGGCGCGAGATCGCGTGAGGCGAGCGCGCCCTGACGAAAGTAGGGCCATGCCGCTCCGTTGGCGGGTTAGATGAAGTCACCACAACACTCATCAACCCGACGGAGACAACATGACCACTTATATCCCGGCACTTACAGGCCTGACGGATATTGAATTAGTCTATTGCAAGCGTATTCGTATATTGCTAATCAAAAGACGTTAGCGTGACGCGGTGTCCGGTCGGCACTTATGCGTACCATTTCATTGGGAGGATGTTCGATGAGAAAACTAGCTGCGGCTGCGGCTGCCTTGATAATGTCAACGAGTTTGGCGACGGCGGAAAACTATACTTTGCAGAGCACGTTCGGTCTGAACGTCCCTTCGATCGGCCCCAGCCCTCAGAATTTCGCGAAGCTCGTATCCGCGATGACCGATGGCGAAGTGAACATTGAAGTTCACGGTGCCGGCGATTTCGTTCCTCCGTTTGAAGTTTTCGGAGCGGTAAGTTCGGGCGCCCTTGATATGGGATTCGACTGGAGCGGTTATTGGAGCAAGCAAATTCCGGTGGCCAATATCGTTGGTTCGATGCCTTTTGGTCCTTCTCCGGATATCGCGCTTGCATGGATGTTCCACGGTGGCGGGATGGAAATCATCCAGAAGGCCTATGATCCGTTCAACGTGCATTTTATCCCCTGTCACCTCGTGATTTCTGAAGCCGGTGGCTGGTTCAACAAGGAAATCAATACGATTGAAGACTTCAAGGGCTTGAGAATGCGGATCGCAGGTCTCGGCGGTCTCACCTTGGCCAAACTGGGGGCAAGTACGCAGACCGTTCCGGTCGGCGAGATCTACATAAGCCTTGAAACCGGCCGACTGGACGCGACCGAGTTCTCCGCACCTTCCCTCGATGTAGGGCTCGGGTTTCAGCGCGTCGCAAAGAACTACTACTTTCCGGGCTGGCATCAGCCGTCCTCGTGGGACTCAATCATCGTGAATGGCGATGTCTGGAAAAAGATGGGCGAAGAAAAGCAGAACATCCTCATTCAGGCGTGCAAGGCGAACATCACGTATAACCTGGCCGATCAGGTAAATTCCCAAGCCGCCGCATTGGCCGAGATTCGTAAAGCAGGCACGCAAGTCCGCCGATTCCCCGATGAGGTGCTTGCCAAGCTGAAGGTGACGGCGGATGAGGTCATGGACGAGCAGGCGGAAAACGATCCGCTTTTCGCAGAAGCCTTGAAGTCGTTACGCGACTACATGGGCACTGTTGGGGAATGGACCAAACTGCAAAATATTCCGGCGCAGGATTAACCGCTGAATCTGGGCGGGCTCTTGCGAGCCCGCCCTTTTGGGAAAGCTTGGTTCCATGACATCTAAACCATCAATTGGGCAAAGTCTTCTTTGCCTGCCAGGGAAGCTGATCTCGTGGCTGATCCTTCCTCTGGGCCTGTCGATCATAGCCTCGGTTGTCGCTGCGAAACTGGGCATATCCACTCTTGTTGACTGGGGTGTGCGCTTGCCAGTCTTCGGAACGGCATTGACGGTCAACAGTCTCGTGGATCTTCAGTGGTATATTTTCGCTTTGATCGTTCTGTTCGGCGGCATATGGGCCTACTTCGAAGATCGACATGTTACGGTGGATTTCATGGCCCTCAACATGTCGCGCCGAACGCGAGCTGCGATTTCCATATTTGGCGATATTTTCCTGCTCTTGCCCCTCTGTATCGTAATGGGGTGGTACGGGACCCATTTCGCGCTGGTGGCGTGGCAAACCGGGGAGGGATCAATCCAGGGCGGCCTCACCGCGCATTGGCTTATCAAGGGGGCGTTGCCGGTTTCTTTTGTGCTGCTCGGAATCTCCGCCATCGTGCATGCAATCAGTGTCATCGGCCAGTTACGTCGCGGCGATCTCGATCAGGTCGAGACACACCATGACCATTCCCTCGGCACAATAACCCAACAGCGCGCGGAACAGTCCAGCCAGACGGAATTGCGTAATGATAGCTGAGTATGCTTGGCCGATTGCCATGTTATTGGCGCTGATAGTGATGCTGTTCAGCGGCTACGCGGTCGGATTTGTCCTTGCCGGCGTCGGGATTGCCTTCGCGCTCCTTGCCGATGTGCCAACCGTTTTCCTCTCCATGGGGGTGCAGCGCATCTATTCGGGGACGCTGAGCAATTGGCTTCTGGCCGCAATTCCGCTCTTTGTCTTTATGGGACTTATGCTTGAAAGTTCAGGAATTGCAGAACGCTTGATGCATTCTCTTTCTGCAATGACGGGACGCATGGCGGGCGGATACGCTTTCGCGGTGGTCATAATCGGCGTCGTAATGGCTGCTTCGACCGGAATCATCGGCGCTTCGGTTGTCCTGATGGGAATGATGTCGCTTCCGGCCATGAAGGCGGCCGGATACGATATGCGAATTTCGACGGGCCTCGTCGCTGCGTCCGGCACTCTCGGCATCCTCATTCCACCATCTATCATGCTGATCATCCTCGGAGATCAGCTGCGCGTTCCCATCGGCGACCTTTTCATGGGAGCGATCTATCCCGGGCTGATCCTTGCGGGCCTCTACTTCTTGTATATTTTCCTGAATGCGATTTTTCGTCCGCACCGCATGCCTCCACCCGAGCGAGTTCGAGCCGAGTCGTTCTGGCGCGCGTCAATGATTTTGATCCGCGACCTGGTGGCTCCAATGCTGCTAATTCTTTCCGTACTTGGCACCATCATCGCGGGCGTGGCCACGCCCACCGAATCTGCTGCAATCGGAGCCCTTGGAGCGACTGT
The DNA here is from genome assembly GCF_963675985.1 of uncultured Roseibium sp. NCBI lineage: Bacteria > Pseudomonadati > Pseudomonadota > Alphaproteobacteria > Hyphomicrobiales > Stappiaceae > Roseibium > uncultured Roseibium sp. The sequence goes on along the minus strand of NZ_OY780958.1, from coordinate 2,984,835 downwards.
TCTTGCGCAGGTTACCGGCGGGTTATCGATGGAGACATTGCGCCGAGCCGTTTACGAGACCACCAAGACGACGGCGATGATTGCCTTCGTGATGATCGGCGCAACGATCTTCAGTCTTGTGTTCCGCCGTCTCGGCGGGGATGCAATGGTCGCGGACATCTTCCATTTCGGCGATGTCAGTCCGTATTACACGTTCGCAGCCATTATGTTTCTGGTCTTCATACTGGGCTTCTTTCTTGATTGGGTCGAGATAACGCTGGTTGTCATCCCGATCGTTGCCCCGATTGTTGCGAAACTGGACTTCGGAATGGCATCCGGCGACGTCATCCTATGGTTTGCAATTGCTCTGGCCGTCAATTTGCAGACGTCCTTCCTGACACCGCCATTCGGATACGCTTTGTTCTATCTGAAGGGGGTCGATTCCAGCATCCCGATCGGGACGATATATCGGGGCATCATACCGTTCGTCCTGATCCAGATGACCGCGCTTTTGTTGATCGTCATCTTGCCCCAGATCGTGCTGTCTCTGCCAACGGCGCTTCGCTGAACAATTTCGCGAGGGAAAAGCTATGACGGGTGAAACGAGTGTCTCTCTTTGCCGGCCCTTGTCGATCCGCGGCCGAACGCTGAAAAATCGGCTGGTAATTTCTCCCATGTGTCAGCACGCAGCCGAAGACGGCTTCGTTACAGACTGGCACATTGTGCACTATGGGAAATTTGTTCTGGGAGGGGCGGCTCTCATCCTCACGGAAAGCACCGCTGTCGCTGAAGACTCGCGGGTCGGAATTGACGATCTCGGAATCTGGAAGGACGAACATATCCCGGGGATGAAGCGGCTGGCAGACTTTGCCCACGGAAATGGCGCGCTGATGGGTGTGCAGCTTGCACATTCAGGCAGGAAGGCCTTTTCGGAGCCGCTTTGGGAGGGCGGCAACGCGATGCGTCCGGAAGAGATTGAACGATACGGAATTCCATGGCGCCGTGTCGGGCCGAGCGCGATTGCCGCTAGCCCCGAATGGAGTGTGCCTACGTCGTTGTCTGTCGAGCAAATTCAGGAAATCAGGGAGCAACATGTGTCCGCTGCCAGGCGGGCGGATGCCGCGAACATGGATGTGCTCGAGCTGCACTATGGCCATGGTTATCTGGTCGCAAGCTTCCTGTCTCCGAAAGCCAATGTCCGAAGCGACGCTTACGGCGGTTCACTGGAAAACCGTATGAGGATCGCTATCGAGATTGCGAAAGGGGTTCGCGAGGTTTGGCCGGCTGAGAAGCCTCTGTTCGTGCGACTTTCCTGTGTCGACGGAACGGTCGACGGCTGGTCGCTGAATGACACGTTGGTTCTGGCGGGCCGACTGAAAGACGTGGGTGTGGATGTTATTGATTGTTCGTCTGGCGGGCTGTCTGAAGAAACCCGACGTAGCAATGTTCCGCGCGGTTTCGGCTTCCAGGTGCCGTTTGCGCGCTGCGTGCGTGAAGAAGCCGATATTTTAACTCAGGCGGTCGGTCTCATCACCACTCCGGAACAGGCGGAGGAAATCGTAGCGTCCGGCAGCGCCGATTTGGTGGCAATCGGCCGTGAAGCGCTTCGTAACCCTTACTGGCCGGCGGAAGCGGAAAGACAGCTCACCGGTGGGGAGGAATACCGTGCTTGGCCGGTTAGGCACCGTGCCTGGCTCGACAAGCGTGAACCGGTGATGCGGCGCCTTATGGATGAAGCGCGCGGCACCAGCCAAAATGAAGGGAACGAGGGAGGGCAGTGACGATGATCAGCCGCTTTGGGCTGATCAGACGGAGCTTCCATCTGTTGCCGGAAGTGTTTTCGCTACACTGGCATGAAGTCCTCGGCCTCCTTGCCGCGCAGTTTTCCGGGGTGCGTTCGGCGCGATAGAGTACGTCGCGAAAAAGTGGATACCGGTTTTTCGCAACATGACGTGCGTTGGAAACGGATAGAGCCGGCTGCGTGAACTCGAATGAACGCGACATGCTCTGGTCTTCAGATAACCCGGGCCGGATGATGACCCTTGATGTACCCGAGGTCTGCAGAAAGCTGGTCCGTGGCCTGAAGAAGGGCCGGAATGAACTCGCTTTCAGCCTTGTCCCTGATGAGTTGATCCTGACCGATTATCGTTACGGCTAAAAACATTTGGCCAATATGGTCGAAAACCGGGGCGGCGATGGCCTGAACCCCTGGGACAGGTGGATCATCAACGGTTGCAAATCCAGCCTTGCGGATCTGATCAATTTCTTTTTTGGATATGAAGCTGTGTGCACCGACCCGGCCGCTGCCGGCAGTCTCGCGCTTTTCCCTCAGAATAGCGTCTTTGACGACCCTTTCTGGCAAGAACGCAGAGAAGGCGCGCCCACTTGCCGTTCCGGACATCGAGTAGACGGTTCCGGGTCTGGTGTTCATGTTGAGTTGGCCGCCGCTTTCGTGCACTTCGACGACAGTTGGACCAAACGAGCCCCAGACAACCAACGCAACATTCAGCAGAGTCTGACTGGCCAAATCTGCCGCAGTTTCACGTGCCAGCCACATTGGATTGGTTGTGCGCATCCGGGTTATGCCCACATCAAGGGCGAAGCGCCCGAGCATATACCTCCCGGTATCCACATCCTGCTCGACAAGGCCTATCTTGCGATAGCTTACCAGATAGGCATGAGCTTGCGCCGGCGCGAAACCTGCGGCTTTCGCCAAATCCTTGAGCATGATCGGCTCAGTTTCGTCAATGAGCACTGACAGCAATCTTGCTCCCAGTTCTATCGACTGAACTCCGCGGCCGCCGCCTGTAACCTCCTTCATTTGCTCCCTTTCCGAGACGACACCGACACGAAATACCGCTCAACTGAATGACGAAGTCCCGATTGCTTCATTTCACTTCACCGTTGACGGTCGGTTGTGGAGACGCTTCGTTATGCAAGGCGCGCGTAACTGCGAGCAGCCGCTGCACTGCCGGGGCGTTTTCCTCAACCGGCATTATTCTTGAGGGCCCAAGCAAAGTCGCAACTGAAAACAAGTGACCTTGGGCATCAAAGATCGGTGCCGAAACCGCGTTCATGTCCGGAATAGGCCGGCATTCTGCGATGGCGAAGCCTTTGAGTCTTGCCGTGGCAACTTGCTGAGTGAACTCCTCCCGGGCGACAACCGCACCAAGGGACCTGCTGGGTTCTGACCTTTCAAGTTCACGTTCAATTCGGCCGTACAGATCGTCAGCGGTTCCAAATGCAGCAAAAATACGCCCGGTTGCGGTGCCGGTCAGCGAAAACAGCGTGCCCTGACGTACATTGAGCGCGGACGGCCAAACACCGGCATTCACGTGCACGATCGTCGGCCCGAACTGGCCCCAAACCGCAATCAGCGACATGAAACCCAATTCGTCCGTCAGGGCTTTCAAGCTTCTCATTGCTGTCGCGGGCAGCTCTATATTGTGTAGCCATGCGATGCCCAACCGCATCGCAAACGGACCCATGCGATATAGCCCAGTGTCCGTCCCCTGTTGAACCAGCCCAACATTGCGGAGACTTGTCAGATACGCATGGCATTGCGCAGGGGTTAGATCGGCTTCCTGAGCCAGTTCCTTCAACATCATTGGTTCGCATTTTCTAACGAGCGCTTTTAGAATTCGACCGCTGATCTCGATGGATTGGATCCCTCTTGCACCCCCCGTCATTTCTACGCTCCCGGCTTACCGTGTACGACTACGGCAGTTTTTGATTTTGATATAGGACTTGAGACCAGTCAGTTGTCGAATGTCTTGAGACGTGTTGGTCGGCCAGTGGGCGCATTCAAGCAACCTTAATTCTACCCATGCTGCTGGTTGAGTAGCGTATGCGAGTACACGCTGGAGCGATATGTCCGCTTACTTGTTTAAGTGCTTTTATTAACAGCACCTTTGTATGGGGCAATCGACCCTGGTCCACCGGGCCTGGGCGCTGATATGAGTTCCATTGCAAAACCTGCTCGGGCTGCGGTCGATTGAAGGGGAGGATATGGAATAGTTTCGAAGATTATACAATAGCGAATGTATTCGCTATGGTCATTGAAATCAATCCGAGTTTCTGTCGAGCTCAGCCTTCCGTTGCGTGTCGACCAAAATGGCCCGCCTTTTGGTCACACGGAAGCTGTCGTCGACATGGCGGAAAACAAGTTCACCCTGTCCACCACGCAGCCTAACACCGCAAGGGTGCAACGGACGCGGACGCGTTCCGAATAAAGATGCCCAACTTGAATTTCGGTCTCGCGATCGATCGCCGAGGATCGTGTGCCGTCGATACGCGAATTCGGAGGTGCCTTATCCAATCGGTTCGCACCTAGAGGATATCTGAGGGAATTCAGGCAAAAAACAGCCCCGGGCCTTCGACCGCGGGGCTATCCGTTTTGGTGGCGGCTTACGTAAGACCTAATCGTTTGCCCGAGACATATGGCGGGCAGCGATGTAGCCGAAAGTGATTGCCGGACCTAATGTGATGCCTCCGCCCGGGTAATTGCCACCCATTATGGAAGCGGCATCGTTGCCGGCGGCGTAAAGTCCCGGGATGGGCTTGCCGTCGTCGTTCAGGACTTGAGCGTATTCGTTGGTTTTCAGACCTGCATAGGTTCCAAGGTCTCCAACGTAAAGGCGCACAGCATAGAAAGGCCCTTTCCTGATCGGGGCGACACATGGGTTCGGCTTGTGGTCCGGATCTCCAAGCGACCGGTTGTAAGCCGTGGACCCTTTGTCAAACTCAGGATCCTCGCCCTTCACCGCGTATTTGTTGAAGTTTGTGACTGTTCGCTCCAACTCGGCCGCATCGGCGCCAATCTGGTTCGCCAGATCCTCCAGTGTTCTTCCCCGCAGGAGGTAGCCCGCTTTAATCAGGTGCTTGAAAGGGACGGGTGCAGGCTTGGCGAAGCCCAGGCCGTATTTGCGGAAGGCGCGATGATCCGCAATGAACCATGCCGCGATTTCGGCATCGGGACCGCCCTCTTCCTGGCAGCGCTTTACCATGGCCTGACAGAAATCATGATAACTTTGCGCCTCATTCACAAAGCGGCGGCCCGACCGGGTCACCGCGATGACGCCTGGCTTGGAGCGGTCGACGAAGTGCGGGAAGGTTCCCTGCAAGCCGTCTCCACGCGGGGGGCGTGAGATAGGTACCCACGCGGCTACGTTCGGCAAGGATGTGTCCACATCGGCGCCAACGCTTTCGCCAAGGCGTAGACCGTCACCGGTGTTGCCAGGAGGGGCAGGGGAGACGTGTTCGTTGCCTGAAGGCGCATGCGGCATGAGTTCCTTTCGGCGCACGGCATCCTGAGGAAATCCTCCTGCGGCCAGGACTACACCTTTCCGGGCACGCACCTCGACGGGACCGTCAGGACAATGGATGATCGCTCCACCAATTTCCCCCATGTCGTTTTTGATCAAGGACTTGACCGGGGATGATGTCCAAATCGGGACTTGCTTATCAAATGCCGATTTCGCCAGGCGGGCAACCAGCGCGTTACCGTTCATCAAGCGCATTGCACGTCCGTGGAATACCATGTCGCGCGCGAATTTTGCGACAAGACCGGCAACGAAAAGCGCGGAAATCGGCGAACGAGTCACGTTAAAGAAATGCAGCAACTCCTTGCCTGAGCCGATCATCATGCCGAGTACGGTGATTTCACGAAGGGGCGGGCGCAGGCGCTTGATCTCGGTGCCAAGGCTACGCCCATCGAAAGGCCGTGCCACAATCGATCGGCCGGCGTCCATTCCACCGGGCGCAGTCGGGTGATAATCTGCGAAGGTCGGGCCAAGGTCGAACTGCAGTTCGGTATTGGTTTCAAAAAACTCCACGGCCTTCGGTCCCGCTTCGAGAAAAGCTTCGATGCGGGCGGAGTCATAATGTTCTCCGGTTTCGTGCTTGAGGTAGGTCCGCGCCTTTTCAACGCTGTCCTGGATCCCTGCGCGCTTGCCGGGTGCGTTGTTCGGAATCCACATCCATCCCCCGGAGCGCGCAGAGGTGCCACCGAAGACGGGTTCTTTTTCAGCAACGATGACATTCAATCCGCGATGAGCGGCGACAACGGCAGACGCCAATCCCCCGGCACCGGACCCGACCACGAGTACATCCGTATCAATTTGTCTCATCTCTTCCTCCGTCAGGCAGCCAGGTAGCCGCCGTCGACCGGAAGCAGCGCCCCGGTCACATAACTTGATGCGTGCGAGGCCAGGAACAGCACGGGACCGACCAATTCCTCAGGCTTGCCCGGGCGTCGCATGGGGGTATGCGCCATGAACCTGCCGATTGCTTCGGGGTTTTCGCGGGTCGCAGCCGTCATGGGTGTTTCGATAACGCCAGGTGCGATTGCGTTGACCCGAATTCCGTCGGAGGACAAATCGTGCGCAAGCGCCCGCGTCATCTGAAGCACGGCGCCTTTCGATGCGGAATAGGCCGCCAGCCCTGGCCCGGCCGATATCGACATGATCGATGCCAGATTGACCACACAGCCCTTGGTTTCCTTCAAATGAGGCAGAAACGCGCGGATCATATTCATTGAGCCCGTGGCATTAACATCCATCACTGCGGCCCAGTCTTCATCGAACGTCTCTGAATCCGGCGCCGTGCGCCGTATAATTCCAGCGTTATTGACAAGGATTCCGGTGGGTGCACCAAAGGCGGTTCGTGCTTTGTGCGCAGCGTCTCGGCAACTCGATTTGTCGGTTACGTCGAGTGCCGTCGATTGCGCGACGCCCCCATTGGCCTGAATCTCCCTGGCAACCGCCTCAACAGCTTGCCCCTGAATGTCGCAACACATGACCCGGGCGCCAGCGCTTGCGAGACCCATCGCGATCGCTTTGCCATTTCCTTGCGCGGCCCCGGTTACGACAGCCGGCACCCCTTCGATTCCGTGCATGCTTTCTCCCATCCTCTCTCCGAGAAAACGGACCTCCGATGCCCGCTCTTGAGATTTGCTATTATTGAAGTTATTCGACAATAGCAAATTGAAAGATGTTGCCAAGCGGTTTCTTCGGCCACGAACCTGATCGTACAAGCGGTTATTTGAGCGCCTTTGCGTGCTCGGTCCTTCGTGAGCGGTATCGCTGCTTTGATATCCGCGCTACGCGTCTGGAGAGACCGCTGTGGCGGCGTGATTGGGTGTTCTTCTTCGTCATCGGAAGGCAGGGATAGTCTTTGGACTATCCAAGGGCGGTTTCTCAGCTTTTGGGATGGCAAGCGCGCTGATGTTCGCATTGGTTGGCGCCGCGAACTGCTGGAGCGACCGTACTCTGGAAGCGTTGGCGGGGCGCGCAAGCAGTTGTACCAGCGCAGTTTCCCATGCCGGATCGCCTCTATCTCTCGATAAGCGCATGAGAAATCGATCGGATTGGCCTTTTCGCCCCTCCACCCCGGGTTTACGAGCTGTCCATTATTGTCTGATATTTGAAGAAACGGATCACCGGAAGACGGTGATCTGTGAGGATATTTTGGAAATTTTGGGGGCGCGGGAACGCGCCACGTTGAGGTGAGGTCTGACGACATGACCGTCTTGATCACCGGCGGGGCCGGATATATCGGCTCCCATTGCTGCGCGGCGTTTCTGGCCGCCGGGCACGATATCGTCGTACTCGACAATTTGAGCAACGCCAGGACTGAAAGCCTGCGGAGGGTCGGGGAATTCTCCGGCCGGAAGATTGCGTTCGAGCAGGCCGATGTGCGCGATCAGTCTGCGGTCGAAGAGATCCTGCTCCGTTACGGCTGTGACAGCGTGGTTCATTTCGCAGGCAGCAAGGTACCAAGGGAATCCATCGACCGGCCGCTGCATTATTACGACAACAACGTCGTCGGCACACATCGCCTTGTGTCGGCCATGGCCGCCGCGGACGTTCACCGGCTGATCTTCTCCTCCACGGCCGCCGTTTACGGCCAGCCGCAGTTCTTCCCCGTAACCGAGGACCATCCGCTGGCGCCGGGTCATCCTTACGGGCGGACGAAACTTATGGCGGAGGACATGCTGCGCGACGTAGCGGCAAGCGACGACCGCTGGCGTTTCGGTATCCTGCGCTACTTCAATCCGGTCGGCGCCCATCCGAGCGGGCTGATCGGAGAAGATCCCCTTGGCGTACCGGCCAACTTGATGCCCTTCATCGCCCAGGTGGCGACCGGGCGGCGCGAGCATCTGCAGGTGTTCGGCAACGATTACGAAACGCCGGACGGCACCGGCGTGCGCGACTATATCCATGTCATGGATCTGGTCGAAGGACATCTCAATGCCCATGAGGCGCTGGAAAGCGCGGCGCCGGACAACCGCTGTTTCACGGTGAACCTGGGTACCGGCACCGGCTACAGTGTGCTGCAGATGATCCATGCCTTTGAGCGGGCGTCGAACCGAACCATTCCCTATGTCATCGCCCCGCGGCGCGACGGCGATGTGGCCGAGTGCTACGCGGGCATCGAAAAGGCGGCGGACGTGATACGCTGGCGGGCGAAACGTGATCTGGAAATCATGTGTCACGACACCTGGAACTGGGTCTGCAAGAACCCGAAAGGCTACGAAGCCGCCTGAGGGTCTCGTCCTCGCTGACTTAGTGCGTTACGCAATCAGATGTCGGGCAATCAGACAGTCGCTCATTTCGCGCAAGGCCCCCTTGCCTCCGGAAGCTTCCAGCACGATATCCGCCACGGCCAGTGCATCGGCATGGGCATCGGCGGGCGCAAAGGAAAGGCCGCAGGCGGTCATGCAGGCCACGTCATTGATATCATTGCCGATATAGGCGATTTCGTTCCAGTCGAGGCCATGCTCGGCGCGCCAGGCGTCCAGGGCAGGGAGCTTGTCGTCCACATGGTTCTGGACCGGCATCTTCAGCTTGGCCGCGCGGGTTTTCACCACCGGGTTTGCTTCCTTTGACAGGATCAGCAGGCGGACGCCCCGGTCCCGGAGCCGCTCGATCCCCATGCCGTCCCGCCGGCTGCACATCACCGCTTCCTGACCGTCCTGGCTGACCAGCACCCGGTCGTCCGTGTGGACGCCGTCGAAATCGGTCACGACCGCCTTGATCTGCCCCTGCGCCGGCACCTTGCTCGGCTTTCCGGGCTTGCGGGAGGCCTCAAAGGCTTCGGCCATGTCCCAGTCTTCCTGGGTGTCGATCTCGATCGTCGGCGCCGTCATCGGAACAAGCACCGTGCGGCCGCAGAACCGGGTCTGCTCTGCCAGAAACGGGTCCACGCGCATGGCGTAGATCGCGCCGTTTTCCCGATAGCGCGGCGTCATGTCCTGGCGGCGCTGCCGGGGCTTGGTATGGTCGTGGGTGATGCCTTCGGCGAAGCCGGCGGGGTCTTCCTGCCAGATGAAGCCGTGGTCCTCGACGGCGGAAAACGCGCTGTCGGCCTCTTTCTCGAGCAGCGTGTCGACCACAAGATCGATGTCGGCCGACGTCGTGAACGGCGAGGTGCATTGCAGGAAGACGAGAATGTCCGGCAGGCCGGCTGGGTCAGTCTTCAGGTGCTCCAGGGCATGCAGCAGAGCGGATTCGGAGCTGGCGGTGGCGCCGCTGATCTCTGCGGGCCTGCCGATGGCATGCGCACCGGCTGTCCGGGCAACTTTCAAGATCTCCGCATCATCGCTGGAAACGAAGACGCGCTCGATAGAGGCGGCATGGAGCGCGGCATCGACGGTGCGGGAAACGAGCGGCACGCCGCCGAGCGGGCGGATGTTCTTGCCTGGAAGTCCCTTGGATCCCCCGCGGGCCGGAATGACCGCGACGACCCTCATGTTACGAGACTTGCCGGATCTGTCTGCTCTGTTTCGCGTCCTGCCACTTGAGCTTGTCGCGCTGGACCTGCTCCACGTCGAGGAGATCCTTCTCCTTGTAGCGGAGCGTCTTGGCGACATTGCGCAGGTCGCGGCACAGGCGCCGCAATCCGTCCGGCTCCAGGCTGGCGGCGTGATCCGTACCCTTCCAGGTCCGGTTCAGGGTGAAGTGGCGCTCGATATAGGACAGGACGCCCTGACCGTAGCGCTGGAAGCCGAGGACACCGGCGGTCATGGCCGCGATATCGGTCGCGATCCCGTGATGGTGGCCGGAAAAGCCGATCGACTTGACCCGGTCGCCATAGATTTCCTGCAGCCGGTTGATTTCCAGCAGGCAGACATCCTCGAATTCCACCGGATAGCCGGAAGTGCAGGCATAGACCACCAGGTCCTTCGCCCGGCCGCGTTCCTCGTAGAAGTCGACCATCCGGGCGATCTCCGCCCGTGTCGTCATGCCCGTGGAGACATGGATCTCGCCGTCATAGTTGCGGCAGAGATAGTCCTGAAGTTCAAAATGCTGGTTGGTCGCGGACGGGATCTTGATCAGTAGTGGCTCCAGGGCGACGATTTCCTTCGCCGAGGTCAGGTCCCATACGGAGGTGGAATAGTCGATGCCGGCCAGGCGGCACTCTTCCTGCAATTCCTTGTGCTGGCCCGCGGTGAATTCCAGAAACTCCCGGTGCTCGCCATAGGTGTCGCCGTAGGAGTTGTGCGGCACCGGGTGCGGGGTCTCGAACTCGGAACCGGACAGCAGTTCGCGGTTGTTGCGCTTCTGGAACTTGGCCACATGGGCGTGGCAGACATTCGCCGCGACCTGGATCATCTCCTTGGCGATGTCCATGTCGCCCTTGTGATTGCAACCGATTTCGGCAATCACCTTGATTTCGTGAGCCATGGTCTGAAGCCTTTCCCGGCGGCTTGATCAGGTGACGTCGTGCACAGACGTTCCGCGTCGACCGGCCGGGCGATCCGTGCTCATCGTCGTTCATGACGAAATCGCTCGAATCGCTCGCATCCCGAGACGCAGGTCTTCTAGAATGCCTAAAGACCGGGCAATGCCAAGGCACTTGCCATGGTTATGCTCAAGAGTTTGCTAAACGGATCTATCCGTTTGGTTCTGTCCGCGATACCCGTGATACTTATACGAATACCCGGGCGAGCGAGGTCACAGCCATGGCAGTGATCGCCCGGCGCGGGCCTTCCAGGGCGCCATCCTGTTCGGGAAGAGTCATGGCGATCCGGTTGAGGTCGGTTGCCTCCATCCGGTCGAGATCCGCGGCCTTTGCAGCCTCTTCCGCCGCGAAGCGGATCGTGTCGAACAGCTTCACCAACTGTCGCCAGACGTCCAACGGCGGGCTGTCCGCAGTCTCGCACCAGCGAATAATGTCGCTCGGCTCCGCCTTCAGATAGCTGGCGGCTTCTTCCGGTGTCAGTCCGAACAAATCAATGATCGTCTTGAAATTACTCATCTCTGTGATCCGTTGATGGTCTCTCCGAAACCGTGGATCGTTTATATTGCGCTGCAATATGGCGAAATGTCGAGCGGTAAACTGTCGTTGGGTTAATCCGTGGGGATAACCGGGGCGGGGAGGGAAGGCGCGCTTCCGTCATTCCGCACAAGTGAGGCGCAGCCGAACGCTGATCTGGGATCCAGACATCAGCCGCGCCGGAGGCGCGACTTCGATGCTGGAGAGGGCAGGTCTTTGCCACAAACACCTTGTCATTCCAGTACCCGCTTGCGCGGGGACAGGCTCCGGCTGGAAACCAGTAAACGCAAGCGCGTGTTGTAGCAATGCAGAGGCTACGGTGTACTGGACCCCAGCCTTCGCTGGGATGACTACCGAGTATTCGTCGAGGCAGTGCCTGATTTGACGCCCCGGAGGTCGGATTTCGCCTCAGCCTTCCTGGTCATGCAACCCGGCAGAGTGTGTGGATGATCTTGATCTCATCCGCAAAATCCTCGTTGCCGGGCAGGTATCCGCGCGGTTCGCTGATGTGGAGCGTGGTCCACAGGCCGGCGCTTTCCAGCGAACCGATCATCGCGGCGAAATCGAGCGCCTCCCAGCGGTCGGTCCGCTGGGTAAAGCCGATGACGCCGCCGGCACGGACACAGCGGCACAGGTCGCGGAACAGGGCTTCCGCATCCGCGATATAGGTCAGGACCCCGACGGAAATGGCGGCATCGAAGCTGTCGTCTTCGAGCGGAAGGGGATGTTTTTGCAGATCGTGGCATACCAGCTTCTCGTAGCCGCCGCGTTTTTCCGCCAGCTTGAGCGATTCAGCCGAGATATCGATGCCGTCTAGGTGAAAATCCCCAAACTGGCTCAGCGCATCGGCAACCAGCCCAGTCCCGCAGCCGACGTCCAGGATATGTGCGTTCGGAGAAAGATGCGGTGCAAGCAGGGCGGCTGCATCTCTGGGTGCCTGATAGTCCCATGTGACAAGCGTCTCGTCATAGGTCTTGGCCCAATCGTCGTAATAATCCGCGATTGCGTCCGAGTCTGTCGAGCCTGCCTTGAGGGAGGCGAAACCGCCGGATTGGGATTTGCCGTCTTGTGCCATGCCATGGTCCTCGATCGATGGTGTCCGGTGCCGCCGCCTTTCGGCAGTGTTCCGGAAACAGGGGTCAGGGAAGGGTGATGGCGCTCAGGAGTAACAGGCCGCGCCTGCCCGGGGCAAGGCAAGGCCTGAAAAAGAGGGGAATTGGCTTCCGGCACGAAGGCTGGGATAGCCGGGGAGTTCGAGGAACCAGCCGATCTATCCTTCGTGCACGATCTCGCGCGTTTCGCGGAATTTCACGTCCGGGTATTTCTCGCCGATATAGCCGACTTCCCAGGCATTCTTGAACAGGAACACCGGCCGGTCGTCGCGGTCCTCGGCAATCGACATGCGGTGGTTCTCGATCATCTTTTGCAACGTCGCCTGGTCGGTCTCGATCCAGCGGGCGGTGGAGTAGTTGACCGGCTCGAAGCCGATCTCCGCGCCGTATTCCGCCTTGAGCCGGTCGACGACCACGTCGAGCTGCAGGATGCCGACCACGCCGACGATCCAGTTGGAGCCGATGTCCGGCTTGAAGATCTGCACCAGGCCTTCCTCGGCCAGATCCTGCAGGCCCTGGCGCATCTGCTTGACCTTCATGGTGTCGCCGAGCCGCACCCGGCGCAGGATTTCAGGAGCAAAAGCGGGAAGCCCGGTGACGTGGATGTCCTCGCCCTCCGTCAGCGTGTCGCCGACCCTGAGCTGGCCGTGGTTGGGTACGCCGATCACGTCGCCCGGATAGGCGGTTTCGGCAATCTCGCGTTCCTCGGCGAAGAAGAAGATCGGCGCGGTAACCGCGATCACCTTGCCGGCACGCACGTGCTTCAGCTTCATGCCGCGCTTGAACGTGCCGGAGCACAGGCGCACGAAGGCGATCCGGTCCCGGTGCTTGGGGTCCATGTTCGCCTGCACCTTGAAGACGAAGCCGGTGACCTTGTCCTCGTCCGGCCGGATGGTTCGCCCGCCGGTGGCCGGCTGGGAATGCGGGGGAGGGGCATAATCTGCGATGAAGTCCAGCAGCTCCTCAATGCCGTAGTCGCGCAGAGCCGAACCGAAGAACACTGGCGTCAGGTGGCCTTCCAGGAAGCTTTCCTTGTCGAATTCCGCATAGCCTTCCGCGCCCAGTTCGACGTTTTCGGTGAGCTCGTCCATGATCCGGTCGAAGACGGTGTCCACGAGGATCGGGTCCTCCAGACCGGAAACGTCGAGGGTGCGGGCATAGGCGCCGCCGCGCTCGCCGGCGGAGGTGTGGAACTTCTTCTTCTGCCAGTCGTAGACGCCGAAGAAGTCGGAGCCCATGCCGACCGGCCAGGTCTGCGGGGACACGTCCAGCGCCAGCGCTTCCTGGACCTCGTCGAGGATTTCCAGCGCGTGCCGGCCTTCCCGGTCGATCTTGTTGACGAAAGTGATGATCGGAATGTCACGCAGGCGACACACCTCGAACAGCTTGCGCGTCTGGGTCTCGATGCCCTTGGCGGCGTCGATCACCATGATCGCCGCGTCGACGGCGGTCAGCGTGCGGTAGGTGTCTTCGGAAAAGTCCTCGTGGCCCGGCGTGTCGAGCAGATTGTAGATGATGCCGTTCCGCTCGAACGTCATCACCGAGGACGAGACCGAAATGCCGCGTTCCTGTTCGATCTTCATCCAGTCGGAACGGGCGCGACGCCGTTCGCCGCGGGCGCGTACCTGTCCGGCGGCGCGGATGGCGCCGCCGGACAGGAGCAGCTTTTCCGTCAGCGTCGTCTTGCCGGCGTCCGGGTGGGAGATGATCGCAAAGGTGCGTCGCGTCAGATAGGGCGCGCCGTTCATGGTGGCCATTGAAATAAAGCTCCTCAGGCTCCGGCCGGCATAAGGACCGCAGGCGCGCGACGCTCGGACAAACTCCGGGGCGCGCCGGTCCATCAGGCCTGGTTCGGATGGATGTCTTGTTGGCGCTTGGTTCTAGAGAAAGCGGGCCGAAAAGGCCAGAGGAGATTGCGCCCGGCAAGGGCATGCCGGCCTGTCTTGCCGGCGTATCGGTGTCCCATGTGCTCCGTTAAGCGGCGAAATTAAGGAAACTCGGTGAAAAATGTTTAATAATCAGATGCTTGCAATGCCGAAGGCGCAGGTTCATTTTCCCGCTGTCCCCTCCGACAAAGGCAGCCGTACAGACGACGGCCAAGCCGGAAGGTTTTAAGAACCGATGGAGAATGACGATGAAATCGAGAGTAGCATTGGCCTCGCTGGTCGCAGCAAGCCTGATCGGCGCCACGGCACTGACTTCGGCCGCAGTCTACGCGGCAGAGGCCTCTCATCAGGCGGACACGGCCAAAATGGACCAGAAGGCGTCCATCGTGGCCGACAACTTTCTCAAACTGTCGAAGGACGGCCTGGAGGCCATGTCCGACGTACATGCCGCCCGCCTGGCGATCTATAACGGCGATACGGACAAGGCGGAAACCCTTGTGAACACGGCCCAGTCGCTGGCCATGCAGGCGGAAAAGGACGCCACGACGCTGGACAAGGTTGTTGGCAAGGCGACGAAGGGCGGTGACGAGAGCCGCTATCTGCCGCTGAATGCCCAGATCTCGGTCCTCAACGACTACGCGCTCAAGCCGGAGGATACCGATCATCTGGACAAGGCCAACACCGCGCTGAAGACCGGCGACACCAAGCAGGCGGTAACGCACGCGGCGCTGATCGATCAGCAGGTGGCCTACACCTTTGTGGCGGTGCCCTATGACCAGCTGACCGCGAGCCTGTACCACGCGGCCGAGAACCTGACGGCCAAGAAAGCCCAGTTGGCGAACATGGACCTGAAGGCGATCGAGGACAGCCTCATCGTCGATCGGGTGTCCATCGACGGCATTCCCGACATGGACGTCCACGGCTGACGCCTCTGCAAAGTTTCAAAGCAAGCCGGGAGGGGTTCGGACCGCTCCCGGCGTTTTCACCTTTCCCGGCTCAGTGCAGCCGGTTTTCAAACCAGAGCCCCGCCGGGTCTGCGGACCTCAGTTGAACAGCGGCTGGTTCAGGCATCGCCGCCAGCCGTTGCTGATATTGACCGAGCCGGCATTGTCGATGGAGTTCCGGGTCACGCAATTGTTGCCCATGGCCTGCATGGCGTTCAGCGGGTGATCTCGTCCCGTTCCCGGTACCAGACCCATATTACGCAAAATGTTTTCCTTGGCTCGGCATACCTCGACCACCGTGTCGAGATCGAAGTTGTTTCCCAAGCCTCTAAAGACGCAATTTGAGGTCACCTCGTTCAGCGCATTGGCGCAGACCGCAACCACACTTTGTTTCAGATAGTCATTGTCCCCAGAGGTGTACCCGAAGAATCTACCAGTCCGGTCTCGCAGGCCTTTGTAGTTCCGGAGATTTTGTTCCAGCGCCAAGGCGCAGTCGTTCGGCGAGCCCGTGTCCCGGGCGAACTGGCACATCCGGCTCACGTCGTCCTGGTTCAACGCGACGCCGAAATACGCTTTGTTGAGGAGGGTTTTCATGCATGTTCCGGAAAACCCGCCACCGTTAACGGTCGGGCTGTCACCATTCGGCCCTAATCTCAACTGTTCGCCGAATGCACAATGGCGAATGATGGTGTCCCAGCCTCCCGCGGTCGGGCCGGAGTACGTGCCGTCAGGGTTGAAATTCAGCCTGAAACTGATCGCCGACCTGAAGACGCATCCGCCCCGGTCGAAGCGGCACAAGTTCATTCCGTGCTGATAATCCAGGCCCTGCCGGATCGCGGCGCGAAAGCAATCGATCGGATAGGTCGCCGCCGGCGTTTTCTGGCACAGACTGCGGATATTCGAATAGACCCATTTGGTTGCTTGTGGATTCCTGGGGTCCCATTGAAGCCCTTGCTGTTCGATAATCTGGGAGCACCGCTCGGCGGGAGCTCCCTGGGCCTGCGCCGACAGGGACGGCAGCACGAGAAAACCGAGCATCACTGCGATCAGGGCCCATGCCCGTCCAGGCCGGAAACCCGGCGTAGTTCGTTCAATCATTTTAAAAATCGTCCTTTGTTTGAAGTTTGCTCGCCCACGAAAGGGGCCAATAATCTCGCTTATCGTTTCTGGCAGCTTGCCCCGCCCTGGGGGGCGGTCAGCATGAGGATGCCGTTGATCGCGATCAGGTTGGAATTTCCGTCGCTGAACCGCATACCGGCGCCTTCTGCCGGCTGCTTTACGAGCGCGTGGACCTCTGTGCCGTTGCGCACGACATTGGCGATCTCGTTCGCGCCGAGCTGCGTAACCGCCACCAGCAAGTTCGAGCCGTCGCTGCAGGCGTAGCTGCCGTCGATTGCCGTGGCCGGTTGCTGCTGGGGCTGTGGCTGCTGCGGCTGTTGCGCCAGCGGCTGTTGCACAAGCGGTTGCTGTGCCAGCGGTTGGTGTGATTGTAGCTGCTGCGGCACACCCTGAGACGGCAGATCGGCCTGCGGTTGCTGGGAGGCTCCCTGAACTGCTCCCTGGCCGGCAGCAGACTGACAGGTCTGGAGAAACTGGCCGATTGCGGTAGAAGCACCTTCGGAGCTGACCATCGCCTCGCCGCCCGAGTGAGCCCCGATTACAAACGGGGCCCCGGCGGCAGACATCGCCTGCCAGACCGGGTCGGACAACGGAATTTGCACGGTCATACCCGCGAATTCGCCGTTCTCGGCCTGGAATGCCGTTCCGCTGAATTCGAAGCTTGCCCCGTTCGGGCGGATATAGAGCGTAACCGGGTCGCCATCCCTCAAGGCGCCCAGTGCCACCCCGAACCGGACCTCGGCGCTATTGCCTTGCCCGGCGCGGCACAAGGCATCGAAGACCATGGCATCGGTTTCCGGAATTCCGAAGGTGAGCGTTCCATCCGTTGTTCCGGTTTGCTGGTCCGGATAGGAATTTGCGAACCAGGATAGGTCCGGATTGGGGGCAGGGGCTTGCTGACCGCCCGCTCCGGAGGGCTGGAAGGAACCGCCAGCGCTTACCGGTTCACCGTTCGCGAATTGCGCGCCGTAGGGAACATTGTTCCAGCCGCAATGGGCCTTGAAGATCGACAAGGCCGAGCGGGAACTCTGCAGCCCGATTTTCGCCTGGACACCGTCGAAGACGAACTGGGCGATGCGGCCTGTCATCAGGGCCTCAAGCGCGGGATCGTGCGGGTTCATGAAAAACTCGGGCACGTGGCCGGCCTGACCGGGATTGCTGAGTGTCGCGTCATAGACGAAGCGCTGGTTGCCGATGGTCATTTCAAGCGGCAGGGTCATGCCGGCCGGCCCGTTTTCCGTCGCCAGCCATGGCACGCTGACCCGTGCCGGCAGTCCATCCCCCCGGCAGGCGATCAGGATCCCGATATCGTCCCCGCAATCGCGGCAGTCGGTCGCGACAATCTCTGCATAGGTACCGGTGACGTTCCAGATGCGGGACTGCGCGTAAGCCTCGCCGCAACCCGCGCTGGCAGCAGAGGCAGCCAGAAGCCCGACGACCATCCGCAGAAATCTTCCGCGTTTCGCCTTTTTCTCCGAACCGTCAAACCTTCCCGGTTGCTTGCGGAAAGACATCATCCGAGCCCGGCCCGAAAGAGAGAGCGGCGTTGAAACAGGTAATTCAAAATGCATATGCGTCCCCATGTGTCGAAGGCCTGTTTGCCCTCTGAAAACGAATTCAAGCCGATTTTTGCAAATTTCAATATGAACCCAGGGTGAACAGTCGAAGCCACCACTTCCGCCCCTATCGTCTTTCCCGCTTCAATCCAGCCGTTTCTTGAACCGGAGTGCCGCCAAGGCCATGCCGAGGACGAAGAAGCCGAGAAGCCAGAGCGCGTCGAACTGGAGATCGGCGAGTTCCGCCTCACGCAGGACAATGCCGCGGATCATGCGCATGAAATGGGTCGCCGGCAGAACCTCCGCGATATACTGGGCGACGATCGGCATGCCCTCGTAGGGAAACATGAAGCCGGAAAGCAGGATCGACGGCATCAGCACGAAGATCGTCATCTGCATGGCCTGAAGCTGGCTGTTCGCAAGGGTGGAAAACAGCAGGCCGAGCGACAGGCTGGCGGCGATAAACAGGAGCGTGCCGCCCAACAGCGGCAGAAGACCGCCGTTGAACGGTACGTTGAAGACCGCATAGCCGAGCCCCAGGATGATCCCCACCTGCACCAGCCCTATGAAGATATAGGGGATGATCTTGCCGATCATCAACTCGATGGATTTCACCGGCGTATTGATCAGCATTTCCATGTTGCCGCGCTCGCTTTCGCGCACGATGGCAGCAGACGTGAACATGATCATGGTCATGGTCAGGATCACCGGCACCAGGCCCGGCACGATATTGACCACCGTGCGTTGTTCCGGGTTGAAGAACAGCGCCACCTCGAAGGTCGGTGTCGACCGGTTCGGCGGCTTGTGCAGAAGCTCGGTGAGCGGCATGGCGCGCAGGGCCTTGATCGCCCCGGCGATCATCGTGTCGGATCCATCCACGATCCATTGCGCCACCGGCCGGCTGGTTTCCTCGCTGGTCGAAGGCGGCGTGCCGAGGCCGACGCTCGGGCTGCGGGCAAGTCGGCTGGCGAGATCGCGTGGAATGATCAGCGCGGCGCGGACCCGGGAACCGGTGATCGCCGCCTGGGCCTGTTCCACCGTGTCGTAATGTTCGGTGAAGTCGACCACCTGGGTGGCCAGAATGGTCTGCACCAGGATCCGGCTGATACCGGTGTCCGCGTGATCCACCAGCGCCACCGGGATATGGCGCACGTTGGTGTTGATCGCATAGCCGAACAGCAGGAGCTGCATCAGCGGGATCATGACGATCATGCCGAAGGTCATCCGGTCCCGCCGAAGCTGCATGAATTCCTTGAACAGGACCGCGGAAATGCGCCGGAGGGATCTCATTGCCCGCTTCCTTCTTCGCTCTTCACCGGTCCCGGCATGACGCCGGTGTTGGTGACGAAAACATCCTCGAGGTTCGGCCGGACCTTGGAGACGCGCTGCGCCTCCTTCGATTGCGGCAGGGCCCGGAACCAGGCTTCCGGGTCGGCGACGTCCTTGGTCACCAGCACCCGGAGCCGGGCACCGAGCTGGGCGGCGGAGCGGACTTCCGGCAGGGCGGTCAGTTCCTTGCGCAGGGTTCTGAGATCGTCGCCTTCGACTTCCAGCACGTTGGTGGACATGTTTGCCATCAGTTCGGCCGGGGTCCCGTCGGCCCGCTTGTGGCCATGTTCCATGATCGCGATGCGGTGACAGCGTTCCGCTTCGTCCATGAAGTGGGTGGAGACCACGATCGTGGTGCCCGCGTCACTCAGATCGAAGAGCTGCTCCCAGAAGTCCCGGCGCGATTCCGGATCGACCGCCGATGTCGGCTCGTCGAGAAACAGAAGGTCCGGTTCGTGCAGGACCGCAGCGGCGAGGGCGAGCCGTTGGCGCTGGCCGCCGCTCATGCTGCCCGCACGCTGTTTGGCGAGGTCGGTCAGGTCGTAGATGTCCAGAAGCTTCTCGATCCGAAGATGTTCCTGTTTGCGTCCCAGCCCGAAGATCTTGGAGAAGAACTGGAGGTTTTCCTTCACGCTCAGGTCCCGGTAGAGGGAAAAGGCCTGGGTCATGTAGCCGATCCGGTATTTCAGCTTCTCCGCGTCGCGGGGCAGGGTATTGCCCAGAACCTCCAGTTCGCCCGAGGTCGGCGTCAGGAGGCCGGTCAGCATGCGCATGGATGTGGTCTTGCCACAGCCGTTGGGACCGAGAAAGCCGTAGATCATGCCCCGGCTGATCTCCAGATCGACGTCGTTCACCGCGATCACGTCATCGAATTTCCGGGTCATCCCGCGGGTGCGGATCACCAGATCCGTCATGGCAGCAGAACCTGGGCGGGGACGCCGCTTGGCAGGCTTTCCGCCGAGGCCGGCAGGTCGACCTCCGCCAGATACATCAGCCGGCTGCGCTGTTCCTGGTTCAGCGCGTAATAGGGCGTGAAGGCGGGTTCGGAACTGATCCAGCGCACGGTGCCCTCCAACGGATCGTCCAGGCCGTCGATCCGCACCGCCAGCTTGTCGCCCTGCTTCACCTTCACCCGGTAGGGTTCGGGGACGTAGACCCGCGCAAAGGGCGCGTCTCCGGCCAGCAGGATGGCCACCGGGCTTCCCATGGTGACCCGCTCGCCGAGATTCCATGGCAGGCTGTCCAGGATTCCGTCGCGGGACGCCTCGATCGTCAGGTCGGAGAGAACCTTTTCCTGGCTCTCAAGACTTGCCTGGGCGGCGGCGAGTTCCGCTTCCGCCATGGCGAGGTCTTCGCGCCGGGCGCCGTTTTCCAGCTGGCGCAGCTCTTCTTCCGCGCTTTTCAGCGATGCATCGGCCGCATCCCGATTGGCAAGGGCACTGTCGTAGCTCGCCTTGCTGGCCGTTCCCCGGGAGCTGAGATCCTGGGCGCGCTCGAAGCTCTGCTTTGCCTCCAGCAGGGCAGCCTTGGCGCCGCTGACCTTGGCGTGAGCGGCCGCCAGTTCCTCTTCCCTTGCGCCGTTGCGCAGCTTTTCCAGATTGGCCGCAGCCCGTTCGACCTCCGCCTTGGCGCGGGCGACTTCCGCCTGCTGCTGTTTGTGATCGAGGCGCACCAGCACGTCGCCTTTCTTGACCGGCGAACCCTCCGCAACAGGCAGGTCGATCACCACTTCCGCCGCCGTGGCGGTCAGGGCGACCCGGTCGCGTTCGATGGTGCCGAGCGCGATGTTGCCGCCGTCATCCTGACAGGCCGCGAGGAACAGAAGGCCAAGCAACGGGGCAATTCTGGAGAATGCATAACGGGGAAAGCGTTTTCGCATGAGGCGGGACCTTGATGTAACGCTGAGCGGGAAGACGCAAATGTCACGAGCCACCATAGAGAGGGGCCCCTGAATTGCCAATCATCGAGGCTTGGATTTAAAGCTGTTGAAGCAAGGCTCTGGCTCTTGCTTTCGGGGCGCGTCGACCGCCAGTCTCCCTGCGGGCGTGCCCGGATCGGGCCCGCAACTTCGGGTGAGGGGAGAGCGTGAGAACACGAACGATCTGGCTGACCGGCATCGGCATGATCCTGGCAACGGCGGCGATCCTGCTCGCGATGGGGCGGATCCCGATTTGCGATTGCGGCTATGTGCTGGTCTGGACCCCGGCGGATGATGTGGCGGGCAGTTCCCAGCACATCGCCGACTGGTACACGCCGTCCCACATCATCCATGGCTTTCTGTTCTATCTCGCGCTCTGGCTGCTGGTCCGGAACCGCCCTGCCGGCGAAAGGGCGCTGGGCGCCATTCTCATCGAAGCCTCTTGGGAAATCGTAGAAAACAGCCCCTGGGTCATCGACCGCTACCGCGAGGCGACGATCGCGTCCGGCTACACCGGCGACAGCGTCCTGAATTCGGTCTTCGACATTCTCTGGATGCTCGCCGGCTTCTGGTTCGCCTGGCGCATGCCGGTCTGGCTGACGGTCGCGGTCGGAGTGGCGTTCGAACTGCTGGCGCTTTGGGTGATCCGGGACAACCTGACCCTGAATGTCCTGATGCTGGTCTATCCGGTGGAAGCCATCAAGGTCTGGCAGGGCGGATAAGGCGGACAACGGAAAAACGGCAAACGGGAGAGGCCCGTTTGCCGTCGGTCGATGGGGAGAATTCTGTCAGCGAGGCCTTATGAGGCCTTCTTGAAGACGTGGTACCAGCGCTTCTGAGGCACGACCACGGCCCGTTCCAGGACTTCGGCGGCGAACATCTCCGCGTTTTCCTTGGCCTTGTCGAGATTGCTGATCTGCTTGGGGCTCTGGTCGCCGAGCCCGCCGCCGAATTCGAACAGGTCACGGTAGGCGGCTCGTTCCACGATCGGCGTCGCCAGCACATCGATGCCCTGGACGGCGAGGAAGTCCTGCACCGCCTTCATGGCGCGGGTGGTCACGGCCGCGTTGGTGCGGGTCAGGACCACGCAGTGCTGGATCTTGTGGCGGACAATCTTTTCCAGCTTGCCGATCAGGGTCAGGATCTTGGCGCCGCCTCGCGCATCCATGGAAGATCCCTGGATTGGCACGACGACCAGGTCGGAAACCGACAGTGCATTGGCAACCACGAGATTTTCCGTGCCCTCCAGGTCGATGATTACGTAGTCGGTGGTCGCCACCGCATCGGTAATCTGCTCGGTGATGGAGGAGGGGGTAATTTCACTGACGACGGAAATCCGGGAACTCCTGTTGGGCAACTCGTACCACTTGGAGATCCATTTCTGCGGATCCGCATCGAAGAGGGTCACGCTTTTTCCCCGTTCGGCGACTTCTGTCGCCAGCAAAAGCGCCGCGGTGGTCTTGCCGGCGCCGCCTTTTGCGTTCGCGAAGGAAATGACTGGCATGTCTGTTCTCCTGAACTGAACCCCGAAGCCTTCTGCCACCGGGTTTCTTCTGCTTGAGTTTCAATAGTTTATGGTTACCAATCTGTTAAAGCGGAAGAATTTGGATGTTCTCTTTAAAAAGACGAAGGGCAGTATGAAAACTCCGGCGATTAATATCGATGTTTTTAACTAGAGCGGCGGAGCCGTAGGTAAAGTTACATATGAGATAGAACGTAGCCTTTCGGTAAGTCTTGAGCAGTTCCGAGTATATCTGTGCGCCGAGACTTGAAACGAAACCGGGTTCGGGAATTCGTCGGCTTTCGAAGATTGAAGCCCCTTGCTATCCCGGATAGGCTTCCCGAGAGTTGGCAATTGGACGTGCAACACGGATACCGAATCCGGTATTCATGTCGGCCGTGGCCGGCACAGGCCCCTGTCTTGAAACGGAACCGGTCATAGGGAGCGGGGAATGCGACGCATTCGGAAAATTTCAACCGTCTTCGCAGCCTTGTGC
This sequence comes from uncultured Roseibium sp., assembly GCF_963675985.1. Taxonomy (NCBI): domain Bacteria; kingdom Pseudomonadati; phylum Pseudomonadota; class Alphaproteobacteria; order Hyphomicrobiales; family Stappiaceae; genus Roseibium; species uncultured Roseibium sp. The sequence continues at coordinate 2,961,718 of NZ_OY780958.1, read as the reverse complement.
CTTTTGGCGGTCTTCGGCGCGGGGACCGCTGGCGCCGAAGCGCTGGCGCCGTTCAAGGACGGGCTCTTCAAGTACAAGAAGATCACCGCCAGCCACATGAACGGCGATTTCATCGTCGTGGAATATTCCAAGCAGCGCGACCTGCGCGACCGGGACAAGGTCGACGAGCGCGAGGTTTTCGGCAACTACGTCTCCTACAAGCCGAAGCGCAGCCGGTCGAGCTATGAACTCAAGGCCAACGGACGGATCGTCAAATACATGGGGGTCGGCAAGGCCAAGGGCGGCGCCAGGGTTATCGTCATCTACATCCACGGCCAGGGCGGCAACCGCTTCCAGGGCATGAACGACGTGTCTTTCGGCGGAAACTTCAACCGGGTGCAGAACCTGATGGTGCGCAACGGCGGAGCCTATCTCTCCGCCGATATCACCTCCTTCGGGACCAAGGGGACGCAGGATGTCGCCGCGCTGATCGGCTATCAGAAGCAGCTCTCGCCCAATGCCCGGGTGATCGTCGCCTGCGGTTCCATGGGCGGTATCATCTGCTGGGATCTGCTGAAGAACGCGAATTATGCCCGCAACCTCAACGGTATCCTGTTTATGGGGTCGCCGCAGGACCCCGGCTTTTTCTCCTCCGGCGCGCTGTCCCGCAAGGTGCCGATCTACATGGGCTACGGCAGCGACGACCAGGTCTATAACTGGGAGAAACAGGCGAACTTCTTCAAGAAGATAAAGTCCTCAAGGCCGGACTATCCGATCAAGTTCACCCTGTTCGACACCGGCACCCACGGTACCCCGATCCGCATGACCGACTGGCGCCTTGTCCTGAACTGGATGTTGTCGCTGTAGGGTCTGGCCGTCTGCCTCGTGAAAAACCGGAAACCGTTGGAAACCTACTCGCTATTTGACATTGCCAGAACCGGGCAAATGGGGCCGATCCATGTCGGCCAAACCTTTGACGAATTCCGCTCGTCTGCCGGAGCGCTGATCGATTTTGAGAAAATCTACACCGAGGAATTCGATCACGAAGGAAAAACAACGGCGGTTGACTGCCGTTGTTATCCATTCGAGTTCTGGTTTTCATGGGACTGGTCATGCCCTGATCCCAAATCGAACGGAATCCGATTGCAGTTTTGCAACCTCGGGATGCCCGAGAAGGATGGTTTTGAGCTGTATGAAAGTGCGCAGCGGAACGAAGCCAATCAGGATTTTTTCGATGTAGTGAACTTCAGAATTGATTTTTGTGGTTTGTATCTCAACCAAGTCTATGAAGACGCGGAGAAAATAATAAGCGGATTGAAAGTTGAAACGATCAGGGATGACACTCAGGATCCCGATTCCAAGGAACTGGTCATTTGTGTCGAGGACCATCTGGTGCTCTGGTTCGGAAACTACGGCGGTATATCGAATTTAATCTTAAATCATCCACGTATTGTGCTGGAAAACAGTGTCGAAACCAGGGGATTGTGAGTGGTAAACTGTTTCTCTCACCGTCCGTAGAGGTACACAATGCGAGCTTGTGCCGCCATTAGAATTATCATGCCGACACGTCCGAATGCATAATAAGCGCCCGATGAGAAAATAGCTTCATCGACCATCTCAACTACGTCGCGATCGCCACGAATTGGGATGCTTAAATAATGTGTTATGCTTGCGCACCTGTAGTGATATCCGCTTGATTCCGGGTCATCAGAACCGTTTTGAGGATCGGCCCATTCTTCAGTGGTGGGTATGGGGGGCAATTTCCAGCTTCGATATCGTCCTTTCCAACCGCTGCGGCCATTTGGCGGCAAATTCGCCAGCTAGTCTAATCCACTGCTCGCCAGGTGCCGTTTGATCTTGTTCGGCATATCAAAGACGATGATTCCCGTTTCATTTCTGCCGGGGCCAAAGCCCCAGCTTTCCTCTGAGACGTATTGCACCCACCAAACACCCATCGCATCTGGTACGAATTTTAAGTGATGACCATAGAAGGCCAATTTCCATGTGAATTAGGCGGCGAAAAATGTAGTGAAAATGGAGAGAACAATCTTCATAAGCAGGGCCCAAGTGGTCAAGTTTCATTCGAATAAACAACCGCCAAATGAAATGGACTTGAGTATAGAAACACTTTGTCCATGCCTCGAGTACTGTAGGCCACCCAAGATCCGGGTTGTTTCATAGCTTTTTTTGCAGTTTTTATGACTTCGCCTGAAAGCCCGCACTGCCTCATTTCCGAAGCGAGCCCCGAAACTTGTTTGTCCGTTAAGGGTGTCCGAAGCCAGGCATCGTTTCCCTTAGGCTGTAGCTCGGGAGGACCGCTAACTCGAGGCTGCCAATTTTTATCTGAAGCTGATAGCGAAAATGGTTGAGGCTGGGCATGGGGCTCCAACGCCACCGCCATGTGATAGCACCCAAAGAGGGAAGACCTTTCAAGCGTTGTTCGGTAGCTGACCTGATTGTCAAATTCACCTGCAACTACAAATGGCGAGGCTATTAAGTGAGCGTAAATGATCGCAACAATTGCAAGAGGCACACCACCAAAAAATGGTGCTAAAAGTATAGCGAGAATTACTGGAACAAAAGGGGCCAATACCGCCCCCCAGAAACATATGACTAAGATTTTTTTTATGATCCTACGGGTGTTCATTTGGAGTTGATTGCCTCGCCAAATTTCGTCCGTAGATATAAGCCGCACGCAATTGAACTTTTTTCTCAAAACCTGAGCATTTTTTGCGCATTTTTAGGACGAACGCCTTCGGCATGACCGCAGACGAGGCTATCAAAAGGACTTCGCACCGATGACGCGGTGGATACGCCTTTCCGGCCATTCCAAGCTGTCCTCGCCCGTTTGCCTTAGTTTTCTGGATTAGGTGCGAAACGAAATTTTTGCTGGGTTAGGTTCGAAGAAGCGCACTCTAAGACTTCCTCGCCCGTCCGTGAATTCACGTAACGGCAGAAAAATTAATCGTTACGTCATAATTTTTGCTGCATTGCAGTATAAGCCTGAAATCAGGAGTTCCTTTCACCGGCCGGATCGGCTCGGAGTATGCAGCCATGTTCGATTTGACAGGCCAGAAAGCATTGGTGGTCGGGGTCGCGAATGACCAGTCGATTGCCTACGGCTGCGCGAAGGCGCTGAAGGAGCAGGGCGCCCGGCTAGCGATCACCTATCTCAACGAGAAGGCCGAACCGCACGTGCGTCCGCTGGCGGAGCAACTGGAAGCGGACATCGTTCTGCCGCTCGACGTGCGCAATGAAGCGCAGGCAGACGCGCTGTTTGCCGAGATCAGCAGGACATGGGGCGGGCTCGACACGCTGCTGCATTCCATCGCCTTCAGTCCGAAGGACGACCTGCACGGCCGGGTCGTCGACTGTTCGGCCGAAGGTTTCGGCCTGGCGATGGATATTTCGGTGCATTCCTTTCTGCGTCTCATTCGGCGTTCCGAACCCCTGATGAGGGACGGCGGTACCTGCATGACCGTGTCCTTCTATGGTGCGGAGCGGGTGGTTGCGCACTACAACATGATGGGGCCGGTCAAGGCGGCGCTGGAGGCCGCCACCCGCTACGCTGCGGCCGAACTCGGCCCGAAAGGCATTTCCGTTCACGCGCTTTCGCCCGGACCTTTGAAGACACGCGCGGCCTCCGGCATTGGCGAATTTGACCACCTCATGAATGCGGCCGCAGAACGCGCGCCGACCCATCATCTGGCCACGATCGAGGATGTCGGTGCTTATGCCGCCTTCCTGGCAAGTCGAGAGGCCTCTAACGTCACCGGCGGCGTCCACGCGATCGACGGCGGCTACAGTATTATCGGATAGGAGAAATCGGCATGAAGGATGTTTTCGACGCGATTGTGGACGGTCAGAACGCATTCCTGGAAAAGCTGACCGACGCGACGGCCTGGTCGCCGAGCGAGCGGGTGAATGTGTTTCAGGCCCAGATGGCAGAGCTCTCCACGCTCAGCGAATTGCTGGCCCGGGGTGTTTCGACCCACATGAACCGGATGTCGGAGACCCACAACAAGCGTCTGCAGAAGACGATGGCTGAGGTCGGCGAATTGGCGCAGCAGGCTCTGGGGCATGACCGGCAGATCGGTGCTCTGGTGGATGACTATCAGGCCTATGCGGCGGACGCGGCCCAACGCCTGACCCTGACTCTCGATACGTTACGCAGGCGGGGCGACAACTTCCTGGAGCATGAGGAGGCCGGCTGTCCTCCCGTGCTGATCTACGATTACGAGGTCGTGCTGGATGGGGCGGACCTGCCCCGTCCGTGCAACTACATGCTCTTGAAGATCCTGCCGCCCGAGGGCGTTGAGGTGAAATCCTGGAAGCGGCCCTATATCATCATCGACCCCCGCGCCGGCCACGGCGCCGGGATCGGCGGCTTCAAGCTGGACAGCCAGGTCGGGGTCGCGATGCATGACGGTCACCCGGTCTATTTCGTCGCCTTCCGCCGGATGCCGGAACCGGGCCAGACGATTGCCTCCGTCACCCACGCGGAAGCCGCCTTCGTGCGCAAGGTGATGGAGCTGCATCCGGACTCGCCCAAGCCGGTCGTCACCGGCAATTGCCAGGGCGGCTGGGCAACCCTGCTGCTGGCCGCCACCAACCCGGATCTGACCGGGCCGATCCTGTTGAACGGGGCACCGGTGCAGACCTGGGCAGGAAAGGTCGGCGAACATCCCATGCGCTACAACGCCGGCGTCCTCGGCGGTACCTGGAATGTCATGTTCGCCTCCGACCTGGGCCACGGCGTCTTCGACGGTGCGGATCTCGTGTCCAATTTCGAAATGCTCAACCCCGGACGCACCGAATTCCGTAAATACTTCGATCTCTATTCGAAGGTCGATACGGAGCAGAAGCGTTTCCTCGATTTCGAACGCTGGTGGGGCGGGTATTTCCTGCTCAACGAGGCGGAAATACGCTGGATCGTCGAGGAACTGTTCGTGGGCAATCGCCTGTCCAAGAACGAGGCCCAGCTTGAGCCGGGCCGCAACATCGACCTGAAGCAGATCCGCTCGCCGATCATCGTGTTTGCCAGCGAGGGCGACAACATCACGCCGCCGACCCAGGCGATCAACTGGATCATCGACACCTATACGGACGAGCGCGAGATCGCGATCCGCGGCCAGCGGATCATCTACATGGTCCACGAACAGGTCGGTCATCTCGGCATCTTCGTGTCCTCCAAGATCGCGAAAAAGGAACACACGGAAGTCACCTCGACGCTCAAGACCATCGAGGCGCTCGCGCCCGGCCTCTACGAGATGACGATCGACGATTTCGAGGGCCCGCTGCTGGAACGGAAGTTCACCGTCAGCTTCCACGAGCGCAAGATGGAAGACCTGAAACTGCTGGACGACGGCCGGGAAGACGAAATTCCCTTTGCGGCCGTGGCCAGGGCTTCGGAACAGCAGTCGGAATTCTACGACGTCATGGTGCGCCCCTTCGTACAGGCGGGCGTCAGCGAGCAGTCGGCTGATTTCCGACGCAAGACTCATCCGCTCCGGCTCCAGCATGCCCTGCTTTCAAGTCTGAACCCGTTCGTCGCTCCGCTCCAGGACATGGCTGAGAAAGTGAACGCGGACCGCAAGCCGGTGTCACCGGAGAATCCTTTCGTGCAGGCGGAAAAGGTGGCGGCGGATATGATCGAACAGTCGCTCGATCTCTACCGCGATGTGCGCGACATGCTGTACGAGACGACCTTCTTCAGCCTGTGGGGCTCGCCCACTGCCCGCTGGTTTGGCCGCACCCATCAGCCGGGCCGCACCCTGAAGCGCAAGGAAGAGCTCGCCGCGCTGCCGGCCGTTCGCTCGGCGCTGATGCATATCGGCGAAGGAGGCTTCCGCGAGGCCGTCATCCGCATGCTGATCCTGCTCGCCGAAAGCCGGGGCAATGTGCGCCGCGACCGGTTGGAACGCTCCGCACGGGTCCTGAATCAGGACGAGCCGTTCAAGTCGCTCACCACCGAAGAACGGGCGATGATCATCGAAGAGCAGAACCTGATCGTGGAATTCGCCCGCGAAGCGGCAATTTCGACCCTGCCACAACTTCTGAAAACACAGGAAGAACGCGAACTTGCAGCGAAGGTCGTTCAGTTCGTCCCAGGCGTCATCGACGAAATGGCGCCGCATACGCTGGAACTGCTGCAGACGTTCCATGAAGTGCTCGGACTGTCGCCGGTAGCCGCCGATATCACAGAGGATCCGCTTGCTGGGGGCGAGAAGAAGCCCGCTCCCAGAAAGCCGGCGAGGGGCACTCGCAAGAAATCGGAAGCGGCCGAATAACGTCCTTCCGCTCAATACCGCCCGGTGCTCTCCCGGCGCTTGTTGAGCCACCAGCCGTACTGCTTCGGCCAGGTCTCGAACGCGGTGTCGTCACCGAGCGTATCGGCGGCGTGGACCGGCCAGTTCGGGTCGGACAGGGCCTCGCGGCCGATGGCGATGATGTCGGCGCTGCCCTCGGCGAGGATGTCTTCGGCCTGTTGTGCCTCGGTGATCAGTCCGACGGCTTGCGTCAGGATGCCCATGTCCTGCTTGATCCGCGCCGCATAAGGCACCTGGAACCCCGGAGGCGGCGGTGTGCGGCCGGCGGTTGCCGGACCGGCAATGCCGCCAGACGAGCAGTCGATCACATCGACCCCGCGGGCCTTCAGTTCGCCTGCGAGCCAGACGCTGTCGTCCAGGGACCAGCCGTCCGGGGTCCCGTCTACCGACGAGATGCGCACGAACAGCGGCTTGTCCTCCGGCCATTCCGCACGCACCGCCTCGACCACTTCGAACAGCGCCTTCGAACGGCCCTCGCGGCTGCCGCCATAGGCATCCGCTCGTTTGTTGGAATGGGGCGACAGGAAGCTTGCCAGCAGATAGCCGTGGGCGGCATGGACTTCGGCCACGTCGAACCCGGCCCAATGGGCCCGGCGGGCGGCATCGACGAAGTCCTGGACCGTATCGGCGATATCCTGAGCCGTCATTTCCTGGGGCACCAGCCAGCCCTCGGCCATGGGAAGCGGCGAGGGGGCGACCGTACGCCAGGCCATTTCGCCCTTGGCGAATTCCGTCTCCGTCAGGGCGGCATTGCCCTCCCAGGGCCGCTGCATGGACGCCTTGCGGCCCGCATGGCCGAGCTGGATCGCCGAGGCAGATCCGTGGGCGCGCAGGAAGGCGGTGATCCGGGCAAGCGCCGCGGCATGCTCGTCCGACCAGATGCCCAGATCGCCATGGGTGATCCGGCCGTTGCGGTTGACCGCAACAGCCTCGGTGAAGATCAGCCCCGCACCCCCTTGGGCGAATTTGCCCAGGTGAACCAGATGCCAGTCGTTGGCCATACCGTCGCCAGCGGAATACTGGCACATGGGCGACACGGCGACGCGGTTCTTCAGGGTGAGCGAGCGGAGGGGGAGCGGCGAAAATAGTCGGGATGTCATTTGATCTCGCGAACGGATTGAAAAGCTTTGCGGTTTTGTCATGCACTGATATCAAACTAGCGACCATCTCGCCCATGGGAAACGGGAAAACTGTTGTGCATGATCCATGCACTTAAAATCGGGAGGCACTCACAATGGCAGATCAGTCCGCAGGCATCGTTTTTATCCACGGCGCCTGGCACAATCACGAAACCTGGGACCATGTCCTGCCGTACCTGCAAGCCCGCGGCATCGTCACGACCGTGTTCGATATGCCGGGCGCCGGTGCCAAGGCGAAACTTCCCGCCTCCTTCCTGAAGCGCCCTCTGGATAGTCAAGCCTTCGCCACCGAGCCCTCGCCCAATGCGGGCGTCACCCAGGATGAGCGCACGGATTTCGTGATTGGCCAGGTTCGGGAGACCGCTGAGAAATGCGGCGGCAAGGTCGTCATCGCCGGCCATTCGCTTGGCGGGGCGACGGTCTCCCATGTGGTCGAGCGCGTACCCGAGCTGATTTCGGCAGCCGTCTACATCACCGCCTTCATGTTGCCGCCGGGCATGCCGCCGGTCGCCATGATCCAGGACGAGTTGATGGCGGATGCGCTGGTGCCGGGGCTCTTTGCCGCTGACCCGCAGGCGGTCGGTGCCCTTCGGGTCGATTTTCGCTCGGAGGATCCGGACTACCAGTCCCGGGTCCACGAAGCCTATGCCGGCGATGTCGGGGAGGAGATGTTCAAAAAGGCGGAGGCCCATCTGCACTGCGACGAACCGGCCCAGGTGGCAACCGTGCCCTCACCGGTGACGAAAGAGCGGTTCGGCACCGTGCCGCGCCATTATATCCACTGCACCGAAGACCGGGCGGTGACGCCGGCAGGGCAAAAGAAGATGATTGCGCTGGTGGATGACGCCATGGGCACCAAGACGGCCGTCCATGTCATGCGTACCAGCCATTCCCCTTTCGATGCCGATCCACAAGGTCTGGCGAGGATCCTCGGCGACATCGCACTCGGCTGAGTCAGGGTCTGAGCCCGCTGGTGTCCGGTTTCACGACGAATGGGTTGAAATTCTGGCTTATCCGCTTGTATACCTCTCCCTCCTTGAGGGGGGACGGGAGTGGGCGGGGCTGCCTTTCGTCTCCACGCCATCTCGGTGGGGGAATGTCATTGATATTTCAATTGCTTAAAACGTCATGGGTAAACCGGACAGCGGTAAGTATGGACCCATGACCTTCAGCCGAATTCCTTCTCCATCTTGCGTCGGAACAGATAGGCGCTGTCGGTCTCGTCGAGGACGACATCTTCCCAGGTGAGCATCTGGCCTTCGGCGACGTCGCGGGTGAGTTTGACGTTGTGCGACAGGCCGAGCGGCAGATAGCCCGCTGCAAGGGACGCGGTCGCGGGGCATTGCTTGCCCCAGACGGTGAAACCGCCTTCGCCGTCCAGCATCTCTCCGGCCTTCATGGCTTTTTTGGTTGTCGCGACCACGTCGGAATGAAAGCCGGTGGCCGTGCCGGTCGGCTCGCCGCGCAGGGCGGCGGAGGCCACCGACCAGCCGAGTTCCATGCCGATCATATGGGTCGGCCGGTAGAGGGCGGCGAACTGTCCGCTGTCGTCCTCCAGCATGTGATACTCGGTGAAGCACTGGCGTGCATAATCCGTCTCCGCCTCGATCACCACATAGGTACCCATGGCCAGATGATGCGGTACGTCCGTGCCGTCCCGGTAAAGCGAGGAGACGACCTCCGTGGTTCCGGTGCGGGTCAGCGTGCCGCCGTTCGCCTGTGGCTTGCAGACGGAGGAAAGCTCGAACCGGGTCGCGGGCGGGAAGGCGAGGCCCTCGTCCTGGGGGATCAGCCCGGTGGCGTTGCAGACCGCCGTCATCTCGATCCCCGACTTGGTGCCGTCCAGGAAGGAGTTGAACATCTTCAGATTGATCTGTTTCGGATCCTTGAGCGCCAGATAGGTCTGCAGCGTGTCCCAGACCGTGTCCGGCGTCAGGTGGTGATAGCTCGGCAGGTAGCGCGTACCCTTGCCCGCGCAAACCACCTTGAAGCCGCAGGCGCGCGCCCAGTCCACGTGATCGGCAATCAGCGCCGGCTGGTCGCCCCAGGCAAGCGAGTAGACGAGCCCAGCCGCTTCCGCGTGCCGGGCCAGCAGGGGACCGGCAAGCGCATCCGCCTCCACATTGACCATCACCACGTGGCGGCCGTTCTCGAAGGCCATCAGCGCATGGCGGATACCGGCCGCCGGATCGCCAGTTGCATCGATCAGCACGTCGAGCCCGTCGGCCTTGATCAGATCCTCGGCGCTTTCGGTGATGAAGGTGCGGCCCGACTGGATCGCCGCAGGAAAGGACGCCGTGTCGGTCTGCTCGTCCGGCCAGCCGGCGCGCTTCAGTGTTTCGCGCAGGCGGGCGGGGTTCAGGTCGGCAATGCCGAGGATGTGGATGCCCTTGGTCAGCCTGGCTTGCGTCAGATACATCGAGCCGAACTTGCCGCCGCCGATCAGGCCGACGCGGACAGGGCGGTTTTCCTCGGCCCGCTTGGCGAGCTGGCGTGACAGGGTCATGATGTTCCTCCCGGACGGCATCGTTGTCTTTATCGGTGGCGTGCCGTTTCCATGTCCATTCGAACCCGGCTTCAATCGCGCTGTCAACGCTTGCGGTTCCGGGATAAGCTGTTTTTCAAACAGGGAAAAACGGGAGCGTCGATGCTCGATGTATTTTACAAGCGGCGCCTGAAACACGACCTGGAAACCTGGGTCGAGCGCGGCTGGATCGGATCCGCTGGCGCGGCCCATATCCTGGAGGACATCTCCACCGGCGACGGGCGCTCGCGCCTGCCGATGGTGCTTGGCGGCATTGGGGTCGTCTGCATCGCCCTGGCGCTGGCCGCCTTCATCGCCGCCAACTGGGACGGCATTCCGAAATACGTCAAGCTCGCCGGCATCGTCGCCATGATCCTGGCCGCCCATGGTCTCGCCGCCTGGGCCTCGAGTGCCGGCCGCAAGGGCATGGCGGACCTGGCGACCGCTTTCGCCACGCTGGTCTTCGTGGGCGGCATGGCGCTGGTCGGCCAGATTTTTCATTTGCCGTCGGATTGGATCGGCGGGGCTTTCCTCGTCTGCCTTGGTGCGCTCGCCGCCGCCTGGATCACGGGCTCCAAAGCTTCGCTGATCGTGGCAGCGGTCGCCGCGATCAGCTGGCAGGTCGGTCGGGCAGACGTTGGCGAGGCCTCGACGCTTGGCGATCTCATCGGGCTGGTCCTGCTGGTCGCCGTCTTCCTGCATCCGGTTTTTCATCCGAACCGATTGGCGCGCTGGGCGGGCCTATCGCTGCTGCTCGTGACCTTCGGCCGCTGGCTCATGGATACCGTCGATATCTTCGGGAACGGTGACGATACGAATTTTGCGATCATGATCCTGGCGAGCGCCGGTTTGTCCGCCTGCCTGATCCAGCTCGGCCAGGTCGCCGATCTGGCGGTCAAATGGTCCGGAGACGTTCCGCGGAGGAGCCATGGCCGCTGGCTGATGCTGATGTCGATGCATGATGTCGGCTTCGCCATCCTGTCGGCCATTCTCGCATGTGTCATTGTGGTGCAGACGGATCTGGACAACGCCGACCTCGTGGCCGCCGTGATGAGCCCGCCGGCGGCTGCCACCCTGCTGCTGGCTTTGGCGCTCTGCGGCTTGGGTCTCCTGCTGTCATTCAAGACCGGCAAGGCGCGCTCATTCTTTTTGAGTGTTCTCGTGGCGTTGATCGCCGTTGTCCTGCCGATCGCCATGCAGAACATCATTCTCGTGTCTGCCCTGATTCTGGCGGCCCTGGTCGGCCTCAGCCTGATCGGCACCCTTTACAACAACGCCTTCTGGACGCTGTGCGCCTATGCCGGCCTGACGGCGGTGGTGCTGTGGCTGCTTGAGGAGACGATCGGCTCACTGCTCGGCCAGTCGGTGTTCTTCCTGATCGCCGGCGTGATTTTGCTGGGCTTGGCCTTTGTCGTGACGCGGGTCCTGCGCCGGCAGCGATCCTCCGCGCAACCTGACGTTGGTGGGGAGGCCGCATCATGAGCCTCCCGAACGCCTTGCGCTCTCCGTTTCTCCGCTGGGGGCTGGTTGCCCTGATCCAGCTTGCCCTGATCGCCGTTCCGCTTGCCGACCGTCTGCAGGTCCAGATGAGCGGCCAGGAGGTCGTCCTGAATCTCCGGCCCGTCGATCCGCGCGATCTTCTGCGCGGCGATTATGTCATTCTCAATCTCGAAATCGGCCGTGTTCCCGTGTCCCTACAGATGCAGGGCGAAATCTTTGGAGAGGGCGATACGGTTTTTGCGGGGCTTGAAATCACCGATGACGGCTCCGCCAAGGTCGTGCGTTTGACAAGGACACGGAAAGACGCAGGGCCATTGGCGATCAAAGGCACGGATACGGGCTTTTCAGATGGCCGGGTGACTGTCGACTACGGCATTGATGCCTTCTATCTGCCGGAGGGCGAGGGCAAGGAGATCGAACGGCTTCCCGCCAAGCGGGTTCAGGTCGTCGTCGCCATTCATCCGGACGGGCGCGCCCTGCCGCTCCGGCTTCTGGTCGATGGCAAGACCTTCAAGTCCGACGAGGTCTTTTGACCTTTACCGGACCGGAGGGTATGAGAGCGCTGCTTTCCGCAGTGACGATGGTTGCCTGCGGCCTTTGTGAGAGAATTTTCCAAGCCAATGTCCGATCCCGCGTTTGAAACCCTGATCCTGCCGATCGAAAACGGCGATATCCCCTATGCGGGAACCGAGCGCATCCTGTTCCTGCGCGCGCGGATGCACCCGGCCATGAAGCTGTTCCATGAAGGTCAATTGACCTGCGAACAAAGCTTCGCACCCGAGCGCGACCGGCTGCAGGCAGCCGGCTTTTCCGTTGTCGCGGAAACAGACGAAACCGGCTTCGACATGGTTCTTGTCCTGCCCGGCCGCCAGCGTCAGGAAGCGCGCGCCGAACTCGCCCGCGCAGCCTCGCTGGTCAAGCCAGGCGGTTGGGTGGTCGCCGCCGCCCCCAACACCGAAGGCGCCAAGACGCTGGAACACGACATGGCCGCCCTGTTCGGGGCGGTCGACCATTTGTCGAAGCACAAATGCCGCGTGGTCTGGACGGAGCTATCGGAAACCGAACTCGACAAGCCCCTCAAGGCCGAATGGGCCAAACTCGACGCGCCGCGCCCGATCCTGGACGGGGCCTGGATCAGCCGGCCGGGCATTTTCGCCTGGGACCGGATCGACCCGGCCTCTAAGCTGCTTGCAGATCATCTGCCCGACACCCTTTCCGGCAAGGGCGCTGATCTCGGTTGCGGCTTTGGCTTTCTCGCTCGCACCGTTCTGGAACGCGCGCCGAAGGTGACCACCCTCGACCTCTACGAAGCGGAAAAGCGGGCGCTCGATCTGGCGCAGGAAAACCTGAAGGCCTATTCCGACACGAAGATCCTGCACGGCATCTGGTCCGACGTCACCCGAGGCCTTGAGGAAACCTACGACTTCATCGTCTCCAACCCGCCGTTCCACCAGTCCGGCAAGGCCGGCCGTACGGACGTCGGCCAGGATTTCATCCGAGCGGCGGCGGCGGGACTCAAGATCGGCGGCGTCTTCTACATGGTCGCCAACCGCCATCTGCCCTACGAGGCGACCCTGAAGGAGACCTTCCGCGACGTGGAGATGATCGCCGACGAGGGCGGCTACAAGGTGATCCGCGCCGTCAAGGGCGCAATGAAGGGTAAGGGGCGGTAGCTTCCGTGCCTGCTCACCCTATCTGCCGGGTCTTTTCCACGGCCGCATCGAGACCGGCCGCGATGGCGTCTGAAATATCCGATGATGCCATCGTGTTCAGCCCGGCCGCGGTGGTGCCCGCATAGTCGATCATCTGCTGCACATGGCCGGTGGGTGTCATGGTGCCCTCCGCCATCATGTGTCCGGCGGCGAGAAAGAGCTGGCGAATGGACTTGTCGGCGACAGTCGGGTCGATGCCCCGTGTGACGGCGTAGTCGCTCATGCAGGCGGCAAAATAGGCGACGAAGCCGGGAACCGGGCCGGTGATCGCGGTGAAGATCTCGATCTGCGGTTCGTCGGGCACCTCGTCGGTGGTTCCACATGCGCCGAACAGGGCGGCGATCACGTTCCGGTCTTCGCCGGTCACGGCGGCACTTGCCGTCCAGGGGGAATAGGCCAGGCTGAACTCCGCCGCCGGGCTGCTCATGGCGCGGACGACGCGGGCCGCCCCGGTCAGGTCCTGCAGTTTCTGCAACGAGACGCCCGCCATGACGGAAGCGACCAGCTTGTTCCTGGCGTCGATCCCGATCCCGATCGCTGCCGCGTCCTTCGGCGGCACGGACAGAAGAACCGTGTCGCAGGCCTTCACAAGCTCCTGATTGTTCGTGGTGATGTTGATCGCGGGAGAGGCCTCTAACCCGGCGGAATTGCCGCTGCGGTTGGAAATCCACAGCCGTTCCGGCGCGATCGTTCCGGATCTGAGCAGCGCGTGGGCAATCGCGCGTCCAAGCATGCCCGAACCGCCGATAATCCCGACTGTTCCGATCGATGAGGTCATCCCGATCCCTTCTTTGCTGTCCTGAAGACTTTCCGATATAGAGCCCATTAAAGCGGACAGGGCACGGGGATGCCACTCTCCCCGGAACAGTCGGACATCGAAAGCGGTCGGAATTCTCATGCGTCTGGTCAAACTCATCGCCAATCTCGGCTACGGCAGCCGCAAGGAAATCCAGAAGGCGATCCGCAACGGCTGGGTGACCGACCGGGACGGCAACACGCTGAAAGCCGACAGCAAGATGCCCCACGAGGACATCCTGTTCGACGACGAGCCGCTCGACCCGCCCGATGGCATGGTGCTTCTGATGAACAAGCCCCTGGGCTACACCTGTTCCACCAAGGATCAGGGCCGTCTGGTCTACGACCTGCTGCCGGACCGGTTCCGCATGCGCAAGCCGGTGCTGTCCACCATCGGCCGCCTCGACAAGGAAACCTCCGGCGCGCTGCTGTTCACCGACGACGGTACCTTCCTGCACAAGGTGATCTCGCCGAAATCGGAAGTCCCCAAGGTCTACGAAGCGGACCTCGACCGGCCCCTGAAGGGCAACGAGGCGGCGCTTTTCGCCTCCGGCGAGATGATGCTGGAAAACGAGCAGAAGCCGTTAAAACCCGCCGAACTGGAAATCCTCGACGACACCCGTGTCCGCCTGACCCTCCACGAAGGCCGCTACCACCAGGTCCGCCGCATGTTTGCCGCCACCGGCAACCACGTGAACGCGCTCAGCCGGATCCAGATCGGTGGGTTGGGGCTGGAAGGGCTCGCCGACGGCGAGTGGAAGCTGCTCGGCGAGGACGAGAAGGCGCGAATATTCGGGTGAGGGGGGGGTGTTCGTCGTTGTTGCAATCTGGAGCTGAATCCCGGACAGTCATGCGCGAGATGTGTGAGGGCGCATGGCGAAGCGGAAATTAAACAAGGACGAGCTGACAGCGTGGCTTGAGGATCAGCCTCCTCAAGTGTCCGTTGCTATCGCCACCCGATCCGCGCTGCGAGTTTTACCGCTTCTCAACAAAGCGCTGAACAGGAAAAAGGGCGAACGAGCCCAGAATATCATATTACCTCTGTTTCGTGGCAGCGCGGCGTCTTGGGCAACCGTCCAATTTCCAGACCGTAGTAAAGAAATAAGGGTTTCACGCGCCTTTATTGCAACCGCCGAAGCCTTTAACGCAGCTAGTAAAGTGAATAGCGCAGTTGCAGGTCACGCTGCTTCCGCGATCTATGAGGCCGCTAATTCCGCTTCAACTACCTTCAATACCCCTGATGCTGGTGCGGCTGCCGCCTATCTAGGCGTTAGCGCTACCATGTCAGCTAATATGTCGTCCCCTACATCTAGAGCTGAACTCACCGACGCCCTTGAAGAGGATCGCAGTTTCATCACAAAAGATGGCAATGCCGCTGACCTTGCTCGTCAGCCCCTTTGGCATAACAAGAGGATTCCTGATGTTATTTCGTTGAATTGGAAAGAATTAAATTCGACGTTTTTACATCAGATGAGCAACTGGGAGGTTTGGACCGCCTGGTACGAAGCACGATTGAAGGGCAGTTCGGGGATGGAGGACCTTGAAATTGCCCGTCTCGCCTTGCCCGAGGAAATCTGGATGCAGGGTCCAAAAGTGGCTAATGCCGAGATCAAACGGCTGGAGGAGGAGTTTCGAGATGGCAAGCCGCTTACCTGGGGCGAGACTGCTTGGGGCGAAGGCGTTTGGGGTGGTGAGAGTGAACCGTCACCCGAACCGGGCATGCGTGCGGAGGTGGTCGATGGTGAGCTAGAACTGAGACGGGTCAATGTTCCCGACGAGGAGGTATCTGATCCGCTTCAGCAAAGTCTCCATCAACTCGCACTGGATCGTGCCAAGGAATTGTTTTCGGCTCTCCATCAAAAACGAAATTATTATCCAGAAATTTACAAAGCCGTTTCCGGTTATCTTTCAGCAGTCGACTGCCCACTTAGCGAAGTCAACGTTACGACGGCGTGGTCCGATGGTAGCGCCCTCATGGATTTTTCTGAAGCGTATAAGCGTCAGGATTCAAACCAGACACTTTCCGAACCGCTCGAACCCGGTCTCCAAGGGCTGCTTAGTTCCTTTGTCAACGATCATTCCGGTTTCTTCTAGGGTTTGCTCTTGGGCGATTGTTGACTGAGCGAGCGGACAGGATGCGTCGAGAAGGAGAGCTTCCCTCTGCCCTCTCCGAGTTGACCACAGGATTGCTTGACCAAATCGCAAAGCTTCGGACTGTCCTATCCAAGGAAACCCGGGAGTTTGTTGAATTTGTTGAAGAGACGGTTATTCAACTCGGATGGGAAAATGGTCGTATGGCTTATAGGGCTTATGCCACGACGAAAACTCTCCTCATCGGGATTGGCCGCTTTCTAAAGTCAGTAGCACTTAAATTGAAGAACGAGGCTGGCAACAGTCCGGTTGGCTTCACCGGGGGTGCCATTGGCATCGGCTTAGCTCTTGCAAGTGGAGCTGGTAGTTTACAGGGGCTTTCAATTGATCCCGCGGTTTTGGAAACCGCTCGGCAATTCAGTATTTTCTTTCAACAAAATGCGAACGCTATTGTCGCTTTTGCTGCTGGATCGCAAGAGTTGCGCCTTTGGCTTCAGCATATCTTAGAAATGGTCGAAGCGGACGGCGGGGAATAGTCTCTTATGCCCACCCGGCCCTTCGCTATGGCTTCGGGCGTTCGTCGCTCAAAAAGCAAAATCATTTGCTTTTTGCCGGCTGCGCCGGACGCGTCTCACCCCTCCATCTCCTCCTTCAGCATCTCCAGTTCCAGCCACTGTTCTTCCGCGGAGTCCTTTTCCGCAGTCAGTTCGGTGATTTGGGCCGAAAGCTTCGCGAATTTGTCCGGGTTCTTCGTGTAGAGCGCCGGGTCGTTCATCTCTTCCTGCAGCTTGGCCAGTTTTGACTCAATGGCCTCAATGGTTTGCGGCAGGGTCTTCAAAAGATGCTGCTGGGTGAAGGAGAGCTTCGACTTTCCGGCGGGCTTGGCCGTCTTTTCCGACAGTGCGGGCTCTTCTTTCGTCTTCTTTGGCGCCGCCTTTTCCACCTTGCGCGCGGTCACGCCTTCGCCGCGTTGGGAGAGCATGTCGGAGTAGCCGCCGGCATATTCCTGCCATTTGCCGCTGCCTTCGGAAACGATGACGGAAGTCGCGACCCGGTCGAGGAAGTCACGGTCGTGGGAGACGATCAGCGCGGTGCCCTCATAGTCGGAGAGCAGTTCCTGCAGCAGGTCGAGGGTTTCCAGGTCGAGGTCGTTGGTCGGCTCATCAAGCACCATCAGGTTCGACTTTGCCGCCAGCGCCCGGGCGAGCATCGCGCGGGCGCGTTCGCCGCCGGAAAGCACGCCAACGGGCGTGCGGGCCTGTTCCGGCGAGAACAGGAAGTCCTTCATGTAGCCGATGACGTGCTTGGTCTCGTTGCCGACGACGACCGTGTCGCCACGGCCGCCGGTGAGCACCGAGGAGAGCGTGTCGTTCGGGTTCAGATGTTCCCGCTTCTGGTCGAGGGTGACCATCTCCAGGTTGGTGCCGAGGCGGACCGAGCCGGTGTCGGGTGTGAGTTCCCCGGTGAGCATCTTCAAAAGCGTCGTCTTGCCGGCGCCGTTCGGGCCGACGAAGCCGATCCGGTCGCCGCGCTGGATGCGGGTGGAGAAGTCTGAAACGATCGCGCGTTCGCCGTAGGTCTTGGAAATACCCTTCGCCTCGATTACCAGCTTGCCGGAGACCTCCGCGTCCGTGGCGGTGAGCTTGGCGGTACCCTGCGGGCCGCGATGGTCGCGCTTCTGCTGGCGCAGGTCGGCGAGCTCGCGCACACGGCGCATGTTGCGCTTGCGCCGGGCGGTGACGCCGTAGGTCATCCAGTGCTCTTCGCGCTTGATCTTCTGGGCGAGCTTCTGCTGGTCGATCTCTTCCTGCTCGAACACCTCGTCGCGCCAGGCCTCGAAATGGGCAAATCCCTTGTCGAGGCGGCGGGACGTGCCTCGGTCGATCCACACAGTGGCCCGCGACAGGTTTTGCAGGAAGCGCCGGTCGTGGGAAATCAGCACGATGGCCGATTTCAGGCTTTTGAGTTCCTCTTCCAGCCACTCGATGGCGGGCAGGTCCAGATGGTTGGTCGGCTCGTCGAGCAGGAGCACGTCCGGCTCCGGCGCCAGCGTGCGCGCCAGTGCGGCTCGACGCGCTTCGCCCCCGGAGAGCGCCTTCGGGTCTTCCTTGCCCGTGAGGCCGAGGACGTCGAGCAGATACTGGCCGCGATAGGGATCGTCACCCGGCGCCAGGCCCTCGTTCACATAGTCGAGCACGGTCGTGTAGGCGGAAAGATCCGGTTCCTGCGGCAGGTAGCGGATGGTGCGGCCCGGCTGAAAGAAGCGTTCTCCGCCGTCCGCCTCGATCTGGCCTGCGGCGATCTTGAGCAGCGTCGACTTGCCCGAGCCGTTGCGCCCGACCAGGCAGATCCGGTCGCCTTCGGAAACGGAAAGCTCCGCGCCGGTGAGCAGCGGCGTGCCGCCGAAGGTCAGGTGAATGTCGCGGAGCGTCAGGAGAGGAGGGGCCATGAAAAATCGAGTGCGTGTCTGGAGCGGGGATCGGGACTGCCGGGTGCCGACAGGAATACGATCTGCGCGCCGGTTTCAAGTGCTTTCCTTATTAGCGCCGCGTTTTCGGCGTCTTGTGATATTATTCAAGCCAAGGGTCGGGGCTTCTTGGAAACCATGCTGTGGAGGGTGAAGATGATACCGTCTGTATTTTCTCTCAAGGCCCGTCGCCGGGTTGGCAGTGCCTGCCTGGCCGCGATTGCAGCGATCGGTCTTGTTGCCGTCAGTCTTTCCCCGGCCGAGGCCGGTGGCCGCCATCATGGCCACTATTATCGGGGCGGGAATTACTGGGGCGGTGCTGCCGCTGCCGGCGTCATCGGCCTGGCAACCGGGGCGATCATCGGTTCGGCCCTTTCGAGCCCGCGCTATTACGGCGGGCCGGTCTATTACGATCCGCCGCCCTACCGGTATCTGCCGCCGCCGCCTTACCCCTACAGGTCCAGGGCCTATGTCAATCCGCCGCGCTATTACCGGCCGCCGGCCTATCGCCCGGTCCAGTGGTCGCCGGAATGGATTGCCTATTGCGCGCGCAAATACAAATCCTTCAATCCGCGCACGGGAACCTACCGCACCTACAGCGGCCGGGTCCGGATGTGCCGCTGACGCGAAAGATCAGATTGTATTCGGCACGGAGAGCGCCGGATTCCAGAGTTGTTCGGGCGCCATCTGCGGCTCGTCCTGTGGGGCATTCTCGAAAACGACCGCATATATGTCGGGCGCCAGATTGTGGACCGACTGGGCGATATGACGTTTCATCCGCCGTTTGGCGGAAGCTGCGTCGCGGCGTTCGAAGGCGTCCAGGATGTCGATATGCCGCGATCCCTCGTTTCGGTTCCACACAATATTGCCCTGATGGCCGGAGATCAGGTAGCGGTGCAGCTGTAAATGCGCCCGGTGCAGGAATGGTTCGAGCATGGGCATGTCCGCCAGATCAAAAATGAAGCAATGCAGGCGCCGGTCGATTTCCGAGCAGGCAAAGACGTCGCGCTGCTCCCGGCTTTCTTCGTAGAGATCCATGAGTTCCTTGAGAACGGCGATCTTGCAGTCGTCGATTGCCGCGACCGCGCGTTCGACCCCGGTGCATTCCAGATGCACGCGCATGCGGGTCAGGATGATGGCTTCGTCCCGGGTGGTCCGGGTGACGAAGGTTCCCTGGTAACCCCGCCGGTCGACGAGCCCGCATTCCTGCAGCCGGAGAAGCGCTTCGCGTACCGTTCCCTGCGAACAGCAAAACTCCTGCGCCAGTGCCTGTTCGGTAATTGGCGAATCGTCCGTGAGATAACCCAGCAAAATCCGGCGTTTCAGTATCTGATGCACCGTCTCGGATTTACTGGTGTTTTTCGCGGCATATAGCGGATTGGTGGCAATCTCGGCCAATGTCATTGGTCGGTCTGTCTCCCTCTAGATACAGACTGCCATCCCCAAAACCGCACAAGCCGTAGTTCCGGTCGAATACCGGGGTGTTTTCGCTCGCTTCGGTTTAATCCGGTCGATAAATCCTGATCGACGGATCGATGGGGCCGTGCAGATCCTTTTAAAAATCCGGTGCACTCAGGTTCCGAAGGCTCTTGTTCTGGTGAGCTCCATTCCGGCATTTGTCCGGTAATGCAGCTTCCTGTTTAAATCGTTTGCCCACGACACTTGACCGCACCCGCCCGGAACGGACCTTTCAAAGGGTCTGTTCCCGGCATTTGTTGCATGTCTTATCCATTGTTGTTTTGGCTGCGAATTCGGACAATTACTATATTTGACTAATCGATCACAAATTCGCGATTTTTTGAACGATCAATCAATTCTGCGTGTGCGACAATACGCGCAGCCAGTTTTTGTAGGACAGTTTTTCAATAAGCGAATCGCCGAAACCGGCGTCGCGAAACGCCTGAATCAGTTTTTGCAGGCCGGACGAATCACCCAGCTCCGCCGGCACCATGCAACCGTCGAAATCGGACCCGAAGCCGACACGGTCCTCGCCCAGTCGTTCCACGAGATAAGCGAAGTGGCGCACGATGGTCTCCAGGGGCGTGCTCCGGTCGTAGCGTCCGTCCTCGCGCAGAAACGCAATATGAAAATTGACGCCGACAAGGCCATCGCTTTCCCGGATCGCATCAAGTTGGCGGTCGGTCAGATTACGGGCACTCTGACACAGGGTGTGCGCATTGGAATGGCTTGCGACGAGGGGATGGCGGCTCGTTTTCGCCACGTCCCAAAAGCCCTTTTCCGTGAGATGCGACAGGTCGATCAGGATCTTGAGGTCGTTGCAGGCCTTCACAAGAGCCTTGCCGGTATCGGTCAGGCCCGGACCGGTGTCCGGAGAAGACGGAAAGGCCATGGGCACCCCGTCGGCAAAGGCGTTCTTGCGGCTCCACACCGGCCCGAGCGAACGCAGGCCGGCCGCGTGCAGAACTTCCAGCGCGTTGAAATCGGTATCGATCGCCTCCGCGCCCTCGATGTGCAGAACGGCGGCGACGCTGTCTGCGGCCATGGCCTTTTCGATGTCGGCAACGCTGCGGCAAAGGGTAAAGCCACCCTCGGAGTCCCGCTCCAGCCGTCGCGCGCGGGCTGCCATGCGCAGGGTAAAACCAAGGGCTTCCGGCTGGGATATCTCGGCGTAGTTGGCCGGATCTCTCGGATTGAACGGTTTGGTGAAATCCTGGTGGATGTTCGACGGGACGAACATGGCAAACAGCCCGCCGGCAAAGCCACCCTCACGTGCCCGCGGCAGGTCGATATGTCCCTGTTGGGTACGTTCGAAAAAACTGCGCTCCTTCGGCGTGCCCGCCTCGATTTCCAGTTTCAGAAGGGTGTCGTTGTGACCGTCGAAAACGGGGATCTTGTTCGAAGACAAATGCTGGAACCTCGGGCTGGCGGGAGGAGGGGAGGGAGAGACAAAATTAAAGCCTGTCTCATATTTGTCGATACCTGTCCGAAATTTCCAGTGCCGATCGGGTCCGACCCAGAAAGCGCTTGCCAACAGGTTTCAAACTGCGCATGAAAATGCGAGGAAAACAGCGGAGCCAACATGCCGAGCGAATTTGACCCGATAAAAACGTCCCCTACGGCACCTATGCGCAATTCGTTCAGCCGTCGTGCCCTTTTGGGCGGTGGCCTGGCAATGATGGCGGTTCCGCTTTCGGGCTGTTACTCGGTCGGTCTGCACGACCAGCCGGACCTGCCGGACGAAAGCTTCGACTACGCCTCCGCCTATGCGGCATGGCCCGACGGCGACTACACCTGGCCGGCAATCAACTACAAGTCGTTCGACCGGAAGTTCTGGCGTCAGGTGGTGGACTACAAGTCCCATGAAAAGCCGGGCACGATCATCGTCGACCCGTATAACAATTTCCTCTACTGGACCCTGTCCCGCAAGAAGGCCCTGCGCTACGGCATCGGCGTCGGCCGCTCCGGCTTCGCGTGGTCCGGAGAGGCCCTGATCCGCGTCAAGCGCGAGCACCCGATCTGGCGCCCTCCGCAGGAAATGATCGCGCGCAAACCCTCGCTCGGCCGTTACTGGGAAAAGGGCATGGAGCCCGGGTTGAGAAACCCGCTTGGCGCGCGCGCGATGGACCTGTGGCAAGGCTCGAGGGACACGCTGTTCCGCATCCATGGTACCAACAAGCCCTCCAGCATCGGGACGAAAGCCTCCTCCGGCTGCATCCGCATGTGGCAGCAGGACGTGATCGACCTCTTCAGCCGCGTGCCGCTGCGTACCAAGGTCATTGTTCTGACGAAGGAACAGGCGGAGCAGCAGCAGGTCGTCTGACCGGAGTTTTTGAGTATCGACGATAGAGAGCGGTCCCCAAGAGGGCCGCTCTTTTCGTTTCAGCTCGCCGTCACCGGCACGAGCGCCACGTCATAAAGCACCGCGCTGAAGTGGCAGATGGCGGCCGCCAGCACGAAGGCGTGCCAGATGGCGTTCTGGAACGGCAGCCGTTTCCAGGCATAAAACGCGGTTCCGACCGTATAGAGAAGGCCGCCCAGCAGGATCATGCCGAAGCCGAAGCCCGACGCCTTGTCGAGCAGGGGGTTGAAGGCGAAAACGACCACCCATCCCAGGGCCAGACACAGCGGAACGGTGATCCGTTCAACGCCCTTCATGTTGACGAGCTTCAACATCGCGCCTGCGAGCGCACCTGTCCAGACAACGGCAAGCAGGATGCCGCCGGTCCAGCCGCCGATAATCATCGAAGCCAGAGGGGTATAGGTGCCTGCAATCATCAGGAAGATCGCCGCGTGATCCAGCTTGCGCAACAGCCCCTGCTTTTCCTCCCTGGCGAAGATATTGTAGAGCGCGGAGCAGATCAGCATGGCCATGAGGCAGCCGGTGTAGACGAACACGCTCACCTGCCGGCCGGTGTCGGGCGAATTCCACAAGATCGCGATCAGCGTGATGGTGGCCGCCAACCCGAGACCGATGCCGATCACATGCACGGTTCCGTCGGCGATCTTTTCCGCAAGCGTTTCAATGCGCATGGCTGCTCCCGCTGAGTGCGTACAAGAGACCACGGAGCGTGCAGGAAGCTTGCGGCTCTTTCAAGGCCGGATATCGGGCAGATGTTCCAGCTATCCGGCTGCGCGCTGTGGCTGCTCTTCGGCTTCGCTTTCTTCTCTGTGCGAAGCGACGGACGCAACGAAATCGTTGAAGCGCTCGCCCTGGATCAGGACATGCTGGCGCAAATGTTCTTCGGCCGCTTCCGCATCGCCGCGGGCGATGGCGTCGACGATCTTCTGGTGTTCGGCCAGGGACATCTCGACCCGGTTACGCACGCGCAATTGCAGGCGCCGGTAGACCTTGAGACGGTTCTGCAGGCTTCGGGCCTGATCGGCGAGAAAACCGTTGTGGCTTGCCTTGTAGATCGCCTCGTGGAAGGTCTGGTTGGCATGGTAATAGGCGTCCGGATCCCCGTCCTCGCAGGCGAGGTTACAGGCCTCGTGGGCCGCCTGAAGAGTGGCCAGTTCCTTGGAGGAAATACGCCGAGCGGCAAGCCGCCCGCACATGGCCTCCAGTTCGGCCATCACCTCGAACATCTCGATCAGCCGGGGAATGCCGATTTCCCGCACGAAGGCGCCCCGCCGCGGCCGGATTTCGACCAGCCCCGCGACCGAAAGCTCGATCAGGGCTTCCCGGATCGGCGTGCGGGACACGTCGAAACGGTTGGCCAGGGTGACCTCATCGAGCCGGGTTCCCGCCGGATAGCGGCCGGTCGCGATGTCGCCTTCGAGAGCTTCGCGTAAGGTTTCGGCACGCCGGGTTTTGCTGCGGGATTTGGTCATGGATTTAATTTATGCAAAAAGCCAATTCTTGTATACAAAAAAGATTGACTCGCATGCGAGAGCTATGTTTGCCTTGGATCTGGCGGGTGACCGCCCGCGCGCAGACTTCCGCCAAAACAGGATGGCGCGCTAACGGGAGGAAATTATGAAGACATTTATCAAGACGGCGCTCGTCCTGAGCGCTGCCGTATGTGCCGCCATGCCTGTGGCGAATGCTGCCGATGTCACTCTGAAGGCATCGCATCAGTGGCCGGGCGGCAAAGGCGACGTTCGCGACGAAATGGTCCAGATTCTCGCACGCGAAATGGAAAAGGCCGACGTTGGCGTCAAGATCCAGGTCTATCCGGGCAAGTCCCTGTTCAAGCCCAAGGAACAGTGGGGCGCCATGGTCAAGGGCCAGCTCGATATTTCGGCTTTCCCGCTCGACTATGCTTCCGGCCGTCACCCGGAATTCTCCGCGACCCTCATGCCGGGCCTTGTGCGCAACCACGAGCGTGCGGCTCGCCTGAACACATCGCCGTTCATGGACGACATCAAACAGGTCATCAATGACGCAGGCGTCGTGGTTCTGGCGGATGCATGGCTTGCCGGTGCGTTCGCCTCCAAGAAGCAGTGCATCACAAGCCCGGAGACCATGAAGGGGCAGGTGACCCGCGCAGCCGGTCCGGCCTTCGAAGAAATGCTCGTGGGTGCCGGTGCCTCGATCGCGTCCATGCCGTCGTCGGAAATCTACACCGGCCTGCAGACCGGCGTTCTGGATGCCGCCAACACGTCGTCCGGTTCTTTCGTGTCCTATAGGATCTACGAACAGGTGACCTGCCTGACCAAGCCGGGCGCCAATGCGCTGTGGTTCATGTATGAGCCGATCCTGATGTCCAAGCGCAGCTGGGACAAGCTCTCCAAGGAGCAGCAGGACGCCCTGATGGCGGCAGCCAAAGTGGCCGAAGATTACTTCGCCGGTCAGGCCAAGGGGCTCGATGACAAGCTGGTCAAGGCCTACGAGGATGCCGGTGTCGAGGTCGTCGAAATGTCCGCGGACGACTACAACGCCTGGCTCGCGATCGCAAAGGAGACCTCCTACAAGAACTTCGCCGAAAAGGTTGAGGGCGGTCAGCAGCTGATCGACAAGGCTCTGGCGGTCGAATAATCCGGCAGACACTTCCCTCCGGTCCGGCGCGGAAGAGCGCCGGGCCGGCAGATCTTCACGAAAACCAGTAACTGGCAGTTCGCGGCGTGTGGTTTCCGCGCGTTCGGGGAAGGCTGCCGCGACTTCGGACGTTTCGCATGAACGCCTATATCCGCTGGGTTTCGGCCCTCTCGCGTGGGGCCGCTGTGGTCTCGCTTCTGCTTCTGGCAGCGGCCATTCTGGTTGTGACCCAGATGGTGGTGATCCGGTATTTCCTGAATGCCTCGACCGTCTGGCAAACGGAATTCGTCATTTATGCCCTGGTCGCCATGACCTTTCTCGCAAGCCCTTATGTCCTGTTGGAAAAAGGGCATGTGAACGTCGACCTGCTGCAAATGGCACTGAAGCGTCCCTGGAAGGAATTCATGCAGTCGCTTGCCGGCCTGATCGGCCTGGCGTTCGCGGCCATGCTTGCCTGGTCCGGATGGATCTACTTCGAGGAAGCCTGGAGCTATGACTGGACCACGGATACGGTCTGGGCGCTGCCGCTCTGGATTCCGCTCCTGCCGTTGCCGGTGGGCATCGGACTGATGACGCTGCAATACGTCGCCGAACTGGCCAAGATCTGGGGAGCGCACGAATGAGCCCGCTTTTTTCCGGCCTGCTGGTGCTGATTGCACTCCTGGCGCTGCTTGGCATCGGGACACCGATCGCCTTCGCTCTGGGCTTCGTCTCCGTCATGGCGCTCCTGATCGTTGACGGCCCCGGCAGCCTGTCCATTCTGGGCGAAACCTTTTTCGGCGGACTGGCGTCCTTCGGCCTGGTCTCGATCCCGATGTTCATCCTGATGGGGGCGGCGGTTGCCTCTTCGCCTGCGGGCAAGGATCTCTACGAGGCGCTCGACCGCTGGCTGAACCGGGTTCCGGGCGGGCTGGTCCTGTCGAACCTCGGCGCCTGTTCGATCTTCGCCGCCCTTTCCGGATCGTCCCCGGCGACCTGCGCGGCCATCGGCAAGATGGGCATTCCGGAAATGACCAAGCGCGGCTATCCGAACGGGATCGCCGCCGGATCCATTGCCGCCGGCGGGACGCTGGGCATCCTGATCCCGCCGTCGATCACCATGATCGTCTATGGCATCGCCACGGAAAGCTCGATCGGCCGCCTGTTCATCGCGGGCCTCGTGCCGGGGTTCATGTTGACCGCGTTGTTCATGGCGTGGACGGTATACGACTGCAAACGCCGGGGCGTCGGGCTGTCCGACCTGACGCAGAGCTTTACCATGAAGGAACGCTTCGCGGCCTTGCCGCGTGTGCTGCCTTTCCTGACCATCATCGTCGCCATTCTCTACGTGCTTTATGGCGGTGTGGCCACGCCGTCCGAGGCAGCCGGCGTCGGCGCGCTCTTCTGTATCGTGCTCGTGATGGTGATCTACCGGATGTGGGATTTTTCCAAGGTGACGCGCATGTTCCGCGACACCTTGAAGGAAAGCGTGATGATCATGATGATCATCGGCGCATCTGAACTGTTTTCCTACACCCTGTCGTCCATGTTTGTCACCCAGTCGATTGCCAGCTGGATTGCGGATCTCGACGTCAATCGCTGGGTCCTGATGGCGATCATCAACCTGTTTCTGCTGGTCGCGGGTTTCTTCCTGCCGCCGGTCGCCGTCATTCTGATGACCGCGCCGATCCTGCTGCCGATCATCCTTCAGGCCGGTTTCGATCCCTACTGGTTCGCGGTCATTCTCACGATCAACATGGAAATAGGTTTGATTACACCTCCGGTGGGTTTGAACCTATATGTGATTAACGGGATCGCTCCGAACATCACGCTGGCCGAAATCCTGCGCGGGTCGATTCCTTACGTGCTGTGTATGGTGGTCGGGATCGTGATCCTTTGTCTCTTCCCCGGAATCGCCACATGGCTGCCGGAACTCATGCTGGGCAGGGCCTTATGAACACAAGCTTCTTTGGAGAATTGCTGTCATCCATTACCGAACAGGGGCGGGCTCTGCTCGAT
The DNA here is from genome assembly GCF_963675985.1 of uncultured Roseibium sp. NCBI lineage: Bacteria > Pseudomonadati > Pseudomonadota > Alphaproteobacteria > Hyphomicrobiales > Stappiaceae > Roseibium > uncultured Roseibium sp. The sequence goes on along the minus strand of NZ_OY780958.1, from coordinate 2,934,745 downwards.
TCCCGGCGGAACCGGGATTCCGGTATCCCCGTGGTCGAATTGTGCGAACAGCTGCTGTCGGGACGGGGCGAAGCCTCCGGAGTCGCCATCGCGCAGGATGTCCTGTCGACCTACGCCGGACTTGCAAGGGAGGACAAGCAGGCGTTTTTCCTTGCTCTGCTGGAACGCTTCGGTCCCGATCTGGACCTTGTCCAGCAGGCAGCCGCGAAGCTTCAGGAAGCGCCGGAGGACCCTGCGGTACTGAGGCACTTGCATGCGGTATCCGAGCCGCGGCGGCAAGAGTTGATCCGTCGTTTGAACCTGTCACCGGGCGGAACCCGCGCCCTGGTCGATATGCGTGCCGAACTCCTGGACCACCTGGCGGATCACCCGGAATTACGGGAGGTGGACCGGGATTTCGAGCACCTGTTTTCGTCCTGGTTCAACCGGGGCTTCCTGGTGATGCGCCGGATCGACTGGTCGACCCCGGCCTCGATCCTGGAAAAGATCATCGAATACGAAGCCGTGCACGAGATCTCCGGCTGGGACGACCTGCGCCGGCGCATCGGTCTGGAGGACCGGAGGCTCTACGCCTTCTTCCACCCCGCCCTGGTCGATGACCTTCTGATCTTCGTCGAAGTCGCGCTCACGCGGGAAATCCCCGGCGCGATCGCCCCGATCCTGGCCGAAGAACGGGCGGAGATCGGCGCGGAAGAGGCGACTACCGCCGTCTTCTATTCAATTTCCAACTGCCAGAAGGGCCTGCGCGGCATTTCCTTCGGCAACTTCCTGATCAAGCAGGTTGTCGAGGAAATGCGCCGGGAGCTTCCGGGACTGAAGACCTTCGTCACCCTGTCGCCGGTGCCGGGCTTCGCCCGCTGGCTCGCCCGGGATCTGAAGGACGAAACGGGGCGTGCCCGGTCGGCCCTTGGCGACGACCTGTGCGAGGAGTTGCAAACGGGCGACTGGTATCTCAACCAGGACACCTGCAAACGTCTGGAGCCGGCCCTGACAGGTCTTTGTGCGCACTATCTGACCCGCGAACAGGACCGGAAGGGCCGGCCGCTCGATCCGGTCGCCCGGTTCCATATCGGAAACGGCGCACGCCTGGAGAAGGTCAACTGGCTGGGCGACATTTCCCCCAACGGTCTCGCCCAGGCCCACGGCTTTATGGTGAATTACCTCTATGATCTGAGATATATAGAGCGGAATCACGAATCATATGCCGAAACCGGGGCGGTCGCTTCGAGCTCTCAGGTCCAGAAACTGATCAAAGCCGTTCCCCAAAACAAATCTTTGACGCCGGTGAGTTAAGCCCATGAACCATCTCTTTTCCGAAATCCGTGCCAACATGCCCGACGCCGGCAAGGTTTTTCTGGAAACCCATGACGGACGAAAGATCACTTATGGGGACGTGCTGACCCTGTCGGCCCGCTATGCCAATGCGCTGACCGATCTCGGCGTCACGCCGGGCGACCGGGTCGCGGTGCAGGTGGAAAAGACGGCGGAAGCCCTGATGCTTTATCTGGCGACGGTTCGCGCGGGCGGGGTCTTCCTGCCGCTGAACACCGCCTATACCCCGGCCGAGATCGATTACTTCGTCACCGATGCAGAACCGACGGTTCTCGTCTGTGATCCGTCAAAGGCCGATGCGCTCGCGGCGACGGCGAAGAAGGTCGGCGCCAGCCTGCAGACACTGGATGCGGCCGGCGAGGGGTCTCTGCGCCGGCTTGCGGACAGCGCCGCCGAAGAGTTCGAGGATGTGGCGCGCGAGGACAGCGATCTTGCCGCGATCCTTTACACCTCCGGCACCACGGGCCGTTCCAAGGGCGCGATGCTGTCCCACGAGAACCTGGCCTCCAACGCACGCACGCTGGTGAATTACTGGCAGTTCTCCGGCGACGACGTCCTTCTACATGCCTTGCCGATCTTCCATACCCACGGGCTGTTCGTCGCGACCAACACCCTGCTTCTGTCTGGCGGGTCCATGCTGTTCCTGCCGAAGTTCGACCTGGACACGGTCTTGAGACTGCTGCCGAAGGCGACCTCGATGATGGGCGTGCCGACCTTCTATATCCGCCTGCTCGGGTCGAAGGACTTCACCCGGGATCTCGTGTCCCACATGCGGCTGTTCATTTCCGGGTCCGCCCCGCTCTCGGCCGAGGTGCACAAGGAATTCAGCGAGCGCACGGGCCTTGCGATCCTGGAACGCTACGGCATGACGGAAACCAACATGAACACCTCCAACCCTTACGACGGCGAGCGCCGGGCCGGGACCGTCGGCTTCCCGCTGCCGGGCGTCGGTCTGCGGATCGCGGATCCGAAGACGGGCAGGGAACTGGCCCAGGGCGAGGTCGGCGTGATCGAGGTCAAGGGGCCGAACGTGTTCCAGGGCTATTGGCGCATGCCGGAAAAGACGGCGGAAGAATTTCGCACCGATGGCTTTTTCGTCACCGGCGACATGGGGCGGATCGATGAGCGCGGCTACGTCTCCATCGTCGGCCGCTCCAAGGATCTGATCATTTCCGGTGGTTTCAACGTCTATCCGGCCGAGGTCGAGGCGCTGCTCGACGAAATTCCCGGCGTCGCCGAAAGCGCCGTCATCGGCGTTCCCCATCCGGATTTCGGGGAGGGCGTGGTCGCGGTCGTTGCCGCCCGCCCGGGCGCCAATCTCGATGCCTCTGGCATCACAGCCGCCCTGTCGGACAAACTCGCCCGTTTCAAACAGCCCAAGGAAGTCCACCTCGTGGAGGCGCTCCCGCGCAACACCATGGGCAAGATCCAGAAGAACGTTCTGCGGGACACCTATAAGGGCGATTTCGGATAGGCAATTCTCTGCCTTCGACGCTTGTACCTTAACCTGCCGCCTTACGACCTGCCGCAGGTCCGGATGAATGCTTAGAGCTCTGGATCCGGGCTGGCGAATTCCTATGTCTGGCAAGGTCGTTCTCTGTCGACAGTCTCTGCCTGAAAAAAGGGGCGTTGACGGAATGCCCGAAAATGGCCGTTTTTTGGTGTTCTTCGGTCAAACATGGCGATTTCGTAATCTTCGATTGCGATCTTTTTCGTAAACGTCTTGGTTACCAAGTTTCTTCATAGTCGGAGATTGCTGGGGACCTCGACAGGCAGGGGCAGGGTTGCTGCCTTTAAGTGTCGATTTGTCGAACACGCGGTTCGTAATCCGCGGGTAAAGCAAAGTTTGGGCGCATATGTATCGTAGTAAACAGCCTTCCGAACCTCAGGGCCAGGCAGCGACGAAGTCCGGTGTCCGCGCAACGCGCGTGGCATTTTTCGGCGGGGCCGTCGCTCTTTCCGCTCTCGTTCTGTCCGTAACCCTCTCGCAATCTTCCGTCGACCCGATCGAAAACACGCTGATGCGGTTCTTCTCGGATCCGGAAACTCAGGCCTTTGTTTCGCCTCTGCCTGAGAGCAAACCGGACACCATCATTACCGGCAGCATTCCGCCGGTGCAGGCCAGCGCTGTGGTGGGACCCGTCGATCGCCTGACAACGACCGGGCAGGAGTTGACCTCCGAGCCGGCGCGTCCGCGTGCCTATTCGTCAGACGAAACGCTCGCGCTGGTTCTGGCCAAGCGTCAGCAGGAAGAGGATGAGCAGGCGGCAAAGGTGGCTCTTGTGGCCGAACTGGCCAAGGGCCTGCTGCGGCGCAGGCTGATCGCTGCTCGGGAGACGGGCAACGAGGCCGGTTCCGGAGCGGACGAAACCATCACGGTCGCGGCGCTGGAAACCGATACGGACGATATGGAAACCGGCGAGGTGGCCGCGGAAATCGAAGTCGCAGCTGTGGACACGCTGTCCGAAGCGCCGCCGGTGCCCTCCAAACGCCCGGATGTTCCCGACTGGGCCCGAACGAAAAAAGCCGAGAACGACAAGAAGCGGAAAAGCTATACCCAGCTGGCCTACGCAGCGCCGGAAGATCCCGCCACCACCGACGACAGCGGCCGAGGTGGTCTCTTCAGCGGCCTGTCCAAGGTGTTCAGCGGCGGTGGCGCCAAAGGCGGGCTTCCCGGACGTGGCAGCGGTATCGCCGTCTATGATATCAAGTCCGCCACGGTCTACATGCCCGATGGTCAGAAGCTGGAAGCCCATTCCGGTCTGGGCCATATGAAGGACAATCCCGACTACGTTCATCGGAAGAACCGCGGCCCGACGCCGCCGAATGTCTACAATCTCGTCATGCGGGAACGTCGCTACCACGGGGTGGAGGCGGTGCGCATGCTGCCGACCGACCGGGCCGCTATGAAAGGCCGCGACGGCATGCTCGCCCATACGTCGCTGGTTCGTGGCACCAACGGGTCCCATGGCTGCGTCGCCTTCAAGAATTATTCGCGCTTCCTGAGCGCCTTCAAGGCGGGCAAGGTGAAAAAGATGATCGTCGTGCCGGACCTGCGCGAACTGCCGGTCTACATGGCGTCTCTCTAAACATTCCGGCTGGCGGGCAGGTCCGCCAGCCCGTCGGGTTGGTTTTCCCGGATACGGGCGTCTCGCTCTGGTCCGCCTCAGGCCGGGAGACGCCGGTCGTAGTCTTCTTTCAGTCGCAACCATCCCTCCCAGAACGGTTCCGGTTTCCTGCCGCGGGCCTTTGCGGTCAGAATATCGAGATGCATGTGCCAGCCGGCGCTGACCGTGATCATGTTGGCGCGGTCGGAAATGCGGCGATGGATCACCGTCAGGAGCACCTCGTCGCCCACCGGTTCCAGCTCGAACGTGACTTCGCCACTGTCCCCCCAGGTGAAAGACAGCTTGTAGGGTGCATGCAACTCCGTGATCCGGCTTTCCATGCTGTTTTCTTCCGAAAAGCCTTCGGGGCGTCTGCCCGGAGGATCGCTCAGTTCCTCATTGCGCCAGGTGAAGGTGAAGGGCGCGCCGACCTTCAACTCCATCTCGCCGGAGGCTAACCACTGACGGCGTTGATCGCTTTCGGTGAGATAGGCCCAGATACGCTCGATGGGGCCGGGCAGTTGGCGCTGGATCTTCAGCGTGGCCGGTTCGGTCAGGACGCCATAGGCATCGACGGTGGCAACGTCGGTCATTTGTCTTCTCCTTTGTTTGCATTTCCGCTGTCCGGGGCACTTTCCGGCTCTTCCTGCCGGAGAATTTCTTCGAGCGCATCGAGACGGTGGGTCCAGAACTGCCGGTAGAAACCGAGCCACTCATCCGCGCTGGCGAGTGGCCCGGGATCGAGCCGGCAGAAGTGGGTGCGGCCACGCACCTCGCGGCGGATCAATCCCGCATTCTCCAGGGCCTTGATGTGTTTGGAGGCAGCGGCCAGCGAGATCTCGAAAGGTTCGGCAAGTTGGCTCACGGTCCTTTCTCCTTGGGCAAGATCGCGCAGCATCTGCCGGCGTGTGGCATCGCCAAGAGCATGAAAGACAGTGTCGAGCTGGGGTGTTTTTAATTCAACCATGTGGTTGAATGTATCGAGGTGCTGATGAATAGTCAACCAATTGGTTGAATAACTGGCTTGCGGTCTGTTTGGGGCCTGACAGCCTTACACCCGCTCCACGTTCGGCAGGAACACCGTCAGGATGCCGAAAGCGGGCAGGAAGGCGCACAGGTGGTAGACGAATTCGATCCCCTTCACGTCGGCGACTTCACCCAGGACGGCCGCGCCAAGACCTGCAATCCCGAAGGCGAAGCCGAAGAACAGGCCGGCGATCAGTCCGACCTTGCCGGGCACCAGCTCCTGGGCGAAGACGATGATCGCGGAAAAGGCCGAGGCCAGAACGACGCCGATGATGACGGTCAGCACCCCTGTCCAGAACAGGTTCGCATAGGGAAGGATCAGCGTGAACGGCAACACGCCGAGGATGGAAATCCAGATCACCACCTTGCGGCCGATCCGGTCGCCGACCGGACCGCCGATCACCGTCCCGGCGGCGACAGCGCCCAGAAACAGGAACAGCAGAAGCTGGGATTCCCGAATGCTGACGTCGAATTTATGCATCAGGTAGAAGGTGTAATAGTTCGTCAGGCTGGCCATGTAGATGTACTTGGAAAAGACCAGCACCCCGAGAACGGCAATCGCCAGTACGACTCGCGACCGGGAAAGCCCGGAGCCTGCATGCGCGATAGCATGCCTGGCCGTGGCCCTTCTCTTGCCGGCATACCAGGAGCCCACCTGCCACAGCACCAGCATGGCAAGCAGAGCGGCCGCACTGAACCAGGCGACGCTCTTCTGGCCGTGAGGCAGGACAATAAAGGCTGCGAGCAAAGGCCCGAGCGCCGTTCCGAAATTGCCGCCGACCTGAAACAGCGACTGGGCAAGTCCATGCCGCCCGCCGGAAGCCATGCGGGCGATGCGTGAGGATTCGGGATGAAATACAGCCGACCCCAGGCCGATGAGCGCGCAGGCGACCAGCATCCACTCGAACCGGTGGGCATTGGCGAGCAGGATCAGACCGGTGAAGGTGGAGCCCATGCCGACGGTCAGTGAATAGGGTTGCGGGCGCTTGTCGGTATAGATGCCGATCAGCGGCTGTAGCAGGGATGCGGTGACCTGGAAGGTGAGCGTCATCAGACCGATCTGTCCGAAATCGAGTGCGTAGTCTTCTTTCAGGATCGGATAGATACCCGCCAGCAGCGACTGCATCATGTCGTTCAGCATGTGGCAGAAGCTGAGTGCGGCGATGATCGCAAAAGCTGTCGTTGGAGCGGATGACTGATCGGCGGTCGTGGTGGCGGTGGTCACTTGGGGTTCCCCGGGGCGTCTTGCAGGGCCTGATATTGCGAAAGAGTTTAACAGGATTGTCCGGGCCTGCTTTCGTGCTATGGTCCATTTCTTTCGCATATGGGCCAAATTGTATCGGAGCTTACCAGAATGCCGGGAACCTCCAGGCGCCCCTTTGAAGACAGGCCGGACCGGGATCCTCAAGACGATGACACGGAACCGGCCTGGACCCGGGAGGCGCATGACCGGATCATCGATCGGCTCGAGCGCGCACGCGGCCCGGTTATCGCCAAGGCGAGCGAGTACCCCGATGGCTACGTTGTTCGGCCGCACAGGCACAGCCGGGCTCAGCTGATCTATGCGCTCGCCGGCGTCGTGACGGTCTCGACCGCGACGGGAAGCTGGATGGTGCCGCCCGATCATGCGCTCTGGGTGCCGGCCGACCTGGAGCATTCTGTCACGGCGAGGGGCCAGGTCAGCATGCGCTCGATCTATGTGGCGCCTGGCGCTGTCTCGCAGCTGCCGCGGGAAACCCGTGTCGTCGGCCTGACGGACCTGATGCGCAGCCTGATGCTGGAGGCGGTTCGGCTCCCGCAGAGCTACGAGGCCGCAAGCCGGGCCGGCCTGATCATGGCCTTGATCCTGGAAGAGATCCCCAATCTGCCCGAGCGCCCGCTCGGCCTGCCGTTTCCGGCCGATCCACGTCTGGCGAAACTGTGCCGCAGCTTCCTGGAAAATCCTGCCGTCGGCGCCTCCATCGACGAATGGGCCGGGTCGCTTGCCATGAGCCGGCGTTCGTTCACCCGGTTCTTCCGCTCCGAAACAGGCGTCAGCCTGTCCGCATGGCGCCAGCAGGCCTGCATTTTTGCGGCCCTGCCGCGCCTTGCCGGTGGAGAGCAGGTCACCAGTGTCGCCCTTGATCTCGGCTACGACAGCACTGCCGCCTTCACCACCATGTTCAAGCGCATGACCGGAATGGTCCCGAGCCGGTATCTGCGCGCAAGCGCACTGGCCTTGCAGGCAGCGGAATAGGGAGCGGGCAAAGGGACCGAAAACGCGCTTGGCGCAGGTCATTTCATATCTGCGAGAGCACAAACACCATTTCAGGATTGCACGGTGAGGGTGTGCCCAGCATTGCCGGAGCTTCCTTCGCTGTGCCGCCCGTCACAGGTCATCAGGGCTGATTTCTCCTATTCCACTGTGGTGCGCTTCCTTTGTTGAGGACGCGCCACGGCCAAACAAACGGAAGGAGAGAAATCATGAAACCTGTCTTCTCGAAAATGCGGACGATTGTAGCTGCCGCGGTCACCGCGCTGCCGGTGATCGGAATGGCTGGTCTGTCGTCGGCAAACGCGTCAACGATCGCTGAAACGGTCACGGACCTGAACATGAGGGCGGGGCCGGCAACGACCTATCCCATTGTAACGACACTGCCGGCCGAGGCGGGCGTCACGCTTCACGGCTGCAATGCAAGCACCTCCTGGTGCGATGTCAGCTGGGGTGCGGATCGCGGCTGGGTTGCCGCCCGCGATATCACGATTGCCTTGAACGGCGGCTACACGGTGGTGAGCCCCCGGGTTGCATCGGCTGCCGGGGTTGCTGTTGCGACCTACGGTCGGGCCTATTGGAACACCCACTATGCCGGTCAGCCCTGGTACAAGCAGTGGAATGCTTTCCATGCCGGACACAGCGGCCTGCACGGTGGAAAAGGCGTTGGCGCGGTGGTGTGCGGTCCCGACAAGTGCGGGCATTTTGCCACCGGTCGCAAGCCCGGTGCCTGAATGTGGCCTGTCATTTCAGGCTCAAATCCTTTGCTCAAGGCAATGTCGAACGGCGGCTTAGGCGGCGGAAAGCGGCTAAGCGGGGGGCGTTCGGCAAGTCGGATGGCGGTTTCCGCACGCGTTGAGACAAAGCAGAACCTGGACTGCCGCGACACGGTCAGAACTGACCGATCTTCCGATATCGGCCCACGCTCTCGCAAGCGCCGGCCGATACGCGGATTCTGAGGCTTCATCATTCGAACCAAAGGCTCAGAACATGTCCTCTGCCACGGTGAGCCCCAGGACGGCCCAGTCCTGCATGCCGCCCCGGTAGTAGAAGATCTTTTCCACCGGATAGCCTTCACGGGCCATGACCTTGATCGCGGTCGGGCTCTGCGGACAGGCCGGACCATTGCAGAAGGCGATGATGTTGTCGGCATTGGCACAGTCCCAGGACCCCTGGCCGCCGGTGCAGCCCAGTTCGTTCAGCCGCATGGCGACTTCCGTGTAGGGGATATGGATGCTGCCGGGAATGGTGGACTTGGTCCGCCATTCCAACGTGCGCATATCGACCACCTTGGCGCTTTTTGTCTTCAGTGCGTCGAGCACTTCCAGTTCGCCGACCGGCGTGACGCCGGGAACAGGAACCATCGGCTGCAGGACACCGCCGATCAGGGCTGCCTCAGTCTTCTGACGGGTGATGTCGACGGCGCCGTCATCGGTTTCGATGGTGACCACGGTTTCGTCGCCCGTGATCTTCAGGTCTCCGTCGGCCGCCGCCGCCGGAACTGCGAGGGTCATCCCAAGTGCCAGAAGTCCGAAAAATCCGTATCGCATGAAGTCCTCCCTTTACGGCCTTCAAGGAAAACTGCCTGGCCGCATTCTTTGAATTCAAAAATTCATATCATTGAATATGATATAAGCAGACAAGTCAGGCAAGATGCGGATGTCGTGCACGAAGCGGATAGCCTACGCGAGATGGCCCGTCTTCCGATAGACCCGGGCGCCGGTCGGGCTGGCGATTGTCTGTGTGGAACCGGCCGGAAGCCTCAGCCAGCTACCTTCTGGGTACGTGCCGTTTTCGTCTGTAAAACTTCCGGATAGGACGAAATACTCCGCGCCGCCGGGTAGCGAGACGGTCTCGAAGGCAGTCCCTTTCTCCCAGTCCAGCATTGCGACCTCCTCATGGGCGTTGGAAAAAAGCGGCAGACGTCGTTCGCCCGTGCGGCCTGTCTGCCAGGCGGTCTCGTCATGGGTATCGATACGAACGAACGTGGTGTCATCCGGAGCCATCTGGCGCAACTTGACCAGGATCGTGGCGCCCGGCGCACTGGAAGGCACATGGCTGGAGCCGGGAGGATTGCGCACATACATGCCCTTGGCGAAGTCGCCCGTCTCGTCGGAAAAGACCCCGTCGAGGACCAGGAATTCCTCGCCGAGATCATGTGTATGGGCGGAAAAGGCCGAGCCCGGCGCGTAGCGCACCAGCGAGGTCGCCCGGGCGACCTCCGCGCCGTCGCGCTCCAGCATGCGGCGCTCGACCCCGGCCATGGGGGACGGCACCCACTCCAGCGCGTTGCTGTCCACCGAAGCGCGCCTGGTCAGGTCGGCATGGATCTGCATGTTCCTATCCTTTCCTTTTATAGGCCAGAAATAGGGTGTATGGATTTCAGGGAAAAGTCCCGATGGGTCACGAAGCTGTTGACTTGATGGCGAGGATTGGGGAAATCGGCTGCCTGACGCACCTGCGGTTTTGCACTGCGCCGGGAATCATGCAGATTTCTGACTGCATCTGAAAATGAGGTTCCGGAGTTTTTGCGATTTGAGCGCCGTCAGGCCGGAGAAGTGGCTCGACGCCAGGAAGACGTATGACAGTTAGCATCGATATCGGGGAAATGACCAACGGCCAGCAGGCCGGCATGGATCTTGAGGAATTGCTGGCAACGCGCCTGCTGGTTCAGGGCAATTCCGGCTCGGGCAAGTCGCATCTGTTGCGCCGGCTTCTGGAACAGTCCGCCGGCTGGGTGCAGCAGGCCATCATCGATCCGGAAGGCGATTTCGTCTCGCTCGCCGACAAATACGGCCATGTGGTCGTCGATGCGGTCGGCACGGAAAAAGACCTGCAGATGATTGCGGGCCGTGTGCGGGCGCACCGCGTGTCGGTCATTCTCAACCTGGAGGGGCTCGACGCCGACCGCCAGATGAAGGCGGCTGCCACCTTCCTGGATGGGTTGTTCGATGCGGACCGGGATCTCTGGTATCCGATGCTGGTGGTGGTTGACGAGGCACAGCTGTTCGCGCCAGCTGCCGCCGGCGAAGTCTCCGAGGAAGCCCGCCGCCGCTCGCTCGGCGCCATGACCAACCTCATGTGCCGCGGCCGAAAGCGCGGGCTCGCCGGGGTCATCGCCACCCAGCGCCTCGCCAAGCTCGCCAAGAACGTGGCCGCGGAAGCTTCCAACTTCCTGATGGGCCGGACCTTCCTCGACATCGACATGGCCCGTGCCGCCGATCTGCTCGGCATGGAACGCCGCCAGGCGGAAACCTTCCGCAATCTCGACCGCGGCCACTTCGTCGCCCTCGGTCCGGCCCTGTCGCGCCGGCCGGTGCCGGTGAAGATCGGTCCGGTGGAAACCGCCGGGCGCGGCGGCAGCCCCAAACTGATGCCGCTGCCCGATCAGCCGCTCGAGGATGCCAAGGACCTGATCTTTACCCCGTCTCCCGGTGAGGCGGTTCCTGTGCGGGTGCGTCAGCCGGAGCCGGTCGCGACGACCTCGGATGTGCTTGATCAGCTGACGGGCGCCGAGCGGGCCAATGAAGGCGCGCCGGCGGACAACCTGCTCGACTACGGTGCGCGTGAAGAGGGGATTGCCGAGATCATTGGCGAGATCCTGTCGGAACCGGAGGCCGCCTTCCAGCCGATCGCGACCCTTTACCAGGATTTCCAGGTCCGCTGCCGGATCGCCAAGCTGCCGGGCGGCATTCCCGATCTTCAGGTCTTCAGGGAAAAGCTTTCGGTCGCGCGCGCCGGCGTGGACAAGGGGGAGGTCGACGACAGCGCCTGGGCCCAGGCGGAAATGGTCGCCGCCGAGCTGCCCGAAGACATGCGCGGGGTCTACCTGCTGCTCGCCAAGGCGGCCAACGCCAAGGCGCCGTGTCCGGGAAATATCGAAATCGCAACCGCCTACGGCACCCGCTCGCCCGGCCGGGCACGCTGGCTGCTGAGCCATATGGAAGAGCGCGGATTCATCCTCTGCGCGACTGACCTCAGAGGCAATCGCATCGTCACGCTGACGGACCTCGGCTGGCAGACGGCTCCCGGCGACGAGGCCGCCGCCTGAGCGATTCGCGCTCGAGGGTCGGGGGTCGGCTTAACTCGCCAACCGCTTCGGCCCGATCAGCAGGACGATCACAATCGCGACGGGCCAGATCCCCGCGCAGCCAAGCGTTGCCAGGATGACGGCAGGCTTGAGACCGTGATGTTTCGCGAGTTCGAAAAGGCTTAAAAGAAAAAAGACGGTTGCCCCGATGGCATATCCCGTCAAAAGCGGAACCCCGACCGCTGACGTAATCATGTTGCTACCCCGATTTATGCAGTAAATGACTGCTTTTCCTGGGGGAGACTATCAAGGGTTGCACGTCATCGGGGAGAAACCTGACGATCAGGGGGGCGAAAATTTAACTGTTGGTTAACCTGGCAAGGACTCACATCGCCGGCTGCATGCGGCCGGTCGAGGCTGTGGACCCGGATACGAACAAGCCGGCCAGCCCCGGCGGCACGGGATAATCCGGATGGGCAAGGAGATAGCGAAGCTGCGTCATCTCCACGGCGATGCTCTCCATGGTCTTTGCCAGCACCTTGTCCAGATAACTGCCCGCGGTCGAGCGTTCGCGGATTTGCTCGGCCTTGGACAGGGTCTTCTGGAGATAGACCAGCATGGTCTCCACGTCATTCGCAGTGACGTCGACAATGCGGAGCTCTGCCGGCCCGCTGTCCTGTGTCCCGGCGCTATGTGCCTCGTATCCGGTTGCAAAAACCTCTTCGGTGACGGGATCGGCCAGCATGAAGGTCTCCATTAATGTTCTTGTTTTGTTCTGATAGCAGATAGGAGAGGGGCTGGCAAGATGCGGGAGGGGCGCGAGGCCTTTCCGGGATCGCCTTTTGAAGGCGTGCGGCAGTGAGCCACGTGCATTCTCCCTTGACCCCCGAAATCAAAATGGTTACAAGTGAAACTAAATTATGTCAGCCCCTCTCGGGGCCCCTTTCAGGGAGGATATGGACATGGACCAGATCGACAGCGACATCGTCGGAAAAGGTGCTGCGCAACACGGCCAGAACGAGTTGCAGTACATGCCGGGCTTCGGCAACGACTTCGAGACCGAGGCGCTGCCCGGTGCTTTGCCCCAGGGCATGAATAGCCCGCAGAAATGCGCCTACGGCCTTTATGGCGAGCAGCTTTCCGGCACCGCCTTCACTGCGCCTTCCCATCAGAACGAGCGCACCTGGTGTTACCGCATTCGCCCGTCGGTGAAGCATTCCAGCCGCTACACCAAGATCGACCTGCCGTACTGGAAGTCGGCGCCGAATGTCGTCGACGATGTGGTATCGCTCGGCCAGTACCGCTGGGATCCGGTGCCGCACACGGATCAGAAGCTGACCTGGCTGACCGGCATGCGCACCATGACCACCGCCGGTGACGTCAACACGCAGGTCGGCATGGCAAGCCACATCTATCTCGTTACCGAATCCATGGTGGACGAATATTTCTACTCCGCCGATTCCGAACTCCTGATCGTACCCCAGGAAGGCAAGCTGCGATTTGCCACCGAACTCGGCATCATCGATCTGGAGCCCAAGGAAATCGCCATCATTCCGCGCGGTCTCGTCTACCGGGTGGAAGTGCTGGAAGGACCGGCACGCGGTTTCGTCTGCGAAAACTACGGCCAGAAGTTCGAGCTGCCCGGCCGCGGCCCGATCGGCGCGAATTGCATGGCCAACCGGCGTGACTTCAAGACGCCGGTAGCGGCTTACGAGGACCGCGAAGTCCCCTCGATTCTGACCATCAAGTGGTGCGGCCAGTTCCACACCTGCAAGATCGGCCATTCGCCGCTCGACGTGGTCGCCTGGCACGGCAACTACGCACCGGTGAAATACGATCTCAGAACCTATTGCCCGGTCGGAGCGATCCTGTTCGACCATCCGGACCCGTCGATCTTCACGGTCCTGACCGCGCCGTCCGGCGTGCCGGGTACGGCGAACATCGACTTCGTGCTCTTCCGCGAGCGCTGGATGGTGGCTGAAAACACCTTCCGCCCGCCGTGGTATCACAAGAACATCATGTCGGAACTGATGGGCAACATCTACGGCCAGTACGATGCCAAGCCGAAGGGCTTTATCCCCGGGGGCATGAGCCTGCACAACATGATGCTGCCCCACGGGCCGGACAACAATGCCTTCGAGGGCGCGTCCAATGCCGATCTCAAGGCGGAAAAGCTCGACAACACCATGTCGTTCATGTTCGAAACCCGTTTCCCGCAGCACCTGACGGCGTTTGCCGGCAAGGAGGCCCCGTTGCAGGACGATTATGTCGACTGCTGGGACGGCATCGAGAAGAAGTTCGACGGCACCCCGGAAGGCACCTGGGACAAATAACAACACACACCTGCGGTTCACGACGCCTGTCCGTTGTTTTAAGACGGGCCGGCCCAATCCGGTTCGGGCCGGTTCGCACCGCAGAAGACGAAATGAATTTGAAAGGTCAATCATGCCCCTGATGCGCAGCTGGGTCGCCAGCGCCAATTCCGCGGAGACCGCGTTTCCGCTGAACAACCTGCCTTACGGCGTTTTCGCCATCGGTGACGAAGCCCCCCGCTGCGGTGTGGCGCTGGGCGACCGGATCGTCGATGTCGCCGGCATGGAAGCCGCCGGTCTTCTCAAGCCGGGCGGCGACGCCAAGGTTTTGAATGTTCCTTACTGGAATGATTTCATGGCGCTGGGCCAGGCGGTCTGGGCCTCTTTCCGTTCCGAGCTGACCGCGCTTCTGGCCGAAGGCTCGGCGAAGCAGGCCGAAGTGGAACCATTCCTGGTGGCGATGGCCGATGCCACGCTCTACCTGCCGTTCAAGGTTGCCGAATACACCGACTTCTATGCCGGCCGGAACCACGCTTTCAACGTCGGCACCATGTTCCGTGGCCCGGAAAACGCCCTGCCGCCGAACTGGCTGCATATCCCGATCGGCTATAACGGCCGTGCGTCGTCCGTCGTCGTCTCCGGCACCGACGTTCGCCGCCCCTGGGGGCAGTTGAAGTCGCCCGACAAGGACATGCCGGCGTTCATGCCCTCGCGCCGGTTCGACATCGAGCTGGAAATGGGCGCCATCGTCGGTCAGCGCTCCGAAGGCCCGGTCACCGTCCAGGAAGCCGACGACATGATCTTCGGCTACGTTCTCCTGAACGACTGGTCCGCGCGCGACATCCAGGCCTGGGAATACCAGCCGCTTGGGCCGTTCCAGGCCAAGGCGACGGCCAATACGATCAGCCCCTGGATCATCACCAAGGCGGCGCTCGAACCGTTCCGCACCTCCACGCCGGCGCGCGAGAAGGAGCTTCTGCCCTACCTCGCCGAGCCGGGCCCGATGCTCTACGACATTCCGCTTTCCGTCTCCATCCAGCCGGAAGGCGCGAATGAGGCTTATGTGCTGTCCCGGACGAACTACAAGGAAATGTACTATTCCGCGGCCCAGCAGCTGGCCCATCACACCACCGCCGGGTCTCCGATGAATGTCGGCGATCTGCTTGGTTCCGGCACCATTTCCGGCCCGACCAAGCCGGAGCGCGGCTCGCTTCTGGAACTGAGCTGGGGCGGCAAGGAGCCGATCGAGCTGCCGGACGGCTCGACCCGGACCTTCATCGAGGACGGCGACACGCTGACCCTGTCGGGCGCGGCCGAGGGCGACGGCTACCGCATCGGCTTCGGCGATTGCGTCGGCAAGCTACTGCCGGCACTCGAAGACCCTTACGCCCGGAACAAGTAAGATCCGGATCACGAGAGATCTCAAAAGGACAATCAGATGAGCAAGAAATTCGCATCCCAGGGCGACATGGCGGAAAAGAAGATCTCCTTCACCGAGATCGGCAAGGACCTTTGGGCGTTCACCGCCGAGGGCGATCCGAACACGGGCGTCATCATCGGCGACGACAGCGTCATGATCGTGGAAGCTCAGGCGACACCTGAACTCGCCAACAAGGTGATCGAGAAGGTGCGCTCCGTCACCGACAAGCCGATCAGCCATCTGGTGCTGACCCACTATCACGCCGTGCGCGTGCTGGGGGCTGCCGCCTACAAGGCACCGACCGTCATCATGAGCCAGAAGGCCCGCTCCATGGTCGTCGAGCGCGGCGCGGAAGATCGGGAATCTGAATTCATGCGCTTCCCGCGCCTGTTTATGGGCTATGACGATATCGCCAAGGTCCCGCCGCTCACCTGGCCGACCACGACCTTCAACGACCGCATGACCGTCTATCTCGGCAAGCGCCGCGTCGACCTGCGCTTCGTCGGCCGGGCTCATACGGCGGGTGATATCGTCATCCACGTTCCGGACGCGAACGTCATGTTCACCGGCGACATCGTCGAGTACCACTCCGCCTGCTATTGCGGCGACGGTCACTTCAACGACTGGCCGGGAACGCTGGAAGCGATCCGCTCCTTCGATGTCGAGGCGATCGCGCCCGGCCGCGGCGATGCTCTCGTCGGCAAGGACATGGTCAACAAGGCCCTGACCGCCACCGCTGACTTCGTCTCCTCCACCTACAAGCCGGTTGCGCGCATCGCCCAGGGCGGCGGCTCGCTCAAGGATGCCTGGGACGCCTGCCGCGCCGAGTGCGATCCCAAGTTCGCCGACTACGCGATCTACGAGCATTGCCTGCCGTTCAACGTGGCACGCGCCTATGACGAGGCGCTGGGCATCGACACCCCGCGCATCTGGACCGCACAACGCGATGCGGACATGTGGGCGCAGCTTCAGGGCTGATTTTCGATTGAAATGGCATACCGTTGGAGATTGTTGTCGAAGCCGGATTTCTTCATCGACTCTGACGTTGAGATTGGCGATGCCATGCCTCTTGCTCCCGTCTCCCCCCTTGAGGGGGAGATGTCCGCGTCAGCGGACAGAGGGGGGTGTTCTGCCTTTCCGAGACAAGGGCAGTTCCTTGGAATGACGCCAGTGCCGTTACCCCCCCTCTGTCACCTTTGGTGACATCTCCCCCTCAAGGGGGGAGAATGGAGCAAGCGGGCATGGTTCGGCCTGCTTCATTCGCCGGTCCCGGATCTCCGCTGTCGCTTCGTCCGGGATGACCAGATCGGGGTTTGCAATCGGTTCCAGATGATGTGCCATTCTTGCTGACCGGTCTGGGAAACACCGAAAAACCCTCGAAATTACGCAGTATTCCGGATCAGAAAACACTTGCATCAAATTAGTTACGAACGTAACTAATTACCCGGAACACAGGGAGGCCATGGGAGGCCATATGTCAAAAATCTTCGAAACGCCGCTCTATCCCTATCAGCGATCCGCCGACCAGGATGCGAGCCAGACTGTCCGTCATCCGGTCATTGTCATCGGCGCTGGTCCGATTGGCCTGGGGGCCGCGATTGATCTGGCGCAGCAGGACGTGCCTGTTCTGGTTCTCGACGAAAACGACAAGGTGAGCTGGGGCTCGCGCGCCATCTGCTTTGCCAAGCGTCCGCTTGAAATCCTGGACCGGCTCGGCTGCGGCGATCCCATGGTCGACAAGGGTGTCATCTGGAACACCGGCAAGGTCTTCTTCGACGAGCGCCAGGTCTATGGTTTCAACCTGCTGCCCGAAGAAGGCCACCGGCGTCCGGCCTTCATCAATCTGCAGCAGTATTATTTCGAGCTCTATCTCTACGAGCGCCTGCGCGAACTGGAAGCGGATGGCAAGCCGGTCCAGATCCGTGGCGGCAACAAGGTCGTCAGCGTCACGCCGAAAGACGACTGCGTAACTCTGACCATCGAGACCCCGGACGGGCCGTATCAGCTTGAGACCGACTGGCTGATCGCCTGCGACGGGGCTGCTTCGCCGACCCGCGCCATGATGGGCCTCGACTTCGTCGGCCGGGTGTTTGAGGACAACTTCCTGATCGCCGACGTGGTGATGAAGGCGGATTTCCCGACCGAACGCTGGTTCTGGTTCGACCCGCCGTTCAACCGCAACCAGTCCGCGCTCCTGCACAAGCAGCCCGACGACGTCTGGCGCATCGACCTGCAGCTCGGCTGGGATATCGACAAGGAAGAAGAAAAGAAGCCGGAAAACGTCATTCCGCGCCTGAAGGCCATGCTCGGCCCGGACGTGGAATTCGATCTGGAATGGGTGTCCATCTACACCTTTCAGTGCCGGCGCATGGAGAAATTCCGTCACGGCCGGGTGATCTTTGCCGGCGATGCCGCTCACCAGGTCTCTCCCTTCGGCGCCCGCGGCGCCAACTCCGGCCTGCAGGATACGGACAACCTGATCTGGAAACTGAAGCTGGTGATGGACGGCAAGGCGCCGGAAAGTCTGCTCGAGACCTACGACTGGGAGCGGGTCCACGGCGCGGACGAGAACATCCTGAATTCGTCGCGGTCGACCGACTTCATCACGCCGAAATCCGACGTCAGCCGCCAGTTCCGCAACGCGGTCCTGGACCTGTCGGAAACGTATGAATTCGCCCGTCCCTTCGTGAACTCGGGCCGCCTGTCCGTGCCCTGCACCTATGACGGCTCGCCGCTCAACGGTCCGGATGCGGCGGGACTGCCCGCACGCACCCGTCCCGGGTCTCCGGCAGCGGACGCGCCGGTATCCGGTGGCTGGCTGCTCGACCGCCTTGGCGACAAGTTCCAGCTTCTCGCGATCAACACGGAGGTTCCGGCGTCGCTGGAAGAAGGCGGCATCGCCGTCGAGGGTCTGTCGCTGTCGACCAGTGACGATCCGAGCGGCGCGCTGAAGGACCGCTATCTCGGCGAGGCGGCATCTGCCGTCTATCTGATGCGCCCGGACCAGCATGTGGCCGCGCGCTGGACCGCATACGACGAAAAGGCCGTTCGGGCCGCACTCAACACCGCCACCGGCCGCGCCTGAGGAGGAAGATCATGGCACATCTGAACACCAGCGCGAACATTGCCGGCGCGGACGATTTCTACGCCGAACTGCTTGCTACGCACGAGGGCCTTTCCAAGGCGGAAAGCGATGCCCTCAACGCCCGGCTGATCCTGATCCTCGCCAATCACATCGGCGACCGGGCGGTACTGACTGAAGCGCTCGCCGCGGCGGCGAACGCGCCTGGAGGGGACAAAGCCTGATCGATCTTCGGATCGACATACTGGAGGAGCAATCCCATGAAGATCGAGAAAATTCACCACGTCGCCTATCGCTGCAAGGATGCGAAGGAAACGGTCGAGTGGTACGGCAAGAACCTGAACATGGACTTCATTCTGGCGATTGCCGAGAACCATGTTCCTTCGACCCACGAGCCGGACCCGTACATGCACATCTTCCTCGATGCGGGGAACGGCAACGTGCTCGCCTTCTTCGAGCTGCCGACCAAGCCGGAAATGGGGCGTGACCCGAACACCCCGGCCTGGGTCCAGCACATCGCCTTCAAGGTCAAGGACCGCGATGAGCTGCTGGAGTTCAAGGAGAACCTGGAGAAGAACGGTATCGAAGTGCTCGGCGTCACCGACCACTCCATCTTCCATTCCATCTACTTCTTCGACCCGAACGGCCACCGCATCGAGCTGGCCTGTCCGGATCCGGAAGAAGAAAAGATGCTGGAGAAGCTCGACGCGGTGAAATGGGACATGCTGGAGGAATGGTCGAAGACCAAGAAAGCCCCCAAGCACGCCGCCTGGATGCACGAAAAGGAACTGTCGGAAGTCTGACGATCCCTTTTCGTTCAAATGGCACAGCCCGGATAGGACATCCGGGCTGTTTCGCTCCGGTCCCACCAAACGGAAGTTGCGCGGAAATTTTGTGCACTGCACTTTCTAGACCCTTGATCCCGTTGCGTCAGTCGACTGCACATTTTTTCAACTGTCTGAAATGACAGTGTTTTTTTCACCATTTGTTTAAGGCTGCCGCCTTGTAGTGCCCTCGATTTTCCGTTCTGGAGGGGTGCTCGTGAACTGGTTGCTGAAGCCACTTGGCCATCTGCGGTTTTCCATCAAGGTCGGCGGCGGTTTCGCCGCAACCACCATTCTGACCGCGGCCGTCGGGCTGGTCGGAACGCTGGCCATTGTCCAGCTGCGCGATCAGTCGGCCATGAACGCGAAGGCCGCCGCGGTTATGGCAAGTCTCCAGCAAGCTTCCGCGGACCAGAAGGCTTATCTGACCGACAGGACACCGGAACGGGCGGACGCCGCACTGGCCCAGATTGACCGGTTGCGCGAAGACCTTGCCGCCGTCGGCAATGGGATTGATGAGAAGTCCCCGGAAAAGGCAATGATCAGCGCCGCTGTCTCCAGGGTCGACAACCTGACGGCAGAGTTTCGGAAACTGGTCGACAGCAGCACGGCGCAGTCGGACCAGGCAGACCGGCTGACGCAGTCTGCGAGCCGCCTGGAAGCGATCGCCAAACAGATCGTCGAGGAGATGGATAAGGCAAAGACCGCGGCCTCCGACAAGGAAGCGGCCGCCCTTGCCAACCTGACCGCTGCCGATGAACTCGGCCGCACGATGTCTTCGATCCGGGAGGGGGCGATCCTGCTCGAAGGGATGTTCCTGAGCGAGGCGGCGCATGCCGCCTCCGATGAAGCAGGGTCCGCGCAAGGAGCCATGGCCCGGAAAACCCTCTACAAGGATGCGTTGAAGAAGGTCGAGGAGCTGACGCAGGAAGTCAGCTGGGCGGCCGGAATGACGGTCGAGGGCGTGAACGCCAGCATGCTGGACGGGCTGACGAAAATGCTCGGCGGTTTTGAAGGCGCCCTGAAGGACGCGATCGCCAAGACCAACCCCTTTACGGTCGACAAGCCGGACGCCAGCCTTGCGGGCAGGGCCAAGACGGTCAACAACCGGGCAAACATGGTGCGCGGCCTGATCTACGGCGTCATCGATTCCGCTCAAGGAGCCTCGGTTTCCAGCCGGAACCAGTTGGCTCGCGTCGAGGCGGTCGCAAAAAGCGGTAACAGCCTGTTGCAGGCAACGCTGGAGACACGCTCGGCGACCATGGAGCTGCTGTCCGGTTTCGGCCAGACGACTCCCGATGCCGTAAACGCCAATATCGAGAAACTGCGCGCAACCCTGGCAACGCTTGAAAAGAAAGCCAAGAGCTTCAGCCAAATGCGGGACATCCTGGGCCAGATCGCAGCCGAGGTTGACGGGTATGAGGCGCAATTCGCATCCATGCTGATGGCACGCGACAATTTTCAGGCCGCATCGAAGGAGGCGACGGCCCTGTCCGATCAGGTGCGCGCGCAGATTACGGAAATGGCCGCAAATCAGTCCGCCGCATCCTCGCGACAGGCGGATACGGCTCTGGTCATGATTGGGATCGCGGTTCTGGTGGCCATTGCCGTCGGTGTGCTGCTCGCGATTGCGCTGTCCCTGGTGGTGACCCGGCCGATCCGCCGGCTGACGGATGTCATGTCACGGCTTGCCGGCGGCGACACGGATGTGGAAATCCCCTCGACGGAACAACGCGACGAAATCGGCGCCATGAGCCGGACCGTTCAGGTGTTCCGCGACAACGATCTGGAACGCAAGCGTCTCGAGGCACAGACGGAAGAGGCCCAGGCTCTGCAGGCCGACCGTCAGGCCCAGGTGGATGCGCTCATCGCCAGGTTCCGCGACAGCGTTCAGGGATTGCTCGGCTCGCTCGACGAAACGGCGCATGACATGGACACGACCGCGAGGGCTCTGAGTGACATTGCGGCGCGCAGCGCCGGTCAGGCTTCCAGCACGGCAAGCGCTAGCGAAGGCGCCAGCATGAGCGTCGAAAACGTGGCCGGCGCGGCCGAAGAACTGTCCGCCTCCATCGGCGAGATCGGCGGCCAGGTGCAGCGGACGACGGATATCGTCTCGTCTGCGACCGGCGCGGTGCGCGACACCAACGGCAAGGTGCAGGATCTGGCGGAGGCCGCCAACCGGATCGGCGAAGTCGTCACCCTGATCCAGGCCATTGCCGAGCAGACCAATCTCCTGGCCCTGAACGCGACCATCGAAGCCGCGCGCGCCGGTGAGGCTGGCAAAGGCTTCGCGGTCGTGGCCGCGGAGGTCAAGGAACTGGCGACCCAGACATCTAAGGCAACGGAGGAAATCTCCTCCCAGATCGCGGCGATCCAGGGCTCGACCACCGACGCGGTCAGCGCGATTTCCGCCATTTCCGCCACCATGGAGGAAGTGGACGGTTACACCCAGTCGATCGCTTCCGCGGTTACCCAGCAAGGGGCTGCCACCAGCGAGATTTCCGGCAACGTCCAGCGCGCCTCGGAAGGGACCCGCGCCGTACAGGACAACATGCATGATCTCGCCGAAACGGTGGAGCAGACCCAGGCGGCCTCCGGTTCCGTCCTGACCGCGGCCGGACATCTGGGCGAACGCAGCGAAGCACTGAAGAGCGAAATCGAAACCTTCCTGGAGCGGGTCGCTGCCGCCTGAGGCGACGTCCCGCTTCTCCGGACTTCAAACGGCGGCAATCGCCTCGTGAAACGCGGGGGCTTGCGCCCAGACGGTCCAAATCTGACTGCATTGTGTTGGAGTGAAAAGAGGCCGCGCCCCGCAGACCTTCATCCCGGACGCAGCGGAGCGGAGGTCCGGGACCTACTCGTTTCCAGAGCCTTTGTTTTCCCAGTCGATGCTGCGGCAAGTGGTGCTGCGAGTAGGCCCCGGCTTGAGGCCGGGGTGACGGATGTGCAGGGGGCAACGACGTGCAGCTTGCGTCCGTCTCCCCCCTCGTGGGGGACAGGCCTTGAGTCGCCCTAAAATGCGACCTTGTCGCCGCCTTTCAGAGACAGGATCTCGCGCGCTTCGTCCGGCGTTGCGACTTCAAGGCCGAGGCCTTCGATGATCTTCTTCGCCATTTTCACCTGATCCGCGTTGGATTCAGCGAGCTTGCCCCGTCCGGCCCAGAGACTGTCCTCCAGTCCGACGCGGATGTTGCCGCCAAGCGCCGCCGCCTGGGCCGCGATCCGAAGCTGGCTGGAACCGGCGCCCAGGACCGACCAGCGGTAGTCGGAGCCGAACAGACGGTCGGCGGTGCGCTTCATGTGCTGGACGTCTTCCGGATGGGTGCCGATGCCGCCGAGCAGGCCGAACACGGACTGCACGAAGAACGGCGGCTTGACCAGTCCGCGGTCCACGAAATGCGCCAGGTTATAAAGGTGGGAGATGTCGTAGCATTCGAATTCGAAGCGGGTTTCGTTCTCGTAACAGGTGGAAAGGATATACTCGATGTCCTTGAAGGAGTTGCGGAACACCAGATCCTTCGAGCCTTCCAGATAGGGCTTTTCCCAGTCGTATTTGAAGGTCTCGAATTTCTCCGCCATGTGAAAGAGGCCGAAGTTCATCGAGCCCATGTTGAGCGAGGCGACTTCCGGCTTGAACGTCGCCGCCGGCAGGGCGCGCTCCTCCACCTTCATGAACGGGCTGCCGCCGGTGGTGATGTTCAGCGCGGCATTGCACGACTGCTTGATGCGCGGCAGGAAGCGGGCGAAGCCTTCCGGGCTCTGGTCCGGCTTGCCGTTTTCCGGGTCGCGCGCGTGCAGATGCAGGATCGCGGCGCCCGCCTCGGCAGCAGCCAGCGCCTCCGAAATGATTTCTTCCGGCGTGATCGGCAGGTGGGGCGACATGGTCGGCGTGTGGATCGACCCGGTGATGGCGCAGGTGATGATGACCTTGCCTTTGTTCGTATTACTCATTTGCCGATTTCCTCCTCAGCCTTGCGCTTGTGGGCTGCGAGCGCCATCAGTCGGCGGTCGCGCCATTTCTGTCGGTCGACCAGACCTTCAGCGGGAAGCTGCTCCCGCCGTTCGGCCTCGATTGCGTCGAGGACCGGTCCGGTCCAGTCGACGCGGTATTTCATTTGCTCGAACATGTTCGCGAACATGCCCTGGTAACGGGTGGCATAATCCCGCACACCTGCCGGGGCATTCAGGTCGATGGTCTCGAACGGGCCCATGAAGGCCCATCGGGCGGCAAGGCCTTCGCGGATGCCGATATCGATGTTTTCCGCGCTGGCATAGCCGTTCGCGACCAGGCGGAAGGCTTCTTCCAGGAGTGCGCCCTGCATGCGGTTCATGATGAAGCCGTCGATCTCCTGCTTCATCATGATCGGCGACTGGCCAGCCCCCACCATGATTTCGCGGGCCTTTTCCATCGCCTCCGGCGAGGTCCATGGCGCCGGGACGACTTCCACTGCCTTGATCAGGTAGGGCGGGTTGATCGGATGGGCGACGAGGCACCGGTCCCGGTGTTTGAGATGGGCGGTAAAGGTCGACGGCAGCAGGGCCGATGTGGAACTGGCCAGAATAGCGTCAGGAGGCGCCTGTTCATCGAGCCGGGTGAAGATCTCCCGCTTCACCTCGACCTGTTCCGGCGTGTTCTCCTGAACATAATCGACGCCCTGAACGCATTGTTCCAGATCGTCTTCCGCGCTGATGCGGGCAAGAACCATGTCCGGGGTCTGGCCGTTGAGAAGGTCATGGGCCTGAAGGTCTTCCAGCACGTCGGCGATATAGGCGATCGCCTTTTCCGGCTGGGTTGGGTCCCTGTCCCACAGGACCACGTCGTGCTGCACGCGCGCAAAACTGATGGCCCAGGCCCGGCCGATAAAGCCGGAGCCCACGATTGCGATTTTCGCCAAATTAAGTCCTCCCGACCCGGCCGGATCTCACGGAGAAATCATTCGCCGGAATCCGCTTTGGGTGCCAAGCAAAGCAAACCGGAGACCGGAAGAAAAGTCATCAAAAAGACAAATCGGTTCGCCGCCAGCTTTTTGTTCTGCGGAAACTTCGGTCAGTGTCTGCGTGTTGGTAGGCACCGCAGGTCAGCCCGCCTGTAAATCCATGGCTCGAGCGGACATGTCCGCTTCCAGTGACCGGCAGTTCCGGAGTTGAAGCAGCATGTCCGTCACCGTTGCGCCGATCTGCTTGATGGCGGCGTCGGCAACCGCCGGCTGGGCGTCGCCGAGTTTGACGACGGCGGCCTTCAAATCCGTCAGTGTCTCGTCGAGTTTCGCGATCTGCACCCGCAGCGGGCCGTCGTCATTCTGCCTTGCCTGGGCGAGACCGGCCTTGAGGGCCTCCATCTGCTCTTCAAGAGAAGCGAGCTTCGATCTCAATGATTCCGGTGTCACGCCGAGCTGGCCGACAGCCTTCGCGGTCAGGTCTGCAGCGAGATTTGCACCCGCGGTTTCGAACCGGTTGAATGCGATGATTGCCAGAACTGCGGCAACAATCACCAGGATCGCAGTCGCATTGACGAGGGCGAGCAGCAAGTGTCCGGGAAGCCGCCTGATCCGGCGGCCAAGTGTCTGATCCTGCGCGCTCATCCGGTCGCTCCTGCATATCCAAGATCTCTAGGAATCTTCGCACAGCTCGGCGAGTCGAAAAACCGGAATATGCAAGGTGCGGCTGGATGAGCGTGCTGGTTGCCCAGATGCGTCAGGCAGCGTCCACCGCTGCCTTGAGCATGTCGCGAACCTGGGTCGCAACCGCCTTGAGTTCCGCATTGTCGATCGCCGCCATGGAGGCTTCCGGATCGATGGCGCTGACTTCCACGCCGTCGTCGACCGAGCGCAGGATCACGTTGCACGGCAGCATGGCGCCGACCCGCGGTTCCATTTCGATCGCCTTGTGGGCCATCATTGGATTGCAGGCGCCGAGGATGAGGTAGTGTTCCATATCCACGTCGAGCTTCTTCTTCATGGTCGCCTTGACGTCGATCTCCGTCAGCACGCCGAAGCCGTTTTCGGCCAGTGCGGCACGGACCCTCTTGTCGGCGTCCTCGAAACTCACACCGGAAAGAGTGCGGTTGTAGGTGTAGCTCATCTTCAGCCTCTATTTGCTCAGGTATTTAACCGGTGCCAGAACCGCCGGCACGACGAGTATGATCAGACGCAGCATCCAGATGCCGCCGAGCCCGAAACCCATCATTTCGGTCTCCTGATAGTTTCTGATTCCTGAAAGTGGCCACAACGAGACGGAAAGGCTCCAGGCTTCACATTCGGCTGCCCACCCTGGCTTCGAAGAGAAAGGCCCCGGCCGCTGAAAGGTCACGTGCAGTCGCCGCCATTCAGAAGAGTGTAACTGTTGAAACGCGCCGAGGCCGAACAAACCCCACCGTGCAACGTCGCGCCTGCGATCGCCGAGGCGCGGGTGCGCAAGGCGGCGGCATTGCGACGATAAAAAGCGCTATTGGATGAGCCGGACGGGCAGGGACTGGAGGCCGCGCTGATTGGTGCGGTCCGTCCACCAGATGGGCTCGCCGGCAAGTTCGATCCGGGAAAACCGGTCCAGGAGGGCTGTGAAAGCTGCCTGGACTTCGAGCCGCGCCAGCGGCGCTCCGATGCAGACATGAGGCCCGCCACCGAAGATATACTGGGCATTGGGCCGGCGGGTGATGTCGAACGCATCCGCATCGTCGAACCGCGCCGGGTCCCGATTGATCGCGCCGATCAGGCCGAGCGCCAGCGAGCCGGCGGGAATGACCATATCGCCGTATTTGAAATCCTCGATGGCGACCCGAAGAATGAAGTTGATGCTCGGCTCGAAGCGCAGCATCTCCTCGATGGCCGTGCGCATGTATTCGGGCTCGGAGCGCAGCTTGTCGAACTGATCCGGATTCCGAAGCATCGACAGCAATCCGTTGCCGAGGACGTTGACCGTCGTTTCATTGCCGGAGATCAGACCCTTCATGTTGTTCAGGGTCTCGTCCTCATCCATCGTGCCGTTGTCCAGCGCTTCCAGCGTGGCATCGACGAAGCCGTTTCCGGGATGGTTCCGACGGTCGGCCAGGTGGCCGCGCAGATAGGCCTTGTAGGCGCGTAGAGAGTCCAGAGCCTCCTGCTTCTGATCCTGGGTCATCATGATGTCCCCGATCTTGATCAGCGCCTGGTTCCACTTGGCCATCTCTGCGTCCATCTCGGCCGGAATATCGAACAGGTTCCGGGACACGCGCAGCGGCAGGTGATTGGCGAAGCCGGTCATGAAATCGACCGGTTCACCGACGGGCAGTGCATCGAGCAGCTGCGCGCATTCGCGCTCAATCATGGGAAGCAGGGGCGGGATCTCGGCCGGGCGGAACGCCTTTTCATAGACATCCCGCATGCGCCGGTGATCCGGCGGGTTGGAGTTGACCATCTGGCGCTGGAACTCGCTGAACAGTTCATAGCTCAGCGGATCCCGGTCCTTGCTTTCCGGCCGGCTCCAGCCGTCGGTCCAAAGCCGCGTGTCGCGCCCCATCTCCGAGGCGCGGACCATGGCGTTGAACGCGTCATGACCGAGAACGAAATAGATGCCGGACGCCGGGTCCAGATGGATCGGCGCAATCTCGCGGATCCGCTTCAGATGCGGATGGGGATTGGTGAGATAGTCCGGATCGGTGAGCATGGTCCACCAATCGATGTCCGCAGATGTCGCTGTGTTCATGTCCCGTTTCCCAGCCGCAGGGGTAATGTGTGGAGGCCGTGCTGATCGCTGCGGTGTCCCCACCAGACCGGATCGCCGGCGAGTTCGATGTGATCATATCGGTCCATTAGGGCGGTGAAGGCGGCCCTGGCCGTCAGGCGGACTTGTGCTTTGCCGAGACAGATATGCGCCCCGGCACCGAAGACGTTGTGAGGATTGGGTTGCCGTTCGATGTCAAACACATCCGGGTTCGCGAAACGCTCCGGATCGCGGTTGGTCGCTCCCATCAGGCCAATCGCAAGCGAACCTGCGGGGATATTGACCTCCCCGCATTGGAAATCCTTGATGGCGACGCGGAGGATGAAGCTGCAGCCCGGTTCAAAACGCAGCATCTCTTCGATCGCCGGGTCGAGAAGGTCCCGGTCTGCCCTCAATCGGGCGAACTGGTCCGGATGTCTCAACAGGGTCAGCAGCCCGTTGCCGAGGAGTGTGGCCGTTGCCGTTCCACCGGCGATTAGCGTGATGAGGTTGTTCAGGGTTTCATCCTCATCCATGGTGCCGTCAGCGAAAGCGGCAATCGCCAGGCCGACAAAGCCTTCGCCCGGCGTATCGATGCCGGATGCCAATCGGTCTCTCAGATAGGCCTTGAAGTCGCGCAACGCCGTCTGAGCATTCTGTTTCTGCTCCGGCGACATGATGATGTTGCCGATCAGACCGAGCGCCGCGATCCACCGCGCGACTTGATCCTCCATATCCGCCGGAATCTGAAAGGCAATGCGAGCGAGAGATCGAGACAGCGGATTGGCGAACCCGTCCATGAAATCGACCGGCTCGTCCAGCGGCAGCGCGTCCAGCAATTGTGCGCATTCGTCCTCGATCATCGGCAGGAGCGACTGCAGATCCGACGCACGGTAGGCCTTCTCGTAGACGCCGCGCTGGCGCCGGTGATCCGGCGCATTCGCATTGGTCATCTGCGGCTGGAATTCGCTGAACAGATTATAGGTCAAAGGGTCGTTCTGCCTGACCTCTTCCCGGTTCCAGCCATTGGTCCAGAGCCTTGTATCGCGACCCATTTCGGGTGCGGTGGCCATCTGGCGGAATTCATTGTAGCCGAGCACGAAATAGACGCCTGTCACCGGATCCTGATGGACCGGTTTTTGTTCCCGGATCCGCTTCAGGTCCGCATAGGGGCTTTTGAGGTATTCCGGATCGGTCAGCATCGTCCACCAGTCGATCTCCGGGCCGTCCGGGCCGGGTTGCTCGAAACGATGCTCAGCCATCGCGGATTACCTCTTTTTCCGGCTCTCCCTCAGGCCGCCGTCAGCTTCAGGGGCAGGGACCACAAGCCCCGCTGATCGCTCCGGTCCGTCCACCATTCGGCCTCTCCGGCCAGTTCGATCTTGCCGAACCGGTCCATCATGGCGTTGAAGGCGACTTCGGTCGTCATGCGGGCCAGGGCCTTGCCGATGCAGATATGCGCTCCACCGCCGAAGGACGAGTGATGGTTTGGTTTCCGGGTAATGTCGAACTTGTTCGGGTCCTCGAACCGGGCCGGATCGCGGTTGATCGAACCGACCAGGCCGATGGCAAGCGCGCCGGCCGGAATCAGAACGTCACCCAGCTGGAAATCCTCGACGCCCGCACGCGGAATGATGCTGCTGCCCGGCTCGTAACGCAGCATTTCCTCGATGGCGCGCGGCATCAGGCTGCGGTCGGCGCGCAGCTTTTCAAATTCCGCGGGGTTCTTCAAAAGGGTCACCAGACCATTGCCGAGCAGCGTCAGCGTCGTCTTGCTGCCTGCAATCAGCATCACCACGTTGTTGAGGGTCTCCTCCTCGTCCATGGTACCGTTCTCGGCGGCGGCCAGCGCCAGGCTGATCAGGCCGTCGCCGGGGTTCTTCCGCAGCCTGTCCAAATGCCCGCGCACGTATTCCTTGAATTCGTGGTTGGACTTTTTGACGTTGCGCTTTTGCTCCGGCGTCATGACGATATTGCCGAGCCAGCTCAGGTCGGAAATCCAGCCGGCAATGGTTTCTTCCATGTCTTCGGGAATTTCGAACAGCTTGAGCGAAATACGATGCGGCAGCGGGTTGCCGAAGGCGGCCATGAAGTCGAACGGTTCGCCTACAGGCAGCGTGTCCAGAAGCTTGTCGCATTCCTGCCTGATCATCGGCAGATATCGCGCCATGTCCTTCGGCCGGAACGCCCGGTCATAGACACCGCGCATGCGCCGGTGGTCGGGCGGGTTGGCATTGATCATCTGCGGCTGGAAATCGACAAACAACTCGTAGGTTTCCGGGTCGTTCTTCCGGTTTTCCGGGCTGTTCCAGC
This sequence comes from uncultured Roseibium sp., assembly GCF_963675985.1. Classification (NCBI taxonomy): domain Bacteria; kingdom Pseudomonadati; phylum Pseudomonadota; class Alphaproteobacteria; order Hyphomicrobiales; family Stappiaceae; genus Roseibium; species uncultured Roseibium sp. Next base: position 2,905,371 of record NZ_OY780958.1, on the reverse strand, counting down.
CATTGGCCCAGTAGAGCGTGTCGCGCCCCATTGCCTCCGTCTTGGCCATCGAGGCGAATTCCTTGTGGCCCATGACGAAATAGATGCCCGACACGGCGTCATAATGGATCGGCGCAAGGTCGCGGATGCGGCTCAGCTCAGGATAGGGATTCTTCAGATAGTCCGGATCCGTCAGCATCGTCCACCAGTCGATGTCGAAGGACGGCGGCAGGGCGGGGCCTCTGGCTTGAGCGGTTTCCTGGTTTCCTTGCTGGGTACTGGGCATAGAGGCGCTCCGGAGCCGAATTGAAAAAAACAGAACGGCTTACGACACATTGCCGCTCGTATGCGCCGTCGATACAGAACACGTCGGATTTGATATTGCCCACCGGGTGGCCACGGCGCAAGCCCGACACCTGACGCAAGGGCATCTGAATCCAGATAATTTTTCAGGTCGTCCTAAAAATGTGGGATTACAACCTGTGATATTTGGCTGACTCCGACCGATGGGCGTAAATGTGGAACACTGGAGCGCCGCCCTGGGCCATCGGGTGGTCTTCGACGACGGTGCTGTAGCCATGTTCCTCGAGTTCGGCGCGGATTTCCTGCAGTTCTTCCGGACCCCGGTGTACTTCCACCAGGAGTTGCCGGATGCGCGGCCAGAGGGCCGGACTGATGCCGTCCAGAACCGCGCGCTCCTGTCCTTCCGTGTCGATCTTCAAAAGATCGATGGTGTCGAGGCCAAAACGCTCCACCACATTGTCGAGCGTATCGACATCCGCGGTCACCTCTTCGCTTTGAAACAGGTGTTCGATGAATTCCTCGTCGCCGAGCCGTTCATAGGTGCCGGTGCTGTCGATAACCGCACGGATGTCCGCGCTCGCACCGCCCTGGCCGAACAGAAGTTTCTTCAGCCCGTCGGCGAGTGTCTTGCCTACGGCCGAATCGCCGGTGGAAAGCGCCGACAGCGCCGGATAGTGATCGAATTTGGCCTGACCGGGGGCGGCTCCGAGCGCCAGATGGTTGGCCTTGACGTTCTCGCCCATGCCGGCGGCGTTGTCCTTCAGGGCCTCGAAGGCGGCGGGCATTGGTTCGAAAGCGAAGATCCGCCCGTCCGGGCACAGATCATGCAGGCGCAGGCAGAACAGGCCGATATTTGCGCCGACGTCGAGGTAAGTGCCATCGGCGGGCAGGTCCAGGCCGCGCTCCGTGAGGTCGTCGGAGACGACTTCATGCCAGCCGTATCCCACTTCATAGGCATTCACACAATGCACGGTCCGCCCGTCCGGAAGCGTCGTCGTCTGGCTCATTGTCGTAAAGCTCTCCCTGCAATGAGCCTCGCGGCTCGCGTCCGTCCGATTGGAACTTTCTAGCATGATCCCCTGGCAACAGGAACCGAGGTGCGGCACTTGCGCCACTCCAATACCCAGTCAAATGAAGAGCGGTGAAAATTCCGGGTCGCAGGGGTATAGTCGCCGCGCCGCTACCAGGGCGGGGCGGCACGCAATCGAAACGGAAGCAGCGGAGATGACGTGGAAAACGCCACGCAGAAAGACACTCTATTCGACCGGATCGGCGGTTCTGAGGTAATCGACCGGCTGGTGGATCTCTTCTACGAACGCATGGATAGCCTGGACGAGGCCAAGGGTATCCGGGCCTTGCATCCTGTCGATCTTGGCCCGACCGGAAATGATCTGAAGCGGTATCTCACCGAATGGACCGGCGGACCGAGGCTCTATACGCCAGAGAAGGGCCATCCCCGGATGCGCCAGCGGCACATGCGTGTCGCCATCGGCGAACAGGAGCGGGACGCCTGGCTCCTGTGCATGCGCGGTGCCTTGGAGGAAACGGTCAGCGATGCCCAGGCCCGCGCCGTGCTTTATGACAACATGGCCAAGCTCGCCGACTGGATGCGCAACCAGCCGGAAACGCCGTAACCGGCGCGCGGCGCTTCAGGGTGCGGGGAAGAGCGCGGCACTGCGACCGGTCAGCCGGTAGGCCGCCAGCCCGACCCATTCCCGGAACGCGATATCGAACCGTTTCAGCCCTTCGGACGCTCCGGCAAAGCCGAGATATTTACCCTCCGGGCCTCGCGTCCGGTAATCGACGGGCCATGCGGTCAGCCCGCTCCAGCCGGCTTCGCGAAACACGCCGATGGCGCGCGGCATGTGGTAGGCGGAGGTCACCAGCAGCCAGGTCTGGCCCGGGTCGGGGTTGACCAGCTCCCGGGTGAGGACCGCGTTTTCCCAGGTGTTCCGCGACTTGTCTTCCAGCACGATCCGCTCCGGATCGATCCCGAAATCGGCAAAGAGACTGGCGGCCACCGCCGATTCCGTCGTCTGGCCGGGCACGAGGAGGCCTTGCCCGCCGGTATGGATGATCTTCGCGTCAGGGAGCTTTCGCACGAGGTCGGCGACGGTCGTCAGCCGTTCGGCCGAGGTCGTCAGCGCGGGCACGCCCCGCGCCCCGGACGTCACCGTATCCACCGCCCCGCCGAGAACGATGATCCCGTCGACCCGGGGCAGGGTCTCCGGTCGGGGAAAACGGTCTTCAAGCGGCTGAAGCAAAAGATTGGCGGCAGGGGAGAACCCGAGCACAACGAACCCGAAAAACGCGGCCACGATCGCGGTCATGCCGGTCCGCCGCCATCGGGTCAGCCTCAAAAGAAGACCACACCCCAAAAGGATGACCAGAAAATTCGTCGGCCGGATCAGGAAAAACAGGATCTTGGAAAGATAGAAAAACATGCGTGGGTCCCGGAATCAGAGTGTCCGGGAATTTAGAGCATCGGGCGATAACTTTGAAATATCTGACCGACGCTCTAAATCTTCAGATGGTCAAGGATTCTCTCCCGCGTGCCTTTCTCGATCTCCCCCGCGTCATCGATGCTTCCGCGTTTGAGAACCGCCCAGTGGTCGGCGAGCCCAAGGGCAAAATCGAGGTTCTGCTCCACCAGCAGGATCGTGGTGCCTTGTTGGTCGCGCTCCTGTTTTAAGGCAGCCGAGATGCGTTGAACGACGCTCGGCTGCAGCCCTTCGGAGATTTCGTCGATCAGGAGCAGGCTCGGCCGCAGCATCAAAGCCCGGGCAAGGATGAACATCTTCTGTTCGCCGCCCGACAGGGTGCCGGCCTTCTGATTGCGCCGCTCTGCCAGAAACGGGAAGTAGGAAAAGGCGCGCTCGAAACCGTCCTTCATGGCCCGGTCCGACTTGAGCGCCAGTCGCAGATTGTCTCGAATGCTCAAATCCTGGAAAAGCGGCTGTTCCTGAGGTGCATAGCCGATACCGCTGGCAATGAGACGCGCCGGACCGATGCCGGTGACAGGCCGACCGTCGAGTTCAATACTTCCGCGGCGCGCCGGCAGGAGTCCCAGGATCGTCTTGAGCAGGGTCGTCTTGCCCATGCCGTTCTTGCCCATGAGAGCGAAAATCTCGGCGGAGCGGATGGAGAAGGAAACGTCCTGCAGGACGTCGATGGCGCCGTAGCCGCTCGACAGACCCTTGAGTTCCAGTTTTGTATCCGCTGCGGGAGCCGTGTTGAATGCCATTGCCGCCTCAGTCATGCCCACCTCCCGAATAGATTTCCTTCACGGTCTGCGAATGGACGACGTCCTCGACACTGCCATCGAGGACCAGCTTGCCCTGATGCAGCACGACGATCCTGCTGGAGATATCGCGAACGAACTCCAGGTCATGTTCCACCAGGATTGCCGCCAGACCCAGGTCGCCGGTCAGGCGCTGGAGGACGGTGCCGATGGTGGTGCGTTCGGTCTTGGTCAGCCCGGCCGTCGGTTCGTCGAGAAGAATGAGCCTGGGTTCAAGAGCGACCACCATGGCCAGCTCAAGCGCTTGTTTCTGTCCGTGTGACAGCAGCGAAACCTTTTGGCCCATGAGGGAGGAGAGCCCGGTCAGGGACAGGATTTCCACCGCGGGTTCCGGCAGGGCGAGGTCTGAAGAGTGACTGAACCAGTTCGGCCGATCCAGCGAGGCGCGGGCCATGCGCAGGCAGTCCGCCACCGTCAGGCTGTCGAACACGCTCGCCACCTGGAACTTGCGGCCGACGCCAAGCGCGACGATCCGGTTGGGAACCAGGCCTGCGATTTTCTGTCCGGCGACGGAGATATGCCCTTCGATTGGCTCCCGGCCATCGCTGAGGCAGCGCATCAGCGTCGTCTTGCCGGCGCCGTTCGGGCCGACAAGGCTGACCAGTTCGCCCGGGCGGATTTCAACATCGATTCCCTGCAGGACGACCTGGCTGCCGTAGGATTTCCTCAGACCCTCGATTTTCAGGAGCGGAGGCGTATCGGGCGTTCCCGTGTTGAGATTTGTGCCTGGAAGCGCCTTGAGTTGCGGAACGTCCGAACCACCGTTTTCATCACTCCGCAACCGGGAAAAGACGGCCGTTGCAATGGCGGCGAGGCCGTTGGGCAAAAAGATGATCATCACGACAAACAGCGCGCCGATGACCAATTGGTACAGGAAGGGCAGTTGCCCGGACAGATTGGCGCTGAGGAAGTCGATGCCGATGGTCCCCAGAATGGGACCGATGATCGTTCCCCGGCCGCCGAGTGCGGTCCAGACCACCAGTTCCGTCCCGAAGACGAAACCGGTGTTTTCCGGCGCCACGACACCGGACGCGTTGGCGAACAGGAAACCGGCGAGACCGGCGACACCCGCCAGAGCCGCCGTCAGCAGGATACGGATCCTCTGCGTGTTCAGGCCGAGATACGCGCAGCGCGTGTCGTTGTCGCGGATGGCGATGAGAACCTTGCCCGCATCGGAGCGCACGAAAATGCACGCGGCAATGGCCGCGGCCACCAGGCACAGCCCGCTGAGCCGGAAGAAGCCGGACAGGCCTAAGGGGAGCCCCCAGTAACCGACAAGGCCGCTGCTCGACCCGGTCCACGTCCCGCCGGAGTAGACCACCTGGGTGATCACGATCGGGACGACCAGCGAAATGACGGTCGCATAAAGCGGTGTCGAGCCGTAGTAAAACGAGAGCCAGCCGACCAGCAGTCCCAGGAGGACGGGAACGACAATGGCCAGTGCGAAAGAAAGGGCGATCAGCGCCGGCGACCCGCCGACATGAGACAGGACCATGGCCGAGGCATAGGCGCCGACGCCGAAGAAGGCGGCCTGCCCGAAGGTCAGGATCCCCGTGTAGCCCCACAGGAGATCGACGGTAATTGCCAGAAGGGCATAGATCATGGACCGCGTCAGGACGTTCAGGCTGAAGCGGTCCAGAAACAGCGGGCCGAATACGACCAGAAGAAAGGCGACGACGGCCAGACCGGCGAGAAGGTAACTGCGGATGATCAGCGGGCGGCGTGCGCGCGGGGCGGCAAGAGCGTTTGCGTCAGGCACGGGCAAAACCTTTCGGACTGATGCGCAGCACGAGTGCGGACAGGACCGCCACGGTAATGCCGCCGAGAATCGGGCTGATGTAGGTGCTGACGATGACCTGGGCACCGCCGAAGACGAGACAGGCGACGGCAAGGGCTCCAAAGGAGGATCCGGCCACCATGACCAGCATGAAGGCGCCGATCAGCCAGGCGACGCCCATCGTCGGATCGACGCTGGTCAGCGGGGTGAGGAGCACGCCGGCCAGAGCGGCAAGACCGGTGCCTATGATGAAAGTCGCCAGCCGGACCTTGGCTGTGTCGATGCCGAGACCCTTGGCCAGCATTTCGTTCATGATGACCGCCTGCGCCGTCAGTCCCAGACGGGTGCCCTCCAGGAGAAAGGCAAAGCCGAGCCCGATGACGATGGCGGCGCCAAGCGCGAACAGCCGGTAGAGGGAATAGCTGATGCCGAAGATGTCGACCGTTCCGCCCATGAGGCCGGGTGTGAACTGAACGTCGCGTCCGAACCACAGCGTGATCAGCTGTCCGATCACGATCCCGAGGCCCCAGGTCGCCAGGATGGCATCGAGCGGCCTCTGGTAGAGGGGGCGGACGATGAAGTGCTCGGTGATCCCGCCAAGAAAGCCGCCGACAACGAAGGCCAAGGGAAGAGCGAACCACGGATTAAGCCCGAGGCCGGCCGTCACGACGGCGCAATAGGCGCCAATGGTCAGCCAGGCGCCATGGGCGAAATTGATGATCTTCAAGACGCCGAAGATCGCGAGGAGACCGGCGGAAACGATGAATAGCACGGCCGCGGTCGTGACGATGTCCAGTATGAGCATGACGCCGTTCTCAGGTTGGGATCGCGGGAGACCTGTTGCCGGTCTCCCGCCGGTGTTTTCAGCTTAAAGGTTCGGGCACTGTTCGCCCGGATCGACGTTTTCGAACGTATTGACCACGGAAACAGACCCGTCCGCCTGCACCTGGCCGAGGTACATGTTGAGCGGCGCGTGATGCTGCTTGTTCATGGTGATCGTTCCGCGCGGGCCGGTAAAGGAAACTTCTCCCAACGCGGCCAGAACGGCGTCCGGATCGGTTGTGCCTGCCTTTTCGACGGCAGCCTTGTAGAGGTAGACGCCTTCGTATTCCGGAACGGAGAGATCGTTCGGGGTCCGCAGCTCTTCGCCGAATTTTGCCTTCATGGCCTCAAGAAACGCCTTGTTCTCAGGGCTGTCGATACCGGTGACATAGGACGCGGAGATGAAGATGCCGGTGGCATCGGCGCCCATGGTCTTGGCCGTACCTTCATCGACGGCGAGGTTGCCGTAGGGAAGGTCGACACCGGCGCCGCGGAGCTGCTTGGTCAGGGTGACGTTCGGCGCCCCGCCGGCGGTGGAGGTGATCAGGGCGTCCGCGCCCGAGCTTTTCAGGTTGGAAATGATCGCGGTCCAGTCACTGCCGTCCATGGGCAGGTATTCCTCACCGACGACCTTGCCGCCTTTTTCCTCGATGTATTTGCGGGCGAATTCGAGCATGCCGCGGCCGAAGGCGTAGTCGCTGCCGATCAGGAAGAAGTTCTTGGCGCCATCCTTGGTCATGAACTGGTCGACGACCGGCGGCACCTGCTGTTCCGGCACCCAGGCATTCACATAGAGGTAGGGGCTGCAGGACCGGCCTTCATAGAAGGAGGTGTAGATGTAAGGCACGCCGCCGCGGGTGACGATCGGCAGGCCGGCGTTGCGGGCCGCACTCGTCTCCATGGAGATGATCACATCGACTTCGTGCTGGTAGACCAGCGAGTCGAAGGCTTTCTGGGCGCCTGCGGCACCGGAGGCGTCATCGGCGATTTCCAGGGCGACCGGCCGACCGAGAATGCCGCCTTTCGCATTGATTTCCTCGACCGCAAGCTCTGCGGCCTGGACGACCGAGGGCGCCACGACGGAATTCGCGCCGGAGAGGCCGACCGGTACGCCGATCTTGATCGGGTCGCCATCCTGGGCCTGTGCCATGGTGGCGAGGGCCACCATGGCCGTTGCCGTTGCCAATGTCTTGATCAGTTTCATGCTGTTTCCTTTCGTTTATTGGAAGGCGGCATTCATTTGCCGATTATTGGATCGCCATAGACGTCCGGACGCCGGTCGCCGATGATGTTGTTGTTTTCATTCAGAACCCGGCTGGTCGGGATCTGCGAGAGATCGATCTCGGCGATCAGGGTTTCCTCCCGATCCCGCGAGGCCGGGCCCGCCAGTGCCCAACCCTTCGGTCCGATGATGAGGCTCTGGCCGATGAAGGGCTGGCCTCGTTCCACGCCGACACGGTCCGCGCAGGCAATGAAGAGGCCGTTGGAATGAGCCGCCGCTCTGTGGAGGGTGTTCGACATGGCCTCGGTGCCTTCCGGCTGTGCCGGCATGGGCACCCAGTTGGTCGGAATGCACACCAGTTCCGCGCCGGCGAGCGCAAGAGACCGGAAAAGCTCCGGGAACCAGCCGTCGTAACAGATCGCAAGGCCGATCTTGCCGATCGCGGTGTCGAACACCGGCAGGCCGAGATCGCCGGGATCGAAGATCGGATTTTCCATGTCCCAGAGATGCAGCTTGCGAAACCGGCCGATGTAACCGTCCGGCCCGCAGAAGATCGCCGAATTGTAGAAGGCGTCGCCCTCCTTTTCGGCCAGCCCCGAGACGATGTAAATGCCGAGTTCTTGTGCCAGTTCGATGAGAACCCGCGCGGAACGCCCCTCGGGGATCGGCTGCGCGAGAGAGGCGAGTTCCTGCTTGTCTGCGAAGACGTAGCCGCTGTCCGCCAGCTCCGGGAGGACCACAACCGTGGCCCCCGCCGCGCAGGCGTCCCGGGTGTGCTTTTCCATTGCCCGCAAATTGTCCTCAACGCGCCCGATAACGGGCTCGAACTGGATGCAAGCGAGCTTGAAGGGCTCCCGCTGTACTTTCAAAACAGTCTCCAAAACGCAAAAAGCCCCTGGTTCGGACGTTAATCCGAAAACCAAGGGCTGAACCTAGCCGTGATGTAAGCGCGGCACCCCTGCCGCACGAGCTTTCCAGCTCTGTCGAGAAGGCTCACATAGTCTGCTGCCTATCGTCAAGGCAAAAAAAGATTGCGGCTAATATTTGGTCAGTCCGGCCTATTTTTGAGGCGTTGAACTAAGCGTCAAGTTGCTTCCGCCCAATATTTCATGAGCGGAAACAATCGTTTGCGCAACCTGAGTCATGGGCAGTCTGTGGGCGGTCGCCTGTTCCCGCAGGCGCTGATATGCGATGTCTTCTTCCAGCTCGTTCATCCGCATCAGCAATTTGACCGCCTTGTCGACCAGTCGCCGGCCTTTCAGTGTTTCTTCCAGTTTGCTGACTTTCGCTGTCAGTCGCTTTTCAAACCCGTGCCGGTATCGGGCAAGGGCAAACTGGTTGAGAACACCGGCAAGGCGCAGCGGCTTGCTCAGGACGCCGTGGGCATTCAGATCGACAATGGCCTTCAGGGATGTCGGGCTCTCGTAGGTCACGATCGCGATGATGGCCGGATTACGTCCGTCGAGAACCGTGGCGATCTGCTCGTACGGGATATCCTCGACCTGAATGAAGATGGTGTCCACGTCCGGTGGCAGGGCCGCTGGCAGGGGCCACGCGGCGCTCACGGTGCAGCCGAGGCGCTTGAGGTGGTCTACCAGTGTCTGGCGATCCTCATCGGGCGTATGAATGACGAGCGCGCGGGCGCTGCGCAGGTCGGCCAGTATGCGTTGGGCTCCGCCTTTCTTGATCATGCGCTCATCCAGGTTTCTTCAAAGCGGGTCATGACGAGATAGGGGTCCGGGCGGACCGGGCTGGAAGCTTCCCATTTGATGTCGAACAGTCCGTCCTTGCGGGCGACGCCGAGGCGGGGCGTCAGAAAGACATGGCGGGTTTCGGCATCGAACGACACGGTGTCGCCGGGACCCACAAGCTTCTCGCTCAAGACCGCCGTCGAAATCTTGGCGGGGTCCGTCGTGCCGGTCCGGGTAAGAGCCTGTGCGAAAAGCAGAACCTGGATATAGGCCGGCTGGGACCAGATGCTCGTCGTCGCGTCGGATCCGTAGCGCTTTCTGTAGGCCGATACGAACCGCTTGTTCGGTTCGTCCTGCAGGGTGTGGAAGTAGGTTGCCGCCAGAATATGCCCGTCGCATTTGTCGGCGCCGATCACCCCGATTTCCGTCTCCGCCATGGTCAGGCTGGCGATGGGATGGCGGTGCCGGTCGAATCCGGCGGCGTCGTAAAGGGTATAGAAATCGCGGGCGGTGCGTCCGATCATGGTGGAGAACACGGCATCCGGTTCGATCCGCCGGATATCCTCCACAAGGCCGGAAATGCTTTTCGCATCGGCATCGAGCGGCAGATAGGTCTCCGAGACGACGTCACCTCCCTTGGCCTCGATCAGGTCCCGCATCACCCGGTTGGATTCGCGTGGGTAAATGTAGTCCGATCCGACGAAATAGATCTTCTTGCCGTGGGTCTGCAGCAGGTAGTCGGCAAGCGCGAACGTGTTCTGGTTAAGGGTCGCTCCTGTGTAGAGCACGTTTTCCGAATACTCGAAGCCCTCATACATCGACGGGTAGAAGAGCAATCCGTTGTGGCGTTCGACAATTGGCAGAACGGCCTTGCGGCTGGCGGACATGGAACAGCCGAAAATAACGTTGACTTCCTCTTCCGCAAGCAGGTCGCGCGCCATGCGCCGGTATTTCGCGCTGTCCGCTTGCGGGTCGTAGATCACGGGCTCGATCGGACGGCCTTCAACACCGCCGTCGGCATTGATCTCCTCGATGGCGAGAAGGGTGCCCCGCAGATGCTCGGTCTCGGTAATCTCCGTCACGCCGCTTTTGGAAAATAGGACGCCGACGCGCCATGGAATGGTGTCTTGGTGCTGTGTCACGTCTGGATCGAACCCCATTTTGCCATGCACAATAACATCAAAATCCGAGCTGCGGTAAAGTCGGCACAAGGAGCGGGATCATTGGCGCGGCCTTCATCACCTGCCCGGCTGCGGATAAGCCGAAGCCGGAGACGGCAAAAGCCCCGGCTGTGAACCGGGGCTTTCATCATCTTTTTGAGTGTTTGGCGCGGAGCCGAAAAGCGTGTTATTCGGCCGCGACCGTTTCTCCAGCCTCGCCGATCGTACGCCAGTCGACGGCCTTCGGGAAGACGCCTTCCCGGGACGCGATGGTGGCTTGCTTGACGCGGGGCTCCACGGTGCCGATCGCATCGCCGCCTTCGGCAACCTTTCTGGCCGCATCGACCATCAGACGGCGGAATTCGACGATGGCCAGGTCCGACGCCCCGAGCACGTCCACGGAACGGTCGGCGATCGGGCCCTGGGTCACCCACATGGCGATATCCTGGTTGGGAATGCCCTGGATGCCGGAGAAATTGCCGAGCTTCATCGCCTGACGGTCCTGAAGGAAATTGTTTTCCACGGTGCGGACGGGCTCCCAGCGCTCGTTGACGTCGATGCCTTTACGCGCATGGGCGAATTTCCGCCATTCTTCGGTGGAGGGCACGTCCTGCGTACCCCAGGCGATGAAATGGAAGGCCGTGGTTACATCGTCGATCGGCACGATGACGCTGGCGACGTTGTACATGTTGTTCGGCGGGATCAGCGAATAGTAGGGTGCCACGAATTCGGTGATGCGCAGATAATTGTGGGTGTCCGCGTTCTTGATCGGACGCCGGATCGCCGCGTAGTGGAAACCGTAGCTTGTCGTCTGCGTCTGCATGCGCGGCGACTTGTCCGTCGACGGGCGGTACCAGGACTTGTTGTCGGCAGAAGCGCGCTCGACGCGTGCCGGAACCATGTCCGACGAGTGCAGGCTCGACGAATGCGCGCTGTCGATCTGGCCTTCGTGGATCTGTGCCCAGTTGCACGGGATCCGGATCTTCAGGATCGAAACCGCCGTGTCTTCGGTCGGAGCGAAGGCGGGCGGGTCGAATTCCGGGGCGTCTTCCTTCTCGCCGAACCAGGCCCAGACGAAGCCGCCCCATTCCTTGACCGGATAGGAGCGATGCTTGACCTTGTCCATCAGCGGGCTGCCTTCCGGCTCCGACGACATGGCGACAATGTTGCCGTCCACATCCATCTTCCAGCCATGATAGAGGCAGCGCAGACCGCATTCCTCGTTGCGACCGAGCACGAGCGATGCCCGGCGGTGCGGGCACAGTTCATCGAGCAGGCCCAGCCGTCCATCGCTGTCGCGGAAGGCGACATAGCGTTCGCCAAGGACTTCCACGAGCAGCGGTGTGCCGTCGCGTTCGGCCACTTCCTCGATCAGGCAAACCGGCGTCCAGTGGCGGCGCATCAGTTGGCCCATCGGTGTTCCGGGACCGACGCGGGTCAGGACTTCGTTTTCTTCCGGCGTGAGCATGAAACCTCCCTCATCCTAATTGATTAGAAAACTAAGGGAAACTATCTCATAGTTTTTCATTCGTCCAGATGTTGACAGAAAAATATTAGATTTCTAAGTATGTTGCCTGAGAGCAAGGTATGAGCCGATTTTTTGGGACGGAAAAGACATTCATGACGACAGAAAACGGAGGAATCCGCACGACCGTGGCGCGGCGGCGGGAGCTGACGCCTGATATCGCGGAATTCACGCTTGTGGCCGCCGACGGCCAAACCCTGCCCGATTTTACGCCCGGCGCCCATATCACGGTTCAGACACCCTCGGGCGCCATGCGGCGCTACTCGCTCATCGGCACCGGGGAGGAGCCGGAGGCCTATGTGATCGCGGTCAAACGTGAGCCGGACTCGCGTGGCGGATCGCGTTCCATGCATGAGCAGGTCCAGGAGGGAGCCGAGCTGACCGTCGAGCCTCCGGAAAACGAATTTCCGTTGAAAGACGCTCAGAAATACCTGCTGATCGCCGGCGGTATCGGCATCACGCCGATCTACGCCATGGCGCAGAAGCTGGCGGAAGACGGCAAGTCCTTTTCCATTCTCTACTGCACACGTTCGCCCGAGCAGACCGCCTACCGGGAGGAGCTGCAGGCGGCTTTTCCCGGTAAGATCAAGCTGCATCACGACAACGGCGATCCGGCGAAGGCCTATGATTTCTGGGACCATTTCGCCGAGCCCCAGACCATGCACGTCTACTGCTGCGGACCGAAGCCGTTGATGGAGGAGATAAAGGCCGTTTCCGGACACTGGCCGGAAGGCCGGGTCAACTTCGAGGACTTCAAGCCCGTGGAGGTCGTCCGCGCCGACGACCATGCATTCAAGGTCGAACTGGCCCGCTCCGGCCAGACGGTCACCGTTCCGGCGGACAAGTCGATTCTGGAGGCCCTGCGCGAAAGCGGCTTCAAGACGCCCAGCTCCTGCGAAAGCGGTACCTGCGGTACCTGCAAGACGCGCCTTCTGGCCGGTGAGCCCGACCATAGGGACATGGTCCTGATGGACGAGGAAAAGGCCGACACCATCATGATCTGCGTATCGCGGGCAAAGAGCGGAGACCTGGTCCTTGACCTCTGAAAACGGACCGGTCCGCGTCGGCGTCATCGGGCTGGGGAGGGGCTTCGTCCTCATGCTTCCCGCATTCCGCAACGATGACCGGGTGCGCCTTGTCGCGGCCTGTGCGCCGCGCGAAGAGTCCCGGCAGGCGTTCGTCGAGGAATTCGGCGGCAAGGCCTATGACGATCTCGAGGCCTTCTGCGCCGATCCCGAGATCGAAGTGATCTATGTGGCGACACCGCATCAGTTGCACCGCGAGCATGTGATTGCGGCCGCCAGGGCCGGCAAACACGTGCTGGTCGACAAGCCCCTGACGATCACGCTTGAGGACGGGGTGCGCATGGTGGAGGCCTGCCAGGCGGCGGGGGTGCATCTGATCGTCGGACCGAGCCACAGTTTCGACGCACCGGTCGCGACCGCGCGGGCGTTGATCGAAAGCGGCGACTTCGGTCAGGTCCGGATGATCAATGCCTTCAACTATACGGATTTTCTTTACCGGCCACGGCGTCCGGAAGAGCTGCAGACCGAACTCGGCGGCGGTGTGATCTTTTCCCAAGGGGTCCATCAGATCGACATCGTCCGTTTGCTGGCAGGCGGCAGGGGCGACAGTGTCTTTGCGATGACAGGGAAATGGGATCCGGCCCGTCCTACCGAAGGCGCCTATTCCGCATTGGTGTCCTTCGAAAACGGGGTGTTCGCCTCGATGACCTATTCGGGCTTCGCCCATTTCGACAGCGACGAATGGATGGGCTGGATCGGCGAGCTGGGCAATCGCAAGGATCCGGAGGCCTACGGCGGCGCGCGCAGGGCGCTGGCCGATATCGCATCGCCGGAAGAAGAAGCGAAGTTGAAATCGACGCGGACTTATGGATCCGGCGACATGCCGAAGCCGGCCGCATCCTATGAGCATTTCGGGCCCATCGTCGTTTCCTGCGACCGGGCCGACCTGCGCCTGACCCCGGAGGGGGTCCAGGTCTATGGCGATACGCAAAAGCAATTCGTACCGGCGCCCGCGTTCCGGCATCCGCGACTGGAGGTCGTCGACGCGCTGGTGTCGACCGTCAGGGGCAACCTGCCGCCGGCTCAAAACGGCGCGTGGGGGCTTGCGAGCCTTGAGGTTTGCCTCGCGATTCTGGAGGCGGCGGAGTGCCGCCAGCCGGTACGGCTGAAATATCAAACGGGTTTGGAGGAGGGTGTTCGCCGATGAGCGATCTCAGACTGTCACTGGCCATGGGCGATTACGATCGGACCCGCGCCATCTATGATGGACGGGTGAAGATCGACGGTGTCGATCCGATCTGCATGCAGTTGTCGCCGGAGGAGATGTTCTTCCGCGCGTTCCGGCACCAGGCGTTCGACATCAGCGAGCTGTCGCTGTCGTCCTATTCCATTTCGGTCGCCCGCGGCGAGCCTCATTATATTGCCATTCCGGTATTCCTGTCCCGCGCCTTTCGGCACACCTCAGGCTACATCCGCACCGATCGCGGTATCGCCAAGCCGAAGGACCTGATCGGCCGGCGGATCGGCATTGCCGAATACCAGCTTTCGGCCAATGTCTGGTTCCGGGGCATTCTGGAAGAGGAATACGGGGTCAAACCCTCCGACATCGAGTGGGTGCGCGGCGGCATGGACACGCCGGGCCGTCCGGAGAAGATCAAGGTCCAGTTGCCGTCGGATATCCGTGTGTCGGAAGCCCCGGAAGGCGCGACGCTCAACCAGATGCTGATCGACGGCGACATCGATGGCTTCGTAGGTCCGCGCTCGCCGCGCTGCTTCGATGAAGGCGTACCCGACATCGGACGGCTGTTTCCCGATACCGTCGGCGAAGCGGAAAACTATTACAAGAAGACCGGGATCTTTCCGATCATGCATGTGCTCGGCATCCGCCGGACGCTGGCGGACGAGCATCCCTGGCTTCCGGGCGCGCTGTTCAAGGCCTTTACCCAGGCCAAGGCCGTTGCCCAGGCAGCCCTGGCGGACACCTCGGCCACCAAGGTCACCATGCCGTTCGTCGAGGATAATCTTGCCCGGGCGCGCGCGCTGATGGGGCCGGATATCTGGAGCTATGGTCTCCAGCCGAACGTCAAGACCCTCGACACCTTCCTCGGCTATCACCATGCGCAGGGATTGTCGCCGAGACGCGTTTCGGTGGACGAGCTGTTTCATCCGGCAACGCTTGAGAGCTACAGCCTGTGAGCGCCCTTTGTCGCGCCTGCCGATGCCTGTTCCGTCAAAGAGGAGCCGAAGGATGAAACTGTCTCCTGGAGATATCGTCGAGATCGAAACCGACGCGGGGTTTTCCTACGTCCAGGTCACCCACAATCATGTGTCCTACCCGGAAGTCGTCCGGGTTCTGCCGGGGCAGCATAACGCACGCCCGGAACTTGCCCTTCTGGCAAAGGCGCCGAGCGGGTTCTCGGCGATGTTTCCGCTCGGCGGTGCCCTGGAACAGGGGCGCATATCCGGCCGGAAAGTCGGCAATTATGCCATTCCCGATGCAGATAAGGCCTTTCCGACATTCAGGATGCCGGTTCGCGACCGGCAGGGCCAAGTGGTTTACTGGTGGCTCTGGGACGGGGAGGGACTGCGTCTGGAGAGCGAGGCCGGAGAGGCAAATGACACATTGCCGATGCGCGAGGTCATGCCACTCGACGGCTTTATGGCGCGGTTGAGTTGAACCGGCTTCGGCTTTCAGCTGACGACGCTCGCCGCTTCGCCGTCGATGAGTTCTTGCAGATTGCTCTGGATGGCCGCGAGATATTCCAGCATCGCCGCCCGTTCCCGATCGGAAAACCCGTCGACGGCATCGTCGACGACTTCCTTGGCAAGCGGGATAAGCTCGTCCTTCAGCGCGCGTCCCTGTTCGGTGAGAAAAATATTGATCTTCCGCCGATCGGTCCCGTTCTTTACCCGCCTGACAAGGCCTTTGCGCTCCATGGATTTGATCGCGGTCAGCGTTGTCGGCTCCATCGTTCCGACGATGTGGGACAGTTCGCGCTGTGTGAGGCCGTCCTGACGCCAAAGCACCCGTAGAAAATACCACATGCCGACGGTGACACCGTGAGGCGTGATCTTCTGCTGAAGGTACCGCGTCATCAGGCGATGAGTCGTGCGGATCTGGTAGCCGATGCTCTTTTCGAACGGCAGCAGTTCGTCGTCGTGACCTTCGAGTTCGTTTTGGCTCCCGGTCTTCGGATCAGTCATAGGAACCTTTTTCAGTAACGTGTTGCGACTGCTTTTCCTTTCATTTGTAAGGGGGCAGGTCAAGCGCGCCTTTGGTTCCTGCTACTGATCGCGACAGAAGCGGCCCCCGCGCCGAGCGGGCGCGGGGGTCGTCGTTGGCAAAAACCTAGCGATCTTCGTCGGCCGATCCGAGAACCGGCCTGGTCGCCATCGCTGCCGTCGGTGCATGTTCGCCGGAGGCATTGAAATAACGGTGCCATGCATAAGCCGCCACAAGACACGTCACCGCGATTGCACTGACCAGATAGCCGCCGAACAGGATCATTGCCCCACCGGTAAAGAACAGCAGTCTCGGTATCCGCGTCAGGGTCGTATCGAGATAGCCTTCGACCGCAATAGCTATGAAGACGAGCCCGACTATGGCGTTCGCGATCGCAAAACCGATCTCCCAGATCGATCCCTCAAGCAGCAGCGCCGGGTTCGAAATGAAGGCGAAGGGGATCAGGAAGGCCCCGATCGCGATCTTCACCGATTGGGCGGCAATCGCCAGCGGGTTCTCGTCCGCGATCGCACTGGCCGCATAGGCCGCCACCGCGACCGGTGGCGTCAGCGCGGACATGACCGCGAAATACAGGATGAACAGATGGCCTGCCATCTGGTCGATCCCCAGGCTGTGCATCACCGGCGAAATCAGCACCGCCGCCAGGATGTAGGCGCTGGGCGTCGGCATGCCCATGCCCAGAAGTGTGGTCAAAAGGGCTGCGATGACCAGGGAAAACAGGATGTTGGTCCCCGATATCAGGAACACCACCGTCGAGAACTTCGACGCCAGACCGGTCATGGTAATGCCGCCGATCACCAGGCCGGCGGCCGCGCAGGCACCGGCGACCGCGACCATCCGGATACTGGTTTCCGACAGGATGTCGTAAAGGGCGAACGGTGACAGCCGGGTGGACTTGCGGAACATGGAGACCACCAGAACGGCGGTCACGCCATAGACGGCACTGTACGTCGGGGTATATCCGTCCAGCAGTGCCCAGCTGATGACGATCAGTGGGATGAAGAACAGACCGCCCTCACGGAAGATCTCTTTCAGAGAGGGGATCTGTGACCGGTCGACGCCGGCAAGGCCTTCCTTTTTGGCGCGCAAATGGACCTGGACATAGATCGGAAGGTAATAAAGCAGCGCCGGAATGACGGCCGCGATGGCGATGTCGACGTAGTCGATGCCGGTGTATTCGGCCATGATGAAGGCTGCCGCCCCCATAACAGGCGGCAACAGGCTGCCACCGGTGGAAGAGGCAACTTCGACGGCCGCGGCGAAGGTACTGCGGTATCCCATTTTCTTCATCATCGGGATGGTGACGCTTCCCGTCGTCACCACGTCGGACGTCGGGCTTCCCGAAATCGTGCCGTAAAGGCCGGATGAGATGACGGCGATTTTCGCCGGGCCGCCCGGGGTCTGGCCGGTCAGATAGGCCGCCAGGTCGTAGAAGAACTGCGCGCCGCCCGCCTTGGACAGGGCCGTGCCGAACAGGACGAACAGGAAGGCGTAGGTTGCAGCAACCCTTAGCGGAACGCCGAACAGGCCGTCGGTCGTGAACACGGTGATATCGAGGAAGTGCTCGTAGGAGATTTCACCGTGACCGAGCACGCCACCGAGCCGGTCGCCGAAGAGATTATAGGCCAGGAACACGATCACGATCGCCGTCAGGCCCATCCCGACGGTTCTGCGCATCGATTCGATGGCGAGAAGGAGAATGATCGAGGCAAAGGCGACGTCATAAGTGCTGAGCGGATCGAGAAGCGTGATCCGTTGAGCGATCATGTCCGCCTGGGAAACGAAATAGGCGCCCGTCAGGATCGACAGCCCGGCGAACAGCCAGTCGGGCAGGGAGACGCGCTTTTTGTCGGAGTTCGGTGACGGACCGATCAACAGGAACGTCAGGACCAGCATCAGCGCGAAAAACGTCATGATCAGGGTCAGAGCATCTTCGCGCGAAAAGGCGGCCGCATAGATGACCCATACCGAGGTTACCGCAGCATAGGCCTTGATGATTTTCCCGAGCCAGCCGCCAGGTCTGCGCCGCGCTCCGGTGCTAAAAAAGAAATTCAACACTGACTTTGACCGTCCTTGTTTGATGTTCTGGCGCATGAAGGCGCGGGTATTGCCCGCGCCTTGCGCTTGAACTTGAAATCAGGTCAGTGACCGGCGTTCTTGTAGATTTCAACGGCCGCCGGGTGATACGGAACCGCCTTTGCCGCGGACATCAGCTTCACGTCGAGCGGCGCCATCGCCTTGTGCACGCCCTGGAGTTCGGCGGCATTGTCGGTCAGCGCCTTGGTGATATCCGCCACCATCTTGTCATCCGCATCCTTGCGTACGAACAGCTGGGCCGAAAGCGTGACGGTCAGCGTGTCATGATCGTTCCAGTCATAGGCTTCAGCCGAAATGATGAACGGCTGGATATCCCATTCGTCGACCACCTTCTTGGCAGTTGCGTCCGTGATCGGCAGCAGCACCACGTCGATCGCGGAGGCGAGTTCGCGAATGGAGCTGTGGTTGACGAACAGGGAGTTGATCAGAATGTCGGCGCGCCGGTCGCGCATCAGATCGCCCTGCTCGCTGGACGCGGCATACTGTACATTTCCGCCCCAGGACTCGATCGTATCCGGGCTTGCGCCGATCGCGTCCAGCATGGATTCGCCGACGGAACTCGCAATGTTGCCGCGCCGGTTGAGAACGATCTGCGCCGGAAGCTTTTTCGCGGCGATGTCCTCAAACGTGGTGAGCCCGTGCTCCTTGGCGTAATCGGCATTGACGATCACCTGCATCGGCGCCCAGGTGTAGAGCTGCGCGATCGTCGCCATGCTGTCGATCGGCGTCTTGAAAGGCGGCCGGCCGGTGATGGCAGCCTTGGCTTCCGCGTCGTGGATAATCGCCAGGTCGCATTTTTTCTGGTTGAGAAGGGCGACATTGGCCAGCCCGCCGCCGGACGTCTGATAGGTGATGGTAGAGCCGGGGAACGACTTCTTGACCGCGGCATCGATGCCTGCGCCGAGAAGGCTCCAAA
The DNA here is from genome assembly GCF_963675985.1 of uncultured Roseibium sp. Classification (NCBI taxonomy): domain Bacteria; kingdom Pseudomonadati; phylum Pseudomonadota; class Alphaproteobacteria; order Hyphomicrobiales; family Stappiaceae; genus Roseibium; species uncultured Roseibium sp. Next base: position 2,886,309 of record NZ_OY780958.1, on the reverse strand, counting down.
GGCCGCCAGGGCTCGCACCGCAAAGTGTGAGGTTGTAGGTCTGTGCCGTCGCTGCAGACGTAGCGCCGAGCACGAGCATGGTCGCGGCCGCAAGGCCGCGTGCAAATGAAGATCGCATTGATTTCCTCCCTATTAAGCAATGATTAGATTGCTAATCTAAGAACCATATGACCTGTCAAAGGCCGTTGTCAATTCGATATTTTCGTTTGAAACAAAGGGTTGTAGAACCCTCGACATGAGGAAAAAACTGGACTAAATGATCTTTCCTTAGTTTTCTAATAATAAGCGCATGGGAAGGCGCGGCGGTTGCCGTCAGGCGAACTGGTCGGGTTTTCGCCGATTGATCCGACCTGGGGAGAGAGATGAAGAAAGCGGGTTACCAAACGTCGGTTGTCTGCCCTTGACCGGAGAACTCCTGGCGCTTTTTTCTGCGTTGGCCTTCAGTTTTGCCGGCGTTGCCATCGCCAGGGGGGCCCGTTCGGGCGGCGGCGAGAGTGGTGTCTTTTTATCGGCAGTGATGACCGCGGCACTGTCTGTGGTCGCCTGGTCGGTGTCACATCAGTCGATCAGCCTGACGAGCTTTCATGATCCGCTATGGATAGCCGCCGGTTGGTTCGCCGTTTCCGGGGTTTTGGCAACGATCTGCGGCCGGACGACCCTGTTCAAGTCAATCGAGTATGCGGGCGTGGTGCGCGCGTCGACGACGCGCCGGCTGATGCCCTTTCTCGCGCTTCTGCTGGCCTGGTTGATACTGGGGGAAGGAATTTCCTCTTTGGCCGGGGCCGGCATGGTCCTGATCGCAGCAAGCTTTGTGTTCCTCTATATGGAAAATCGCCGGGCGATCAAAATCTCTGCGGATGCCGGGCTCGACAGCACGGGCATTTCGCGCGGACTGGCTTTCGGTATTCTGTCGGCAGCCCTTTATGCCGCCAGCTTCATCGCCCGGAAATTGGGTCTTGAAGACGTTCCCAATCCCTTTTTCGGCGCTCTGGTCGGATCGCTCATCGCGTTGCTGCATTATGCTGGCGGCTGCCTTGTGAGCAATCGTTTCCGGTCGTTGGTCTGGCGCTCCTTTGCTCGGCCGGATCCGTGGCAGCTTCTGGCCGCCTTCTGCATGTCGGTTGGCCAGATTTCCCAGTTCGCAGCCTTTTTACATACGGATGTAAGCCGCGTCGCCTTCATCAACTCGGTCGAAGTTTATCTGTCGGCCGCTCTCGCCGTTCTGGTTTTCAAGACAGAAACCCTGCCATCCAGGCCGATTCTGGTTGCGATGGCCCTGGCGACCGTCGGGGTCATCATGATCGCCGCCGGAGCCTGAACCGATGATAGATAACCCAAGGAGGAAACAATGACTGATCAGAGACTTGTCGAGAACGCGATCCGCGACCTCGTTCTGGCCAACCGCATTCTTGCACGCGAAGACGTCATCGACGATTTCGGCCATGTCAGCGTGCGTCATCCCACCAACCCGGACCGGTTCCTGCTGTCGCGGTCGCGCAGCCCGGAGGTGGTCACCCGCGACGACATCATGGAGTTCGAACTCGACGGAACCCTGGTTTCCGATGACAACCGACGTCCCTACGCCGAACGGTTCATCCACGGCGCGATCTACATGGCGCGGCCCGACGTCAATTCCGTCTCCCATCACCATGCGCGCTCGGTTATTCCCTTTTCGGTGACCGACACGCCGCTTCGTCCGGTGTTCCACATGGCCTCGGTCATGGGGCCGGATGTGCCCGTGTGGGACAGCCAGCCGGAATTCGGCGATACGAATATGCTGGTCGACAGCCTGGAAATGGGCCATTCGCTGGCCAAGGCGCTCGGCGGCGGCCGCGCTGCCCTTCTGCGCGGCCACGGCGCGATTTGCGCCGCGCCCGACCTGAAGGCGATCTGCATGATTTCCATCTATATGAAGGACAATGCCGAGCTGATCCTCAAGACCCTGCCGCTCGGTGCGCCCAAATACCTGGCGCCCGGCGAAATCGAGAAGGCCGGATCAATGCTCCTGAGCGAGATGCCTCTGGCACGGGCCTGGGACTACTGGACGGCCCGGGCCGGTTTTGCGGGCATTTAAGGCCCGTCCGGACGGGAAGGGCCAAAGCGGTTCTGATACCGGCGCGAAACAGGACAGTTCCGCGCCGGTAACATGCCTGTTCAGCATTCGGCGCAAAACCGGCGCCGTTGCCTGCGTTCGTATCCTAGATCTCTTCCCTGACCTGGGCATAGGTGAGGGCTGCGAAGATCCCGGTGCCGCCGACAACGTTTCCGGCAAAAGCGGGAAGGATGCCGCCGAAAACAGCTTTCGCAAAGCTGAGTTCGCCATGGGCGACAAGTATGAAAAGTTCCGTTGAGCCGGCCACCACGTGGGACATGCCGCCGACACCGATGACATAAGTCACGATGATGATGATCCACACTTCGCCTGCGCTTTCCATGCGGGGAAGGGTCCAGACCAGGGCCGCGATCAGGAAACCGGCGGGAATGCCCCACAGGAAGTGGTCCAGCGCATCCGCCTTGGCATAATGGCGTGACACTTCCAGGATCCCCTCGAACTGGGCATCCGGCACAATGCCGGCGAAGGCCAAAACGGTGGCCGCCGCTGCACACCCGACAAGGTTTGCCGCAAAGACCGTGCCCCAGAGCCTGCCGATCCTGCCGAGCGCTTGAAGGGAAGGGTTCAGGAACAGCGGCAGGATCGGTGTGATCGTGTTCTCGGTGAAAAGCTGCATGCGCCCAAGGATCACGAGCAGAAAGCCGACCGTGTATCCCAGATTTGAAACGGCGGGCGTCCAGTCTGCGTGCGGCAGAACCGCAACCAGGAACCCCTTGCTCAGAACCGATGTGCTGATTGCAAGTCCGGCCGCGATACCGGACCACCACAAGGCGCTGATTGGCCGGGCGAGCTCATGCTCGCCCTCGCGCCGGATAACCTCGAAAATAACCGACGTCGGGACGTCCTCGAATTCGTCGGCAATCTCCATTTCCTCATGGCTGAGCCTGACTTCATCGCTCATTGCCCCGGATTCGCGGTCTTTCCCTTTCGAGGCGGGCCCGCCCGGGCGCACGTCAGGCTCGCGAGACATTGGCTTCCAGGTGGCGAATTGCCTTCTGCACGTCGTCCAGCATGGTCTCTTCTCCACCGGTCATGGGAGCTTCCGAAGCCGCACGGACAAGGGCGCGTTCGTCCTGTTCCCAGCGGCGCAGCAGTATGAGGCGATCGTACTTCGTCAACTCCGGCGCGTCCAGAACGTCTGCCGGTGCGGTAAAATGAGCGCGTGGGTCCTTCAGGATCTCATCGTAGGAAAAGTTTGACAGGTTCGACATGAGTGGCTCCTTTCGACAATTGTTGGGAATATCTGACCGCCGGTTTATTCCGACTTCGCGGCCGTTGCGGTCCTGGCGTTATTCAACTGCTCCAGACAAGCTTCCTCGTCGCCCGCCTTCGCGGCGATTTCGGCGCTGTCGAGAAAACCCTCGACGGTCTTCAGGTTCGATGGGTTTCCAAACCAGCTTTCGCGCGGTTTTCCATCGCCAACGGGCACTGTCACAGTCCTGCTCGTCGTCTCAACGGAAACGGTGCCTTCCAGACTATCTTCGGCGTCCGAATTTTTATTGACGTCGGCATCGTTGATCGAAGAGCCTGACCTTTCGGCGTCGATCCCGTCGCTTTTCTTGTCACCGTTCATATCGAGTGTTTCGAGCTGACCTCTTTCCAGCAGGGAACGATGTGTTTCAACATCGCCCAGACAATCGGCTCGGGCGACTCCGGCAGTCGACGGAAGCGCCAGGCAAAGGGAAACGAGAACGGTTGCGGCAGATCCGGGTTTGTTGAAGTTCGACATCCGAGGTCTCCTTTAGATCGTGTTCAAGGACAACGTCCAAGCCGCGCACTCGGTTCCAACTCTGAGCAAAATGAATGTTTTTTTGTTCTCCCGCCTTTCCCGCTGGAACCAATTCGGCACTCGCGCATTGGTTAAGGGAGCGCCGGTTGTGCCGGTATCCTCGATTAGCAACCAGGTGAAAGGAATTGGAACATGGGTATTGAAGTTGGTGGCCTGCTAGGCCTCGTGATCCTCATTCTGGATGTCTATGCCATCGTAAAAACGGTTGGCTCCGGATCCTCGACCGGCAGTAAGGTTCTGTGGGTCGTGCTCATCCTTCTGTTGCCGGTGCTCGGCTTCCTGCTTTGGTTGGTGGCCGGCCCGTCGAGGCGGTCCTACGCCTGATCCTGATCACCCGGCCTCGGGAAAGTGCAGGCCGGTCGATGTTTCGGCTGTGGCCGGAGACCGCTCGCGTAGCGGCGGACACCAAGGTGAAACCCGCCGTTGCGAAAAAAAATTCATTTCGATGGAACCAAATTCGTTCCACCGCGTTTTGTCGACAGGAAATCGCTCCGCTAGGTCGGTCTTCCGCGTGTTCTGAAAACTGCGCCTCTGCCGCAGGACTGGACAGGCGTATGGCCGAACATCCGGGGTCGGAAGTCAAATGCCGGCATAGGAGAGGTGGGCCGGGCACATGACGCGATGTAGAAAAGGAAACGCCAACCATGGCTGATATGACCGAGACAAATGTCCGGACGGGAAGGCGGAAAAGCACGGATGACGAAGTGCATTCCCACATCGGTGGCCGGCTGAAGGCATACTACGATCAGGTGCTGACCCAGCCCGTCCCGGACCGTTTTGAAGACCTGCTGCGTCAGCTGGACAAGCAAAGCGATTCCAGCAACGGACAGGAGCATAGCTGATGGCCACCATGTCAGATGAGCTTCGCGACGAGGTCGTTGCCTTAATTCCGAGCTTGCGTGCCTTCGCCGCCTCTCTGGTCGGTGTCGGCGACCGTGCCGATGATCTTGTCCAGGAAACCCTGGTGAAGGCTTGGGGCAAGATCGGGTCTTTCAAGGCCGGCACCAACATGAAGGCCTGGATGTTCACGATCCTGCGCAACACTTTCTATTCGGCCTACCGCAAAGGAAAGCGTGAGGTGCAGGATGTCGACGGCCAGTATTCGAGCACGCTGGCCGAACATCCGGGCCAGATCGGCCATCTCGATTTCGAGGATTTCCGACGGGCGCTCGACGAGTTGCCGGAAGATCAGCGCGAAGCCCTGATCCTGATTGGTGCCTCCGGTTTTTCCTACGAGGAAGCTGCGGAAATCTGTGAATGCGCGGTCGGCACGATGAAGAGCCGGGTGAATCGCGCCAGAAGCAGATTGTCGGAGATTCTCGATGTAACGTCCGCGGACGAGTTCGGTCCCGACAGGACCGTGCATGCAGCCCTGACAGCGTCCACAGTATCAGCGGTAAAGTTAAGTGCCATGGAATAAACTTCCTCCGACGAGCACCAGTCTTGATCGTCGGCTATTCGGCTATGTGGCGGCGGCACTCGTGCCGCTCGCCGCATTGGCGTTTCTGTTTTCCTATTCCGACCATTTGCGTCGGGCGGCGGAAGAACCTTCCCAATTCATCGACTATGCCCGTCTGATTGGCCAGTCGAGCGCAAAGATCATGGCGCGGACCGAAGGCTACGCCGCGGCCCTGGCGACCCGCCCGGAAGCCGCCTTCGACGATTGTCTTGCCCTGTTTGAACAGGTGCGCACGGAACTGCGCCCGGCCATTGAGCTGAATGTCTCTTCAGGTGACCGTTCCATATGTTCTGCAACCTTGCGCCGGAACGTTCCGGTGATGAGGGAAATTGGGGACACCGCCAAGCGGAGCGTTTCCATCTTGCCGCTTTCGCGCAGCAACAAGGCGACCGGCATCCGCGTCGAAATCGGCCTCAGGCCCGAAGCTCTGTTGAGCGCGCCGATCGCGGCGACCGTGTCCAGCGATATCGGTTTTGCGCTGCTCGATGAAGACGGCAAGATCATCGCTTCGCATACCGACGGTGTCCAGGAAGAAGCGGAATTCCTCGAGTATGTCCACGGGCTGGAGCTGGAACACCAGCCAAATCAGGCGTTTTTCGACACCGATGGCGGATGGCTCGTCGCTGCGGTCACGTTGCCCGGGACGAATTTCCGCGTCCTGACCGGCGCGCGGCCGATGGACAGATTTCTCGAGCCCTGGCTCAGCCTCGCCAAGGCCCTGTTGCCGCCGCTGGTGCTGCTCGCCGTCGTCTTTGTTGTCCTTCGGTTCGGCATCCAGCGCTTCCTGCTGCGCTATCTCCGGCATATTTACGCGACATTCCGCAAATACGGCTCGGGAGACACGAACGCCCGTGTCGGGTTGCTTGAAGCTGCCCCGGCCGAGATCAACATCCTCGGCATGACCTTCGACATGATGGCGGACCAGATTGATCACAGGACAAAAGATCTCGAAGCATCTCTGGTGGAGCAGCAGCGTCTGACCCGTGAGCTGCACCACCGTATCAAGAACACCCTGCAGATGATCGCAAGCCTGCTTGCAATGCAGCGGCGGGATTCGAAACTGCCGGAGGAACAGGCGGTCTTGCGCGTGGCACTGGAAAGGGTGTTGTCGATCTCTGCCGCCTATCGCGTTTCCTATGCCTCGAACGAAGGCACGGACGTCGCCGTTGAGGCTCTGGTCCGGGAAGTGGTGGAGACGCTGCGCGAGCCGGCAATGGTTTCGCGGAGCGCGGTCCGGATCTTCGCGGACGAGGATGCGGAAACCACCATCGACCTGGATCGCGCGATCCCGCTGGCCTTTATCCTGGCGGAATTGCTGCCGTACCGGTTCGACCATCTGCAGCCCGGTGAGGTGATCGACATTCACGTCAGTGGCGGAACTTCGATCCTGATCCGGATTTCAGGGGGCGACATGGAGGAAGCCGTTTTGGACGAAGCTGATGGCAAGACAGTGCTGCGCTCGCGGCTGGTTCGTGCGTATCTCGGCCAACTGGCGGCAACTTGCGTGAACGAAGACATGGTCACGCGTCTCGAAATGCCCAATCACTGATAGCCAGAGCCTTTCCTGCAGCGTCCCGGGTTGCTTCAAATAAGAAAAAACGCCGCAGCGCGAGGGGCGCTGCGGCGTTTTTTTGCGTCGGTTTCAGGGAGGGGGAAACTCAACGCATCGGGATCAGCCAACAGGCGGACGGCGGCCGGTAATCAGGCCGTAGACCAGCGAGATTGCGAAGAGGACGATCGCCACGAAGAAGATCAGCTTTGCGATACTCACGGCGGTTCCGGCAATGCCGCCGAAGCCCAAAACTGCTGCAACCAGGGCGACGATCAGAAAAGTAATGGCCCAACCAAACATGTTCTCACTCCTTTCAGCATCGTCCCGGATCCCAGGGCAACAGCCCGGACGGGGCGGGACGACTTGACGGGTTCCACATCAAGAAGCCGAACATCAGCTGTTCGAGGTGAGGCCGGCTTCAAGGGCGTCAGCGCAACAGGCGCTGTCCCATGATCAACGCCGCAGGTCGGATTTGGTTCGATCGGAAGGACGTTTTTCTTGTTTTGGATGTCTGGCGCAGAAAAACTCCGGCAACGCGGCACCGCTCATTTCCGGGAGCAACTCTTTAGAATCTCAGGCTGAATTCTCGGCTGAAAATCAGAAAGTCAAAATAATTTCCGGAACCATTTTTGGGCGCACCGGTTGTTCTGGTGTCACCGGGCCACGCCATGCAGGCCGTTTTCCAGACCTCCTGCACGGCGCGGCCAATATGCCAATCTGACATATCGGGAGATCATATCATGATCCGCACTCTGCTTACCACGACCGCTCTTGCCGCCGCTCTGACGACGGGAGCTTTCGCGGCCGAAACCATGACAAAGTCCGAAAGCCAGATGGGCGCGACCGGTACCGGCGTTTCCGTGTTTACCAAGACCCCGGACGCAAAGCCGATGGAAAGCATTGACGGTTACTTTGCCGCGTCCCACAGCCAGATCCTGGCGACGTCCCTGATCGGCAAGATGCTTTATAATGGTACCGGCGAAAACGCCGAGAGCATCGGCGATGTCAATGACATCGTTCTGTCGCCGAACGGCGAAGCGGAAGCCGTGGTCGTCGGTGTCGGTGGCTTCCTCGGCATCGGCGAAAAGGATGTTGCCGTCGACTTCGAACGCATCACCTGGGCCGAGCGAGACGGTACGCGCTGGCTGACCACCAACGCCACCAAGGAAGAGCTGGAAAACGCGCCCGCCTTCGACCGTTCGATGTTCGAGGTTGAGGACGAGACCACCAGTCTCGACATCAAGACCGTGACCGATGAAATCAAGGACATGGCGTCCGTGTCGAAGAAGGCTGACGAAGGTCAGGCCGTGACCCAGGCCGAGGTCGCCAACGCGGACGATCTGATCGGCGCTCCGGTCTTCGGCGTCAAGAATGAGGAACTCGGCGAAGTCAGCGACGTGATCGTGACCGACAAAGGCATGATTAAATCCTACATCATCGACGTCGGTGGTTTCCTCGGTATCGGCGAAAAGCCGATCGCCATGGACGCCCGGAAAATCGAAATCCGGAAGAATTCGGACGGCGAATTCAGCATCTACACTGCATACACGCAAAAGCAGCTCGAGGCGCTGCCGGAATATACCGGAAAGGCGGACCACAGCTAACCGCCAGACATTCAGGGGCCGGAACCGCGCGCTCTGAACGACAGAAAATGCCGGCACCTGCCGGCATTTTCTCCATCAATTTCAATATTTCGTGGAACGAATTGAGCGCGCGCGCGTTGTTCTAATATGTAATCAAGGAGAGTTATCCCATGGCTACCAGAGCAAAAACGGCTTCCAATAACTCGGCTGATGCCGATACAGGCACCGCACAGGATGCAGAGGCCATCGAACAGAACATCGAACGCCTGCGCGGCGACATCGCTGCACTGGCCCAGTCGATAACCCGTTATGGAGCGGGTAAGACCGACGAGGTCAAGATGCGAGCGAGCAAGACCGGAAGAGACCTTGCGAAAACATCCCAGGAGACCCTGGATAGCCTGAGCGAGGAACTTTCCGGGCTGGAAGAGGCGATCTCGACACGGGTCCGGGACAAGCCGCTTCAGTCGCTCGGGATTGCTGCGGGTATCGGCTTCCTGATCGCGGCCGTGTGGTCGTCGCGGCGATGATGCCATGTATCGGCTGATACCGCTGCTGACATCCGTGCTGTCCACGGATGTCAGTCGAGCCGTCCGGCGAGCAAAGCGCAACGCTTTTGTCTACGCACTCGCAGGCTTGCTGCTGGTGACCGCCTATGTCTCTGCACTGGTCGGTGGCGGCCTGTATCTTGCTGCAAGCGTCGGCGCGGTCAACGCCGCCTTTCTGATTGCAGCTGTTCAGGTTGCTGTTGCGGCTCTGCTCATAGCCGTTTTCGCGGTGATCGACCGGATCGAGCGCCGTCGGGCACAGCGTCACGACAGGGGGCGCGCCTTGGCAACCGCTGCTGCCGTGTCCGCCTTGCCGACGCTGATGAAGTCGAAGGGCGCACTGACATTTTCCCTGATCGGCGGTCTGGCCCTGCTCGCAGTCCTGCGGAGCGGAGGCCAGGAGACGAACGCCAAATTGAAGAAGGAGTAACTATCCATGTCCGGTATTTCTGCTGTTCTCAACGTTGAGGCCCATGACGAAAAACTCGACATCGGTCTGGACGAAAAATACCTCACCAAGATCTCTGCCGAATTGTCCGATATTCTGGCGGCGACTTACCGCCTGACGATCAAGAGCCATCTTTACCACTGGAACGTGGTCGGGCCGCTGTTCAAGTCGCTGCACGAGTTGACAGAAGAGCACTACAACGCCCTGTTTGCCGCAACCGACATCATCGCGGAACGAATTCGCGCGCTCGGCCACCTGGCTCCCGTCCGGCTCGGCGATGCGGCCGCGTTCGCGCCGAAGGTCGCGGAAGTGAAAAATACATCGGCGATCGACATGATCGAGGATCTGATCGCCGATCACAGCGAAGCCGTGAAGACCATGCGCAAGGCCGCGGAAATGGCGGGCGAAGCGGGCGATGTGGTCACCGAAGATATGCTGACGGCACGCCTCAACTCCCATGAAAAAGCGCTGTGGATGTTGCGGGCGATTTCCGCCGACTGATAGAATGGCACCCGGCTTCAGGGCCGGTCGTAATCTTCAGCAGGGCGCAACGCCGGATCCGCCGGCGTTGCGCCTCAGTTCGTCAAACGGACTTCGTTCCTGAACTGCCTGCAGGAAAGGTGGTGTCCGGTCCGAAGTCGTCATCCTCCCCAAGGGACAGGAGGTCTCGCAAGCTGGCGCGGGCCCGGTTGACCCGGCTCTTCAAGGTGCCGACCGCGCATCCGCAAATGGCTGCGGCTTCCTCGTAGGAGAAACCGGAGGCGCCGACGAGGATGATCGCTTCGCGGTGGTCGGACGGAAGGGCTTCGAGCGCCCGGCCAAAATCCTTCAGATCGAGCGCGGCATGCTGCCCCGGATGCACCGCTAGCTGCGCAGAGTGTTCCCCATCGCTGTCCTGGAGTTCCCGCCGACGGATTCGCAATTCGCTGTAGAAGTCATTACGAAGAATCCGGAACAGCCAGGCTTTCATGTTGGTGCCGGGGGTGAAACTCTCCTGATTGGACCAGGCCTTGAGGATGGTGTTCTGCAGGAGATCGTCCGCCTGATCGTGCCGTCCGCACAAGGAGACGGCAAAGGCACGCAACGCCGGCAACTGGGCCAGCATATCCCGTTTGAAATCCGGTGAGGCGCCGTCGCCCGCGCCGGTCATTCCCGACCCGCTTCCCCGACGTCTGTTTCGGCTTTTTTCTCGGCTTCGTCGAGCTTTTCCAGGAGATCGAGAAACCGGTCGGGAATTCCTTCATCCTCGACGGCATCGTAATATTCACGCAGTTTGAGCGTAATTGTTTCCTGAGTCTTCTGGAAGGAACCCGAGGTCATCCGGGTGTGTGACGGCCGGCCTGCCGGTTTTTTCGATCCGTTCATGGAGAAAACGCTCAATCCTTAGTGACAGGCCAATACATCGATCCCATCATTATCGGTCATGGCGAAAAAAAGTTCAAACGGATGGAACTTTTCTTTTTCTCGTTCGTTTCTTTGTTGTTGAATGCCCGGTCGGGCAAACAAGGAGTCACACATGTCACTTTCAACCCGCGTTGCGCCACATCTGCCTTTTCTGCGTCGATACGCCAGGGCAGTGACCGGAACGCAAAAGTCCGGTGATGCTTATGTCGCAGCCGCGCTCGAGACGCTGATTGCGGATGTCGGCAGCTTTCCGGAGACCAGCAGCGACCGTGTCTCCGTCTATAAACTGTTTGCGTCCCTCTACGGTTCCACACAAATAGATGTTCCCGAGAGCGAGTCGCCCTATGCTTGGGAAAAGCGCGCGAGCACCAATCTCGCCATGCTGCCATCGCCGGCCCGCCAGGCTTTTCTGCTGACATCGGTCGAAGGATTCTCCCACGCGGAAACCGGGGAAATCCTATCCGTTTCCACGGACAGGATCGATGAACTTCTGACAGAAGCTGCGGAGGGTATTTCCCGTCAGATCGCGACCGAGATCATGATCATCGAAGACGAACCGCTGATCGCGATGGACATCGAGCACATCGTCCAGGAGCTCGGCCACCAGGTGACGGGCATTGCCCGGACCCACAAGGAGGCTGTCGAACTCTTCAACCGGACCCAGCCGAAGATGGTCCTGGCCGACATTCAGCTCGCCGATGGCAGTTCCGGTATCGATGCAGTAAGGGACATTCTCCAGGCCAACGATATCCCGGTCATCTTCATCACCGCATTTCCCGAACGCCTGTTGACCGGCGAACGGCCCGAGCCGACCTTCCTGATCACCAAGCCGTTCAACCCGGAAATGGTAAAAGCCCTGATCAGTCAGGCCCTGTTCTTCGATCAAACTGTCGACGCTGCCGCTTAAGTTTCGGCGACTGAGATGATGGAAAATTAAGCGCCCCGCACCGCCCTTTATATGGCGGGCGCGGGGCGCTTCGCATTCAGTCCGTATGGAACGGATCCGAAAGGGTTAGTGTCGGGTCAACCAGTCGTCGATCTCCCGTTCGACCTCTTCCTGCGCAATTCCATAGCGCTCCTGGATCTTTCCGGCGAGCTGCTTGCGGTTGCCGGCAACGACATCGAGATCATCCCCGGTGAGCTTGCCCCACTTTTCCTGAACCTTGCCCCTGAAGAGGTCCCAATTACCTTCGATTTGATTCCAGTTCATGGCTTTCTCCTGTCTTTTAGGAAGAGCACACGCGTGCTCCTGTTATTAAAACGCCCCCGCAGCGCAGAAGTTCCATCTTTCTCAGGAAACGGTGAAAGGAGTCGGATTTAATTATTTTGGTGACGAAAATTATTGGCAGAAGAAAATGATACATGTAAAGGTGATCATTATAGTCAGGAAAGTCGCCAATTGATCCGCTATTTGCCGCCGGTCGTATTTGTCGCTGTTGCGATGATAGGTGCCGGGATGACCGCTGTCGTTTACAATGCAGAGGAAACGGCAGACCGTATTCGGTTCGAGAACCTTGCGAACGACGCCGTAGACCGGGTTGTTGAACGTGTGAGCCAGCACATCACGCTGCTGATTTCGACGCATTCCTTCTTCAATGCCCATACCTTTGGTACCGAGGCTGGACAGGCCGACAGGGGGGCCTTTGCGCGTTTTGTCGACGGTCTTCATCTGGAAGGTGAGTTTGAAGGGATCCGTGGTATCGGCTATGCGCGCTTGGTCACGACCGGCAATGAGGCTGAGGCGGCAGGCGATCTGCAAAGAAACTATGGGCTCGATCGTGAAGTCTGGCCCGAAACCGACCAGGATCTTCGTACGCCGATCGTGTTGCTGGAGCCTTCGGACGCGCGCAACAGGGTGGCGCTCGGTTACGACATGTTCAGTGAGGAGCACCGCAGGCACGCCATGCAGGCCGCGATTGCGAGCGGCGAGCCGAAGGCAAGCGCTCCTATCCAGCTGGTTCAGGAAATTACCTCGCTCAAACAGGCCGGGTTTCTGGTCTACGTCCCGTTCTCGCTAGGCGCGTCGCCGGGCAGGGTGGACGGCTTCGTCTATGCGCCGTTTCGGGCGGGAGATCTGCATGAGGCCGCCTTGGAAACCGCACCGAAACTGCCGGTCAAGATAGAAACATCAGATACGACGGATGATCTGAAAGAAGGCGACAGGACGGGTAAAACCGGCGGCCTGCTGTTCCGCTCCGCCGGGTACGAGAAAGACAACGCCTATGAGGGCCATGTCGCAGAGAAGGTCGTCGACATGGCCGGTCGGCAATGGACCTTCAAGGTGCAGGCGACGCCTGACTTCCGGACCAGGACACATCATTTCTATACCATCTTGATCGGAGGCGTTTCGCTCCTCCTGGCGGTCGCACTTACCATGGCGAGCCGCTCCCAGCTGAAGTCGGTGGCGGCGGCAAACGAGTTACGCCGGGTCTCGGAGAAATCGTCCAAGGAAAAGGACCTGATGCTTCAGGAGATGAAGCATCGCATCAAGAATTCGATCGCCCGCGTTCTGGCAATCGCCCGGCAGACGGCAGCCAATTCGGAAACGATTGACGAGTTCTCCCAATCGTTCTCCGCGCGGCTCAATTCCATGGCGAACGCGCAGGATATGCTGACCCGTTCCCACTGGCGGCGGGCCGATCTGCGCGAGCTTCTCAACACGGAACTCGAACAGGTCTTCGGCAGCAGCACAAGCCAGGACAAGATCACGGGTCCGCAGATCCTGCTTGATGAGCGCACGACCCAGGCGCTCGGACTGACCTTCCATGAATTGGCCACCAACGCACTCAAGTACGGCGGCATCTCCACCAACAACGGCGATCTCCTCGTAAACTGGCAGTTCACAGGATCGGGCAAGTCGAAGCGATTGCAGCTGGACTGGATCGAGACATCTGTTGAGACAATCAGCGAACCGGAAGGAACCGGCTTCGGGTCCCGTTTGATCGACGCCAATATCCGTGGGGAACTCGGCGGCACCATTGACCGCACGTTCCGTCCAAACGGCATGACGGTCCGGATGATCATACCGCTTTGAATTGTCCGCATGCGGTTGCGCGGACCCGGTTCGAGACCCCGTTTCTTTCTATCCTGCGACCTGCGACGTTGAACCATTCTCTCCCTTTGGCGGAAATCCTCATCGTGCGTTCCCTTCGCAGGGAACCATTCGGCTTGCCAGGCATTTGGAAAACAGGTGTTAACCGAAAAGGAGCTTGAGCCATGCAAGAGCGCAGCAAGGGTGAACGGCAGAAACAGTTGGAGGACCCCCTGACCCTCGCCGAAGATCTGGAATTCGACGGCGGCCGGGCAGGCGGGAATCTCGCCCGGAATATCGGAACCCGGGATCACATGAAACGCGCTTTCGAACGACCTGCAGGAACCACCCGCGCCAAAGGGCGCGACGAGGACGAGTAAGGCATCCGCCTTTGGGACATTGAACGTCCTGGCGGGCGTCATGGAACTTTGGCGGCTCTCGGGCGTTTTCTCCAATGAATGGAAACCTCTCGGGAGGCGCGTCAGGTCTTGCCCAGTTCTGATTTTGAAACCCAAACGGCCACCGCCGCAAGAGTATCGCTCATCCTTCTCGGCGGGATCGCGGTGGTGGGCGTTCTCGAATATGCGCAGGTGATCCTCGCACCCATCGCCCTGGCGATCGTCATCGGGCTGATGTTCGGGCCGTTGGCCGACCGGATCGAACAGTTCGGCATTCCGCCATGGGTGTCGGCCTTTGCCGCGGTTCTGATCTTCCTTGCCCTGATCGCCATCGCCGCCACCGGCTTCGCCGTTCCGCTTGCCGACTGGATGGACAGACTTCCGGAGATCTGGTCGCGGCTGCAGTCGGAGCTGACGAGCTGGAAGGGGATCTTCGCTTCGGTTGGTGGCCTGCAGGAGCAGCTTCGCCAGGCCATGGGGCAGAATTCAGGCATGAAGGTGAATGTCGACGACACGTCCGCTGTCGAAAGCGTCGTCTATTTCGCGCCGGCACTGATGGCGCAGATCGTGTTGTTTCTCGCCAGCATGTATTTCTTCATCGCGACCCGGAACGAGTTCCGCGACGCGGTGCTGTCGCGCTGCGTTGCCCCGCGCCTGCGCCGGCGCGTCGCGGGCACCTTTCTGGAAGTGGAAGACAAGGTGTCGCGCTATCTGCTGTCGATCACCTTGGTCAATATCGCGCTCGGCCTGGCCGTCTCGGTGGTCATGTTCGCTCTCGGTGTACCGTCACCCCTTCTTTGGGGGATGATGGCGGGCGTCCTGAACTACGTGATTTATATCGGCCCTGCAGTGATGGCCGTGGTGCTCACCGGCGTCGGACTTGCGACCGCGGACACCGCGCCTGCAATCCTTCTGCCGCCGCTCGCCTATCTGGGCCTAAACCTGCTGGAAGCCCAGATCGTGACGCCGCATGTTCTGGGGCGCACCATGACGCTCAATCCGTTCCTGGTGTTCCTCGCCTTGGCCGGCTGGATCTGGCTCTGGGGTCCGGTCGGCGGCTTTATCGCAGTGCCCGCACTTCTCATCGCCGGCACGGTGATCGCCAATATTGAGACGGTGCCGTCCGAACCGTCCTGATCAGATCGACCTGCTCCGTTTTTCAGGCTTTGCCTGCTAAGGCTGGGTCATTTCACCCGCATTCGCACAAAGAAAAACCCGCCTGAAAGCAGACGGGCTTTTTCTTAATCGGCTGTCCCGATGCTCTAAAGGCCGCTTACCTGGAACCCTTGAGCTACGGGCCATCCCGTGCATGTGGTTGTTTGTGCCTGGGAAACGCACCGGATCTCCATCCGATTCACGTCGTCGAGCTCGGCGCGAAAATCGGTTTTTGCATCGCGATTGGTCACGACCGCCTTTTCAGCGTGTTCTTTCGATCCCGCTTCATCGGCAATCAGGGACGCGGTCACGCTCACCGTCATACCGAGGGCGACGGCAATGGTCGCGGCGCAGAGTTTCAGCGATTTGTTCGTCATAACAGCACCTCCACCCAATTAACGTTCTGGGAACGATTTGGTTTCATCGGAAGGTGCGGTTTATCCGTCCGCGACGCTACTAGACCTCGCATTTGACGTGTTTTAGTTTCCTGTTCAGCGTCTTTTTTAGATCCGTAGGGAATTTCTCGTTTGAGCCGAATTTTCATAAGTCATTCGAGTGCGGATAACGATAAGGCTCTGGCAATTCAGCAGTGGATGCGGGATCGGGGCTGGGACGATGTTTTTCTGGATTTCGACCCGGAAAGGGGCCTGACGGGTGGCGCGAGTTGGCAGGCGCAGTTGAAGGCTGCCGCGAACCGTTGCGAAGTCGTCATGCTGCTTCTGTCGAGAAACTGGCTTGATTCGAGCTGGTGCATGACGGAATTCCGCACTGCCAAAATGTGGTCGAAGGCCATCATTCCCGTCATTATCGAGCCTGTACCGTTTTCGGACATCTCCCCGGAAATAACCAACGACCATCAGCTGGTCGATCTGAATAGCCCCGTGTACAGGTTTCCCGGTATTCGACATGGACGCAGACAGCCTCAAAGATCGGAATCTGGCAAATCAGTCGGCGAGAGGGGGGCTAGCCATCTTGACCGGGGGTGTTCCTGGTTGGGTGAACCATATCCGCGCAAAACGGCTCGGTTTGTTTCTGGTCGAGCTTGTTCCAGATGGTGGACAGATCGATGACGGGCGAGCCTTCAGTCATGGCGTTACTCCTTTGCAGAATGCGAAATCGACCGCCGGATTCATTGGCCGGCATGGGAAATCTAGGACGTCGCGCCCCTGGCTTCGCTCAAAGAAGAGGTTCTGTTTTGCATTGAAATTGGCGGAGCGCCGGTTGACCGATCGGACTGGGTTGCAAATGATGAATGAGATGTGCGCTGGCATCGCGCAGTTCAGAAATCGACGGGGTGAACCCCGAATATTGCGGAAATAAAAAATACAAAGTCGAATTTTTAAAGCTTCTGATTGGGTTAAAGCGCAATGGAGATCATCACTGAGGAATATGAATATTGTGCCTTCGTCAGCTACCGTCACCTGGATCAAGACCGAAAATGGGCCAAGTGGCTTCTGGACAGGATAGAGCGATTCAGAACACCGAGAGCTCTCAGGAAGCGCAACTTGCCGGCGCGACTTGGCAAGGTGTTCCGGGATGAGGACGAGATCCCGGCGTCCAGCGATCTCAGCCACCAGATACGCGATGCCCTACGAAAATCGGAATATCTGATTGTCGTTTGTTCGCCGGAGACACCGCTGTCGCGTTGGGTTTGTGAGGAGATCAGGCAATTCCATGCCCTTGGGCGCAGCGACAAAATCATTGCACTTCTGATTGACGGCGAACCGGAAACATCCTTTCCCGCTCCGCTGACGCAGCTGCCGCTGGAGATCGTCGCCGGCGAAGTGACGTCCTGGCAGGACGAGGCGCGCGAGCCGATCGCCGCGAATGTGCTCCCCCGAACGGATATCAGCCGGAAGGAGCTGGAAAGAAACGAGTTTTTGCGGATTGCCGCCTGTCTTCTGGGCGTGAAATACGACGACCTGAAGCAAAGGGACGAGGAGCGCCGCCGCACCCGCATGTGGTATGTCATCGCCGCGTCTCTCGCCGGTGCGCTGGTGGCCAGCGGACTTTCCGCCCTCGCGGTTCAGCAGAGAAACATCGCTGTGACCCAACGTGCCGAGGCCCGTAAGCAGCTCAGGACAGCTCAGATTAGCCAGTCCCGTTTCCTGCTCGAAAAGGCGGAAACGACACTTGAAGCGGGAAGTCCCAATTCGGCCATCCGCATCGCTTTGGCAGGCCTTCCAAGTGCAAAGGATGCACCGGGCGACCGGCCGCTGGTGAGCGAACTATACGATTTTCTTCCGGAAGCCTATGACAGGCAGCATGACATAGCTCTACTGGATGAACACTCAGACATCGTCAACGCGGTTGCCTACAGCCCGGACGGACTTCGTCTGGTTTCGGCCTCGACAGATGAAACGGCAATCCTCCGGGAGAGCGCGACGGGAATCCCCTATGCGCGACTGACCGGACATGCGGACATGGTCACGCAGGTATCGTTCAGTCCCGACAGCTCGACCGTCCTGACGGCGTCTCATGATGGCACGGCGCGTCTGTGGGACAGCAATACCGGAGAGATGCAGGCTATTCTCAAGGGCCATACGGGTGCCGTCAACAAGGCCGTATTCAGTCCGGATGGATTACATTGTCTCACGGTATCAGAAGACGGCAGTGTGCGAATCTGGAATGCGGAAAACGGGTCTCAGATAGGCACGATTTCCTTTCCTGACAATGGTGTGTTCGATGCGGCCTTTGCGGGTGACGGCTCTGAGGTCGTGACTGCATCCGGCAGTGGCGAAGGGGAGCGCTGGACACTTGAAGGGGAACGCATATCGATATTTTCTGTCGGGCTGAAGCAAATCGACAAGGTCGTATTCAGTCCGAACGGCCAGTCCATGCTGACACTTGTGCTTGGTAGTCGGGCCTTGATTTGGCGGACGGACAAAATGAATTTGCCGAAGCTCCTGAAGGAGGAGATGCCCGAAAGCTGGTTCGCCGGCTTCAGCGCGGACGGCAAGCTTCTGACGATCACCACGACGCAGGAAAAGGCCGGTATCTGGAACACTGAAACTGGTGAACTTGTCGCAATGCTGCCGGGTAAGTTCGGAAAAATCCGCCACGCCGTCTTCAACAGGGCGGGGACTCGGCTGGCCACAGGGTCTTCGGACAATAGGGTTCGCATTTTCGACGCCGGGTCCGGCGATCTTCTTGCAACATTCTCGGAGCATACGGACTCGGTGTGGAATGTCGCTTTCTCGCCGGACGGGAAAAGGGTCGCATCTGCATCGGACGATGAAACAGTCCGCCTCTGGCGCACCGAAACCGGAAATTTTTCGGCGAGAGTAATTCCACATGCGTCCGAAAAGCTGTTCGCAGCCTTCGACACAAGGACGGATGCGCTTGTCGTTGCCAGAGACAGTGGAGGAATAGAACTCAGAAGTGCTGAGACCGGTGCGCTCCTGCGTGAACCGAAGCCGGTGGAGCAAGGTATTGTCGCGCTTAAGAAGGGGCCCTACGGTCTGCGCCTGATATCTAGGCCGCTGAACGGTGTCCTGTCGGTATTCGATGGAGTTGAAGGATCCAAACTCGCGACAATCGAGGCCGGGGACGCAGAAATTTACGAAAGCGATATCAGCTTCAACCACGACGCCACGCAGATGGCCCTCGCGACGGACAGGCGGGTAAGGATCTGGGATCTCGACACCGGCGAGCTCGCGAGTGATCTGCCGCGGCATGAAACGCAGGTCTATTCGGCCAGATTCAGTCCCGACGGGACACAACTGGTCACAACGACCGAAGGCGGTACTGTTCGGCTCTGGGACCTGGATCCGGTGACGGAGGTCCGCAGCTATGACGGACATGAGGAATATGTCCACGAGGCGGTGTTCCATCCCGACGGGGATCGTTTCGTGACCTGGAGCAACGAGAACTCGGTCTGGTTCTGGAACACGGACAATGCCGAGCCCGTCAGCGTTTTCCGCACAACTTCCACGCTCCGCAACGTTGAATTCTCGCCGGACGGCACTCTGCTCGCCATGGGAAACAGCATTTTCAGAACGCCCGACGGGGACGACAACCCGGAATACACACGTGTCCGGCTTAAGGGAGGGGAAGACGTTACCCGGGTGAAATTTCTTTTCGACGGCAAATATATCATCGGAGATATCGCGGGCGAAAGTAAAAGCGCAGCCCGTATCTGGAATGCATCCAGCGGTGAAACGGTTGCCGGGCTCCGGGGGTACGAATTCCGTAAACGCGGCAACGATCTACATTTCGTAAACCTGCACAGCTTTGACATCAGCCGGAACAACAAGAAGATCTTGACCGTGTCGGACCAGTTCAACTTCCAAAAACGCACCTACAGTGTGCTGATATGGGATACGGCACGGCTGCTTCGCACCTACGACTTCATTCTACTGTCCGACGCCCGCCGATTTCGCGATCTGAGCGACGCGGAGATGAGATGGACCTACCAAGAACCGGAGACAACTGAAAACGGGGCTAATGATCCATCCTGGGAGGATGCTAGAGATAAGGAACTGATCGCATTGCATTTCGCAAGACCTGTACTTCTTGATGCCGTGAGCGAATGGATCGATAAATCTCTGATGGCTGAAGAGCATTTCCGATTTGCTCTACTCAGCGCTCTGGGGCCCCTCGCGGGCGTTCAGGGCGGACCGGAGGAACCAAACCATGCCCAGGCCTTGAAACACTTCGCCATCGCCTCCGGTCTCTTTCAGGCGGAGGGCCGAAACAGGCTGGCGGCAGCCACTAGAAAAAGGCAAGCCGCGGTCGCACGCAACATGCCTGATGCCGATGTCGCGAGAACATGGCTACGCGCCCGAAAATGGCTTTCGGACCATGGCAGATGAGCAGTTAAGCCCATGTGATTATTGCGAAACCCGGCCGGAGGACCTATTCGCAGCGACGGTATGTCGTGTCTGCTTCCGGGCGATAAATCTTGTCGGGTTCAAGCACCCTCAGCTTTTCCCTGCCTTCCCATTCGCTACCCTCGCTGGAGCACAGCAAGATCAAGTCGACCTCGTTTCCTTTTCTTTTGGTTCGGCGAATGTCGCAGAAAGTCTCCCAGTAGGAGATCTTCGTTTGTGAAATTTTCATGCGGATTTCGATGCGTTCTTCGAAATAATCCTCACAGGTATGCGAATCGACGACCCAGCCGCCAATAACATCTGACAGGTCGTCTGCAAGAACATTCGTGGCAGCCAGTGAAAGCCCAAGCGCTGCTAGTGGAAAGGCCAGATTTTTCATTTTTAGCCCCCTAAAATCACATTGCTGAAAAAGCGTTTTCTTATGGTCATACTACATATGACCCGTCCATCCTGGATCGCTCAGTTCCCATCTGTTCCCACTATATATTACAGTTTTCCTGTTGCGGTTACGCCTTTTCGGAAAGAGGCGCCTCCTGAGAGGTGAAGTGGCGAAGGCGGTTATGTCACTTGGCAGTTCATTGCATGTCCAGCTGACTGCCCGGGCGTGTGGCGGTTGCTGAGGTGCCTGTCGCTTCCGGCAAATCCGGGTGGAACATACGCTCGTCGTCCCGTGAGCTGCCAAAGCGCCATCCTGCCAGGATCCGTTCATTGCACCAGGAGGCATGTTCAAGTGCGGTGCGCAGCGTGGTTTCGTCAGAGCGGGTCTCGGCAGCCAAACTTGCCGGCCCGGTGCTGCGTTCCTCCCGGGCGGCCGAAAGGCTTTCCTCCAGCACGGGCTGATAGTCCGCGGCTCTGCGGCTGGCGGCCCGATGGGTTTCCGTCAACTGCTCCCAGGGGAGGGCCGCAGCGCCGTTTGAGTCGCGTCTTTCCTGCCGATAGGCCGTGTGAACCTGCCGCGCTTCCCGGTCGTCTGTCCCGTCGATGGCGGTCAGGGTACAGACCGTTTCGGCTGAACTTAGGGGCTGGATCGGGTCCGGGATGGCATCGCCGGTTTCATCGAAAAAATGAGCCAGATTGGCCCCGCGGCGCGCCTGGAAATAGGTCGGAGCTCGCCAGACCGACTCTCGCCGGCAAAAGGCGCGTAACAGGCGGGCTGCGACAGCATTGTGCTCGCCTTCGCCGAGATCGACAAAAATCGAGGTGACAGCTCCGCCGTCTTCAATCCGTTTCAAATCGTCAGCGGCCGGATGCGCATATTTCTTGTGCCAGACTGCAAGATCAAATTCTGCCAGAGTTTCAATACCCGGATAGTCGTTCAGTAATTCGTCGTGCCAGTTTTCCGGCTCTTCGCTTACCAAGGAGAGTTTTGGCATGTCAAAACCGTAGGCCGGGCAAATCTTGAGAAATTGCAGTATAAGCGCCTGATTTACGGGCCCTCGACCGGCAAAAACCATGTGTAGCCGGCGGTGCCCGAGTGCGCGTGCCCGCGCATGAACAGGAACTTCCGAGAAAAAACGGCGCGCAATCAGTTCGCTCACGGAATAGGGCCTGACCTCGCATCCCGGAAACGGCTTGAGTGCCTCCTCATTTTCAAGAAATGCATTGCGGGTCTGGCCATCTTCCAGAGCAACATGGATCGTGAGCGGGTTTTGGGCATGTCCGACCAATTTCTCGGCTGGTTTGAGTGTTTTCAGTACGGCCGAGAGCGCTGTCAGGTTGGCTGCGTTGCTTGGAAGCGTCAGAACCAGGGCCTTGGCAGTTTCAACTGCAATGTTGCGCCAGGCGTCAGGTTCGGTTGCGTCACGCTCGAGTGGGATGTGGCCTTTGGCAAGTTTCCTCTGGGCGCTGGTGGCAATGCTTATTACAGGTCTTCCCGCGGCCAGGGTGCTGTCCGCAAAGGCTTTTCCATGCTGCCCCATGCCTGCGATCACGATGTGCCCGTTCCTCGATCGGGCCCACATCGCATTCCAGCCCGGTTCCCAGATACTCCTCAGACTTCCCACGAGTGTCGCGATCAGGCCCAGGGGCAAAAGCAGTCTTCCGATGATCAGAAGCAGACCCGAGAGCCAGGTGTCCTGAGGCCCGGGCAGATCGGCGTAGTGGGAGTCCGCCGCAATCAGGAGGATCGTCTGATGGAAGGCGTCCAGAAAGGCCGTCGCATGTTCGTAAGACGTGGACGCTTCGGCCAGGTTCCTCAACAGAAGACCGGCAATACCACACACAAGACCCAGCGCGATAAGCAGGATGATGATCAAACGCGGCGATTTGGTGGGCACTTGATGACCTCAGGGCGCTATACTGAAAAAAGGATGGGACAGATGCGGCTAATTGGCTGGAAAACGTGTTTGAGCGTCCCGGAGGTCTTCGACGATGGATTTCAACCAATCCGTTTCTTCACCGTTCTCCAGAAATTTGTCTGCAAGCATTTGCAGGTTATCCGCCGTCGTTTTTGGTTCCCATGGTTCCCGGATGGTGACCAGCGCATCGTCCAGGTAGTCGGCAGCGCTGTCCGCATCGCGCCCTAAAACGGAGAGTTCGACCATCGTTGCCAGATCCCAGTAATCCGCGGACTTTCTTTCCGCGCGGCGCTTGGCGCTGTACCAGACAACGGGGAAAATCTCCTCCTGTCGCTCGTCCCTGGTATCCAGCATCTCCAGGAGCGTAACCGCATTGACCCCCGGATACGGATCGCGGATGTCGGCTTCAAAACCTTCCAGGTAATAGTGGATCGCCTTTTTCAAGAACCCGCGATCCGGGGCACCGTCTGCACGTGCGTCTTTCCACTTGTCCTTGAACACCCGCCCCAGAAGGCCGTTCGTTTCGCTGCTAGGACCGTGTTGTCTGATGACGTCTTCGAGCACATCGATTGCTTCGTCGCGCCGCTTAACGCGGTTCAGAGCCATACCGTACTGTTCCCGGACCATCGTGGTCTCGGTGATCAGGGAAGGCATTTGCTCGATCAGGGAAACAACGCCCTGCCAGTCTTCGACGGCACGTAGAGACAGCATCAAGTCAACGACTACACCCGGATCGGCTTTTGCCGGATCGATTTCGGCCGCAAGATTCCGGACTGCTTTTTGGCCTGACTTGCGTGCCTCCAGCAACTTTTTCTTGTAGCTCGCGGAATAGTCCGCGAGTTCACGAAACAGATCCGTCTTCAGATGAGCAACGGCCGGCCTCGGCCACTTGTCGATCAACTGGAAAAGCGGACTGTCTTCTCGTGGCTGGCGACTGGTGTTCAATTTTTCCGTCAATGCAATCCGGGCGGTTTCTGGATCGCTCGGGAGACCATCCGGACCTATTTCATATTCCAGTCCGCGAAGAGAGGCGACATCGAATGGCAGATGCATGCCTTTTCGGAACATCAGAACGGTCGAATGCGGCCGCCCCGCATGCCGGATACCGAGTTCATAAAAGACATTTGCATTGGCCGTTGTGAGATCCGCTACCGCGAAATCGCACAGCATCAGACGCTCGAACATATGCTTGTGAATAATGCCGGCAGCCATCTCTTCGTCACCGCGCAGAGGCTCCATGGCGGCATCCTCGATCGCCGGGCGAATGATCTGCTCATAGACCGCATCGAAATCGATAGTCTGCTGGGATTGCTGATCCAGCTTTTTCTGAAACGGCATCAGGACAAAACAAAAGGACTTCATGTAATGCCTTGCTGGTTGGTGTCGTTTACAAACAAATCAATATGTTCTGGTTTTACCAGTGCCTCAGCCGCGGATTCTGCCAAGTCGAAGATAAGGGGAACAATCTCCGGATTGTCCATCTTCTGCAAGGCCTTGAGCTCTTTCTCACTCAAGGACAACCCGAGCCTCTCGGCAATCCAATTCTGGTCGAGTTCCAGGTCGTAGCGTTGGAAGGTGAAAAGGGGCGCTGCGGTTCTGGCGTCCGACAGATCTCCGATTTCGGAATTGATATGGACCGGCGCGGGTGTCCGGCCAAGCATCTGCATTGTGGTCAGGACACTTCTTTCGCAGTCCTGGATAAGTCCGCTGAGGCCCCTTATCGCCAAAACGATTGCCGGAAGGCTACGGACTGTCTTGACGTCCACCTTCTGGCGGAACGAACCGGTTCCAAGCGACAGGATTGACAAGTCGTCCGCAGAAAGCGGCCACCCGTAGCCATAGGCGGGTATGCCGACAAGTTGGAAGAGGGCGAGTGCCGGATTGTTGTGGGGCGTCACGCCACCATCGACAAACAGTCCGGGGGGCATGCCTTCCACAATGGGTATCTGTTCAGGAGCGAAATAGTGCGGCGCGGCGGTTGATGCGCGTACCAGGTCGACAACAGACAAATGCCGGTTGCCGATATAGGAGCCATCGGCAGGATCGTCCCAGTATTTCGCACGCGGGTTGTTGGTCACGATCCAGGCACTGCCCGTGTCGGCGCGTTTGGTAACAATGGCAAGACCGGTCAGAAGGCGGTCGCTTTCGAGAGGCATATCACCCAGAATATTGCGGATTTCGGACCGCAGGCGATTGCCGTCGAAGACATGCTGGAACCCGAAGAGTTTAAATCGTGATTTCGCGAACACTTTCGGGGCCAGCTGAAAGTAGAAATCCTTGATGTCGCCGGCGGACATGCCAGTCGCGAGTGCCGTAGCGATTATTGCACCGGTCGAGGTTCCGCCAATCAGGTCGAAACTGTCGCACAGACGGACAGCCTGAGATGTTCGCTCTGCAAGTAATTTTTCGAGGCGCAATAAAAAAGCAAGCGACACAACGCCCCGAACACCACCTCCGTCCAGGGAAAGTATCTTTCGTGCTTTCATGGAATACCTCACTCAACAGTACAGCGTTAAAATCATTTCTGCTTCATCGATACAAAACAGGCCAATCGTTTTGATGTCCTGAAAAATGCTCCCTTGCTACTGCGTTCTTGATTGGAAAGCTATCGCTGACTGTTACTCAGAGAGATTGGAATGAGAAGTCTTCTTTTTTGTTGTCACTTGTTCTTTTGAATGCACCGGCAGCATTTGCCCAGAACATTTCTTGTGACACCTATTATACGACGCGGTCGGGAGACAATTTGTCGAGGGTCGCCGGTCAGGCATATGGCCGAACGACCGCCTAACAGCCGATATTCGACTACAATCCGAGTGTCCTGAACAGCCCGAGCTCTGTACCCGTCGGCGTCGAACTCTATATCCCGTGCCTTAATGAGGCTGGGTCGGTTGGTAAATTGTCGCCAATCGCGGCATCGACTTCGGACGACATCAAGATCCTCCCAGGATCTGATTATGCCCCTTATGTCGACGTCGGAGTGCCTCAAGGCGGGTTCAGCCTTGAATTGGTGGAGCGGGCCCTGCAACATAACGCCGGCAAGGCGGATTACCGGATCGACGTCATCAAGGATTGGAGCGCCCATCTGGATCCGTTGCTGTCCAACGGTGCCTACGACCTGACGTTTCCCTGGTTCAGGCCGGATTGTTCCGATTTGTGCAAACTGGGCGAGGCGTCGGCCTGGCGTTGCAAGAACCTGCGGTTCTCAGCCCCCTGCATGAGGTCGTTGTCAGTTTCTACGCCAAATCCGTCTCTGCGGCCGGGATTTCCTCGCCAGAGGACGTGCACGGCATGAAGGTTTGCCGCCCAAGCGGCTACTTCAAGCACGATCTGGAAAGCATGGGCCGCGTTCCGCCGACAATCATCCGTGTTGCCGGAAAGGATCCTGCGGACTGTTTCGAGCGATTGAAGGAAGGCAGCGTCGATATCGTGACCGTGAATGCCGATACCTCTGACCGGATGATTACCGAACTCGATCTGTCCGGAGAAGTCGAGGAGATCATCGACCTTGCGACCATTCAGACGCTGCATGTCGTTGCCATGAAGAGCAATCCGAAAAGCCGGGTCAACCTTCTTCGCCTCAACAAGCGGCTTAAAGGCCTGCAAATGGACGGTACGTTCAAGAAGATCGCAGCGAAGCACCTCTCGGCCTCTCTGCAGCCACCAACCGGATATCCGGCTGTTGTTCTTTTGCTGGCCCGTCTTACCCAAAGGGGTTTCCTCGCTTGCGTCCTGCCATTCGGTCAGGGCGCCGAGGTTGAAATTCAGCCTGCCAAAGGCAAGAATTGAAACAGAGCTTCACACAGTTTCAGCGTGATTTGAGTGCCAGCCTGACCAGGATCGCGGATATCACGCTGAGACAGGACCCCGGCGAAGCCCTGAAGCTTTATCGTCAGGGGCTTGAGATCGCCCGTCGTCTGTTCGATGCGGAACCGCAAAACACTGTGTTTCAACGCGAACTCAGCGTTAGGCTAATTACAGTTTCCACCGTATCGAATGGATCGGAACGAAACATCGCCCTGCAAGAAGTGCTGGAAATTTCGCTTCGGCTGGAAAAGGCCGGGCAGTTGACCGCCGACCAGTCCGCCTGGCCGGATTTTCTGCAGCAGGAATTGGCGAAGAAGTAAAGAGTGCTTGTCATAAAAACATGATTCATGAAATTGAAGGCGTGTTTCGAAACCGCAGTGTCTCAAATTGGGTATTTCATGACTTTGCAGCTGGCAGCATTAGAGACGAACCTCACAATAGCGGTCACCGGCCACCGCCCAAATGAAGCCGAAAGTGCCGGGCATGGCGACATCCGCGCACTCTCGCCTGATCAGGTCAGGGGTCTGATCGCGCCTGTCCTGGAGCGTATCAAGTCGAGCCTTCAGACCTGCTCAGTCAACAGTGCGGCAGCCCAGTTATTTGGCCATGACCTAGGAGAACCTCGGCCTCCCAGGCTCAGCTTGGCCACGTGCCTGGCCGAGGGCAGCGACCGGATCGCGGCAAAGGCAGCTCTCGATAAGGGATATTTTCTGGAAGCGGTTCTCCCATTCGCGGCAAAGGAGTTCGAGAACGATTTCAGGTCGGAAGAGTCGCGTGCGGAATTCCAGGAGCTGCTGACTGCGATACAGGAACTCCCCCTGGAATTGCCGGGCGATCGCGACAATCCCAAAAAAGCCTATGAGACTGCGAACCGGGCCATGCTGGATCACGCGTCCCTTCTGATCGCTGTCTGGGATGGGGAGCCGGCCGAGGGGCGTGGCGGCACGGAAACCGTGGTCGCCGAAGCGGTCCGCCGTGGCATACCCGTCATTGTCATCGATGCGAGCGGCAGGGTGTCCGAGCCGATGGCCTATTGGGAGGGGCTTTCGGAGTATCCGGTGCAGGTCAATCACATCTCTGACCTGAAGCCGCATCCGGCTCATGAGGCCCTTCCGAAAGTGATTGAAGCGCTCGTGCAGCCGCCGGTTAACGGTGAGTTGGAAGCCTTGAAGAGCTACCTTGAGGAGCCGGAACGGCGTTGGAACTTCTGTCTGCACTGGCCAGCACTTCTCGCGTTGTTTGGGGTCAGGAGACCACGCTTGAACGATCTCAGCGCCCCGGACGCAACCGCACTTGAGGCAGATGCGCAGTCGAAGACAGGCGTGCGGTCGAAACCGCTGTTGAAGGCCTATGCGCGGGCAGATGCGCTCGGCACGTTCTATGCCCAGGTGTTCCGGAGCGCCTTCGTGCTCAATTTTGCCTTGGCCGGACTGGCGGTGTTTACCGTTGCGCTTTCGATCCTGCTGAAAGACGCATTGCATCTCACCCATGCGAAATGGCCTTTCGTGCTGGTTGAAATTCTCCTGATCGGATGGCTCTTGCTCAACACCTGGTTCGGACGCCGGCGCAATTGGCACCGACGCTGGTTCGAAAGCCGCGAGGTTGCCGAACGACTGAGGATCGCATTGGCCATGCGGCGCCTGGCGACGCGTCCGCACATACCTTCCGGCCCTTTGCCGACCTGGACGAACTGGTACACGAGAGCGGTCCTCCGGTCGACCGGTGTTCCCGGTGGCGCCATGACCGTGGAAGAACTCGGAAATCGGCGCGATCAACTCCGGGACATGCTGTTCGAGCAGCGTGATTATCATGAGCGCAGCTCAGATCGAATGCACAGACTGGAACACCGGATGGAGAAAACCGGAGAAGCCCTGTTCTTTGCAACGCTTCTGGCCGCGCTGACCTTCGTCATCGGCAAACTTGGCGTCGGAGCGGAATTCTCAAGCGACTTCAAATATGTGATCACGGCACTGACCGCTGGCATGCCGGTGCTGGCCACGGCCACATACGGCATCCGAGTGATCGGCGATTTCGAAGGCAACGCAAAACGCTCCCACCGTATGGCAGAAGAGTTGGGCCGATTGATCGAAGCCCTCGATGGGGATGATCCCAACGACCTGTCTCTGGCCCAGTCCCGTGCCCGGCAGGCCTCCGCCATTATGCTCGGCGACCTCGCCAGTTGGCGATCGTCAGCAGAAAGCCGCGGGCTGGCTATTCCGGGGTGAGATTGCCGCCGAAAGGTGGATTATGTCTGGCCTCAAACACATGCATGTAGTGTTCTGTAAGGCTGCAGGACCCCTGTGTGACTTGGTTTCCAGACTGTCCTGACGGCGCGCCTTCTTGGTCTGACCTAACGGAAGTTCCTGCCAGGGCAATCCAGACAAAGCAATAAGCCAACGGATTTTCTGCATATTCCGTGGCAACCGAGGCCCAACGAAACGCGCTATAACGTTGCTCCGAAAAATCGGCCTAAGCTTTAAAAAGCTCGAAACACATCTCACCGACGCGAGAAACGCTGCAAAATCAATGCCGTAAAAGAGAGAAAAATGGTCGGAGTGAGAGGATTCGAACCTCCGACCCCCTCGTCCCGAACGAGGTGCGCTACCAGGCTGCGCTACACTCCGATCCAAAATTTTCAGGTTCACAAGCGGAACCTGACGGGAACGGCGAAGTCTCCCCCGCCGGTGTGGAGCGTCTATTAGCACCGTGTGCCGGTGCCCGCAAGGGGGTTGTGCCGGGGTGGCGCAGAAAAAAACACTGTGGCCGCTAAGCCCTTCAAGTCGGGTGGGAATTTCCGGAAAAGGCCGGGTGTTGGTCTACGTCTTAAAGCCGGAGGCGCTTTGCCGTCTGACGAAAAATTGGGGGCTAAAAGGGTATCGCGTAGCGCGCTGGGGAAAACTTACAAAAACACGGTTTTCAAACGGCAGCCCAAGTCTTGCACTCGCGCCTAAGCCCAGCTATACACCGGCCTCACATTCTTGGGGTGTAGCCAAGCGGTAAGGCAGCGGTTTTTGGTACCGCCATGCGCAGGTTCGAATCCTGCCACCCCAGCCACTCTTCCGGACAATTCAATAAGACATGTCGCTCGGTTTTCCGGTGGGAAAGCGGAGGTCTTGATTTGCCTGTGCGGTCTCGGACGATCCCGTTACCGCTTGCCGAAGGTCTTTGCGCGACCGCGGGCAGGGGACACCGAGCCGGGAACCCCCTCTTGTCCGCTTGCGGCGGAAAAACGCGACGCCATGTCGTCGAGATCGGCGTTTCTTCGAAGGTTCGGTAGGGCCTGGTCCGAGGGGCGCAGAACCTGGGCGCGCTCAAGTTTGATCGGCCGCTTTTCCGATACGAACTGCACACCGCACGCCAGGCCGTCTTCCCAGCGCCGTTCGCAGGTGACCTCGAACCCTTCCAGTTCGATACGCAGCTCGAATTCCTTCGGAACCAGGTAGGCCTGTTCGAATTCGAGGCGGGCACCGTTGGGTGAAATATTGCGGACGACGCAAGGGACGCTGCGCAAACCTTCCTTGAACAGAACCTTTGCCTTTTTCAGCACTCTGGCTCTGTGTTCGCGCGGTACTTCGAGTTCCTGAGGATCCTCATTCTCCGCGGGGATGGGTGTATCTTTTTCCTGCATCCGACAAGTCCCTGACTGGCATTCCAGCCTATAATCCGATTTAACCGCTAAGCGGTTGATATTCTCTGAACAAATTTCGCTTCGGATATTGGTATTTTTTGCAGTCCTGGCGTGTTGAATGAGGAAATTTGCCAAGGTTCCGCATATCGACTGGCCGGATTCGGCCCAGCGTCCGATTCCGGGTGCCGATACGATCTGCCGACCAAGGAGGCTGGCCCGTGGCCTCAGGCCTCTACGCGGATATAGCCGGTCAGGCCCGTTTTCTGATGCTCGATGACATGGCAGTGGAATGCCCAGTTGCCGGGATTGTCGGCAATCAGAGCGACTTCCAGGGTTTCCTCCTTCTGCAGCAGCACTGTGTCGGTCACCAGCGGCGGCAGGGCACGCTTGTTGGAACGAAGCAATTTGAAAGAATGCCCGTGCAGATGGATCGGGTGGGCGTTCGGGGACTCGTTCCTGAAACGCAGGATATAGGGCCTGCCCTGCTTGAGGACGGCAAGCGGGTCGATCGGGCTGGGCACATCGCCCTGCCAGGCAACCCGGTTGATCGACCAGAACGTATAGCCGAGCGATCCGCATATGCTTGGCAAAGGCGCATCGCCCTGGGGCGACCAGCCGAACACGAACTCGACGGTTTCCGCCTTGGCGAGATCGGCGTCCGGCACGGGATTGGGGGCCAGCGGTTTCAGTTCCGCCAGGCTCCGTTTGGCGCTTGCCCCTGTCGGACGCAAGGTTGCAAGGGTTTTGGGACCTTTTTGCGTTTGCAGGCTGAGGGTGACGGTCTGCTCTTCCGTATCTGGAACCCGGAGTGCGATGTCCGCCCGTTGTCCCGGAGCGATGATCAGGTCCCTGGGCGCGATCGGTTGCGGCAGGGGATTGGAATCGAGCGCGATCACCTGGGCGTTGGCGCCGGACAGGCTGTAGGTGCCGATCCGGGTCAGGTCGGTGACCGCCAGCCGCAGGCGAACCAGGCTGCCGGCGGGCAAGTCATAGGTTGGTGCGATTTCCCAGTTGACCGTGGAAACGGTTCCGAGCGTGCCGCCACGCGCCGCGTTGCGCGGCTTGAACAGTTTGAGGAACTGGCCGTCGCCTCCGAGGCGGAAGTCTCGGATATTGAGCACGAGATCCTGATCGAACCCGGCATCCTCGGCCTCTTCGACCACGAGCACGCCGGTTAGTCCCCTGGCCATTTGCGCCAGGGTGTTGCAATGGGGGTGGTACCAGAAGGTTCCCGCATCCGGAGGGACAAGCGTGTAGCGGAAGTTTTCGCCGGGCTCGATCGGGTTCTGGGTCAGGTAGGGAACGCCATCCATCTCGTTGGCAACGCGCAGGCCGTGCCAATGAACGACGGTCGCCTCATCGAGGTCGTTGACGACGTCGACTGTAAAACGCTCGCCCTGCCGCATACGCAGGATCGGTGCCGGGCCGGCGGTCCCGAACCCCATCATGCCTTTGGTAACGGTGTCGGGTAGAATAGAATGCGTGAGCGCCGAGACCGGCAGCCTCAGGTCCGCCGCGTTTGCCCGTGTCGCGGCAAGCCCGCCGCCGGCAAAGGCTGTCGCGGTTATGGCACTGCCGAGCAAAAACTCGCGACGGGACATTGGCAGCATGAGTTCGACCTTTCCGGTTCCAAGTAAACAAGACTATCAGAGTCAGGTTTTCCCGCAATCGTCAACCGAATGCAAGACGTCCGGCGATCCCGGCGCCCACGAGGCCACCCTCCCTGGCGTGTTTACCCGGAACGACCAGCGGCTCCGTGTATCTCGCCAGGGCCAGAGCCCGGGTCTTTTCGTCGATGAGCGCAATCAGTCTTGCCTCGTTCGATAGTCCGCCGCCGACCGGCACGATATCGGCACCGGTCAGGTTGACGGCCATGGCAAGGGCGCGCGACAGCAGCGTGGCGTAAACCTCTACGGTACGGCTGGTCTTTTGCTCACCGTCTTCCCAGCCGGTCGTGATTGCCCTGGCGGAGAGCGTTTCGTTAGACAGAAGCGTATGGATCCGCTTCAGGCCCCGCGCAGAGCCGGCCGCGTCGACGCAGTTGGTCAGGCCGCAGCCGCAGGGAAACGGCGGCAGACCTTCGATTGTGCCACCCGCGGTCGGATCGACCACTGGGCCATGGCCCCATTCGCCGGCAATCCCGCCGGGGCCGGTAACGAGCTTACCGTCGATGACCAGTCCGCCGCCGACGCCGGAGCCAAGTATAATCGCAAAGACATTGCCTTTGCCGCGTCCGGTGCCCTGAAGCGCTTCTGCCAGGGCAAAACAATCCGCGTCGTTGGTGATCCGCACCGGGCGTTGCAGGGCTGCTGCAAGCTCGTCTTCCGCCCTGAGGCCGTTGAGAGAGGGAATATTTGCAACCCTTGCCAACCCGGTGCGCCGGTCATAAGCGCCGGCTAGAGAAATCGAGACCGGGCACGCGTCCGACGCTTGCAGGCAGGATTTGACCGCGGCTACGAACGCTGGCCAGTCTCCGGAAGGCGTTTTGATCCGCGCTTCCTCCGCAACGGTGCCGTCTGGTTTCAGACGCCCGTGCCGGATATAGGTACCACCGATGTCAAAACAGTCGATCATGACATTCCTGAATCGCTTGAAGCCGTTCATTGTAACGGCAGCTTAAAGGAAACAGACCGGTGGCCGCAGGCAAGGCATATTTTTCCAGTGCGATTTTCGATGGCACGACCCTGCGTGAGGATGTGGTCCTGCTGGTGGAAGGCGGTCGCGTAACCGGGGTTGTCCCCGCGGGGGAGGTTCCGGGAAATCATGAGAAGGTCGATCTGGGAGACGGAACCCTGGCGCCGGGCCTGGTAGACCTTCAGGTGAACGGCGGCGGCGGCCTGATGCTCGGCGAGATCGAAAGCGTTGACGATCTCGCCCGGATCTGCCGTGCCCATATCGGCCTGGGCACCACCGCGCTGCTGCCGACCCTGATCACAGACACGCTGGAAAACACCCGAAAGGTCTTGAAGATTGGAGGCGAGGCCGCACGGCAGAAGGTTCCCGGGTTCGCGGGGCTGCACCTGGAGGGACCGCATCTGGATCCGGCCAGAAAAGGCGCTCACGATGCCAGGCTGATCCGGCCGATGGAGGCGAGGGACCTGGACGTCTATCTTGAGGCCGCGCGGACTTTGCCCAGCCTGATGATCACCGCTGCACCCGAATCTGTCACCCCGGACCAGATCCGCAAACTCACCGAGGCCGGTGTGACCGTCAGCCTTGGACACAGCAACGCGACCTATGACGCGGTCCACGACTGCGTGAAGGCGGGCGCCACCTGCATGACCCATCTTTACAATGCCATGAGCCCGCTGGCGCACCGCGAACCGGGCATGGTCGGCGCCGGGCTCAATATCGGACAGCTTCACGCCGGGCTGATTGCCGACGGCCTTCATGTCGACCCGGCGGCCGTTGAAATTGCCCTGCGCGCCAAGAAAGGGCCGGGTGCGATCTTTCTCGTCACCGATGCCATGGCGGTGGCCGGGACCGAACAGACGGAGTTCTCGCTCGGCGGGCGCCGGATCCTGAGGGCGGACGGGCGGCTGACCCTGGAAGACGGAACTTTGGCCGGGGCCGATATCACCTTGCCTGCTGCAATCCGGTTTTTACAGCAAGAAGTGGGCCTCACGCTGGAAACGGCGCTTAGGATGGCGACAAGCCTTCCTGCCGCCACGATAGGGCGGCAGGACGTTCTCGGTTGCCTGGTTTCCGGTGGGGGCGCTGACTTTATACAGCTTTCGTCGGATGGATCGGTTCGGTCTGTTTGGCTTGACGGCGTCCGGCAGCGATAGCGCGGCGAAGCTCATGCGCTTGATGTTTTCGCAATTGCGCGAAATTGAGACTAAATTACCAAACAACCGATGTGCCAAAGAAATACCGTTTGTTTTCTTGAGGCAGAGAGACCGGTAAAGTCCGCACCATTCAGACGTGACGCAAGGAGCCGTGGTGACCCACACCAACCCGAAACCCGTTGAGACAACCGTTCAACCACTCCTCGCCCTGGCAATCGCCGCGGGGGCGAAGATCCTGGAGATTTATGCCGAACCGTTCGAAGCGGTGGAGAAATCCGACGGATCTCCGGTAACGGCTGCGGATGCGGCCGCGGAAGCGGTTATCCTGGCTGGGCTGGAACGGCTTTTCCCCGGTGTTCCGGTCGTTGCCGAAGAGGCGGTCGAGGCAGGAAGCCTTCCTTACGTTTCCGGACGGTATTTTCTCGTCGACCCTCTGGATGGAACACGGGAGTTCCTGAAACGCAATGGCGAGTTCACGGTGAATATCGCGCTGATCGAAAGCGGTGTTCCTGTGTTCGGCGTCGTGCTTGCGCCTGCTCTCGATGAAATCTACTGGGGCGGTGCCTTGCCTGCGGATCTGGCCGGTGGGGAAACGGCTGTTTCGGACGCCTTCTCCGGTAAGGTGTCGGGGGATCGGATTACGGATGTGGCGCCGATAATGGTCCGCAGCCGTCCGGCCGGTGGGCTTTCGGTTCTGGCCAGCCGTTCGCATCTGTCTGAGGAAACCGCCGCCCTGATTGACCGGCTGGATGTCGTGGAGCGTCTGTCGGTCGGCTCCAGCCTGAAACTGTGCTGGGTGGCAGCCGGGAAGGCCGACCTCTATCCGCGGTTGTCGCCGACCATGCAATGGGACATTGCCGCAGGGGATGCGGTTCTGCGGGCGGCCGGCGGCCATGTGCTTGAAGCCGACAGCCTGAAGCCGCTCGCCTACACGGTACCGGCGGGCGCTCAGAAGAGCGACCTTCTCAATCCGCACTTTATCGCCCTGAGCGACCCGGATCTGCTGGCAGCCCTTGCCTGATCCGGACATGAGAGATACCGCCGGACCTGATCTCCGGCCTGACATTTGAGGTTTTGACACTCATGAACGTGACAGCAAACGGCCTGACGGCGCAGCGCTTGAGCAACTTGCGCCGGCTGGAGGCGGAAAGCATTCACATTATCCGTGAGGTTGCGGCGGAATTCCGCAATCCGGTGATGCTTTATTCCATCGGCAAGGATTCCGGCGTGATGCTGCATCTGGCGATGAAGGCATTTTATCCGTCCAAGCCGCCGTTTCCGCTGCTCCATGTGGACACGACGTGGAAATTCCGGGACATGATCTCCTTCCGCGACGAAACCGCCAAGCGGCTCGGTCTCGACCTGATCGTCCATTCCAACCCGGAAGGACTGGAGCAGGGGATCAATCCCTTCGACCACGGCTCTTCGGCCTATACCCACGTTATGAAAACGGAAGCGCTGAAGCAGGCGCTGACGAAGTACGGTTTCGATGCGGCCTTTGGCGGTGCGCGCCGGGATGAGGAAAAGTCGCGTGCCAAGGAACGGGTGTTTTCGTTCCGCAATTCCAGCCACGGCTGGGATCCGAAGAACCAGCGGCCGGAACTCTGGAACCTCTATAACGCGCGGGTGGCCAAGGGCGAGAGCATCCGCGCGTTTCCGCTGTCCAACTGGACCGAGCTGGATATCTGGCAGTACATCCTGACCGAGAACATTCCGATGGTGCCGCTCTACAAGGCGGCGACACGTCCTGTAGTGGCACGGGACGGCATGCTGATCATGGTCGACGACGAGCGCCTGCCGCTAATGCCGGGCGAAGTGGTGCAGGAAAAGATGGTGCGGTTCCGCACGCTTGGCTGCTATCCGCTGACCGGCGCCATTGAATCGGACGCCGACACACTGCCGGCCATCGTCAAGGAAATGCTGATCGCCCGGACCTCGGAACGGTCCGGCCGCCTGATCGACCATGACGACGCCGCCTCCATGGAAAAGAAAAAGCGCGAGGGCTACTTCTGATGTCGATGAGCGAACAGATACTGGCCTCCGAAGAGGCGGTCACCGACTACATCCTCGCCCAGGAAGACAAGGACCAGCTGCGCTTCCTGACCTGCGGATCGGTGGACGACGGCAAGTCGACCCTGATCGGCCGGCTTCTCTACGACACCAAGCTGATCTTCGAGGATCAGCTGGCGGCCCTTGAGCGGGATTCGAAGAAACACGGCACGGTCGGGGAAGAGATCGATCTGGCGCTTCTGGTCGACGGCCTTGAAGCCGAGCGGGAGCAGGGGATCACCATCGACGTGGCCTATCGGTTCTTCGCGACCGACAAGCGCAAGTTCATTGTCGCCGATACGCCGGGCCACGAGCAGTACACCCGCAACATGGCGACCGGCGCTTCGACAGCAGATCTGGCTGTGCTCCTTGTCGATGCACGTAACGGACTGATGGTGCAGACCCGGCGGCATGCGTTCATCGCTTCGCTGCTGGGTATTCGTCACGTGGTGCTTGCGGTCAACAAGATCGATCTGGCCGATTATTCCGAAGACCGGTTTGAGGAAATCCGCGCGGAATTCGAAAGTTTTGCCAGCGGGTTCGATTTCGAAACCTTTGTCGCCATCCCGATGTCGGCGCGCTTCGGGGACAATGTCACCGCCAGAAGCGACCGGATGGGCTGGTATGACGGCCCCACGCTTCTGGAACACCTGGAAGGCGTCGATGTGGGCGAGCACCTGCTTGAGGCGCCGTTCCGACTTCCCGTCCAGTGGGTGAACCGGCCGAACCTGGATTTCCGCGGTTATTCGGGCACGATCGCCAGCGGCAGGGTTGCCGTCGGCGACAGTGTTGTCGTGGCGGGACCGGGCAAGACCTCGAAGGTGGCCCGGATCATCGCGCCCGAAGGGGACGTGAAAACCGCGCAGGCCGAAGAGGCCGTGACCATTGCTCTTGAGGACGAGATCGACATTTCTCGCGGGGATCTGCTGAGTGCTCCCGAGGCTCGCCCCGACGTGGCCGACCAGATGGCAGCGCACCTGATCTGGATGGCGGATGACGCCATGTTACCGGGCCGATCCTATCTTATGAAGATCGGCGCCAAGACGGTTACGGCGACGGTGACGGAGATAAAGCACAAGATCAACGTCAACTCCTTCGAACATGTCGCTGCCAAGAAACTGGATCTCAACGAGATCGCCTTCTGCAATTTGGCCCTGAGCCAGGCTGTTGCCTTCGATCCGTATGAGGCGAACCGGTCGACCGGCTCGTTCATCCTGATCGACCGCATGACCAATGCGACGGTCGGTGCCGGCATGGTGTGGTTCGCGCTTCGGCGCGCGACCAACATTCACTGGCAGGCGCTGGAGGTGGACAAGGCGGCCCGCGCGGAAAGCCTTGGCCAGAAGCCGGCGGTCCTTTGGTTCACCGGGCTTTCGGGCTCGGGCAAGTCGACCATCGCCTCCATCGTGGAAAAGAAGCTCCATGCGGAGGGCAAGCAGACCTATACGCTCGACGGCGATAACATCCGCCACGGGCTGAACCGGGACCTTGGCTTCACCGACGCGGACCGGGTGGAAAACATCCGCCGGGTGGGCGAGGTGGCAAGGCTGTTCGCCGATGCGGGGCTGATCACGCTGGTGTCGTTCATCTCGCCGTTCCGATCCGAACGCCGCATGGCGCGCGACCTGCTGGAGGAGGGCGAGTTCTTCGAGGTCTTCGTGGACACACCGATCGAGGAGTGCAAGAAGCGCGACCCGAAGGGGCTCTACAAGAAGGCGGAAGCCGGCGAGATCAAGAATTTCACCGGCATCGACAGCCCCTATGAAGCGCCCGAAAATGCCGAGATCCATCTGCACAACGTCAACCGGGACCCGGAAGACGTCGCCGACGAAGTCATTGCCTTCCTGAAGGAAAAGGGTATCGCCTGATCGGGCGGGATCTGATAACGAAAGGCCGGGCAATCGCCCGGCCTTTTCTGTCAGGCGCCTGTGTGCCGGACGATGTCGTCTTCGTCCAGGTATGTGCCGGATTGAACCTCGATCATGCGCACCGGGATCTTGCCCGGATTATAAAGCTTGTGTTTCGCCCCCAGTGGCACGTAGGCCGATTGGTTTTCCGAAAGCAGCCGGACGTCGCCGTTGATGGTGATTTCGACCGTTCCTGATACGACGACCCAGTGCTCCGCCCGATGCAGATGGCTTTGCAGGGTCAGGTTCTGACCCGGCCGGATCATCATGGACT
This sequence comes from uncultured Roseibium sp., assembly GCF_963675985.1. Lineage (NCBI taxonomy): Bacteria > Pseudomonadati > Pseudomonadota > Alphaproteobacteria > Hyphomicrobiales > Stappiaceae > Roseibium > uncultured Roseibium sp. Next base: position 2,848,253 of record NZ_OY780958.1, on the reverse strand, counting down.
GGACGGAAAATCGGTCGCCGGAACTGATGCGCTCGGTATAGCCCCAGGGCTTGTAGGCGCGCGGGTGTGCCTTTGTCTCGCTGCGGCCTTCCGCTTCGAGCTGTTCCACGATCTTCTTCACGTCCTGGGCCTTGTCCTTGTGGGACACGAGAACGGCGTCGCGGGTGGCGATCACGAAAACGTCCTGCAGGCCGATGACGGACACCAACCCTTCGTCCGCATAGGCCAGGCAATTGTCGGAGTTCAGGAAACGGGTGTCGCCGAGGCCGCTGTTGCCGCGGGCATCCTTGTCCAGAACACCCCAGATCGCGGACCAGGAACCGAGATCGTCCCATTCCGGAGAAACAGGCACACAGGAGACATTCTTCGCCCGTTCCATGATCGCATAGTCGATCGAGATGTTTTCGATCTGCGAAAAGGTCTCCGAATCAAGCCTGGTGAAGTCGAGATCCCGGGAGCGGGTCGCCATGGCCGCGCGAATGGTGGCGAGCAGGGCCGGCTGATGGGTTTCGAAAGCCTCGAGCATCGCCTTGGCGGAATAAAGAAAAATCCCGGCATTCCAGACGTAGTTGCCGGCACTCAGGAATGTCTGCGCTGTTTCCAGGTCGGGCTTTTCGACAAAGGCTTCGACCTCCCGGACCGGGGCATCGCCCGTCTTCAGGCGAATATAGCCGTAACCGGTATTCGGTTCGGACGGGGTGATGCCGAAGGTAACGATCCGGCCGGCGCGGGCGGCAGAGGCGGCGTCCTGAACCGCTGAGAGGAAGATATCCTCCCGCCCAATCAGATGGTCGGAGGGAAGCAGCAGCACCAGGGCGTCAGGGTTCTTTTCGGCGGCGATAATCGCGGCCATCGCGGCGGGCGCTGCCGTATTGCGGCCCATGGGTTCCAGGAGGATGGTGTCCGCTTCCACGCCGATTTCGGCAAGTTGCTCGCCCATGAGGAACCGGTGATCGTTGTTGCCGATCACGATCGGAGCGGCAAACGCGTCGCCACGTACCCGGGTGCAGGTTTTTTGAAAGAGACTTTCGCCGTTGAATATGGGCAGGAATTGTTTCGGCCGATCCTTGCGCGACAGGGGCCACAGCCGCGATCCGATGCCGCCGGAAAGAATGCAGGGAAAAATCATTGAGAGACCTTATCGCTTCGCGTCGAGAGACAAAATAAAGACAGTTCGAGCCAAATTCGCGTCGTTCTATAGCGTAGCATCGGAAGGCTGGCAAAAGGTAAAGCCGGGTGCATAACCTGATGTTCGGCTTTGTCTTTTGCGTGACATTCACTTCATGCTATCGATCAGCCGAACTTATTAGAAATTGCGAGCTAAAAAATTCATGAAAACGGTTCTGGTTACCGGCTCCGCCGGCTTCATTGGTTATTTCTTGTGCGCGCGTTTGCTCCAGGACGGCTTCCGGGTTATCGGGCTCGATGCCATGACGGATTATTACGATGTGGCGCTGAAGGAACGGCGTCATCAGATGCTTCTGCAGAACCAGCATTTCAAGGCAATCAACGCGCGGGTCGAGGACCCGGACGTGCTGATGAACCTGTTTCGCACTGAGACACCGGACATCGTCATTCACCTGGCCGCACAGGCAGGCGTGCGGTACTCGATCGAACAGCCACGGTCTTATCTGGAAAGCAATATCTGCGGCACCTTCGAACTGCTGGAGGCGGCCCGTGCCCATCCGCCGCAGCATATGCTGCTGGCCTCGACGTCGTCGGCCTACGGTGCCAACACCCATATGCCCTATACGGAAACCGACAAGTCCGACCACCAGTTGTCCTTCTATGCGGCTACCAAGAAGGCGACGGAAAACATGGCGCATTCCTATGCGCATCTGTTCGGCCTGCCGGTCACCATGTTCCGCTTCTTCACGGTCTACGGCCCGTGGGGACGGCCCGATATGGCGCTGTTCAAGTTCACCAAGGCGATCCTCGAGGGCAAGCCGATCGACGTCTACAATTACGGCGACATGAAACGGGACTTCACCTATGTGGAAGATCTCGTCGAAGGCATCCGGCTGCTGATCGATGCCGTGCCCGTGCGCCCTGAAGACGGCAGCGTTCCTGAAGGCGACAGCCTGTCGCCGGTTGCCCCCTGGCGGATCGTCAACATCGGCAATTCCGAGGCGGTTCAGCTTACCGACTTTATCAAGGCGATCGAGGATGCGACCGGGCGCAAAGCGGAGCAGAACCTGATGCCGATGCAGGCCGGCGATGTGCCCGCGACCTGGGCCAATGCGAACCTTTTGCAGACGCTCACCGGCTACCGGCCGAAAACTTCCGTGCGCGAAGGCGTTGCCCGCTTCGTCGAATGGTACCGGGATTATTATCGGGTCTGAGCCTGAGGGATCCGGTTATCCCGCCGGATCCTGGCAGACGTCCACCCAGGTTGCGCCTGTGATCTCGGCCATCCGCTCCGGGCTGATGCGCACGGCGGCGTTGGTGGCGCCGGCCGCCGGGATGACCTCGTCGAAATCCTTGAGCGACACGTCGCAATAGATTTTCAGGGGATTGGCCAGCCCGAAGGGGCACACGCCACCGACCGGGTGACCGGTGATCTCTTCCACTTCCTCAAGGCCCAGCATCTTGACCTTGCCGCCGAAGGCCGCCTTGGCCTTCTTGTTGTCGAGCCGGGCATCACCGCGCGCGACAAGCAGGAACACGTCGTCCTTGAGCCTGAAGGACAGGGTTTTGGCGATCTGGGCAGGCTGTACGCCATGGGCTTTGGCCGCAAGCTCCACGGTGGCGCTGCTGTCCGGCGTTTCCAGGACGTCAAGGTCGGGCGCTGCTTCGGACAAATGGCGCCGTACGCTTTCAAGGCTCATGGGGGATCCTGATTTGGGAAGAGGCAGGGTGAATGAACCGGGCGATATGAACAAATTTCATCCTCCCCGGCAACATCAGGACTCTCGCGACTGAAGGGCGACCCATAAAAAATTACTAAACTTTAACCAACTGACTTAACCGACCCGAAATTCAAATGCGCAACAGTGGCGTTATCGGAAATGGCGCACCGCCGGACAGAGTCGAGATGGTCAGGATAATGGCAACTTTAACACTCCAGGCAGAGAAACTGGGACGCGCCCGACGCAACAATAAAAGCGTTGACGTCGCATTTCTTGTTATCAAGAATCTTCTGTTCTGGGGCTCCATCGGCCTGTCCTGCTACGGCATCTACAGGCTGATCGCCTATCTCGCCGGTTAGGCCTTCTTCGAATCCTTCCTGTAAAAATTCAGTATGTCCGCAGCCGGTCGCTCAGGCGTAATCGGCGCGCAGGGCATTGGCGCCGAAATGGTTTTCCGGCCGGAAGCTGTCGGGCAGGGCAACGGCCGGTTCCGTTCCCGTGATGTCCGCCACCAGTGCGTCCGCGGCCAGATGGGCGATGCCGAAGGAAATCTTGTAGCCACCAGTTGCGGCATAGGTCCGTTCACGACCCGGCAGCAGGCCCAGAAGCGGGTCGCGCTTGTGACAGCGCGGCCGGATGCCAGCCCAGGAGCCGATAACCTTGCGCCGGGCAAGGGCCGGGCAAAAGGCCCGCGCGCGCTCGGCGAGTGCCTCCGCCTGTGTCTCGTTGGGAACGGAATCGGTGAAGTCCCGCTCCGCCGTGGAACCGACCGCGACCGTATGGTCGTCATGGGGAACCACATAGAGCCCATCGCAATAGACCGCTGGCATCGCCTCCAGACCGGAGCCCTCGATCAGAAGCGCCTGGCCCTTTTCGCCGGAGCCCACCTGTTCGCCGGTCATCTCCGCAATGCCATCGAAGGCCGCATAGCCGTTGGCCAGCACGATCTTGTCCGCCAGAAGCGTGTCACCGTTGGTAAGACGGACTTCTTTCCGCGCCTCGTCATACCCGGCAAAGCCTTGGCCGATCAGGAGGTCCGTGCTGTCCCGCAGCGGTCCGGTCAGCGACGCGGCGACCGTGTTCAGATAGGCCTGTGGGGCGACCCGGGCCGACAGGGTCTCATAGACGACGCCATAGGGCGCGGTAGCCGGCGTCAGCCAGGTCGCATGGGTGTTCGGGTCGTCGAGCTTGTAGGTGAAGCCGGTGTCCGCGCTCTGCCAGCGCGTCAGGCTTTCCTCCACCCTGAGCTTCTGGTGCACGAGCTTGTCTTCGGAGGTGATCGGCATCACCCGCCCGCAGCGCCGGTAACCGGTGGCGGACCCGGTTTCCGCCTCGAGCGCGCGGATATGGCCTTCAAGGGAGGTGAGCGCCTGGAACTGGAACGCCTTCTTGTCGTTCCAGCGCGCCGGCATATGCGGCATCAAGGCCCCGAGCACGCCGCCGCTGGCGCCCGCCCCGATGCGCTCAGCTTCGATCAGCGCCACCTTGAGCCCGGCCTTTGCGGCACTTCGGGCAACCGACAGACCGAAAATACCCCCGCCGATCACGGCAAGATCGTAACTGTTGGTCATGAGCCCCACGCTCCCCTAAAAGACTTTGTGACATTTTCTCGAAGGTTCTAATCCCATGGGCGAGCCCACGCAAAAGAAAACGCCGGGACAAATCGTAGCCCCTCGCCTGGACTGGCTGGAGGGCGAGGTGCCGCGCGCCGAAGCCTTTGACGACACGTATTTTTCCCGTGCCGGCGGACTGGAGGAAACCCGACACGTGTTTCTGGCCGGCAACGGCCTGCCCGAGCGCTGGCAGGGACGGGAAAGCTTTGCCATCGCAGAATTCGGCTTCGGCACGGGGCTGAACTTTCTGACCACGCTGAAGGCCCTGAAAGCGCAGAAAGTTCTGGAGAAAGGGGCGGCCCCGCCGCACCTGACCTTCATCTCCTTCGAACTCTATCCGATGACCCGGGACCAGCTCGCCCGCGCACTGGGCGTCTTCCCTGAGTTGGCGCAAGAAGCGGCAGAGTTGATTGCCCAATGGCAGCCGGAGCCCGGCTGGACGAAGCTGGCCTTTGCCGGGGCGGACCTCTGGCTCGGCATCGGCGATGCCCGCGAGATGATCGCGGATCTGCGCCGGGGAGGCGAGGGCACTCCGTCCGGCCCGGTCGATGCCTGGTACCTCGACGGCTTCAGCCCGGCGAAGAACCCGGAGCTGTGGGACGAAGACCTGCTGAAGACGGCCTTCGAGGTCACCGCCGCAGGCGGCACCTTCGCCACCTACACCGCCGCTGGCTGGGTCCGCCGCAATCTGGCGAGCGCCGGTTTCACGGTCGAAAAGCAAAAAGGCTTTGCCGGTAAGCGGGAGATGGTCGCGGGGCGCAAGGACCAGCTCTAACCCGGATACGGCTTTTGATTTGACCTGACCGCAGGGGGCGGCTTTAGTGGCGTGGAATTTCTGCGGAGCTTGGGAGGACGGCATGGCAATGACGCTGCAGGTAATTTATCCGGTCGGACCGGACACGACCTTCGACTACGACTATTACGCGAACAAGCATTTCCCGATCGTCGAGGACGCCATGGGCGACTTCATTGCATCGGTGCATGTGGTCAAGGGACTGGCCGGCGGACCGGGCGCGGCGCCTGAATTCCACGCCATCGCCACCATGAATTTCGACAGCAAGGAGGCGCTGGAAAGCGCCCTGAACGCTTCGGCCCCGGCGCTGGCGGACATCCCCAACTTCACCAACGTCCAGCCACAGATGCTGATCGGCGAGACGCTGGGTTAGGGGGATGGCCCGGTGCCGGCGGTTCCGGTGGTTGGATGCCCGGCCGATGAAGGCCGGGCTGCCGGTGGTGGTGTCGATCCTCGCCTGCGTGGCGTGGGGCGACCTTGCGTCAGCCGGTTCGGATCAGGTAACGGTCCGATTGACGCGCGGTGAACTGATCCGCCTTGTCCGGTCGGAACTCTGGCGGGTCGGCTGTCTGGATGATCCTGACGGCCAAACGTGGGGACGGGCGGAACGGGCCGCCGCCCGGGCATTTGCGTCCGCCACCCGATCCCGGGTCGGGACATACAATCCGTCGCCGGAGCTGCTCGCTCTTCTTGCCGGGGCGTCGGACAAAGTCTGTGCCCCCGCCCGATCCGGTTCGGGCAGCCGGTGCTTTACCTACAATCGAACGGACTACTGCCAGTAATACGGCAGGTATGCCCCTTCCGCATTTACAGGTCAGTATACCCGCATGTTGAGGTTGATGCGGATGTCGGAGGCGCCACGTATCGTGTACGATGTGTTGTCACGTCCCGCCTTTTTTCCGGCGACGTAGTAGACCAAGAGGACGCTCAACCGTTTTCCGCTGCATTTGCCACCTTGTTGCGTGAACTTGCGCTTGACGGTTTTGTAATGACCAAGTGTGGGCTTCTTGTTGACGATCAAGCGTGCATAGCCGCGGTCCTTGCATGTCTGCTCGTCATAGTTCAGCCACTGGAATTCCATTTCGCCGCCGCGCGCGACCTTGCGGCTCCAGTTTCGGGTGTTCTGGGCTTCGGCTGCCATCGAACCGGCAGCAAAAATCCCTAAGGCAACCAATATTATATTGAATATTCGAAGATATTTATGGATGGTTTTCATTGCGGGCATGAATGTTGCTCCCCTTACGACGAAAAAATGACCCAGATGAACAATGCCGGTCAGGTCTGAAATACCCCTGCGTAAGCAGTGAATACGCGAACAGGTGACCTGTCAAATCGCGGAAACGCGGGGAATGAGCACAATTGTTTGACTTGTGCTATGTCTTCCTTGTGTGAAGCGTACGTGGTTAACCTGCTTTCGGGGAGGCAGCTTCGACATGTGCAAACGGCTGATTTTTCTTGCGGCGGTCCTGCTGATCGTGTCGTCCTTTGCGGATGCCCGGGCCGAACGGCTGGCGCTGGTGGTCGGCAACTCGGCCTATGGCAAGAACATGGAACTGAAAAACCCGCGCAATGACGCGCAGGCCCTGTCCGGCGAACTGACCGACTTCGGCTTCCACGTCATTGTCGGGCTCGATCTGACCCGAAATCAGTTCGAAGACAAGATCCAGGAGTTTGCGCGCGCCTCGCGCGGTGCCGAAGCGGCGATCTTCTTTTATGCCGGCCACGGCATTCAGGTCGGATCCTCCAATTATCTGATCCCGGTCGATGCCAATATCCGGGACGAGACCGACCTGGAATTCGAGACGATCAGGCTCAACACGATTATAGGTCTGATGGAGCGGAAGCACCGCACCAACATCGTGTTTCTCGACGCCTGTCGCGACAATCCCATGTCCCGCAGTCTGGCGCGCAGCATGGGGACGCGATCGCTCAGCGTCGGCCGCGGGCTCGCGCCTGTGGAGACCGGCATCGGGACCTTGATCGGATACGCGACCCAGCCCGGCAACGTCGCCTACGACGGCGATGGCCGCAACAGCCCGTTCACGACAGCGCTGCTCAGACACATGTCGACGCCAGGTCTTGACGTCGAGCTGATGATGCGGCGGGTGCGCCGCGACGTCATGGCCGCCACGGACGAGCGCCAGGTGCCGTGGTCGAGTTCATCCCTGACCGGGGCCTTCGTGTTTAACCGGGCCGATCGGCAAAGCACTCCGGCCGTCGCGGGTTTGGCTCCGGCGCCGGCGTTTCGTGAAGCCGACAGCCGGTCCAAGCCGCCGGACGTTGGCGTGACGGCTGCAGCGGCACCCGCTGCCGCGGCGGATCAGCCGGTAGAAGTCGCAGCGATCGATCCGGCCGCGACGATGGGCGCGAACGAACCTCCGGCGCCGGCTTTTTCGGAGTGGGAACTGGCGCGCTCGATGCAGCGCGAACTCAATCGGCTTGGCTGCGAGGCAGGAGCCGAAGACGGTGTCTGGGGCCGCAAGAGCAGCGCTGCCCTTGAGCAACTGGCCGAACACGAGTCGACGGTCGACGTCGCTGCACTGGAGCCAAACGAGGCGCTGCTGCGCCAGATCCAACGGCTCGACGGCCGCATCTGTCCGGTTGTCTGCTCGGCGACAGAGGATCTGATCGACGGTGCTTGCGTGCGAAAGACCTGCCCGAGCGGTCAGCGTCTTTCGGCCAAAGGCGCATGTTACACGCCTCAGGCCTCGGCGTCCTCGACCCTTAAAAGGAAGTCCTCCGGGTCGAACTGCTTCAGTTTCAACGGCTCGACGTATTGTGAATGAAGGGGTCTGACCCGGACCGGAGGCCGTTGCGGAAACGGGTCGATTTCGGTTTGGTTGCCAACACACAAGGATGGTGATCGGTCATAGCGCAGGGCACGGAACCCGGCTCTGGCGGACATTCCCAACTTCACCAACGTCCAGCCGCAAATGCTGATCGGCGGGACGCTGGATTAGGGGGCTTATTCGTCACCCGATTCAGGCGCGGAAAGCTCGGTTTCACGGCTGTGCAGCGGTGTCAGCGCAATCAGTTCGCTGACCACAACATGATCGAGCCGTTCGCCTTCACCATCTCCTTCGATTAGGGCCATCAGGTTTAGGTCGCCCTTGATCCGGATGATTTCCTCAAGTGCAGCGTCATCCGAGGTGGGAAGTTCCGCCGCGCGATTGGGATCTTTCTTCATTTCGTTGAGGGCATCGGCCGGGTCCTGAGCAAAGAGCAGGTTGGCAAGCATCGGGTAGGAGGCGAGCAAACGCCAGGTTTTCGGCCACTCGGTCATGATGACGATCCATCGTGCCAACTGCAGCCAGCGTTCGCTGTCAGGCTTCCATTCCGTCTGACGAAAGGCGACCGCATTGTACATCGTCACCCCATTGACGATCCGCTTGATCTGGCGCGGATTGGCCGGAAGATTGTCGGCCAACGGCTCGAGCCGGTGGGAAATTTCCGTCTCCACATCTTCGTCTGCGGCGACATGGATCGTAAATTCGTCCTTGAACCATGTATCGAAAACCTGAGGGTTGGACAGGACCGCCGTTACTTCTTCGCCGACTGTCCGGCCCCTGGTCTGTGCCGTCGTCTCGCGGGTTTCCGAAGGCGTGTCGGCGGAACCGGCCTCCGGCACGGGTGTCTGCGTTTGCGCCATTTCCTCTGCCGCCTTGCGGGCATATTTTTGGACCCTCTGCTTCAGATCCTCGCTGTCCAGTACCGGGGCGTCCTTCTCGTTGACGGCACGCTGAAAATAGAGCCGGAGGTTCTGGTTGGCGTCGGTTGAAAGCGTTGGTGCCTGCTGCATCTGCCTGTCGGCCTTGGCGCCGAGCAGCAGGCGGCGCACATAATTTTTCTGCCTGTCCTTGTCGAGGCCGGGCAGAATGAAGGACATCTGAATGGCCTTTTCGACGAACCGGGCGCCGAAGGTCTGTTCGGGACCGACGCTGACCTTGCTCATGTTCTTGTGGTGAACTTCGAACGCTCTCTCGATCCAGTCCCGGTCGCCAAGGACGACAAAGACGACACGCGGGCTGCGCAAAAGGGTCTGCATGCCGCGCACCAGGTCGACGATGAACTCCGGATTGCAACGGTCCAGATCGTCGACGATCACAAGGACAGGTCGCTTTACCTTTTCCATGGTCCTGTAGAAATGCTTGCGGAATCGCTCGAATGGATCGCCGCTGCCGAGCGACAAACGTTCTGCAAGAGTATTCGTGCCTGGACGGATGGATTCGGTGAAGATTGCCCCGATGCTCCAGAGAAGGCTGATGCCGGTGAGACCCGAAAGCAGAAAGCCGGCACTTGTGCTGACCACGAAACCGGCGGTTTGCTTGTCGGGGCTGCCGACCTGATCCAGAACGCCGAAGGCGCTTAGCGCGAAGAGCAGCAAGCCGCTGACGACGGCGGTCAGAAATAAAGTGACCACTTTCGGATTGGCGAGGCGCCAGCTGATTTCATGCCGCCAGAGTTTGAGCCAGGCGCCGACCCTGGGGTCCGTTTCGTACTCGAAGCGCACGGCTCCCGATCCCGGCGTCGGTTCGATCCCCTCCTGAAGCACAGAGGCGAAGCAGCGCCGCCTTATGGTTTGATAGAACACCCACCAGGGCGGTTTGACGTGTTCGAACTGCCAGGCGTTGAAAGGAACGATGATCCAGGGACGCCGTGCATCTTCGGGCCAGTCTCTGCCGTCGCCGGTCCCGGTCCGGGTGCCTGTGACCGGGTCGCTGAGAAAGATGGTCGATAGATCCGCTTCGCCGTAGCGTTTCTTCAAAAACGAGTCTTGACCATGTCTGAAGCCGGTCGGATTGAGCACGCGGGCCAGAAAATTGGCGAAGGTCGTCTTGCCGCCGCCCCACGGCGCATCCAGATGCAGAACAAAACCTGCCCGCGTTTTTTGCCGCGTCCGGTCGAAGAAGACACCGTCGTTTCCGGTCTCTCCCGTCCAGGCGGACGAATCGACGGCTTCGGTTTTGTCCGTAACGAAATCCGGTTGCGCCTCTCGCGGCATGGCATTGTTGATACGGCACCAGATCAGGTGGAGCCGGCGGGCGAGGGCAATCGCCAGAACGCCCCGGCCGAGATCGTCCCGTTCTATTTCGGCGTCGTCCGGAACGAAGCGGGTATCCTGCTCTGGCGCAGGTTCTCCCGAACCCGTTCCAAGTCTTGCTTCATCTTCCAGCCTCCTATCCGGAAACAGCGGCAGTCGGCCTTCCCGGCGGAGCAGGTCATCAATTTTGACGGCCTCTTCCTCGGATAGGGGAAGGACGGCTCCCTGCCAGATTTTACGCGCGATACCAGCGGCTTCGATGACTTTATCTCTGGGGATCAGGCGGCTTTGATCGAATTCATGCACTTCCGTCGGAAAGCGCCGCCAGCCTTCTTCGTCTTCAGGCCCGAGGTCTCGGGAGAGCACATGACCGGTGCCGACAAATCCGCCATCTTCGGTGGTGCGCCAGTAGATAACCGGATCATTTGGCTGAAGGTTCCTGGGCAGGGCGCCCCTGGTCTTCCAGGTCTCCAGGGTCCCTTGCGCTATCCTTTGCGGCGCGTCCGCCCAGTCTTTTACGTTGTACTGTAAGATCCAGGCATTGGGGAGGGCATCGGACGTTCGCTCGGACTGTTCCGCCTCTGGAGCCTCGCCAGCCGGGGTTTCGGGGGGACCCGTCTCGAGCAAGTCCCTGAAGGGTGCCAGCTCTTCGTCGGTCAATTCCAGGGCCTGTGCAATCGCCTGAACCGTTTCGGCGGTTGGTCGACGGACTTTTCCGGTTTCGAGCTCGGAAATCGAGGCCTGCCGCTTTTCGTCGTCGAAGGCCTTCAGTGCCAACTGAAATTGAGACAGGTCGGCCTCGTTACGCTTCTGCCTGACGAGGCGTCCGAAACGAGGACCGATTTCCTCCGGGTCGAGATTTTCCCGGAACAGGCCGACATCTTCCGGAGTGACTTCTGATGATCGGGAAGCGGAGACGCTCGTCTCTCGTTCGGAAGTCTCCTCCGGATACTGCTCCCGAAGCTCCGCCATGCGAGCCTCGAGCATTTCGGGGCCGCCTTTGTTATAGAACTCGGTCAGTTCTTTGATCGTCGCATTGACCAGCTTCGGCCCTTCGCGCCACATCGGCTCCGGCAAAGTCACCCGCGCCACAGCAAGAGCTTCATCTTCCGGCGGATTACCTGCAAGCCTGTCTTCATACCACTGGGTCCAGACGTCCCAGTCTTCGTCGCGAGAGAGGAGCTGGGATTTCAGTTCTTCCCAATATTTTGCGAAAGCGCCCGGAAACTGACCGTCGGACCAGAGAGGAAGAGAAGCGAACTCTTGCACCGGCAGACCGCTATCTATATGGCGCCGGTCCGAGTTGAGCGCATCGGCTGCGAGGGCGGCGTTAGCGGCTGCGAGGGCGGCGTTGGTGGTGGCGTTGGTGAGGGCGGCGTTGGCGGTGGCTTTGGTGGTGGCGGCGGCGTTGGTGGCTGCGAGGGCGGCGTTGGCGGCGGCGGCGGCGTTGGTGGCTGCGAAGGCAGCGTTGGTGGCGGCGGCGGCATTGGCGGCTGCGAGGGCGGCGTTGGTGATTAGCCGATCTTTGGTTTTTTCTAATGCTCCAGTATAAGAAAACGCCAAGAAATTAGCGCGATAAACTGGAAGAAGGATGATAGAGGGCGCTTTTGGTAGAGCTGCAACCACTTGAATAAAAGGCAGGATCCGTAAGGCGCAACGTGCAGCGATTGCCATCGATACCTCGGGCGGGTATTCCCGGAGCCACGCTTCCAGTTCTTCCTCGTTGAATTTTCCTGGTTCTGCAACCACGTGCCTTCCTCCCCTGTCACAGCTTATGCGGGAGCGGTCACCTTGCGCAATATGGGCCGGAACAACGCCATACGCTCAGCCGTCATTCCAGACCAGTGAGGCGTAAGCCGAACGCCGATCTGGAATCCCGAAATCATTCACGCCGCAGGCGTGTCCGCAACTTTGGAAAAAGGCGCGGGCGGGCGCCCGCAGCTGATGCGCTGGATCCCGGATCTGCGACGCGGGCGCTGCCCACACTTGCCCGGGATGACGGTATGTGAGAGAGCCTCTGCCACTTCCCTCAGGCGTCATTGCCCGGCGAAGTCCGGGCAATCTACTCGCTGGTCCGTTTGCCGGAGCGATTGCGAAGGAAAGAGGACATGGCTCCTCATTCCAGGCCTGTGGCCCAATATCCGGCGAGGTGGATTGGATCACCCGGACTTCGCCGTGTGAAGACGGCAGAGTGTGGGGCAGGTTATGGGGTCTGGCGCACCTTTGTTCCCGATCGAATAGCAGAACTCAGGGCGAGGCGAAAAACCCGCTTCACCCCCGCCCAACAAACGGCATCTTCGTTGCCATGATGGTCATGAACTGGACGTTGGCCGACAGCGGCAGGTCGGACATCTGGACGACCGCGTCGGCGACGTGTTGAACGTCCATGACCGGTTCCGGCATGGTGGTCCCGTTGGCCTGGGGCAGGCCTTTCTGGAAATGTTCGGTCATTTCGGAGGCTGCGTTGCCGATGTCGATCTGGCCGCAGGCAATGTCAAAGGGCCGGCCGTCGAGGGAGAGCGTGCGGGTCAGGCCGGTGATGGCGTGTTTGGTCGCCGTGTAGGGCACGGAGCCCGGCCGCGGCGCATGGGCGGAGATCGAGCCGTTGTTGATGATCCGGCCGCCCTGCGGGTCCTGGTGGCGCATAATGCCGAAGGCGCCGCGGGCGATCAGGAACGCGCCGTGCAGGTTGACGTTCAAAACAGTCAGCCACTCGTCCACGCTGAGTTCGTCGATCGGCTTGGCGGGCACGTTGTTGCCGGCGTTGTTGAAGCACACGTCGAGCCGGCCGTAGGTGGACTTGATGGCGTCGAACAGGCTGTCGACCTGGGCCGCATCCGACACGTCGCAGGCCACGCACAGGGCCTGTCCGTCCTTGGCGCCCGCTGCCGCTTCGGTCAGGCGCTCCTCGCGCCGCCCGGTCAGGATGACCTTCGCGCCTGCCTTCAGAAAGGTTTCCGCCGTTCTCCGTCCGATCCCCGAACTTGCGCCGGTAACCAGAACCACCTTGTCCGTCCCTGCCATGATTGTGTCCCTCCGCTTTCCGGTCCTGTTCGAGGCCGGTTCGGCGCAAAGACTATGCGCGGGAAAAGGGCGGAGCAAGCCGGTATCGCCGTTTCGGGTACGCCTGTTATCAGGTTTCGGCCGGAGCGGTCTCGGATGCGGCCTGCTTGCGGGCTCCGGCGTAGATCAGGCCGTAAAGGCTGGTCGCAACGACGATAAAGGCGACGATCTGATAGGTCGCGATCGTCTCATTCATGAAGATAACGGCCAGCACCATGGTCACCGCCGGCCAGGGCGCGGTGATCGAACTGGCGAGCGACACGTCGATGTGGCGCATGGCGTAGAACCAGACGATCAGCTCCAGATAATAGATCGCACCCATTGCGATGGCAAAGAACTGAAAATCCGGGTTGAAGAGATCCGCCAGCGGCAAAGCCCCCTCCGGGCGAACGAGAAGCAGGGCACCGAGGAAGACCGAAGACACCGCGACCCGGAAAAAGGTGATCTGTGCCGGGGTGATCGGCGAACTGCCCAGCACTTCCCTCAAGATGACATGGGCGACGCTCCACAGGAACGGGACGCTCAGCGCAAACAGGATCCAGATCGACAGGCCCTCGATGCGCCAGGTGCCGCCGGTCGCGAGATAGGCGATTGCCGCCAGCAGGGCAAAGGTGAAGACCAGCTCCAGTGCCGTCTTCCGCCGCTTCAGAAACAGGGTCTCCCAGAGGATTGCGAACAGCGGGTAGCTCTGGATCGCGATGGCCGCACCGACCGCCCCGGCCTTTTCGACGGCCAGAACATAAGCATAGGTCGACAGGCCGAAGATCGCGCCGGTCGCGAGAACGACGGTCAGCGTCCGGCGTTTCATCGCACGCGGGACAGAGGCGGCGAAAATCCCCGGATCGGCGGAGGTCAGTTCGCGTAAGAAAAGGGGCAGGGCGAAGACGAATTGCCAGGCGCTGAGCAGAAACGCAAAGCTGAGCGCATCGATCTCCGCCGGCCGGCTGTTGGAGACGATCGGCATCACACCCAGGATCATCAGGCACGTAAGGGCGAGCGATATCCCGGTTTTCGGATCGTTCTTTCGCATCAATTTACTCCATAATTCAATACAATTTCATAAATTGCATTGACAATTGATATGATCAATCGAAACATTATTCTCATGACAATTTGGCAACCCACCCTTGACGGCCGGTCCGGGCCGAAATTCCGCCAGATCTCCGATGCGATCGGCGAGGCGGCGCGGAACGGGGACTTGCGCCCCGGCGAACGTCTGCCGCCGCAGCGGGATCTCGCCTATCTGCTCGGCGTGTCGCTCAACACCGTCAGCCGCGCCTATGCGGATGCCATCGACCGGGGGTTTCTCAAAGGGGAGGTCGGCCGGGGGACGTATGTCCGCGGCACCGGCCCTTTGCCGTTCGCCGGGCAGGCGGCCGGCCTGAAACGGGAAGAGGCGGGGCCGATCGATTTCTCGCTCAACCTGCCCGCACCGGGCCATGCGGACCGCGAACTGGCCGGAACGCTGAAGGATCTGTCGGAAACGGACGGGCTCGCCGCCTTCCTCGACTACGATATGTTCTCCACCCCGGATCGTCATTCGTCGGCGGCCGCCAACTGGCTGAGCCGGACCGGTCTGGATGCGCGGCCGGAGGGGATCGTCTTCACTTCCGGCGCCCAACATGGGCTTCTGGTTGCCTTGATGGCGACCGTGCGCCCCGGAGATGTGCTCTTTACCGACGAGCTCACCTATGCCCCGATCAAGGCGCTCGCGCACCGGCTGGACCTGAAGCTCCGCCCGGTGGCGTCCGAGGGCGCCGCGATGAGCCCCGATGCGCTGGATGAGGCCTGCAGGGGCGTGGCCGGCAAGGCGGTCTACTGCATGCCGACCCTGCATACGCCGACCACCGCGACCATGGATCGGGACCGGCGGGCCGCCCTGGCGCATGTGGCGGAAAAACATGATCTGACGCTGATCGAGGACGATGTCTTCGGTTTCCTCCCCCTGGACCGGCCGCCGCCCCTGGCCAGTTTCGCGCCCGAGCGCACGATCTACATCGGCAGCGCCTCGAAGAGCCTGGCGCCCGGCCTGCGGGTCGGCTTCCTGCATGGGGCCGCCGGACGGATTGCCGACCTGCGGGCCGCCGTCAATCTGACAAGCTGGATGTCACCGCCGCTGATGACGGAAATCGCCTGCCGCTGGATCGAGGACGGGACGGCGGAGCGGCTGAACGACTTCCAGCGCTCGGAAGCGATGCATCGGCAGGCCATTGCCCGGGAATTGCTTCCCGAAGACTGTCTTCATGCCGACCCTTGCGGGTTTCATGTCTGGCTGACGCTGCCGGTGGAGTGGCATGCGGATGTGTTCCGCATGGAGGCTGAACGGCGCGGCGTGAAGGTGATGGTCGCCGGCGCCTTTGCCGTCCGCCCGGGAGAGGCGCCGAACGCGCTCCGCCTGTGTCTCAGCCACGAACGGGACCGGCAGCGTGTTCGCAAGGGGCTGGAGATTGTCGCGGATCTGCTAGGAGACCAAAGCGAGATCGGGGCGCTGATATTGTAAGGCCTTGGAAGCGGCCGGTCATGACGGCTTGGATATTTCCGGCGGATCGCTTATCTTTCTGTTCAAGATCGAGCTGCCTGGAAAAGACCGAGCAGATGGATCGCCGGTTCGCTTGGGGTTGAGGGAGCGCCGGCTGGAGGGAGGAAGGCCGTAGATGACCGTTGCGCACGAGCCATGGCTCGTCGTGCTGTCCCTGATCGTTGCATTTCAGGGAAGTTTTGTCGGGCTGAGCCTTGCGGTTCAGGTCACCGACGCGGTCGATCCGCGGCGGCGGTTCCTCTTGGCGAGTGCCGCGCTCACCCTTGCCCTTGCGATCTGGTCCATGCATTTCGTCGGCATGTTGGCCGCGCGGCTGCCGGTGGCGGTCGATTTCCTGGTTTTGCCGACGCTCCTGTCCTTTCTCGTCTGCGTGCTCGTGGTCGGGGTCGCCGTTTTCGCGGCCAGCAACGGACCGCTGACGCCGGTGCGCCTCGGCCTGTCCGCGCTCGTCATGGGGGCGGGCATCTGCACCATGCATTATCTGGGCATGTATGCCCTGCACACCTCCTTGCGGATGGTGCATGATCCCGTCTATGTGGTCGCCGCCTTCCTGGTTGCCTTCAATGCGGCGGGACTGGCGTTGTGGCTCAGTTTCGGGTCCGGCAAACGCCCGCCGATCGTTGTCTCCGCCGCCGTTCTGGCTCTCGCAATCTCCGCCATGCACTACACCGCCATGGCCGGCATGCTGATCTTCCCGCGTGCCGGCGGCGTCGTCTTTACCGCCCCGGCGGTCACGCCCGGAACGCTGGCGATCATCGTCGCCTGCGTCGCCTTCCTGGTTTCGGGCCTGTTCCTGCTGAGGCTGGTCCCGGATCATCAGCGCACCACCGCTGTCGCCGATAAAGGGCAGGGGGGTGCAGAAGGCGGCAGTCCGTCCTGGCCCGCCGAAAAAGGGCAGGAGACAGGCGTGCTCTCAGGCCTGAATGCAAGGCTGCATGAGGCCGGTGCCATGGAGGGACTCATTCATCCCGCCGATGGCGGTGAAGTCGCCCCCAGGCGCGCCGCCGGGCTGCAGGCCGCCCCGTCGCAACGGTCCGTCTCGGCCCATATCTGTCGGGCACTGCCGGTGGAGCGCGACGGCGCCAGGAGCATGCTCAGTACCTCCGACATCGTCGCGGTTCATGCGGATGCCCATTACACTCAGCTGTTCGACGGCGCGCGCAATCATTTCTGCCCGCTCGCCATCAGCGAGGTCGAGCAGCAACTCGACCCGAAGACCTTCAGCCGGGTCCATCGCAGCCACATCGTCAACCTGACACGTGTTTCCAGCTACAAGCGCTCCGGCGACGGCGGTGTTCTGACCATGGAAGGCAAGGACCGCCATTGCGTTCCGGTCAGCCGGTCTCGCTGGACTCAGGTCAAGACGCGGCTCGCAGAACAGACATCAGAGACGCCGGTCGCGTTTTCAACGGCCGCAGCCGAGTAGGTCGGAACTGAAGCGTCAGCTCGACACGTTCGCCACCCGTTTCTTCTGGAATTCCGGCTCATGTGCCCGACAGTGAAAGGGGGAACATGCCTTCAATACCTGGAGGCTGTTCCGGTTGAAGTATCTTACAATGTCATTCTATGATTGTGCCGGTAAGGAAATTTTCTCCAGGCTGGTGCATTGCGGCATGTTGCGTAAATTCCTGTTTGGCGCAGTTGCGTTGCTGTTTGGGGCCGTGGGTTTTCTGGCTGTCGCGGGGTTCTTCGGCTATTTTCTTCTATTCCCGCCCGTTCCGCCTCCTCCGGAGATAGGACGAGGCCTTGACGGCAATGTTGTCGTAGCGGCTGCCGAATTCAAACGCCGGGTGGCGGAGCAGTACCCGCTCCCCATCAGTGAAGGCGAACTGGCCACGCTCCTGGGACAGCAGGGTTTCGAAGTTGCAGGCGACCGCAAGGATGCATCTTTCACGTCCTGGAATTATGTATGTAAGGAGATCTGGACCGTATCGTGGTCGGCCGATGCTGGCGAAGTGACCGGGGTAGAAGGTTTCTATGGCCGCTGGTGCCTTTGAATTCGAAATGTCGATTAGGACGCTTTTCCCGTAGTCCCGTGCCACTGACCGGTTGCTTGCTCGACCTTTCAACGCTCGATTCAATTCATTCCGTCGCGCTTTCTTACACGCATTGCGTGTTGCTGCGCTGCCCATTCCTAATCCTGTCGGTTCTCGGGGTGCTATTGCACGAAATACGGATGCCGCAGACGGAGGACTGACAAGGACGCTACGGAAATCTTCTATGTGAAGGGCCCAAATCCCTCGCTTTTCCTGAGCTTGTATTTCGATTTTCTCACCGAAGTGTGCATCGAATGCGTCAACTATCCTGACGTATTTCGTGCGGAAAAACGCGCACTCCGTGTAATTTCGAGGCGCTCCGTGCAGCGGTCGTTGTCATTGCACTGCACTGCTTCCCACCATGAGACAGGTTGTCGCGCTTCGGTGCGTTTTCGCATTGGAGGATGCGTCGGAACGGGTGGTCGGCAGACGCTTTGCCGCAAGGATCCGGTTTCGGGTGATGACCGTAACGACGAGGTCGGACGACTGGATGCGCGCGTTCGGGTGGTCCGTCGACTTGAGGGAGGAAATGACGTGATCCCCGGTGAATTCACCTATCACAGGCCGTCGACCGTGGCTGAGGCCGTGGCGATCCTGGCCAGCCATGGCGATGAGGCCCGTCCGCTTGCAGGCGGACATAGCATCATCCCCATGATGAAGCTGCGCATGGCAGCGCCTGAACACCTGATCGACCTGAGCGGCGTCGCCGACCTCAAGGGCATCCGCGAAGAGGGCGGGGCGGTCGTGATTGGTGCCATGACGACGCAGCACGAGCTGATCGCATCCGATCTGCTCGCGAGCAAGCTGCCGATCATCCGCGAAACGTCGCTTCTGATCGCCGATCCGCAGATCCGTTATCTCGGCACCATCGGCGGCAATGTCGCCAACGGCGACCCGGGCAACGACATGCCCGCGCTGATGCAGTGCCTGAACGCGTCTTACAAGGTCGTCGGCCCGAACGGCGAACGCGACATCGCGGCCCGCGACTTCTATGAAGCCGCCTATTTCACGACCCTTGCCCCGGAAGAACTGGTCACCGCCGTCAGCATTCCGGTTCCGCCGGCGGGCCATGGCTTCGCCTATGAAAAGCTGAAGCGCAAGGTCGGCGACTATGCCACCGCCGCTGCCGCCGTCGTGCTGACCATGTCCGGCGGGTCTGTGTCCTTCTGTTCGGTGGCGCTCACCAACGTCGGCGACACGCCCCTTTATGCCGCCGAGGCCTGCGACATCCTCACCGGCTCCACGCTGGATGCGGAAACGGTGAACCGTGCGGTTGCCGCAGCGGAAGTCATCACCCAGCCGGCGTCCGACGGTCGTGGTCCGGCGGAATACCGCACCAAGATGGCCGGCGTGATGCTGCGCCGCGCGCTTGCCCGCGCCGCCGAACGCGCAAACGGTTGAGGGAGAGACCGACAATGAGCGATATCGAACAAGTCCCGGTCACCATGACCGTCAACGGCAAGAAGGTGCAGCGCTTCGTCGAGCCGCGCACGCTTCTGATCCACTTTCTGCGCGAGGAACTGAACCTCACCGGTCCGCATATCGGCTGCGAGACGTCCCACTGCGGCGTCTGCACAGTCGAGCTGAACGGCATGTCGGTGAAGTCCTGCACGATGTTCGCCGCCCAGGCGAACGGCGCGGAAATCACCACCATCGAAGGCATGGCCAATGACGACGGCACGCTGTCCGCTTTGCAGGAAGGCTTCCGCCAGATGCATGGCCTGCAATGCGGTTTCTGCACGCCGGGCATGATCATGCGCGCGCATGTGCTTCTGAAGGAAAATCCGGACCCGACGGAAGAGGAAATCCGTATGGGCATCTCCGGCAACCTGTGCCGCTGCACCGGGTATCAGAACATTGTCAAGGCCATCCAGTACGCGGCTGCCAAGCTGCAGGGACGTGACTTTCAGGAGGCTGCAGAATGAATGACATGACCCCCACACGGGAACAGCGCGAAGCCGCCCTGGAAGGCATGGGCTGCAAGCGCAAGCGCGTCGAAGACGTCCGCTTCACGCAGGGCAAGGGCAACTATGTCGACGACCTCAAGCTGCCGGGCATGCTGTTCGGCGACTTCGTCCGCTCGCCTTACGCCCACGCCAAGGTCACCAAAATCGACGCCAGCAAGGCGCTTGAACTGCCTGGCGTGATCGCGGTCCTGACCGCCGAAGAGCTCAAGGGCGTGAACCTCGCCTGGATGCCGACGCTCGCCGGCGACGTCCAGATGGTGCTGGCCGACGGCAAGGTGCTCTACCAGAACCAGGAAGTGGCCTTCGTCATCGCCGAGGACCGCTATATCGCCGACGATGCGATCCAGCTGGTCGAGGTGGAATACGAGGAACTGCCGGTTCTCGTCGATCCGTTCAAGTCCATGGACCCGGATGCACCGGTGCTCCGCCCGGACCTGGAAGGCAAGACGGAAGGCGCGCATGGTCCCCGCAAGCATCACAACCACATCTTCACCTGGGAAGTGGGCGACGAGGACGAGACCGCCAAGGCCTTCAAGGACGCCGACGTCACCATCAAGGAACTGATCTCCTATCACCGCACCCATCCGTCGCCGCTGGAAACCTGTCAGTGCGTGGCGTCCATGGACAAGGTGACGGGTGAACTGACGGTCTGGGGCACCTTCCAGGCGCCGCATGTCATCCGCACGGTCGCGTCCCTGCTGTCCACCATTCCGGAGCACAAGATCCACGTAATCGCGCCGGATATCGGCGGTGGCTTCGGCAATAAGGTGGGCGCCTATCCGGGCTACATCTGCTCGATCGTCGCCTCCATCGTCACCGGTCGTCCGGTGAAATGGGTCGAGGACCGCATGGAGAACCTCTCCACCACCTCCTTTGCCCGCGACTATCACATGACCGCTGAAATCGCGGCCAAGAACGACGGCACGGTCACCGGCCTGAAGGTGCATGTACTGGCCGACCATGGCGGCTTCGACGCCTGCGCCGACCCGTCCAAATGGCCGGCCGGTTTCTTCAACATCGTCACCGGGTCCTATGACTTCCCGACCGCCCATCTGGCCGTCGACGGGGTCTATACCAACAAGGCGCCAGGCGGTGTCGCCTACCGCTGCTCTTTCCGGGTGACGGAAGCCGCCTACTGCATCGAGCGGGCCATGGATATCCTCGCCCAGAAGCTCGGCATGGACCCGGCGGATCTTCGCATGAAGAACTTCGTCAAGCCGGAGCAGTTCCCGTATCACTCGGCGCTGGGCTGGGAATACGACAGCGGCGATTATCACACGGCCATGCAGAAGGCGATGGACACCATCGGCTACCGGGAGCTGCGTGAGGAACAGAAGGCCAAACAGGAAGCCTTCAAGCGTGGCGAGACCCGTGAAATCATGGGGATCGGCGTGTCGTTCTTCACCGAAATCGTCGGTGCCGGTCCGTCGAAGAACTGCGACATCCTCGGTGTCGCCATGTTCGACAGTGCGGAAATCCGCGTCCATCCGACCGGCTCCGTGATCTCGCGCATGGGCACCAAGTCCCAGGGCCAGGGCCACGAGACCACTTGGGCGCAGATCATCGCCACCGAGATCGGTATTCCGGCAGCGGATATCATGGTCGAGGAAGGCAATACGGATACGGCGCCCTACGGCCTCGGCACCTACGGCTCGCGGTCCACGCCGGTCGCCGGTGCCGCGATTGCCCTTGCCTCGCGCAAGATCCGCAACAAGGCGCAGATGATTGCCGCGCACATGCTGGAAGTTTCCGAATACGATCTCGAATGGGACGTGGACGGCTTCCAGGTGAAGGGCAATCCCGAAGCGCGCAAGTCGATGAAGGAAATCGCCTGGGCCGCCTACAACGCTCCGCCTCCGGGCATGGAGCCGGGGCTGGAGGCCGTGTCCTACTACGACCCGCCCAACATGACCTATCCCTTCGGTGCCTACTTCTGCGTCATGGACATCGACGTCGACACGGGTGTCTCCAAGATCCGCCGCTTCTATGCGCTGGACGATTGCGGCACCCGCATCAACCCGATGATCATCGAGGGCCAGGTGCACGGCGGCCTGACGGAGGGCTTCGCCATCGCCATGGGCCAGGAGATCCGTTACGACGAGATGGGCAACGTGATGGGCGCGTCCTTCATGGACTTCTTCCTGCCGACGGCGGTCGAAACCCCGCATTGGGAAACCGACTACACCGTGACCCCGAGCCCGCATCATCCGATCGGCGCCAAGGGTGTCGGCGAAAGCCCGAACGTCGGCAGCGTGCCGGCCTTCTCCAACGCCGTCAACGATGCCTTCGGCTTCCTTGGCAGCACCCATATCCAGATGCCGCATGACGCCTGGCGCGTCTGGCAGGCCGCCAAGGATCTGGGCGCCCACGGTTAAGGGTAATGCCATGCGGGCACCCACAGCCCGGTGAAATGGGGCCGCTTGCCGAAACCGTTTGCTTTGGTTGGCAGGTCGGCAAGCGGCTCCTTTTCGAACCCGCCCGGCGGGGCACGGCAAATACGTCGAACCGGTCAATGCAGGACCGGATGGACAAGCATTCCCTGCGCACATGGTGAGGAAACGAGAGGTCGACATGGCCCTGGACAAGAAAGAGTTGGCAAAAGCGCTTGGCGAAACCGGGTATGTCGCCGATGAAGGCCTGGCGACGGCTCTCGTCCTGACCGAACTGCTGAAGCGGCCGCTTCTGCTGGAAGGCGAGGCGGGCGTGGGCAAGACCGAAGTGGCAAAGGCTCTGGCCGATCTTTACGACACCAACCTGATCCGCCTGCAGTGCTACGAGGGCCTGGACCGCGCGGACGCCATCTACGAATGGAACTACCAGCGCCAGCTTCTTGCCATCAAGGCCCATGAAGGCTCCGGAGAGAGCGCCGGCGAGGTCGAGGACGCGGTCTTTTCCGAAAAATATCTGCTGGAGCGACCGCTGCTGGCGGCGATCCGTCAGGACAGGGCACCGGTTCTGCTGATCGACGAGATCGACCGAGCAGATGAGGAATTCGAAGCCTTTCTTCTGGAAATTCTCTCCGACTTCCAGGTCTCCATCCCGGAGATGGGAACGATCGAGGCACGCTCGATCCCCAAGGTGGTGCTGACCTCCAACGGCACGCGTGAACTCTCCGACGCTCTGCGTCGCCGCTGTCTCTATCACTATGTCGACTATCCGGCGCCGGACCGGGAAGCCCGGATCCTGATGAGCCGTGTGGAAGGGCTCGATACGGCCCTGGCGCTCCAGATCGCCGAACTCATGGCGAAGCTGCGCAAGGAGGATCTCTCAAAGGTTCCAGGCGTTGCCGAGACCATCGACTGGGCCGCCGCTCTTATCGGGCTCGGCACGAAGAACCTGCAGGAAGACCAGGAGCTGGTCTTCGAAACGCTCGGCTGCGTGCTCAAGACCCGCGAGGACCAGGCACGGGTGACGAAGGAAGTCACCGACCGGCTCCTGGGGAAGGTCGCCTGAACCATGGCCGCGCCCGCCCTGAAACCCCCAGCCCTGAAGCCCCAGAAAATCGAAACAGCCGACGACGTCGGCACCGCCCTGCGCCTGCGCCTGACCGGTTTCGTGCACACCCTGCGCGACAACGGGTTCAAGGTCGGTCTGGCGGAAACCAATGACGCGGTGAGGCTGCTGCTGTCGCCCCTGGCCCGTCATCCGCATGAATTGAAAAGCGCTTTTCGCACCCTGTTCTGCGGTCGGCTTTCCGACTGGCAGGCGTTTGATGAGATCTTCGATGCCTATTGGTTCGCAAAGGGCATGAAAGGCATCATCAAGACGTCCGGTTCCAGCACCAGGAAGGGGGGCAAGACCCTCCGCGAAATGGTCGAGACCCAGGGCAACCGCCGGGAAAGCCTTGCCGCCGATGTGGAACGCACGCCGGGTGAGGAAGACGAGGACACCGACGACGAAGCCGCCGGCCGCCGGGAAGGCGCCAGCATTGCGGAAAACCTGGAAAAGATTGATTTCCGCAAGATCCACGATCCGGAAGCGGTCGAAAAGGCCAATGCACTCGCCGAACGCCTGGCCCATGCCATGCGCGTGCGCCTGACCCGGCGCGACCGCCAACGGCGCAAGGGGCCCCGGCTCGACCTGCGTCGGACGATCCGCCATTCCATCACCAATGGCGGCACGCCGATCGAGCTGATCCGAAAAGGCCCGCGCGAGCGTCAGCTCCGCCTTGTGATCCTGCTTGATGCCTCCGGCTCCATGAACAATTACACCGGTGTCTTTACCCGTTTCGTTCATGGCCTTCTGGACAATTTCCGCGAGGCGGAAGCCTTCCTGTTCCACACACGGCTGGTGCATGTCTCCACCGCCTTGAAGGAGAGGGACGCGGCCCGCGCCCTCGACCGCATGGGCCTGATGGCCCAGGGCGTCGGCGGCGGTACGAAGATCGGTGAGGCGCTTGCCGACTTCAACCGCTGGCATGCCGCCCGGGTGATCCATTCGCGCACCTGCGTGATCATCCTGTCGGACGGCTACGATACCGGCGACCCGGAACGTCTCGGCCAAGAGATGGCGACACTCCGCCGCCGCTGCAAACGCATCGTCTGGCTGAACCCGCTGATCGGCTGGCAGGGCTACGAGCCGACCGCCGGCGGCATGTCCGCGGCCCTGCCTTTCGTCGATCTGTTCGCGCCGGCACATAATCTTGAGAGCCTGGCCGCCCTCGAACCCTATCTGGCAAACCTGTGAGAGGTACGATCATGACCCCGTCTCCGATCGATAGGCCACCCGAAGTCACCCGGGAAGATCTCCACGACCTGATGAACCGCCTGCGCCACCAGGGAAAGCCGTTCGCGCTGGCAACCGTGGTGCGCACCATTTCGGTGACTGCCGCCAAGGCCGGCGCCAAGGCAGTGATTAGTCCGGAAGGCGAGATCACCGGCGGCTGGATCGGCGGCGGCTGCGCCCGTGGCGCGACGCTGAAGGCGGCGCGGCAGTCCCTTGAGGACGGCCAGACCCGGCTGATCTCGATCCAGCCGGAGGACTTGTTGAAGGACCACGGCGTCTCCGCCGGCGAGGAGCGCGAGGGGATTCGTTTTGCCAAGAACATGTGCCCAAGCCAGGGCACCATGGACATCTTCATCGAACCGGTGCTGCCGCGTCCCGCACTGGTCATTCTCGGCTCCAGCCCGGTTGCCGTTGCGCTTGCCGATCTCGGGCCCCGTGTCGGCTTTGACATTTCCGTCTGCGCGCCGGCCGACGAACAGACCGCCTTCCCTGAGGCCAACGAACGGATCGAAGGCTATGCCCTGCCGGTCGAGGCCGCGGGCGAGCGCTACCTCGTGGTGTCCACGCAAGGCAAGGGCGACCTGATCGCCCTGAAGGCGGCGATTGGTGTGGATGCCAGGCATATCGCCTTCGTCGGCAGTCGCCGCAAGGCGGAAAGCCTGCGGCAGAAATTGCTGGCCGAAGGCGTCTCCGAAGACAAGCTCGATCGCATCAAGGCGCCGGCCGGGCTTGACCTTGGGGCCATAACACCGGAAGAAATCGCTCTTTCCATCCTTGCCGAGATCTTGAGCGTGCGCCGGAAGGACCAGCGCGGCGAAGGTCTCGGAACCACTTCATCCAGCGAAAACGGAGATGAACACCCATGAAAATGTCCGAAAGCCAGCGGATCGAAGCTCCCCGACAGACCGTCTGGGAAGCGCTCAACGACGCTGAGGTTCTGAAGGCATCGATCCCCGGTTGCGAGGAACTCACCAAGACGTCCGACACGGAGATGGAAGCCAAGGTCAAGCTCAAGGTCGGCCCGGTAAAGGCAACCTTCAGCGGCAAGGTTACGCTTGAGGATCTGAAACCGCCGGAAAGCTATCGGATCGTCGGCGAAGGCTCCGGCGGTGTGGCCGGCTTTGCCAAGGGCGGGGCCGCCGTGCGTCTCGAGGAAGACGGTCCCGACGCAACGATCCTGCATTACGACGTGGACGCCCAGATCGGCGGCAAAATCGCCCAGCTCGGCGCCCGGCTGATCGACAGCACCGCCAAGCGACTGGCCGGCGAATTCTTCAAGAACTTCGGCGAACAGGTCGTGCCCAGTCAACCTCAGGAAGCGGAAGCCGAGGCTTCCGACGGCGAAGAGGCGCCGACCGGTGAGAAGAAGGGCTGGCTCGGCGGCCTGTTCGGCGGCAAGAAGGAAGACAATGCGGACGACACCGCAACGTCCTGATTAAACGGTGGATGCCCGTCTCACTTGACGGGCGTCCGCAGGATCCTGTTACTTTGGGGAGGAATGAAATGACAGCTCAGGCAATTCAGGCAGCACAGACGACCACAATGCGCGAAATCGCGGAAGATCCTTGGTTGATGACGGCCCTTGGACTCGGCACCCTGCTAACCGGGTTCTTTTTCTTTGCCCACGCCTGCTGCTTCGGGGCGGATGCCGCCATGCTGCAATCGCTCTCGGTAATCTGCTCATCGGCGGGGTGAGGCAGGAAGCCGACCTTCCAAGGAATACTGGGGCGGCGGCGCTCTGTTGACTGGTGACGCCTTACTGGGCGCTGGTAGTTGCCTCATTATCCCATTGTTCGTCGATGCGGCGGCTATAGCCTTGAATGGTAACAGCAGCTAACACCGGATTTACAAAGCCGTCATGGTCGATCGTCTGCCCACTGGCGATGGCCACAGCGCGGAACTCTTCGCCATCTTTCCCAGCAAAATGTCCGACAAGTTTTTTGATTTCCCAAGTCGTGGTTTTCCAATCATGCTGATTGATGCCTGCCAAGCGCGCATTGGACAAGCTGATTGTCCCGCTTCCGGAGAGACGACCGTTCGCGTTGACAGTTAGCACCAGTTTTCCTGTGCCGTCCTTTCCCGTTTCAACTGTATTTCTAAGGTCCGCGGTGCCGGTCGTGCCATCAAAGCGCATCATGCCTTTAAAGGCGACATGAGGGGACTCGCGCCCTGAATGTTTACCGCCCCGTTCTCGGTGATACTCCCAATAATCGTGTCCCCCGACATAAACCGTAAATTCGGACGTGATGTCGTCGATGGTGGGCTGGGTTTCGAGCAAATAACCGTGCAACGATACATCTGCGTCATGCTGTGTGCCGGTTGTCCGCCAATTCAGATATGAGGCCGACGGTCGATCATAACTGAAATTAACAGTTTCATTTTTATAGCCATGCGTACTTGCACGCCTGTAATTTCCGACAGTGACACGCCATCTTTCGAAGGCTCGGGTATTTGGTATGATGACTTCAAACCAGTCATTTTCTTCGTCTTTTTTTACCAGCGTAAGCCGGTCTTCAGGTTCCGAAGCCCAGAGTGTCCCACTCTTGCGGTCAAAGCAAAGGTCGGTGATCTCTAGTTCAGAAGGGTGAGAACTTTGCGTTCTGAAGTTGTAATTCGCAATTGCAACTCCTTTCTCGAATTCGCACGTGCCCAGCTTATGATAAGTGACCCCGTCTTCTTCTGTCCGGACGGGAGTTACCGAATTTCCGGCAGAAGACGTTGCGGCAACCGGTGGCTGAACGCCGGTTTTAACTGGCGCAGCAGCTGCCACCTGAGGCGCTTTGGCCTCCGCTTCTGAACCAGTCCGAGTGTTGGTCGAGCCTCCCTTCGCCTTCGCTAGAGCCTCCAGAACCGCAAAATGTTCTGGCGGAAGCTGGTTTAGAACTTTGAGTCCATAGGCCTTCTGAAAGGCGTGAACGGCCAGAACGGTCGCCGCGTCGACCATGCCATCGACCGGTCCGGGGTCGAAGCCCAGCGTCTTAAGATATTGTTCGGTGACCAGCCAGCGCTGTTTCAGGTCTTTGCTAAGGCCTGTCGCCTTGGCGGTGGTCGGTGGTTGCTGGGTCGGACGGTTGGATGCCGGGTTAGCGGTGGCCGTTTTTGCCGGGCCGGCCGATGTGCCATATCGATCCAGCGGTATGTCAGGGTCGTAAAAGCAAAGTCCGTCGTCTGTCGGAACCGTCCGTTCCGCAAGTATCCGCCATTTAGTCCCTTCGACGAGCAGGTCTTTTTCCGTGCAGGTTTCGCTGTCCCAGCTGCCTTTCCAGCGAACCCTGACGAGGCGGCTGTCGCGGGAAAAGAGCAGATCCATCTGATAGTGCTCTTCGCCGCCATACGGAAAATCAAAAACCTGGCCTGTGCGTAGATCGACGACATATCCGAACCGGCATTCTGTCCCGCAGCCGATGGTGATGAACGAATAGTGCCCGGCAAAGTTCACACCGCCGCTGACACCATCCCGGATTCTCGTCCGATATTCTTTGAACGCGCGATCCCGATCTTTGAAATCCGGGAATTTCGCCGCGGATTTAAGTGTGTCCGAGGGCGGGTAATCGGCAAACCTGTGACCGGCGGCAACGGGCGGACTGTCTGCCGAAGCGGTAGACTGAACAGGGGCTGCGTTGGAACGGCCTTGCGGAGCGGCAAATGTGTTTTGCTGTGTTGGATTGGCGGCATTCCCTGACTGCCGTCGTGCGCTCCCGATGATCGTCTGCTGGCGCCGGGACAGGAAGAACCCATTGCCGTCCCGGTTGGTGCATTTCAGGCCCTGTCTTGTGGAATGACAGGTAAAGCCGCCGAAGTTTCCGGTCACACCGTAGTCGGCCCTGTCGAACCCGCTTTTGCTGCGGTCGGTTTCCTGACACAGGATCTCGACGGGCCCGCGTTCCCGCATTGAAAAGGTGTTGCCCCAATCGGAATTGCAGCTGGTCGGGCGGGGCAGGGCAGGCGGTCCGGAACGGTCAATGATGGTGCAGGTGATGTCGGATTGCAGTCCGATCCCTTCGCCCACCGTGCACTGGATGTTTTCCGAAGGCGTCTCGAAGGTCCAGACATCGGCCAGAGCCGACTTCGCGGACAACGCCGCCGCGCATAGGAACCCGATGAAAACAATTGGTTTCCGGAAAAAAAGCATAAAATCCCCTTGAAGAATATAAGGCAATTAATGTTGATTTACCGACACGGGGTCAAACGCTGTTATCCATCAAGGTTAAGCGCAAATCCCCACCGGTATCTATTCGGTGGAATGGGGAGAAGGCCGGCTAACTCGGGTTTTTGCCGACCGTGCGCTCCCACTAGTCGAGGTCCGGCGTCCTGCGTGGGCGGCTGTCGCAATCCCGTTTTGCCGCGATCGAGTTGGGTCAGGTTATATCGTCGGCCTTTTGGGTCTCCGAAGAAACAGGCGTATTCATCGATCGCCGTTCGTCGGCGAGGCGGTCTACATGCTCCTTGAGTTCCGGTGTTTTCTGCATGAGTGTCTGGAAGTCGGCGGCTGACAGGCCAAGGAGCTGGCAGTAGCCAAGTGCTGTCACATCCGCCGTCCGCCGCTTTCCGGTCAACAGTGCCATTTCTCCCACCACGTCGCCGCGTCCAAGGCGAATGGTGTCGGTCTTCGTAACCACCTCGACCGCGCCTGATGCGATGAAGTAGACGAGATCTCCTTTCTCGCCTTTGCTCATCAACTTCTCTCCCGGCGTTGCAAAGGTGGGACGCATCATGCGCGCAACGTCATTCAGATGTTCGGCCGAAAGATCCGTAAACAGCGAATGTTTGGCCAGCAGGTCCTTTGTCTGTAGCCCCAGATCGAGTTCCGGCCTCTGTCGTGTTTTCTGCCTGAGGCGGGCCACGTCTCCGTGCAGGTCGTTGTAAAGTTCCGCGCCGATCAGAGCCTGACTGTGCGCCATCGCATAGGCTCTGTCTTCCAGCCGAAAGCCGGTCATGCGCAGGAACTGGGTTTCAAGGGCATCCGAATAGTCCGGATATTGCAGACGCAACGCATCGATGGCCCGCAGGATGTCGTCCCGACGGACGCATAGGGTGTCGTTCAGGATGGTGCCGACCCGATCGCCGACCAGGGGGCGGATTCGGGTATGGTTGAAGGTGACAAGTTCGTTGGAAATAATCCGGCAGACGAGCAGGTATTCGAACCGGTCCGCCAGGAGGATCGCAAGCGGTCGGTGGATCTTCAATCGCCGCTGGAGCCATTGGGTAAATCGGAAATTGAACCGGAATCGCAGCGCCTGACGGCTGGCTCTGTTATATCCGGCGCGTCCTTCCGAGCGGGTCAGGTCGGCGATCCGTCCGGCGGTGGCCAGATGCAGCGAGATCGCCCGGCGGGAGACGGTTTTTTCGTTGAAGTGGTTGAGCACCAGGTAGCGTTCCCGGTCTGCCAGCGCGATCAGCCCAAGGATGACTCGTTCCTTGTCCTTGAGTTCGGCGAAAGCCTGGCTGGCTTTCGCGGCCGCCTTGGCCCGTTCGGCGTAGGTCTCCGTAACCGGATCGGCAATGCGCGGTTCGATCTGGTAATCTTGGGCGGTCTGCTCGACTTCCTGCCGGACATCGGCCAGCGCGAGCGCCAGAAACTGGCCGCGAAGGGCCTCGTCGCGTGCGCTGAGCTCGTTCAGCCCCAGGAGTTTGATCAGTGGTTTCAGGCTGGTACCGTAGACGAGCAGGGTGAACAGCACGAAGCCGGTGGCAAGCTTGGTGACGAACGTCGCGACCTCCGGCGGAAGCCCCGGATGTTCTGAGACGCTGAGCGCCAGTGTCAGGGTGACGGCGCCACGCATGCCGCCCCATAGCATCACCGTCTTGAATTTCATGCTGACGCTTTCGCCCATGCGGAACAGGCTCAAGAACGGCAGCAGACCGAAGATGACCAGCGCCCGTGACACAAGCGCGGCAGCCGCGACCACGAAAAGCAGCAGGATGTCGATCGGCTGAAAGCCTTCCACGAGGCGCGGGATCAGGATCGAGGCGAGCACGAAGATGAGCGACGAGGCCCAGAAGGCGATCTGGTCCCAGACGTGGTGGAGAAAGTTCCAGTCCTCCAGCGTGATCCGGGACGGACCGTAGAGATTGAAGACGATGCCGGCGGAGACGACCGCGACCACGGCTGACACATCGGCGAACTGGTCGCTGACCACATAGATCACATACGGCAGGGCAAGGCTCAGCGTAACCTGGGCAAGGGGCAGGTCCCGCATGACCGGCAGCAGCATGACGAACAGCCGGGCGACCAGTGCGCCGACGATGGCTCCGCCGATGAAGGACCGGAAAAAAGCCAGCAGTGCATTGGCCAGATCCAGTTCCTGGCTGCCGGTCAGGATGCCGAGCAGGAGAATGAAGATCACGATGGCGGCGGCGTCGTTGAGAAGGCTCTCGCCCTCGACAATGCGGCCGAGTCGGGCCGGAGCGCCGATGTCGCGGAAAATGGCGACGACGGCCACCGGGTCGGTGGTCGCGACGATCGCGCCGAGAAGCAGGCAGGCAACGAGGGAAACATTGCCCAGCGGATAGAGCGCCAGGCCGATGAAAAAGGTCGCGGCGAACACGGCGACCACGGCCATCAGCAGGATCGGACCGATATCCTCGAATATGCGCCGGACATCGAGGGTCAGAGAGGTTTGGAACAGCAGGATCGGCAGGAAAATATAGAGGATCTTCTCCGCATCGAGCGGCGGGTCGACAAAGACAAGCGCAATCGTGTTGAACGCGTCGGTGTACTCGGTGTTCAGCAGAAAGATCGCACCGATGCCGATCAGCGTGCCGACCATGGCAAGCAGCACGCTCGGGGCAAGCCCCAGCCGGCGGGCAAGCGGCTGCAGCAGCGAGATCGTAATGAGGAGACCGGCAAAACAGCCGACGACGATTGGTGTTTCCATCAGGCCAATGTGCCTTGGGTTTCGGATTAATCCAAGGCACAGAGCAGGGTTTCGAACAGTGTTCGTCGCCTTTTAGGACGATTTCCGCTTGCGCTCCGAGAGCCATATGCCGCCGAGCACCAGAACAAGAGCCAGTGCGTGATGCAAGCGGAAGGGTTCGCCGAGGAGGAGAATGCCAAGGGCGGCCGCGAAGATTGGAACCAGGTTGAGGAATACCCCGGCGCGGGCCGGACCGACCAGTTCCACACCCCGGATGAAGAAGATCTGTGCGATGCAGGAGGGAAACAAGGCGATATAAAGCGTCACCAGCCAACCGGTGGGCGTCGGCCACTGAGCGGTATCGATCGCCATTTCGTAGATCAGGCCCGGAATGGAAATGAGGGCGGCCATGACCGACAGGACCGCGAAGAACACCAGGCCGGAGACTTGCGGCCGGTTGCGCAGGGTGATCGTGTAGCCTGCGTAAAAGAAGCTGGCGATCAGCATCAGGCCGTCGCCGGGATTGATCGACAGGCTCAACAGCGTCTCCAGGCTGCCTTGGGCCGCGACCAGGGCAACGCCGGCCAGCGTCGCGATGATGCCGACGACCTGCAGCAGCCGGACCCGCGCGCCGAGCAGCAACACGGAGCCGATCAGCACGAAGATCGGCATGGATCCCTGCAGGATCCCGAGATTGACCGCCGTGGTGTAGTGGGCGGCCATGTAGAACAGGGTGTTGAAGCCGGTGAAGCCGAACAGCGCCATGAGGCACAGCTTGCCCAGATGCGGGCGCATGATCGGCCATTCCTGCTTTATCCGGGGCAGCAGCGTCACGGTCAGAACCACGCTCACGATTACCCAGCGCAGGAACACGACCACCATCGGCGACACCCGGCCGACCGCCAGCTGGCCGGCAATCGTGTTGCCACCCCAGAACAGGGTTGTCAGGACCAGCATGATAATGGCGTTGCCGAAAACCCGGTCGGTGAAAAGCGTTGCCGCTCTGCTCATTGCTAGTCCTTGTGGGCGCGATTGTTTGAGGGGGCTGCCGTTTACCGAAGCCGGTAAAACAATGTCTTCAGACGAAAGACCGAAGCCGTAACATATGGTTCGCTTAGCGTTGTGAAGAGAAAATCCCTGACACGCAAGGGCTGTTCGGAACGAGTCTGCTGACTTGAATGCGGTGTAATGGAGAAAATAAATATTATTATTTCCATTTTGGAAAAAGTAATTCGGAGCTGCGGTTGATTGACCCGGCCGCCGGTTCCGGACACAAAAGACGTCAATCAGTTGTCAAAGCTACAAATTCGCTTAGAGGAACGGGAGACGCCGAAGATGACAGCGCGTATCGAAGTTCAGGGTCTTCAGGTCGCCGCCGAACTGTATGACTTCATCAACGGCAAGGCTCTGCCGGGAACGGGGGTCGACCAGGACCGTTTCTGGGAACAGATGTCCGCCATCGTGCACGACCTTGCGCCGAAGAACCGCGCGCTTCTGGCCAAACGCGATGCGCTCCAGGAAAAGATCGACGCCTGGCATCGCGCCAACCCCGGTGTGCCGGACATGGCCGCCTACAAGGCGTTTTTGACGGAAATTGGCTACCTCGTCTCTGAAGGCGATGATTTCGCGGCTGCGACAGCCAATGTGGATCCGGAAATTTCCACAGTCGCCGGACCGCAGCTCGTCGTTCCGGTGATGAATGCCCGTTATGCCCTGAATGCCGCCAATGCGCGCTGGGGATCTCTCTATGACGCGCTTTACGGCACCGATGCCATGGGCTCGCTTCCCGCAGGCGGCGGTTACGATCCGGCGCGCGGCGCCGAGGTGATTGCCTATGCCCGCAAGGTGCTGGACGAGGCCGCTCCGCTCAGCCAGGGCTCCTGGGCCGACGTCACCGGTCTTTCGGTTGCCGGCGGCGCACTGAGCCTTGCCACAGCCGGTGGCGCGGTCGCCCTTGCCGATTCGTCCCGTTTTGCCGGCTATGACGGCGATGCATCCGCTCCTTCGAAGGTGCTGTTGACCCAGAACGGTCTGCATCTGGAAATCGTCGTCGATGCCGAGCATCCGATTGGCAAGACCGACAAGGCGCATATCGCCGACGTGATCGTCGAATCCGCCATGTCCACGATCATGGACTGTGAGGACTCCGTCGCCGCCGTCGATGCGGAAGACAAGGTCGTGGTCTACGGTAACTGGCTCGGCCTGATGAAGGGCGATCTGGAGGAGACCTTCGAAAAGGGCGGAAAGATGATGACGCGCCGGATGAACGGCGATCGCACCTATACCGCTCCGGATGGCTCCAGCGTGACGTTGCATGGCCGTTCGCTGCTTCTGGTGCGCAACGTCGGCCACCTGATGACCATTGATGCGGTGTTGGACAAGGACGGCAACGAGGTCCCGGAAGGCATTCTCGACGGCATGGTCACCGCACTGATCGCGCTGCACGACATTGGGCCGAACGGCAAGCGGACCAACAGCCGCGCGGGCTCGGTCTATATCGTCAAGCCGAAGATGCACGGGCCGGAAGAAGTCGCCTTCGCATGCGAGCTGTTCGACAGGGTCGAGGATGCGCTCGGCATGGCGCGCAACACGCTCAAGATGGGCATCATGGACGAGGAACGCCGCACCACGGTCAACCTCAAGGAATGCATCCGCGCCGCGAAGGACCGGGTGTTCTTCATCAACACCGGCTTCCTCGACCGCACCGGCGACGAGATGCATACCTCCATGGAAGCCGGACCGATGATCCGCAAGGGCGACATGAAGACCGCCACCTGGATCGGCTCCTACGAGAACAACAACGTGGACGTCGGCCTCGCCTGCGGTCTGCCCGGTCATGCCCAGATCGGCAAGGGCATGTGGGCCATGCCGGACCTGATGCACGCCATGCTGGAGCAGAAGATCGGCCATCCCATGGCCGGCGCCAACACGGCCTGGGTGCCATCGCCGACAGCCGCGACGTTGCACGCGCTGCATTACCACAAGGTCAATGTCGCAGACCGCCAGACCGAGCTGAAGTCGCGTGAACCGGCGAAGCTGGACGACATCCTGTCGATCCCGGTCGCAACCCGGCCGAACTGGTCGCCGGAGGATATCCAGGCCGAACTCGACAACAACGCGCAAGGTATCCTCGGCTACGTGGTCCGCTGGGTCGAGCAGGGAGTCGGCTGTTCCAAGGTGCCGGACATCAACGACGTCGGTCTCATGGAAGACCGCGCCACACTGCGCATTTCCTCCCAGCACATCGCCAACTGGCTGCGCCACGGCGTCTGCACCAAAGAGCAGGTCATGGAAACCATGAAGCGCATGGCGGCCCTCGTGGACGAGCAGAATGCCGGTGATCCGCTTTACCGGCCGATGGCTGCCGATTTCGACGCCTCGGTCGGCTTCCAGGCCGCCTGTGATCTGGTGTTCGAAGGCTGCGCTCAGCCGAACGGCTATACGGAGCCGGTGCTGCATCGCCGCCGGATCGAGTTCAAGGCCAAGCAGGCGTCATAAGGCTTGGACTTCCGGGGACGCGCCTTTAGGCCGTGTCGAATTGACGATTAGAGCCGCAGCTCCGCAGAGGGCTGCGGTTTTTTCGTTCTAACGTTGGGGACTCTTGGGAAAATTCGAGGAAAATGCACACAGTACGCCTTGATAAGTGCACATAGTGCGCTATATTGATTCGTATCGGGCCAGAACATCATAAAAAGGAGATGCCCAAATGAACGTGCACATTGCGAAATGCCTGATTGTGGACCATCGCCAGGATTACAGCCGCGACCGGCTGCCTTGGCTGCCCTCGCGCCTCTACCGGCTGTTCCGGGAAGCCCGACCTGCAACATGATAACCGCCGGCCGTCGCGGCGACGGCCGGAAAAGAACGCTCGGCCTTAAGGCATAAGAGCGCGAAAGGGCGGGACGCTTGTCCCGAGCCTTGAAGACCCGGCTCCGGCCGGGTTTTTTATTTGGGAGCAGGATCGGAAAGCCCGGCCCTGTAACACCTGTTCGGGCGGCAGGGCTTCCATCGGGGTGCGTTCTCAGGCTCGGAGGACATAAGGAACCTCACGTTTCTCAAGCTGGCCTCGTGCAGTGTATCGTCATTGCAGGAGAGGTCGGAGGAGAGCCAATGATTGCCATCATTTTCGAAGTGGAACCGCATCCGGAACACAAGGACCGTTACCTGGAGATCGCAGCCAGTCTGCGTCCGGTGCTGGAGGACATCGACGGTTTCATTTCCGTGGAACGGTTCCAGAGCCTGACCAATCCGGACAAGCTCTTGTCGATCTCGTTCTTCCGCGATGAAAAGGCCCTCGACGACTGGCGCAATGTCATGGCGCACCGGAAGGCGCAGACCGCCGGCCGGAAGGTGTTGTTCAAGGACTATCGGCTCAAGGTTTGCAGCGTTATCCGCGACTATGGCCTCAATGACCGGGCGGAAGCGCCGGAGGACAGCAAGGCAGCATTGTGAGGTTTCAGTGTCGCTTTGGGTGATCCATAGGAGTCCGTATCTCGCTGTTCCAGTCCTGGGGCATGGCGGTGGAAAGCCGGCTCAACGTCCTTCGGACGAGCGGGGTTTCGGGACGGCAGCCCACGCCGGAAAACGCCGCGCGCGCCATGGCCAGTCCGCTTTCGATCGCCACCGCGTCGGACGTCTTCTCCAAGTATTCGTGAAGGTAGCCGGCACAGAACGCGTCTCCGCCACCCGAGCGATCATGAATGTCCGCCGGCTCCGGCACCACACGGGTTTCCTCGCCGGGACGGTAGCTGGTCACATTCTGCCCCCCGCAGGTCACCACAAGATGATAGTGCTGGCCTGAAAAGTCCCGCGTCAGAAGTTCGCCGACCGGGATCCCTGCCGTTGTCCGGGCCAGTTCGTCATGGTTGGTAAAGCAGAGATCGAGCCCGGCGAGCAATTCGGGCGTGTACGATCCGTTCAGATCCGTGGAGACGGTCAGCCCGGACAAGTCTTTCCTCCGGCCTCGCGCGAACAGCAAAGGGAACATGGCCGGCGAGATGTGCACATGCTCGAACGGTGAAAAGTCGATCCCGTCGACCAAGTCCTGCCACAACTTCCGCGGTGCCGGCTGCCGGCCGCAGATCATGCGCTTGTCCGCTCCGGTGCTGAAGATGGATGCCACGGAGAGCCCGCCTTCGGGATCGCGGATGGCCGCAGACACATCGACCCCGGCGTTGGCGAGGTCATCCAGGGCGAAGCGGGACAAAGGGTCCGTGCCGACGACGGTCGCAAAATGGACCTCGTGGCCGAGCCGGGCCAGCCAATGGGCGGTATTGGCCGGCGAGCCGCCTCCTGAAACGGTCATGTCGTCCGTGTTGAGTTTTTCATGGGAGCCGGGAAGCCGCGGCACCCGATAGAGGATGTCGAGCCCGGTGTTCCCGACGATCATGATTTTCTTCATCTGTCCACCTGACCGGTGAACGCCGCCATCACGTAGCGCTGTGCGAAGACGAAAACGACGATTGTCGGCAGGGCGGAAAGCAGGGCCACGGCCATTGCTGGGCCCCAGAGAGGCTCGACGTCGTCAATCGAGGAGAAATATTTGATGCCGATGGCAAGTGTCTGTTTTTCCTGGGAATCGAGAACCAGAAGGGACCAGAGGTAGATATTCCAGGCACCCATGAAACTGATCACCGACAGCGAGGCGATGGAAGACAGAACATTCGGAACCCCGAAATGCAGCAGCTGGCGGAAAGGGCCGGCCCCGTCCATACGGGCGGCTTCGAACATCGTGCCCGGCAATTGCCGAAAGGCCTGGCGCATGAAGAAGACGTAGAAGCCGATATAGGCGATGGAGGGGACGATGACCGCCGTCAGCGTATCGTACCAGCCGATGAGCGAAATGCCGACATATAGAGGCACGATGCCGATGGCTGTCGGGAATGTAAGGGTGGCGACAATGGTCCAGAAAAAGAGATTGCGCCCCTTGAACTCCATATGGGCGAACGCGAAACCGGCCGGAACAGCGATCAGCATCTTGCCGAGCGTCACCAGGCTTGCCACCAGGATGGAGTTCCAGAGCCAGTTCGCCACCGGATAGCGTCGGAACGCCTCCGTGAAATTGCTCATCGTCGGATCGTCGGGCCAGAACCGGAAGGCCTTGCTGAGAATGAGGTCGTTCGGGGTGAAGGCCGTCGTGACCATCCAGAACAGCGGGAAGACGGAAAAGAGCGCGGCGACGATAAGGAGGACATGGGAGAGCCAGGGCGACCCAGCGCCCGTCACCTCAGCTTTCATAGTGGACCTTCCTCTCGAACATGCGGAACTGCGCCCAGGTCACGATCAGAACAAGCACGATGATCAGGACTGCAGAGGCACTGGCTTGACCGAACTGGAAGAACTTCAGGCCGCGTTCGAACATGTAGTAGAGAATATTGGTGGACTGACCGAAGGGACCGCCTTCCGTGAGGACGTCTATCGTTGCGGCGATGTCGTCGAGAACGTTCATGGTGGTCGTGACGGCCACAAAGAAGAAGGTTGGTGAAATCATCGGCAACTCGATGGTCCAGAAGATCCGCCAGGACCGGGCTCCGTCGAGCTTGGCTGCCTCCATGACCGGTCCCGGCACGCTGATGAGCGCAGCGGCGAACAGCAACATGTTCAGGCCGAAGTTCTTCCAGAAGCTGACGATGGTGACGCACCACAAGGCCAGGGACGGGTCCGAATACCAGCGGCTGGGAGCCAGGCCAAGCCAGCCCAGGAGCGTGTTGAAAAACCCGTTCGTGGGGTCGAACAGCCAGAGCCACGCCATCCCGGCGGTGGAATAGGCCAGCATCGTGGGCAGAAACAGCGCGGCCTTGTAGGTGTTTGCAAGAAGCGGTTTCCTGACCCGCAGGATCAGTCTCGCCAACGCCAGGGGCACGGCGATCTGGGCCGGGATGAGGACGCCGCAATAAAGCAACGTATTGACGAGAGCCGTTTGAAACTGCGGGTCGCTCAGGATGGTGCGATAGTTGTCCAGGCCGACGAATTTCATTTCCGGACTGATGAAATTCCAGTCCGAAACGGAAAGAATGCCGGAAAAGACGATGGGCGCGTAAAGGAAAATCAGCACGAAACAGACGGCTGGCCCCACCAGCATATAGGGGGCCAGCGCTTTGAGTTTCCCTTGCAGGGCAATCGGCATGCGAAATCACTCAGTTGGCGGAAATCAACCGGGTCAGTTCGGTCTTTGCCTGGGCCATGGCCTGTTCCGGCGTATCGACGCCTTCAAGCACACGGGCGACCTTTTCGCGCCAGACGCTCTGGCCCTCAAGCCCGCGCTTGCCCGGCCAGATGGTTTCTGCCGTCAGGCCGGCTTCCAGCTGGGCGACGGCGGCCGTCTGAAGCGGCTGCTCGGGGATATCGTGGATCGAGGTGTTCAGGTAACCGACTTCCGACCAGATGAGCTGGCCTTCGGGAGACGCGCAGAACTGAAGGAAATCCATGGAGGCCTGGGCAAGTTCGTCCTCGCGGGCGTAGACCGCCAGGAAATTGCCGCCGGAGTTCATGTTGCGCTTGCCGTCGAGGCTCGGGAACATGACGTCCTTGAAGTCGATATCCGATTTCGCGGCAGCGGAGGCACGGGACGACGACGTTGCGCAAATCGCGATATTGCCGGCGAACATCGCCTTTTGCTGCCCGCCGTAGTCCATGTTCTTCCAGGCTCCGGTCTTGACCGGTTCGGCGAACGCTTTCATTCCGCGAATGGCTTGGTCGCTGTCGCAAACGACGTTTTCGCCGTCCAGGATAAAGCCGCCGGCATTCTGGACATAAGCCTGGGAAGTCCACTCGTTGTTGGACAGGTCCAGGGCCGAGCGATAGGTCGGGTGGCCCTTGCCGCCGAGAGCTTTCTCTATCTTGTCGGCCTGCGCGAGAAGCCAGGCGTGATCGATGTCGAGGGGAATGTTCTCGTCCAGACCGGCTTCGCGCCACAGGTCCATGTTGACCCAGGTCACCGGCGTGGACATGGCCCATGGCAGGCCGATCAGGGCGTCGTCGATCGTCACCAGCTTGCGCACGGACGGTTTGAACTGGGAAATGATCTCGCCGGCCTTGGCTTCGTCAATGTCGAAGAAGTCGCGTGCGCCGAGGGTGCGGCGGGCGAAATAGCCGAACTTCCAGCCCGTGATCATCATTTCCGGCGGGCGACCGGAGGCGATGGACGCCATGGCCTTGGTGGCCATCTGTTCGTAGTTGCCGTCGAAACGGTTGACGACCTTAACGCCGGTTTGCCGGGCGTTGTAGGCATCGACGACCTTCTGGAACGGTCGGTCTGAGCCCCAGGGGCTCGAAATCGTGATTGTCACGTCGCTGGCGAAAGCGCGGACAGGCAGGAGGGAAGCCGCGGCCAGCCCGGCCGCACCTTTTGTGAAATTACGGCGAGAAATTGCGAACTTAGTCATTTCCGTCGTCTCCGAAGGGGAATGAGAACAAGGCTTGCTGTATACACAGCAGATGACGCGTTCGGTTTAGCAACGGTGTTTAAACCATTTGTGTCAGCGAGCTGGCAGATCGATGAAGATTTGTCCGCAGGTCGAATGAGGCGATCGGGATGCCCCCGTGCTTCCCGCTTGAGAGGAGCTGCGAGAATATCCTAAGAAAGCTCCGGCCGATCCGGCCATGACGGTGGGTGAAGACCGCTCACGCAAAAGGATGCGAGTTTGAACGTGGACGAAAGATTGCACAGCCTGGCGAAGCAGCCCTACGCGGACAAACGAAAACAGCCGATCTGGAGTCAGATCTACGACCGGCTGCGATCCGCGCTGGACTCCGGCCTGCTGCCGGAAGGTTCTCGCCTGCCGGGAGAAGACGATCTGGCCCACATGTTCGGCGTCACCCGTGTGACCCTGCGGCGAGCGCTCTCCCTGCTTCAGCGCGAGGGGCGTCTCGTCTCCCGCAAAGGTGTCGGCGTGTTCGTGCGCTCGATTTCGGTTCGCTACGAAGTTCGGGAAACGGAAGCTTTCAACACCGCATTGAGCGGTGCCGAGTCCACGATGGAAGCCTTGTCGCTTGTCCGCAAACCAGCCAGCGACGGGGCCGCCGAAGCCCTCGGCCTTGAGATCGGCGAGGAAGTAACGGAAGTCCGGTTCATCCAGTATTCCCAGTCGACGCCCTATTATCTGGCTATCAAGGAATTTCCTGTTTCGGTGATGCCCGGTTTTGCCCTGGACTACGAAAAAACCGGTTCAATCCTCGATGCCTACGCCGCTGCAGGAATCCATTCCTATGTTCGCGCCGAGACCCGTATCACCGGAGATTTCGCAACGGAGGAAGAAGCCGACCTTCTGAGGATCTCCCGCCAGGCACCGGTTCTGCGGTCCCGGTCCATCAACCAGGACAGCAATGGACGCGGTATCGAATACAATCGTGGGTGTTGGCCGATGCTCAGCGTCGAACTCGTCTTCAACAATAAGACCTCCGGGGTATGAAGCCGCGTAGACCGACGGCCCGGATGTGAGCTTTCAGCGGGTTTTCCGTTCCAAGGCCGTGACCTAACCCCCAACCGGCAGCCGCACCATCGCCTTCAGGCCGCGTTCGTCACCGTTCTTCAGCTCGATCGTGCCGCCGTGGGCGTGGATGATCGAGCGGGTGATGGCGAGCCCGAGGCCGATGCCGCCGGTTTCCTCGCTGCGCGATTCCTCCAGTCGGACAAACGGTTCGAAGACTTCGGCGAGCCTGTCTTCGGGAATGCCCGGTCCCTGATCGGATAGGGTAACGACCGCGTCCTTGCCGTCGCGGACAAGACCGATTTCAACCGCCTCACCGTAGCGAATGCCGTTTTCGATCAGGTTCCGGAAGGCTCGTTTCAGAGCGACGGGCCTGCAGGAAATCACCAGCCGGGCGGCCTCGTGGACCGTGACCTGATGCCCGAGATCCTGCTGATCGCCGGCCAGGCTCTCCAGAAGAGATCCGAGATCGGTCGGCCTTGCCTCTTCCTTTGCCGCTTCGTCGCGGGCAAAAGCGAGGGTGGCCTCGGTCATCTGGCTCATTTCCTCCAGGGTCTCGATGATCTTTTCCCGGTTTTCATCGTCCTCGATGAATTCGGCGCGCAGTCTGAGGGAGGTGATCGGTGTGCGCAGGTCATGGCTGATGGCCGCGAGCATCCGCGTCCGGTCGCGCACGAAGCGGGTCAGCCGGTCCTGCATGGCGTTGAAGGCCTCCGTCACCGTGCGCACTTCCATGGGCCCGGTCGCCTGCAGGTGAGAGACATCTTCGCCGCGGCCGAGGCGCTCGGCCGCATCGGCAAGGTCGCGCAAGGGGCGGGCGACCCGCCGGACGGCAAAGGCCACGATCAGGACGACCGCCAGCCCCATCAGCCCGAGCTGCACCAGCAGCGGTGCAAGGGTGCGCTGCGGGGGACGGTAGCTCGTTTCAACATTCAGGAACGAGCCGTCCGAGAGCGGGATGCTGAGAGCGAGGTTGACATGACCACGCATGATCTTGCGAAATTTGTCGCCGTGCCCACGATTTGACGGATTGTGCCAGGGGGGACGTTTCGGTCGGTCGTCCGCCTCATCGCCTTCCGATATGTCGCCGGTAATCGGCTGACGGCTGCGGGGATCGATCAGGTCGAGCCGGACATCGCGCGGCGGTGAAAACCGGTTGGATAGAAATTCCTGAAGCCGGTCTTTCTTGTCGACGTCGCCGGACCTCTCGACAACGGGTGTGTCTGTGATCCAGAAAGCGGTGAACCGGCTGGAGGAGGCCTCCAGAACCTGATCGTGTATGGAGGAGGGCGTATCGTCGATCAGTTTGGCGATCGAAACGGCGCGCATCAGGATATTGTCGCGCGCGATCGCGATCATTGCGATCCGACGTTCGTCGTGGAATATCCAGATGCTGATCGCCTGGGCCACGATGAGTGCGATCAGCAACAATCCGATGAGCTGGCCGCCCAGACTGCGTGGAAACGGAAAACGCCAGGAGGGGAGTGTCATTCGGCGCCGCCCTTGACATCCGCCGTCAGCATGTAGCCGCCGCCCCAGACGGTCTTGATCAGTTTGGGATCCTTCGGGTCCACCTCGATCTTGCGCCGCAATCGCGACACCTGGTTGTCGATTGAGCGGTCAAACACGGTTGGCGTGCGTCCGGTGGTCAGGTCCAGAAGCTGGTCGCGGGTCAGAACCATCTTGGGCCGTTTCAGGAAGGCGCACAGAAGCTGGAACTCGCCGCTCGAGAGAGGAACCACCACGCCGTCCGCATCCAGAAGCTCGCGCTTGGACACGTTGAGGCGCCAGCCCTCGAAGCCGAGCTCCTCCTGCTCCATCGGGTCACGTTCCTTCGGGACGAGGGATGTCCGTCTGAGGACCGCACGGATGCGGGCCAGAAGTTCGCGCGGATTGAAAGGCTTGGTGACATAGTCGTCGGCGCCGATTTCGAGGCCGATCACCCGGTCGGTGTCATCCGCCATGGCGGTCAGCAGGATAACGGGGATGGATCCGGTTTCCACCAGATGGCGGCACAGCGACAGTCCGTCCTCGCCCGGCATCATGATGTCCAGGACCACCAGATCGATCGAGGCCGCCTTCAGGGCCTTGCGGGCATGAGCCGCGCTTTCAGCCGTGGTTGCCCTGAGGCCGTTCTTGACCAGATAACGCGCAAGCGTCTCCCGGATATCGCGGTGGTCGTCCACAACGAGAATATGGGGGCTCGG
Source organism: uncultured Roseibium sp. (assembly GCF_963675985.1). Lineage (NCBI taxonomy): Bacteria > Pseudomonadati > Pseudomonadota > Alphaproteobacteria > Hyphomicrobiales > Stappiaceae > Roseibium > uncultured Roseibium sp. The sequence goes on along the minus strand of NZ_OY780958.1, from coordinate 2,805,135 downwards.
GTCGTTCACTTTCAGGCTCCGATCGGGAATACGGCTCTGTAATCTTGGGTCCTGACCCTAACTAATGTGTAGCGCGTGTCTTCGCGAGCCGATTTTGTAACAGGATGTAACGGGTCCGCAAATGCGGACAATTGGCGACACTTATGCCGATTCCCGACCGTATTTCTGAGACATTTCCCACCTATCTCTTGGTCATCGCAACGACGAACCACGGAGTAATGTGGGATGAAAACGCTTAAGACATTCGCAATAGCAGCGCTGGCAGCAGGTGTTGCGGGCACGGCTCTCACCACATCCATGAGCGTATATGCACAAGGAGCCCAAGGCCCGAACAATCAGGGATGGGGCGGCGGAAATGGCCCGCATGGCTGGCACATGATGGGTGGTCCGCGTGGCGGAATGCGCGGCGGTCGCATCATGGAACGCTTCGACGTCAACGGCGACGGCGTGATTACGCAGGCGGAAGTCGACGAAGCCGCTGCAAACCGCTTTACAGAGATGGATACCAGCGGTGACGGCGCCGTCGAACTCAATGAGTTCAAGGCCGGCTTTGCCAAGCGGAGCAAGGACATGCAGGTCCGTGCCTTCCAGCGCCTGGACAAGGATGGCGACGGCACGGTCACCGAAGCCGAATTCAACGCCCAGACAGACCGCATGTTCTCCCGCCTCGACCGGGATGGCAACGGCGAACTGGAAATGCTGCGCGGTCGTCCCGGCGGCAAGGGCTTCGGTCCCGGAAAAGGCATGAGACCCGGCAGCGCGACTGATTCCGATGATAATGCGGCCTCAGGTCGCGGCATGGGACCAGGAAAGGGCCAGGGAATGGGGCAGGGCTACGGCTCCGGCCAGGGCCGCGGCCAAGGTGGTGGCCAAGGTGGCGGTATGCGCTGGAACGACGATGATGGCCGGAACGGACCGCGCTGGGGCCACCATTGGGGTCCGCACCGGGGCATGGGCGGCGGCGCCCGCGGTTACATGGGTATGGGCCCGATGGGCGGTCACGGCATGATGGCCGGCATGTTCCAGATCTTCGACACGGACGGCGACGGCAAGATCACCCGTGAGGAATTCACCGAGGTGCGCGGCAAGCTCTATGCCTCTGCTGACACGGACAAGTCCGGGTCCTTCACCCTGGAGGACTTCTCCGCTATCTGGTCGACCCTGCAGGATCCCCGGGCGGTGCGGATGTTCCAGTCCATGGATACGGACGGCGATCTGAAGATCACCGCTGAAGAACATGCTGTTCGGACCAAAGGCCTGGTGGAGCGCATGGATCGCAATGGCGACGGTGTCATCACCTCCGCCGACTTCGCTCGCAAGGGCATGGGCAAGGGCCGGTGGCATCACGGCGGCTTCGGTCCCGGTCAGCGAGGAGGCTCCGGCTGCGGCCGCGGCAACCGCTGACATCAGGTAAATCCGGCCGGGGAACCGGTGTTCCCGGGCCGGCGGAAATGGCAGCAGTCGTCAGTCAATGCCCCCCACCCGCACTGACGACTGCCTGTCATAAGAAGGGGCCATTGCGGCCCCTTCTTTGGCTTTTGAACTTTTTTGGCATTTTCAAAAAAAACCACTTGAACTCAAAAGCGAATTGCCCCAAATACCGCTTGCCCAAATTCGCACGTGCCCGTGGTCGTTCATGGGATGGCTGATGCAGACATCTCTTAAGGGGCCGCTGCCGCAAAACACCGCCAAGGGGCGGGGCAGCATGATCCGGACGGCTTAAAGCAACGACGTACAGAGGGTTTTTTCGGTCTCTGCCGGGGTTTCCAACCTCCGGGGTCACTGAAGAGGCACTTGTTACATCATTGCCCGACGTGCGGTTCGGTTTTCCGATCCAATCAACGGCATTCCCGACGCGGGAAAGCTTTGCGCTGCCTCCGGCTCGCATCGCCCAACCGTCGCCGCTATTGCAGTCCGCCCCCGGCTTCCACCACGGGGATCGCGGCCCTGTCTTATCGGCACCCTGCGACGTGAAGCTGCGAAGCGGCCAGCAAAGAAAAGGCCGGCTTCGCACGAGAGATTGGAAGAGGGGAACCCCCGATGAGCGAACGCATCCGTGAATTCCTCCGCCGACGCGAAGACGAAGGTCCCTGCGTTGTCGTCGACACCGACATTGTCCGCGAAAACTACCTGACCTTCGCCAAGGCTCTGCCGGATACTTCTGTTTATTACGCAGTGAAGGCCAATCCGGCGCCTGAAATCCTGTCCCTGCTGGAAAGCCTGGGCTCGTGCTTCGATTGCGCCTCTGTCGGCGAAATCGAAATGGTGCTGGCGACCGGCGCCGATGCAGCCCGCATTTCCTACGGCAACACCATCAAGAAGGAACGGGACATCGCCCGCGCCTATGAATATGGCGTGCGCCTGTTCGCCGTCGACTGTGTGGAAGAAGTCGACAAGATCGCCCGCGTTGCCGCCGGCTCCCGTGTCTTCTGCCGCGTGCTTTGCGACGGCATCGGTGCGGAATGGCCGCTGTCGCGCAAGTTCGGCTGTGCGCCGGAAATGGCCGCGGACGTCCTGGAACATGCTCACCGCTCCGGCCTTGAAGCCCATGGCGTGTCTTTCCATGTCGGCTCTCAGCAGGCCAATCTGGGTGCCTGGGATGCCGCTCTTTCCATGGCCGCCGGCGTGTTCCAGGAAATGGCAACCCGTGGCATCGAGCTGAAGATGGTCAACATGGGCGGCGGTTTCCCGACCCGTTACCTGAAGGACGTGCCCGGTGTGCCGAGCTACGGCGAAGCGATCTTCCGTGCGCTGACCGATCACTTCGGCAACCGCCTGCCGTCGACCATCATCGAACCGGGCCGCGGCATGGTCGGCAACGCCGGCATGATCGAATCGGAAGTGGTTCTGATTTCCAAGAAGTCCGCTGACGACGACGTCCGCTGGGTCTTCCTCGACATCGGCAAGTTCCATGGCCTCGCCGAGACCATGGACGAAGCGATCCGCTACCCGATCCGCACCCCGCGTGATGGCGACGAAACAGCTCCGTGCGTGCTGGCCGGACCGACCTGCGACAGCGTGGACGTCCTTTACGAAAAGACGCCCTACGAATTGCCGGTCAGCCTGTCGATCGGCGACAAGGTGCTGATCGAGGCCTGCGGTGCCTACACCACCACCTACTCGTCCGTGGGCTTCAACGGCTTCGCGCCGCTTGCTTCCTACGTGATCTGAGGATCGCCGACGATGATCCACATTGTTGACGAGGCGCCGGCTCATGTCGGCGCCCGCGAGGCGCTGCTCGACCTGAGCTTCGGCTTCGATCGGCATCAGAAAACCAGCGAACGGCTGCGCGAAGGCCGCCTGCCGGCCTTTGCCTACTCGGCGCTCGACGAGACGGACGCTCTTGTCGGCACCGTTCGGCTTTGGCCGGTGGTCGATGCCACGGGTCAGGTCTCGCTTTTGCTCGGCCCTCTTGCCGTTGCCAAGACCTGTCAGGGGCAGCGTATCGGCGATCGCCTGATGCGCCATGTACTGACCCAGGCGGCTCTGGCCGGCCACGGTTCGGTTCTGCTCGTTGGCGACCTTGCCTATTATGAGCGGTTCGGTTTTGCGCGTGGGCTCCTGGACAGTGTTGTGCTGCCCGGTCCGCTCGAGCGGGAACGGTTCCTGGGTCTGGAGTTTGCCTCCGGCCATCTGGGACGGCTGTCCGGCTGCCTGACGGCTGCCGGCCAGTTCGATCAGGCTGCGGCACATGGTCTGCCGACCGTCGATTTGCCCTATCACAAGGTTGCCTGAAGAACTTTTCGATATGAACATGTGCCGGCATCGCCGATGCCGGCACAATTTTTTGCCTGAGGTGGAGAGACATGACCGACGAAACCCCGTCCAAAGCACGCGCTCCCAGATCCGGAACCCGCAAGCCTGCCACACGCAAACCGGCAACCGCCAAAGCCTCGGCCTCGAAGCCGGCTGCAGCGAAACCGGCGGCGGTCCGCAAGGCCCCGACTCGTAAAGCACCTGCCAACAAAACCGCACCTAAGAAGGCAGTTGCGCAATCCTGGCCGAAACACGGTGAGATCACCGGCCCGGTCGTCATGATCGGCTTCGGCTCCATCGGCAAGGGAACCCTGCCGCTGATCGAGCGTCATTTCGATTTTGATGCCAAGCGGTTCACCGTGATTGATCCGGTGGATGGGGATGCCGCCCTGATTGCCGACAAGGGCTATCGTTTCGAGAAGGCGGCTCTGACACCGGAAAACTATGAGGAGATCCTGACACCCTTGCTGACCGAAGGCGAGGGCCAGGGGTTTTGCGTCAATCTCTCCGTCGATACGTCATCTCTCGACATCATGAAGCTCTGCCGCAAGCTCGGCGTGCTTTATATCGATACGGTCGTGGAACCGTGGCCCGGTTTCTACTTCGATGAAAAGGCCGGCGCCGAAGCCCGGACCAACTATGCCCTGCGCGAAACCGTGCGCAAGGAGAAGAAGAAAAATCCGGGCGGGACCACCGCCGTATCCTGCTGCGGCGCAAATCCGGGCATGGTGTCCTGGTTCGTCAAGAAGGCGCTGGTGGACATCGCCCGCGATATCGGCCTGAAGTTCGAGGAGCCGACCAGCCGAAAGGGCTGGGCGAAGCTGATGAAGAAGGCCGGGGTCAAGGGTATCCATATCGCCGAGCGCGACACGCAGATCGCCAAGGCGGCAAAACCGCTCGATGCCTTCTGGAACACATGGTCTGTGGAAGGTTTTCTCTCCGAAGGCTTCCAACCGGCCGAACTCGGCTGGGGAACCCATGAAAACTGGAAGCCCGGCAACGCGAAGTCTCACAAGAAGGGATGTCAGGCGGCGATCTATCTGGAGCAGTCCGGCGCCAACACCCGTGTACGCACCTGGTGTCCGACACCCGGCGCCCAGTACGGCTTCTTGGTAACCCACAACGAGGCGATTTCAATCGCCGACTACTTCACCGTGACCAAGGACAAAAAGGTCTCCTATCGGCCGACGTGTCACTACGCCTACCATCCGGCGAACGTGGCGGTGCTGTCCTTGCATGAACTGTTCGGCGCGGCTGGCAAGGTCCAGCCGGAACTGCATGTGCTGGACGAGGGCGAGATCGAAACCGGCATAGACGAACTCGGTGTGCTGCTCTACGGCCACGCGAAGAACGCCTACTGGTACGGCTCTCAGCTGTCGGTGGAAGAGACACGTGAGCTGGCGCCCTACCAGAACGCCACCGGGCTGCAGGTCTCGTCCGCCGTGCTCGCCGGGATGGTCTGGGCGCTGGAAAATCCGGAAGCAGGCATCGTCGAGACCGACGAGATGGACTACAATCGCTGCCTGGAAATCCAGATGCCCTATCTCGGCCCGGTGAAAGGTTACTACACCGACTGGACGCCGCTGCAGGGACGGCCCGGTTATTATCCGGAAGACATGGACGAAACCGATCCCTGGCAATTCCGGAACATTCTGGTTCACTGATGCGTTGAGAAAAGTGACTTAAGGGAAAATTGAAAAAACAGCGGCAGTTCAATCAATTGCCGCTGTTTCCGGAATCAATTTCGCCGGGTGGTTTAAGAACTTGAATCACTTTCTTTGAAGTGCATTGTTAAAAATGAAGATGTTGAATCGATTTCTGATGAAAGCCGGATGATCAGCCCTTGTCCAGCTTCAGCCGAATCACATCGACCGGACGATCCTTGCCTTTAACCTTCTGTTCTCCCAGCGGCGTGTAACCGATCTCCTGCGGCAGGCTGTCACCGACATCCTGTGACGCAAGGATGATGACTTCGGCGTCCGGATCGACTTCACGGCCGAGGGATTCCAGGCGCGAGGCGACATTCACCGTGTCGCCGATGACGGTGTAGTTGACCCGGCTCGGCGCGCCGATGTCGCCGACGACCAGAGGCCCGCCGTGAAGCCCGATGCGGATATGCACCGGCGGCAGGCCTTGTGCCTTCCGTGCCAGATTGTCCGCATGAATGACGCCGGCAATGTCCAGGGCCGCTCGCGCGGCCGGTTCGGCCGGGTTCCCGATCCGCTCTGGCGCGCCCCAGAATGCCATGACGCTGTCACCCACGTATTTATCGATCGTGCCGCCATGGGCCTCGATGACGGAGCCGATCAGGGTCAGATGCTGATTGACGAAGGCGGCGATCTCGGGCGGGTTCATCGATTCCGACAGGGACGTGAAACCGACGATATCGGTGAAGAGCACCGTGAGGTTTCGTTCCTCCGGCGGGCTATCGGCCCGGCCTTCGCGGATGAGCTTGGTGACCAGCGTCTTGGGCATGTACCGCATGAAGGCCGAGAGGCCGCTCACCATCGTATTGAAGCCGGTAGACAGGTCGTCCAGTTCACGCACCATGGAATGGGGCAGTTCCGGCACGGCATCCAGCTCGAGCCTGGCCACGGCTCTCGCCCCTTTGGCGGCCCGCCTGATCGGTGAGCCGATATGATGGGACAGAACCCCGGCACCGATCAGGGAAAGGCCCAAAAGGGCCACACCGATCAGGGCGGCATCGCTGAGCTGGTTCAACGGCTGTTCGAGAACCTCTGCCGGAAAATGGGCCCCGAGCCGGACCGGAAAACCCTTCAGGTCGTGATCTCCCTTGTCCAGCAGGATGTAGCGCTTGTGCCCATGGGCGTCGTAGCCGACGCGCAACTCGTGACCCCGGTTTTTTCCATCCGCTCCACCCTCCACCAACTTTGTGGAAGGCAGGGTTGAGAGAAACGGGTCCTGGATGCGTTCCACATCGATCAGGGGATGGCCGATCGTCGCCTGATCATTCTCTGCGGTGATGGACGGATGCGCGAAGATCTTGTTGGTGCCGGGCTCCATCAGGAACACGGTGATCATATTACTTGAGATGTCCCTGGTGATATCGGAAATCCGGTGCAGGGACATGGCGACGATGACGATGCCGGAGAATTGGTTGTCGCTCCACACCGGGGTAATATGGCCGATGTAACTGTGCCCCCGCTCGGGAAGGTATTTCGCTTTTGTCCAGAACGGGTCTTTTTCTTCGGCCGCCTTCTCCAGAAGGGGGCCGAGAATCGGGTCGTTCTTCGCCTTGTTGTAGAAATTGGGAACGGAGATGTCGTCCGCTTGGCCGCGGTCGATCTCCACCGTGTTTCCTTCCCGGTCGGACACTGCGACGAAGGAGACATGGGGCAATGCTGCGAGGGACCCGTAGAGATACTCAGCCAAGGTGTCCGGATCGTTCTTCGGAATCGCTCCGGATTTGAGACCCTCGGCCGTGAAATGCCCCATCTCGACGACGGCGTCGAGCTTGTCGTTGAAGGCCCCTTCGAGCGACCGCATGCCCGTATCGACCAGTTCGCCGCCCAGGTGGCGGACGACTTTCTGCGACGTATAGGCCTGAACCAGAAGAACCAGAGCAGCCGTGATGAGCACGAAAGCTCCGATCACCGAGGTCAGCGTCGGAGTGATGCGAAAGCGCTTCGGCAGCATTGAAGGCAGAATCCGTATCTAAGAAGGACGGATGGAGTATCGGCGACGGACAGGCTCTGCGTAAAGATCAGCCGGAAATTTAGAGCGGGACAAAAAAGGCAGCCATTGGAGAGGCTGCCCTTTGGTTTTCTGCGGCCGGGAAGTAGTCAGCCAGTCTTCTCGACCGAGTCGAACTTGTGGCCGTAGTCGACGGCGACCTCGTAGTCCGGGTCTTCCAGGATCGAGACCTCGACAAGGGTTCCGGCCTTCTCCAGAAGTCTCTGGCAGTCCGGCGACAGGTGGCGCAGGTGCAGGCGTTTGCCCGCGGCCTCGTATTTCGAGGCCAGCGCGTCGATCACTTCCAGACCGGAGTGGTCGACCACCCGGCTGTCGATGAAGTCGATCACGACGTCTTCCGGATCGTTGTTGATGTCGAAAAGATCCTGAAAGCCGGTAGTGGAGCCGAAGAACAGCGGTCCGGAGAGGCGGTAGACCTTCCAGCCTTCCTTGCTGACGCCGACGCGAGCGTCAATCCGCTTGGCGGCGTTCCAGGCATAGGCAAGCGCGGAGATGATCACCCCGACCACGACAGCCGTGGCAAGGTCGGTCAGCACCGTGACTACGGTGACCAGCACGATCACGACAGCGTCGGTCGGCGGGATCCGGTGCATGATCTTCAGGCTCGCCCAGGCGAAGGTGCCGATCACGACCATGAACATGACGCCAACAAGAGAGGCGACCGGGATCTGCTCGATAAGTCCCGACGCGAACAGGATGAAGGACAACAGGAACAGCGCGGCGGCGATGCCTGAGATGCGCGTGCGGGCCCCGGACTTCACGTTGATCATCGACTGGCCGATCATGGCACAGCCGCCCATGCCGCCGAAAAAGCCGGTGACCACGTTGGCCGCGCCCTGGGCAAGGCATTCGCGCGAGGCGCCGCCCTTGGTATTGGTCAGGTCGGCGACCAGGTTCAGCGTCAGAAGGGATTCGATCAGGCCCACCGCTGCCATGACCACCGCATAAGGCAGGATGATCATGAAAGTGTCCCAGTTAAGCGGCACCATCGGAATGTGGAAGTCCGGCAGGCCGCCGGCAATGGAAGCGAGATCGCCTACCGTGCGGGTGTCGAGATCCAGCCCGATCACCAGGGCGGTCACGGCCAGAATGCCGGCAAGAGGAGCCGGAAAGGCCCGGGTGATCTTCGGGAGCAACCAGATCACAGCCATGGTCAGCGCCACCAGACCGAGCATCAGATAAAGGCTCGTTCCGGTCATCCAGGTGAAGCCGCCGGAGCCGTCGGGCACTTTGAACTGGCCGAGCTGGGCCAGGAAAATCACGATGGCGAGCCCGTTGACGAAGCCGAGCATCACCGGATGGGGCACCATGCGCATGAACTTGCCCCACCTCAGAATTCCGATGACGATCTGGATGATCCCCATCAGCACCACGGTGGCGAAGAGATATTCCACGCCATGCTGGGCGACGAGGCTTACCATGACCACGGCGAGTGCACCGGTGGCGCCGGAAATCATGCCCGGTCGCCCGCCGGCAACGCTTGTGATCAGCCCGACCAGGAAAGCGGCGTAAAGACCGACCAGCGGATTGACGCCGGCGACAAAGGCAAAGGCAACCGCTTCCGGCACCAACGCAAGGGCCACGGTCAGTCCAGCCAGCAGCTCGATCTTGATGCGGTTCGGCGTCAGTTCGGTCGATACAGGCGCAATGGCCTCGGCACGTGCGGTCAAGGGGCACTCCAGCTCGTTGTCGTTTTGCGATCACGCGCCGGGTGTCTTGAGAGGAAGGCGCCTCGGATCAGATGGATTCGTGCGTGTTTCTACAGATTTTATTGCGCTGCAGCAAGGGTGCCGTTCGGGAAACGGCTATGTGCCGCGCACATGGAGGCAGAAGCGAGCTGCAAGCGAACGTGCAATCTGGCCGCGATATCCTACGGACACTCGCTGTCGCGGACGTAACGGGCCTTCACCCATCCGTGGGAGATGCGGTCGCCGTTGTAGTGGGTGACCGGGCACCAGCGGCTGGGCCAGGCCCGGGAAGGCGGTTCGCAAGGGGCGTCGAGATGAATGATGCCATGGTGGCCGGGTACCAGAACATCGACAATGCGCGAAGACGCCGACGCACGGGAGCGCATGTTGAGGGCGTCATTCGGCGCGACATTGACCACGACCAGGCATCCCGGGCCACTTGTCGCTGCGGCGGGGCGAGGCAGGGAAACGAGTATTGCGAGCACGCATGTGGCGATCGCCGCTGACAGGTGACCGTTCATTCGCATGTCATCCCCCTCTTTCCGACCCCCTTTCCAGTCATAGGGAACCGGCTTGTCGAGCGTGTTGGGAGACCAGTCTACTTCGAGCGAAGCGGCTTGCAAACTGTGCTTTACGTAAGGTGATGAGGCGGAAGGTCACCGGCCGGTCGCTGCGTGCGCGAAACCGGCCGGGGAAGACGTTTTAGGCCTTTGCTGCTTCGTGCCCCGGTTCCGGGGAGGCTAAGCGTAGCAGCAGGTAGCCCAGAACCGCGCTGGCGATCGAACCGGCCAGCACGCCGAGCCGCAGCTGGGCCATAAGGTCCCTGTTGTCGAACGCGAGCGAGCCGATGAACAGGCTCATGGTGAAGCCGATGCCGCACAAGAGGGCCACGCCATAAATCTGCGGCCAGTTCGCGTCGCGGGGCATGGGCGCCACTCGCAATTTCACGGTGAGCCAGATCATGGCGAAGATCCCGATCTGCTTGCCCGCGAAAAGGCCGAGGGTAATGCCGAGACTGACCGGTTCCGTGAAGCTGTCGAACCCCATGCCGGCGAATGAAACGCCTGCGTTGGCAAAGGCAAACAGGGGCAGGATACCGAACGCGACCCAGCGGTGCAGGCCATGCTCCAACTCCTCAAGGAGTGTATGATGCGCCCCTTCCGCTTTGGCCAAGGGGATCGCGAAGGCCGTGATCACGCCGGCAAGGGTGGCGTGTACCCCAGACTTGAGCACGATTGTCCACAATACGATGCCGACAACCACATAGGGCGCGGTTTTCGTCACCCCCATGCGGTTGAGGATGAAGAGCAGGACGATCGGGATGATCGCCAGCGCAAGCACCGCGAGCGACAGTTTGCTGGTGTAGAAGAAGGCGATAATGAGAATTGCGCCAAGGTCGTCGAAGATGGCGATTGCCAGAAGCAGAATCTTGAGGCTGCCGGGAATCCGGTTTCCAAGAAGTGACAGCACCGCCAGAGCAAAGGCAATGTCGGTTGCCGCCGGGATCGCCCAGCCGCTCATGCTTTCCGGAGAGTCGAGATTGATCAGGGCGTAAATTCCGGACGGTACCAGAACACCGCCGATTGCGGCGATGCCGGGAAGCGCCACCTGCGCTGGCGAGGCCAATTCGCCGATGCGGAATTCGCGTTTGATTTCCAGCCCCACGAGGAAAAAGAAAATGGCCATGAGGCCATCGTTGATCCACAACAGGAACGGTTTCGCGATTTCAAGGTCCCCGAACTTGATGGCAACCGGAATGTCGAGAAACGCGGTATACGTACCCACCAATCCGGAATTGGCCAGCGCCATGGCAAGAACCGTGGCGGCAACCAGCATGAGCCCGCCGGTGGCTTCCATCTTGAGGAAGTCATTGATTGCTTCGGTCAATTGCCGGCGTTTCTGCCGGATTGCTTGGATCATGCGCCTTGTTCCAAATCCTGTCTGCCTGTCTCAAGTCTGCTTGTAAGTATGGTAGCAACTCAGAAATTCAAATGCTGAGATGCACTCTTTTGTCGAAAATCGACAACTGCGGAAGAGGGGGCTGCAAAAACCGCGTTGAGCACGAGCTCCACAGGGGGCAGCTCAGGACCATCCGAAGGGCCAGGATCTGCGGTTACCGGTCCAGGCCTCGGCGCAGCGCACGCGTCAGCCCGGTGTCGAGAAGGATCAACAGGGAAGGCGGGAACCAACTTCCGAGCCTCGGAACGAAACGGGCGTGCATGCCGCCGGTCCCGTTCCCGAGCCGGCGGGCGCGGAACGTGTCCGCGAAACCGGCCGGGGAGACGTCGGGAGTTACGCCGCGGCTTCTTGGCTCGTTTTCGATCGGGATGTGTACCTCAGCAGGAGGTAGCCCAAAGTGGCACTTACGATCGAGCCGGTCAGGACGCCAAGTCGCAACTGGGCTACATATTCCTGTGTTTCGAAGGCGAGCGTTCCGATGAACAGGCTCATGGTGAAGCCGATGCCGCACAAGAGGGCCACGCCATAAATCTGTCCCCAGTTCGCCCCGCGGGGCATTGGAGCCAGACCGATGGTGATCGATATCCAAAGCGTCAGGAAAATACCGATCTGCTTACCCGCAAAAAGGCCGAGGGAAATACCGAGCGCGACCGGCTCCGAAAAGCTTTCCAGCCCGATCCCGGCAAAGGAGACGCCGGCATTGGCGAAGGCGAACAGGGGCAGGATACCAAAGGCGACCCAGCGGTGCAGGCCGTGTTCGAGTTCCTCAAGCACCGTATGGTGTGCGCCTTCGGCCTTCGTCAGCGGGATCGCAAAGGCCGTCACCACGCCGGCAATGGTCGCGTGAACGCCGGATTTCAGATCGATCACCCAGAGGATGAGGCCGAGAACCACATAGGGAGCGGTTTTCTTGACGCCCGCCCGATTGAGCAGGAAAAGGCCGATGATCGGAAAAACCGAAAGCGCCAGGATCTTGATGGACAGGCCACTGGTGTAGAAAACCGCGATGATGACGATTGCGCCAAGGTCGTCGAAGATTGCGATCGCCAGCAGCAGGACCTTGAGGCTGGTGGGAACCCGGGGCCCCAGCAGCGAAATCACGGCAACCGCGAACGCGATGTCGGTGGCCGCGGGAATTGCCCAGCCGTTCAGGCCGCCCGGGTTGGACAGGTTGAACAGAACATAAATAAGGGCAGGTACCATCATGCCGCCGATGGCGGCAATGCCGGGAAGCGCGACCTGTGCCGGCGAGGCCAACTCGCCGATGCGGAATTCCCGTTTGATTTCCAGGCCCACAAGGAAGAAGAAGATGGCCATCAGGCCGTCATTGATCCACAGCAGGAGCGGCTTTGCGATCTTCAGCTCGCCGAACTGGATGGCAACCGGAATGTCCAGGAATGCCTTGTATGCATCCTGATAGGATGTATTTGCCATTACCATTGCAAGAATAGTTGCCACCACCAGAAACAGGCCGCCTGTGGCTTCCATCTTGAGAAAGTCACTGATCGTTTCGGACAGTTGGCGGCGCTTTTCGCGGATAACTTGGATCATGTGTATGCTTCCAAATTGTGGCTGATTGTCTTGAACCCGTCGTAGATACGGCCGATATTCGGAAAAGTTACATGGGGCAGCGGCATCTTTGTTGGATCGTTGACAACGGTATTAACCTACGGCGGTAAATAAGTCGTTGCGAGGACGCCCTGGCGCGCAGTATTCGTGCCGTCGATCCTCCTGGTAATATCCATTTGGCTCAGCTCGATTGCGATGGTTCCCAGTCGGCAGGTCGTCCGGGAACCTGTCGGTGTTCACGCAAGTGTCTGCAGATCGGCATCGACGCTGATCGCCTGGCCGGAGATCGTCCTGCCGCGCTTTGATGCCAGGAACAGCATCATGTCGGCCAGCTGGCGAGGATCGATCATTTCCTTGATCGAGGCATGGGCGAGAAAGTCCGTTTCCGCTTGGCTATAGGTCTTGCCGAGGGCGTCCGCCTTGGCGGCGATCACCCGTGTGAGCCGGTCGCCTTCCACCAGTCCGGGCAGGATTGTGTTGCAGCGGATGCCGAAGGGGCCGAGCTCCCGGGCGATCGTCTTGGTGAAGCCGACAATGCCCCATTTTGCGGCGGAATAGGCGCTCCGGAACTGAAAGCCGAACTTTCCCGCCGCCGACGACAGGTTGATGATCGACGGATTGGAGGAAGCCTTGAGAGGATCGACGGCGAGCCGGGTACAGTTGAACTGGCTGGTCAGGGTAACGGCGATGCACTGGTCCCAGTCCGCCGGATCCATTTGTTCCACCGGCGCGGTCGCCCCCGAAATGCCCGCGTTGTTGATCAGGCAGTCCAGTCCGCCGAGTTCGCCGAGCGCCGTATCGAACAGCGCCTGAACCTGCGCCCGGTCGGAGACGTCGCACAGGCTGGCGCCGATCTCCGGATTGTCCGCCCGAAACGTCGTCAGCGCCGCTTCGTCGATGTCGCAGATGTGCACCCGTGCACCTTCCGCCGCAAAGGCCCGCGCCGTATGCAGGCCGATGCCAGACGCCCCGGCGGTGATGAGCACCCGCAATCCGTCAAGTCCAAGATCCATTCCCGTTCCTCCCAATTCAGCGCAAATTTTCGTTTGCTGCAGAGTTTGAATTAGCCGGTATCGCTCAGCCGGTCGAGTCGCAGCCGGTGGCGGGTGTCGGTCAGGCGCCAGGCACTGGCGAGCACGGCGGAAAGCACGCCCAGTCCGGTCGCGCCGCCGATCAGGAACATGATCAGCAACTGATACTTCACCGCTTCCTGGGGATCTGCGCCGGACAGGATCTGGCCGGTCATCATACCGGGCAGGGCGACGACGCCGGTGGCGGCCATGGAGTTGATGATCGGTGTGAACCCACTGCGGAGTGCCCGCCGGAGCGGCGGCAGGAGCGCGGTGAGGCTCGTTTCGCCCAGAAGAAGCTGCGCCTCGATGGCGCGGCGTTCCCGATCGACCAGCGAATGCAGGGAATCGAGCCCAAGGCTGACACCGGTCATGGTGTTGCCGAGGATCATTCCGAACAGGGGCAGCGCATATTGCGGCGACCACCAGGGTGTGGGCTGGATCTGGGTGGTCAGCGCGAAGACAGTGACGATCGTTCCGGAAAACGTCATTGCGGCCGCACCCAGACCGTATCCCCAGAGCCCCGTGTGTCGGCGTTCCTGTCGGGCGCGGATTTCGCGCCCGGCGAAGCCGATCATGACGGTCGCCACCAAGGCCGTCAGCCAGGGGGAGGCTGACGCGAACACGACCTTGAGCACCAGACCCACCAACAGAAGCTGCAGCATCATCCGAACGGCGGCGATCAGCAATTGCCGCGCAAGACCAAGGCGAAGCGCGAGAGACAACGCGGCATTGAGGAAGAGAAACACGGAGGCCAGCGCCAGGTCCCAGGGAGACAGAACGATGTAGCCGGTCATGCCGCAGTCTCCGGAACTTCGGACAATCGTCCATCTTCCATCAGGAAATGCCGCCCGCCGATACGCCGCGCCTGTGTCTGGTCATGGGTCACAAGCAGGACCGTGACCCCGAGGTCCATCTGCTCACGTATGATGTCTTCCACCCGCGCCGTGGCCTGTTCGTCGAGCGCCGATGTGGGCTCGTCGAGCAGCAGGACCTTCGGCTTGTTGAGGAGGGCTCGGGCCAGGGCGAGACGCTGCTTTTCTCCGGTCGACAGTCGGTTGATCTTCCAGCCGAGCGATTCAGGCAAGCCGATGGCTTCAAGAAGCGCGGTGGTCTCGGGGCCGGGTTTGAAATGGTCGGCCACATTGTCGGTCCACCAACCGCTTTCCGCCGGGATGAGCGCGACGAGACGGCGCCATTGTGGGGCGGGCATCCGGTTTCGCGACTGCTGATCCAGCAGCGCGTCGCCCTCGTTCGGATCGAGATCGGCAACGGCCCTCAAAAGCAGAGACTTTCCGGCCCCCGAAGCGCCGCGCAGGGCAACGCATTCACCGGGTGCAATCGAAAGCGAGACCGGGCCGATCAAGGGCGTCTTCAGGTCGGATATTTCAAACATGGCGGCTGCTGGTGTTTGAGACTGACGATCCTACGCTATCCGGTTTACTTGGAAAGTACACCGTCCGGGATGCCAAAAGTGCCGGTCGCATTTCGCGCCGGCCCTTGGGCAAGTCTGTCATCCATACAAATCGAGAAGCGTTATTGCGCTCCGGCCTTGGGCTGCTGTCCGCTGTTCTGACCGCCGATGCTCGCGCCGAGCAAGGCTGCCGCTCCGGCAAGTCCTCCACCGTCTCCGCCGACGATGGTATTCGGCACCAGCTTGCCGACAAGCGCGACCAGTTCCGGTTTGCGTTCCAGCGAGGCGAGCAACTTTTCAAGGGCCTGGAGCAGGGCGACCCGGTCCTGGCCGAGTACGTCGACCTGGGCGCGTTTGCCTCGGGCGAGTTCCTCCAGATACTGGCGTTCCGCACGGCCGAGGGCAGCCCGCTCCTGTTCGCGCTGGTTGGCAACCTTCACCGCGATCTGGGCTTGCACCAGGCGCGGCTGCTCGTCGGCGGTGGAGCGGGCCTGCTCGGTTTCGATGCGTTTCTGCTGGGCGTCTGTCTCCCGCTCGTAGGCGATCGACAATTGGTCGGCGAGCTGGACCCGCAGGCGCGACACCAGGAGTTCCGGTGGGATCGCCGGTTCGCCGAGACGGATCTCGCGGATATCGACGCCGGCCTTGTTGCCCTCCACCTTGATCTGAGCCTCGATGGTCTGCTCCAGCGCATCCCGGTTTTCGATGAGGTCCAGCACACGGGTCGGGCGGACGGTGTAGGTGATCGGGGAAGCCACAGCGCCGCTGGCATCCTTGTCCGGCACGCGGATGGAGGCGCCGGCCACGTTGCGCACGATGGACCTGATCGCGGGCGTGAGGATACGGTTTTCGATCTCCGCAAGCCCGCCGACCGAACCGACCACCACCGGCGCATTCGCCGGGTCGACCTGGACGAGGGCGCGAAGTTCCAGCGGAATGTCCCAACCCTCGACCTTGACGAACACCGCCTTGTCGGCGGCATCGTCCGGAACCGGTTCGTTCACGGACCGCTCAGTCTGCTTGATATCGCCCTCCTGATCGACCGAAAGGTCGATGATCCGCTTGGTGTAGCCGCCCTTGTATTCCCAGGTCTGGACACGGGTGTCGACCAGAGTGACCTCATAGGCCTGTCGGTTCATGTAGTAGGCGCCCGGGAACAAGGGATCCTTCCAGATGCCGACGCAGCCGCGCGGAACCAGCGGCACGGACAGCGCTTCGCGGGAGACCTCTGATGCGGAGACTTCCTCCTCCACGCAATTGATGCCCGGCTGACTGACGTTGGATTTGACCACGCCCACATGGCCTGCCGGAATGACCGTGGCATTGGTGTTCTAGTCCAGCCGGACATCGAACAGATAACGGTTCATGCGGTATTGACCCGGCTTCAGTACTGTTTCCTGTGGGCCGCGCAGGCCGCCCTTGGTCAGGAAGACATCGGCCTTGAGCATGTCGCCCATGTCCTCGTCGGAGATGGCGGGAGCCATGAACATGCCCGACGGCATGGCCTGGCCGTCCAGCGTGGTCAGCTGGCCATAATACCCTTCGGGAATTGTGACGACGTCGAATTCCTCAAAGTCATAGAGGACGCGGACCAGCGGGATGAAGTGAAAACCGGGACCGAGGATTTCGGCCTGGGGACCTTTTTCGCCATTCAGCGCGATGATCCGTCCCGGAGGCAGTTCCTTGAAGGCATAGATCCGCTTCAGGTGTCCGACCTGATTGGCGTCCACGAAGATGAAGGAGGTCGAGGCCAGCATAAACAGGCCGATGCCCAGGGCGACAATCCCGCCAAGCGGGCCGTACAGAAGTCGGCCGATTGTGGTTGTCGGTGTCGACGGGCCCGGGCGGCGGACGATCATGAAAATGCCTGCGACGACGGCAAATATGCCGATCAGGACTTCGAGCATGGAAATTCTCCAAATCGTCTGTCTGAGGCCTTAAGAGCGAGCCGCCATCAAATGATTCAATTTAACGGCGGCTCGCTCTTGTAGTTTACGCAACGAAAGCAGCCATCCAAAACAGAATTGTGTCCAAGGGGAAAGGAAAACGGGTGCTGCAACACGTGCAAAGACCTCCGGCTTGTCCGGAGGTCTTTCGCAGTCAGGTGATCAGGGTCCCGCCGGCTCAGTAGCGGCAGACTTTGCGGTAGCCGACGACAACGTAATGGCCGTAGTAAGGATCCCAGCGGCGAACGGCTTTGCGATGACAGCGGTGCGGGCGGGGCGCCGGCCGATATCCGTAGCCATAGCCGGAGTTGTACTGCGAACCGATGATGGCTCCGGTAGCCAGTCCGATGACCGCACCGGCGGCGAAGGCGCCCTTGCGGCCGTTCTTTGCATCTGCGGTCTGGGTCGTGACGGTCATTGCGGATGTGGCGATGACGGCGATGGCCATGGTGGTCACTGCGATTTTCTTGAACATTGTCTTTCCCTCTGCTTTCCGGCGGGTCGGTTCATTCCGCCGCCGATGAGGAAAAGCTACACGGGAATTCCCCTGCGTAATGTGATGGCGGTCACGCTTATGGCTTTTGCGGGAAACGGCGATGTCGGGGTTGTTTTTCAGCAGACCACTCAGGTGTTCGCGTATTCGGCCAGACTACAGCGTAAAGCAATGCGCTTTGGCCGCGTCGGACAGCCATTGTCCGGGGGCGGAAAGCTCGCAATGCTGTTAAGGGTTTTGCCTCTACGGCAGGTCTGTATGAAAACCTGCACAAACACCTCTCGACGCGCCGGAAAACCGGCGCTAAAAGCCGATGAGCTAAATAAGAATTCGGGTGGTCCAGGGAGGCCTTCATGAAAGCGACAAATCCCGTCTTCACCGGTCTGGAAACGACCATCTTCGAAACCATGTCGCGGCTCGCCATGACGCACAAGGCGGTCAATCTGGGCCAGGGCTTTCCGGACGTGGACGGTCCGCTCGATATCCGTCAGGCCGCGGCCGATGCGCTGATTGCCGGCCCGAACCAGTATCCGCCGATGCTGGGCCTGCCGGAATTGCGCCAGGCGGTGGCCGCTGCCAACAAGCGCTTTTACGGTCTCGATATCGACTGGCAGAACCAGGTGATCGTCACTTCTGGCGCCACCGAAGCGCTCGCCGACTGTCTGGTGGCACTGATCGAGCCCGGCGACGAGGTGATCCTGATCGAGCCGCTCTATGACTGCTATCTGCCTATGGTGAAGCGGGCCGGCGGCATTCCGGTGCGCTTGCGCGTCACTCCCCCGGAGTGGGCGCTCGATCTGGATGCGCTGGAGCACGCATTCAGCGACCAGACCAAGGCGATCCTGATCAACAACCCCATGAACCCGACTGCGAAGGTCTTTTCCGATGCCGAACTGCAGGCGATCGCCGACCTGTGCGTCCGCCACGACGTTTTTGCCATCTGCGACGAGGTCTACGAACATCTGCTTTTCGACGGCATTGCCCACCGCCCGCTGATGACCTTCGACGGCATGGCGGACCGCTGCGTGCGCATCGGTTCCGCGGGCAAGACCTTCTCCCTGACCGGATGGAAGGTCGGTTACATTACCGGCGCGCAGGCGCTGATCGACCCGATCGCCAAGGCGCACCAGTATGTGACCTTCACCACCCCGCCGAATCTGCAGAAGGCCGTGGCCTACGGTCTGGCCAAGGACGAGAGCTACTATGACGGCCTGTCGGCCGAGCTTCAGGCCAAGCGCGATCTCATGGCGGCGGGCCTCGAAAGGCTCGGTTTCGGCGTGCTTCCCTGTGCGGCGACCTATTTCCTCACCTGCGATATTTCCGGTCTCGGCCTTGGCGACAATGACGTTGAGGTCTGTCAGAAGATGGTGGCGGAGGCCGGGGTTGCCGTGGTGCCGGTTTCCGCCTTCTATGGGGACGAGGCGCCGGGGAACTTCATCCGCTTCTGCTTCTGCAAGCAGGACAATGTGATCGAAGAGGCCCTTGCGCGCCTGTCCGCCTGGATGACCCCGGCTGCTGCCGGTGCCGTTGGTAATTAGGAGTTTATTGCATGACCAATCCCGTCGCCGTTGAAGTCACGCGCGGAACGCTGGTCGAAAGCTTTCATCGGGGCGCCGTCGCCGTGGCCGACACGACGGGCAGGCTTGTCTGTTCCATCGGAAATACGAGCGAACGGGTGTTTCCGCGCTCCGCTATCAAGGCGTTTCAGGCCTTGCCGCTGGTGGAATCGGGAGCGGCCGACGCGCTCGACTTTGACGATGCGGAACTGGCCCTTGCTTGTGCGTCCCACTCCGGCGAGGCGGTGCATGTCAACGCCGCGCGGGTGATGCTGATCAAGGCGGGGCTGTCCGAAGACGATCTGGAATGCGGCTCCCACTGGCCCCGGCGCATGGAGGACATTGCCGACCTGATCCGCGCCGACGAAGCCCCGTGCCCCCTGCACAACAACTGCTCGGGCAAGCATGCCGGTTTTCTCGGGCTGGCCAGGGTCATGGGCGTACCGACCCGGGGCTACGTGTTACCCGATCATCCGATACAGCAGGAAATCAAGGCGGTGCTGGAACAACTGACCGGCGATACGCTGACGCCGGACATTTGCGGCACCGACGGCTGTTCGATCCCGACCTACGCCACGCCGCTGGAGAGCTTTGCCCGCGCCTTTGCCTGTTTCGGCACTGGCGAGGGACTGGACCCGGAACGCGCGAAGGCGGCGGAACGGCTATATGAGGCCTGTGTCAACGAGCCCTTCATGGTGGCCGGCACCGACCGGTTCTGCACCGACGTGATGGCGGCCTTCAAAGGGCGTGTCTTCGTCAAGACCGGCGCGGAAGGCGTGTTCTGCGGGGCCGTTCCCGAACTCGGCCTCGGCATCGCGCTCAAATGCGACGATGGGGCCACCCGCGCATCGGAGGTCATGATGGCGGCCGTTCTGGAAGTCATGCTGGACATGAACGAGGACGAAGCCAAAACCCTCGACCGGTTGGCAAATCCGCCGGTCCTGACCCGCCGCGAGGTCCAGACCGGCGAAATTCGTCCGGGCAAGGATTTCCTGGCAAGCCTGAAATCCGCACTCTCCTGAAGTCCTGCCCTCCAGACATAAGGGACCTGTGATGCCTCATCGCGAAGGCCTGTCCTGGCGTTTCACCCATGCCATCACCCGCACGCCCGCCGACAGCGTGGCGAGCGGTTTGCGCGCGGTCGATACCGGAGACCCCTCCGGTGCGGCGTTTCGGGCCGAACATGCGGCCTATGTGCAGGCGCTTGAAGCGGCCGGCCTGACGGTGGACGTCCTGTCGCCTCTCGAGGCCTACCCGGACAGCTGTTTCGTTGAGGATCCGGCCTTTTGCCTGCCGGAAGGCGCGATCCTGCTCAGGCCCGGCGCGGAAAGCCGGAAGGGCGAGGCGGGCGAAATCCGCGCGGCGCTGGAAAATCGCTTCGACCGGGTTGTCGAAATCCCCGGCAGCGGTCACGTGGACGGCGGCGATGTGCTGACGCTCGACGACGAAATCCTCATCGGTCTCTCCGCCCGCACGGACCGGGAAGGGGCCAATGCCTTTGCCGCGCTGCTGGGGGACTGGGGCTACAACGCCCGCGTCGCCGAAACGCCGGAGGGCGTTCTGCACTTCAAGACTGCTTGTTCCACCCTCGGGGAGGGCGTGATCCTCGCCACGAAGGTGATGATCGACAGTGGCTTTTTCGGCGGCCGGAGAACGATTGCCGTGCCGGACGGTGAGAATTACGCGGCCAACGTCATCCGCGTGAACGACGTGGTTCTCGTGCCCGAAGGCTATCCCAAAACGCAGGCAGCCATCGAAGCCGGCGGGTTCAGGGCGGTTGTCGTGCCGACCCACGAAGCGCGCAAGGTGGACGGCGGCCTGTCCTGCCTGTCGCTGCGGTTCTCAAGCACGTAAAGCACGTCGCGAAAAAGTGGATACCGGTTTTTCGCAACAAGACGTGCGTCAGAAACGGATAGACCATGTCACGTGAATTCGAATGAACGCGACATGGTCTAGGGCTGGTTGAGAGTCCGTGGTCGTCGATGGCGACGTTTGTGAAATGATGATCTGGGCGCCACGCCCAGTCATCTCTTCAATGATCCAACTTGCATCGGATGCTTTGTCGGCCAGGATGGCGTCAAAGCATCCGATGCATTCACGCCAAACCTCGACACAACCTGTCGCGCAGACGCACCTTCCCGATGTGTCTCTTCACATTCGATCCATCGAAAGGCGGATGTGTTCTGGCAGATATCCTGTTCCGGCAGCGCAGGGCCGGTCAGTGATTGGCGCTTTGTTCGACGACGACTTCGACCGGCAGCTTGCCGGCGTTGCCGAAATCGAGAACGACCTCGAACTGATCGCCTTCCGTTACAGTCTTTTTCAGACCCGACAGCCAGATGTGCGTACGCCACTTGGCCATGCCGAACGGCTTGTTCGGGCGTAACTGGATGCTTTCCGGCCAGCTCTCCGTGCCGTCCTTGGAAATCCGGAACCGGGTCTTGTCGGCGATCGGGCTCGATGCTCCCACGAGCTGAATGGCGTCGTGACCGGTGTTGAGGATCGGGCCGTAGACGGCAACTCCGTCTTCTCCGTCGGCGGGCGGCGGCGCCCAGACATGGCCGACCATAATGTCGTGCATTTTGTAGCTGTGCGCCCTCGCGCCGTCAGGCATGTGCCCGAAAGCGAAGGCAAGAAGTGCGGCCGCAACAAGAAGCGGAGCGCGGGATTTGGGGAGAAGTCGCATCATCGAAATCCGTTTCATTGTCTGGGGGCGTCGTTTTCGAACTGTGCCGCGGCAGAGGCCTTTAGTTTCTCATCTTTTTCCTCAGACCCGGCCTTCAGATCGCGGGCCGCCGCAACCTCATCCGGCGACAGGTTCTTCTGGCGGAAGAACGTATAGGACAGCGTGATGTCATGGGCGTTCTTGGCGTCGGCGTCCTTCAGCATTTCCTCGTCCACATAGAAGACGAGGGGCATGCGGGCGCTCTCGCCGGGGCCGAGTTTTTCCTGGGTGAAGCAGAAACACTCGATCTTGAAGAAATAAGGCGCGGCTTGATACGGGGTGACGTTGTAGGTCGCCTGCGCGATAAGGGTCTCGTCGCTGGTGTTCTTGGCGTAATAATAGACCTTCGTCGGCTCGCCGATCCGGGCTTCGATCTTATGCTGCTCCGGACGGAATTCCCACGGCAGGCCAGGGGCGACATTGGCGTCGAAGGAGACGGTGATCTTCTCATTGGAGATCGGGGCATCCAGCTCTCTGGCGACCGCGCGCTGAACGGTTCCGCCGTAGCCGGTCAGATTGCAGAACATCCGGTAAAGGGTCGGCGAATAGCTCACCAGCGCGGTCGGGATCGCCAGCAAGACCCCGCTGACCGCGAGGATCTTTGCATGTCTGAAGCGCTTTTCGCTCATTCCACCCGTCCCGATACCAGTCCCACTTGGTATGGCTCCCCAGCTGCGGGTGTTCTAACATACGTTGAGATACCTATGCCGCGACAACACCGCGCATGGGGGGCTGGGGCCAGGTTATGTGCCGGTCACGCCGCGACCTGATTGCCGCTGATGGTCAGGTTAGGCCAGTCGGTCGATCCGTTCAGCTCGCCCGTCGCCTTGTCCAGCCAGCGATAGCCGTTGATCCCACCTGTCCGGCTGCCTTGCACGATGTTGTTGCTGATCACCGCGGACCCCGCGCCTTCCACGACGGTCACGGCAATTCCCTGGCCACAGTCGCGCAGCATGTTCTGGGACGCGATCAGGTTGCGCATGTACGGGCCCCAGCCGAGCAGCATCCCGAAGCGCGGTGCGCCCTCGATCACGTTGCCGGTGATCGTCGTGTCCGCTTCGGCGGCGATGCCGATGCCGAAGCCGGCAACCTCCGGCGGATAGGGGCCGACCTCGGTGAGGTTGCGAATGAGATTGCCCGAACATACGGCAAGCCGGCCACCTTGCATGAAGTTCGCGATGGAGACCCCGGTCGTCGCCCCGTCGATCAGATTGTCGGAAATCACCGCGCCCTGGAAGGCGAATTCGGAATAGATCGCCACTTCTCCGGAGCGCAGGCAGGAGTTGCCGGTGATCTGGACGTTGGAACCGGTGTTGGAACGGATCGCGGAAAAGGCGCAATCGGCAATGCGGTTGCCGGAAATCACCACACCATGGGCGCGAAACACGTTGATGCCGTTGCCCCACTGGCCGGTGCCGCCATGTTTGGCACCGATGCGTTCCACCCGGTTGCCGGACACAAGCGTGCCGTCCTCGCCTTCGCTCCAGCGGTGCACCCAGATGCCGCCGTTGGCGCAATCGGTAACCACATTGCCGGTGAGCGCCAGGCCGTCGGCTTCGTTGGAGACGATGCCGGCTTCCGCGGCACCCGAGACGTGGCAGTCGGTCACCCGGCCCGAACAACGGTCCATCAGCAGTCCGGTCCGGCTGGAGCCGGTGACTTCGCAATTCTGCATCGTCAGCTGGCGCACGCCGATAAAATGCAGCAGCCCGTCGGTCTGGTCGCCGATCGACCGGTTGGCGCCGTCAAAGGTGATGCCGTTGAGCCCGACATTGTTGACGCCCTTGGCCGTGGCGAGCAGTCCGCCGCCGCCCTGATAGATCAGCCGGGTCCGGCCGGGAATGCCGACGATGAGCGTGCCGGAAGGAAAGTTCAGGTTGGACACCGGATAGGTGCCGGCCGGCAGAAACAGGGCACGGCCCTTTTCCGCGGCCCGGTTGACCGCGTCCTGAAACAGGGCGCTCTGGTCGCTGGAGGCGTTCGGATAAAGGCCCAGATCGGTCGCATCGATCGATCCGCGCAGTTCGGCAACCTGGACAAGGGCCGTTGCAGCCGTGCCGGAAAGGCACAGCGCTGCCCCCCCTATTGTCCCACCTAGGAACGCCCGGCGGGTCATGCCGGGGGCGAACAGGCGGGAAATGCCAGGAACGCGGACGAAATTTGTCCCGGATTTGGAAATGCGTTTGCTCATGGGGCAACTTGAGCAAGGCCCGTGCCGATTGACAAAACGGGCCTTGACGCGGGTCAATGATTTCTTGCGCGGGTCGGGTACTCTTCCCGTTGGAGGAAGGGAGGTGGAACATGATCACGATAGAGGATTGCATCGGCCTGAGCGATCTCAGGGAGGACGAGATCCTGGCCCTTGCCGAGCACGAACATATCCCGGAAATCGCCGCGACGGCGCTGGGCGCCTATCTGCTGCACCAAAAGCATGGTGCCGAGCGGATCAGGGCGATGATCGAAGACGACATCCGTGCGGCGAATGCCCGTGGCGATCAGATGCATGCAGCCGAACTGTTCATGGCCCTGCGTCATTTCCTGTATGACCACCAGGATGCGCTTAAAGCCGGGCAATGAGGGTCAGATGCGGCGCCGGATTTCCTGGAGTATGCGCACGGTCGCGCTTTCCATCTGTTGCAGCGACAGCCGCCTGTCGAAACGCCCGCGCGGCAGAGGCGGGACATGCACGAAGACGGCAGGAATGCCGCTGCCGATGCTGTCCCACAAGGTCGCGTTGCACAGGTAGGTTCCTGCGTCGCGGGAAAGGGCAACCGGAAGGCCAGACCGCGCGGCGGCCTGATGCAGGGAACGGACGGGCAGGGTGGACGTTCTGGCGCTCTCCGCACCGGGCTCTAGCAAGGCCGTTTCGGCATGAGCGCCGGAAGCATCCGGTTTCACCCGTGTTGCCCGGTTGACCGCGCGGGTTTCGATATTGATGGTCCGGCGGCTGCCGTCGACGCCGAAATGCACGATGGCGTGGGGCGCCAGCTCTGTCCGTAACCTGTCTGTGACCTCGAAACGTCCGGCCCAGGTCGTCGGCAGGATCTCGAACCGGAACCGGATCCCGCGAACCTCGGGGATCAGCCGGCGCGGCAGGCGCTCCATCAAGAGCGCTGTCGGATTGACCGGCATTCCGGGGAAAGGCTCGAAGCCTGTCACGAGGATTGTCTTTGGGTAGGCCATGAACTCAGATACCGATCAGTCCGGCGATCTCCTCCACCGCGATCGACACGGATGTTTCGCCCTCGCGTACGGATGCTTCGAGGCTTTTCAGCCGGTCGGCCGTCCGCTCGTCGTTTTTCAGCGCCTCCATCATGCGCTGCTGCAGGAGATCCCACATCCAGGCGACCTGCTGGTCCGCGCGGCGGGATTGCCATTCGCCGCTGGCAGTCATTCTGGTTCGGTGCAGTTCGACCTGCTCCCAGAGCGCGTCGAGGCCTTCGTTGGCAAGGCCGGAGATGGTGATCACCGGCGGGGTCCAGGTCGGCGATTTCGGCGCCAGGATATGAAGGGCGGCGCGATAGTCCGAAGCCGCCGAGCGGGCGCGCGTGGCACCGTCTCCGTCCGCCTTGTTGACCGCGATCATGTCGGCGATTTCCAGGACGCCCTTCTTGATCCCCTGCAGTTCGTCGCCGGCGCCCGGCAGCATCAGAACGAGAAAGAAATCGACCATGTCGGCGACGGTGGTCTCCGACTGGCCGATGCCGACGGTTTCAACAAGAATGGTGTCGAAGCCGGCCGCTTCGCACAGGAGCATGGTTTCGCGGGTCTTGGCCGCGACCCCGCCGAGTGTGCCGGCGGAGGGGGAGGGACGGATGAAGGCGTTCCTGTCGACGGCAAGCTGCGCCATGCGGGTCTTGTCGCCGAGGATCGAGCCGCCGGTGCGGGTCGAGGACGGGTCGACGGCGAGCACGGCGACCTTGTGCCCGGCGGCCGTCAGGTTGGAGCCAAGCGTGTCGATCGTCGTCGATTTGCCGACGCCCGGAACGCCGGTGATCCCGACCCGAAGGGCCTGGCCGGTCCGGGGCAGTACCTCCTGGATCAGCTCCCGTGCAATCCTGCGGTGCTCCGCCTTGCGCGATTCCACCAGAGTGATCGCCCGTGCAAGAGTTGCCCGGTTTCCTGAGCGGATGCCTTCGGCAAGGGTGGGAACATCAAGGGGGCGACGGTTTGCTGACTTCATCATCCCCAAGGCTTAGCCGAGGAATCGATGGTCGTCACGGTCGATCTTGGTAGAAGGCGTCAGGTAGGGTAATGATAATCGGAAGTCCCTGGTTTCGAACCTGAAGTCGTGAGCCCTATCGATGAATGCCCTGTCCTATCTGAATGCGCCGATCTGGCTTCTGGGGGTCTTTGGCTCGGAAAAGTCCTATCGGAAGAACCCCATCATCGGCAGTCCGAAGCTGAACCGATGGGGCCTGCACCGGAAGCGGGTGCAGGTGGCCGCAGCCCTTGCCGCCTCCAGGCGCCGGCGCCTGTCTTCGTCCGTGCCTGAGGGTGACCGCCGGTTTTTCGACGAAAACGGTTATTTTCTCATCCGCAATGTCCTGCCTGACGATCTTTACAAGGCACTGACGGAAGAGGTGACGCGCGAGCCGTTCGAAGCGCGCGAGATGCGCCAGGGCCAGACCGTGACACGCATGACGCCCCTGCCGCCGAATGTGCTTGCGGCCAATCCGGCATTGGCAAGGACCGTACGCGATCCGCATGTCCGCGCGCTGATCCATTATGCGGCCTCCCAGGCTGGGCAGCCGCAGATGTTTCTGCAGACGGTGATTGCCGAACCGCAGCGCGGCAAGAAGGATCCGCAGACGGACGTCCATGCCGATACTTTCCATGCCACGTCGAAAGCCTGGCTTTTCCTGCAGGATGTCGGTGAGGAGGACGGGCCGTTCTGCTTCGTGCCCGGATCGCACAAGGTCACGCCGGAGCGTCTGGAATGGGAGTATCAGTGCTCCCTGACGGCCAGCACCGACGGCCGCAACCACCACGCCAGCGGTTCGTTCCGCATCAAGCCCGAGGAACTGGATGCGCTCGGCCTGCCGCAGCCGGTCAGGATGGCGGTGCCCGCCAACACGCTGATCGTGGCCGATACCTTCGCCTTCCACGGACGAACGCCGTCGGACCGGCCGACCACGCGGGCGGAAGTCCACTGGCATATGCGCCGCAACCCGTTTCTGCCCTGGACGGGGCTGGACCCGTTGACGCTGCCCGGTATTCGGGAGCGGGAACTCGGACTTCACCTTGCCTATTCGGACCTGCGCGAAAGGTACCTCAAGAAGCGCAACGTCTGGCGGCCGGTCGGTTCCGTGGAACTCCGTTCAGGACCGCATATCTAGGCGCGACTGACTCCGGCGATGTTTAACCCTTCGGCGGGAACCACAGGATCCGCTGGAGGCTGGCCTTGCGCAGCTCGTCTTGCGGCGCGAGCCGGTCGAACGGGCCCGGATACTCGGGAATAGCGAAGACAAGTTCTACATTCGGGGTGCCTTTGGCCTTGCAGATTGCCATGCCCCGCCACAGGTTCTTGCCCAGCCGGCAATCGCCGCGCGATGTGCCGACCTGGGCGAAGGTCATGCCGATCCGCTCTCCGTTCGGGCCCTGCAGATGGTGCGTGACCCCATGGACGGCGCGCACCTTGCCGTCCTTGCCCTTGAAGATCTGAAGAACCTGGAACCCGTCGGAGTTGAAAGCGCCGATCGCCCACTCCGTGGTGTTTTCTTCCGCCGTCTGGATGCCTTCGGCGGTGAAGCCGGGCAGGGCGGCTTCGATCGCCTTCTCGCCGTAGCGGGTGTCCGCAGTGATGCCGCCGAC
This sequence comes from uncultured Roseibium sp., assembly GCF_963675985.1. Lineage (NCBI taxonomy): Bacteria > Pseudomonadati > Pseudomonadota > Alphaproteobacteria > Hyphomicrobiales > Stappiaceae > Roseibium > uncultured Roseibium sp. Next base: position 2,777,431 of record NZ_OY780958.1, on the reverse strand, counting down.
GCTGTCCCGCGAAATTTCAACCAATGTCACATCGGACGTTTGCGCAACCAGGATGGGTCCTGAATCGTCGATCGTCGGCGAACAGGCGGCAACGAGATAACCGAGAAGACAGGCGGTCAGGAGACGCGACAGGCGCATGGAATAAGATGACTCCGGCAAGGCTTTGTCCGTATTGGCAAAATGGACAGTCCGGCGGACATAACACCGGGCGCATCCGGATGCAAAGCATCGCAGGTTTTTTGACCCAAGGCTCTTGTGCACAAGAGTGCCCCTATGCGGCATGACCGGAAATGATCCGGGCTGCTATCCGAAACTTGCTCGGAAATTGGCGTTGCCTTTAACCGTGAAATTGGTCCGGATCTACCGGGGGCATGACCTATAGTAATGGAAAAAAGTCGATTAAAAACAATTGGATATATGTTTTTTGAAAAAAATTTTACCGTTTGGAAAAAATTTCCTTGATTTATTTCATCATCTAAATTAATAAATGCGCAGTTTCGTGAGGCATGGACCTCCTTATGGCTTCAGAGTGGAAGCCCAACAGTTCGTATCAAACATCGAAAATCGGATTTCGGCGCCTTGTCGTTAGGGGCCGGACAGGAGTTGCGCGTGGTCAGTCAATTCAAGCCACGGCCGCTACTGCGGTCAGGAACCTATACAATTTCGGATCTGGTTGAGCGGTACGATACCTCGCTCAGGACACTCCGTTTCTATGAACAGCATGGTCTTGTGCGCCCCGGACGGCCAAGACCAAATACGCGGGTCTATACGCGGGCCGATGTCGAAAGGCTCGACTTCGTGTTCGATTGCCGGCTGACGGGCATGTCGGTGCGCAGCATCGCGTCGCTTCTCGAACTCCGCCATACACTCCCGGAAAAGGAATTCGGCAAGGTGCACGCCGGCGAATTGCGCAAGCGGTTGGCGGAACTCCTGGAAGAACTGGAGCAGCTTGGAGCGCAGAAAGAGGCGCTGGAGCGCGGTCTCGGCCGGCTCGAGGAAAAGCTGGCGGGCTGAAAATTCCCCGGCGCTTTCATCTCCAAAACGCCGGACTGAAGATGCCTTGTGGATGTGGTTCCATGTGTCGAAGGGAAAACAACAACACCCCGGACACGCGCCGCATATGACCCGATGACATAACAATAAAATCGGGTTACCTCCATCGACCCAAGGCAGGGCACCGCGAACCAGGTTCGCGGTGCTTTTCTTTTGCTCAGGTTTCGTCCTTCTTGATCCACTTCGGCGTCGAGGGCGGTTCGTAGCTGCGAAATAGCTCCAGCAGGTCGCCGGGAGAGCCGGCGACCTTCACCATGTCGCGCATGACCGGTTTCATGAAGCCTTCGACCGTTTGATGGTCGAAAAAGCCGATCAGCTGATCATAATACCCGTCGACGTTCAGAAATCCGCACGGCTTGCGGTGCATGCCGAGTTGGCCCCAGGTCCAGACCTCGAAGATTTCCTCCATTGTCCCGGCGCCGCCGGGAAGGGCGATGAAGCCGTCCGAGAGCTCGGCCATCTTGGCCTTGCGCTCGTGCATGGACGAAACGATGTGCAGCTCGCTCAGCTTCTCGTGCGCGAGCTCTTTTTCCTGAAGCGCGGTCGGCAGCACGCCGATCACCCGGCCGCCGGCGGCAAGGGCCGCATCCGCGACCGTACCCATCAAGCCGACTTTGGCGCCGCCATAGACCAGCGTCAGACCCTGGTCGGCAATGACCCGGCCGGTTTCCGCGGCGACTTCGCCATAGATCGTGCGTGCACCGAAACTCGAACCGCAAAAAACGCAAACCGCTTTCATTGTTCCTATCCCGCAATGGAGGGTGGGGCAGGGACCGGCGGCCGGTCCCTGCCGGATGCGTTAGTCCTTGGAAAGAGCATCCAGCACCCGGGCCCAGGACCGGATCCCTTTGTGGAAGCTCTTCAGATTGTATTTTTCGTTGGGCGAATGAATCTGGTCATCGTCGAGACCGAAGCCGATCAGCATGGAATCCATGCCAAGCATACGCTTGAAGTCGCCGACGATCGGGATCGAACCGCCCATGCCGATGAGTGCGGCAGGCTTGCCCCATTCCTCGGAAAGTGCCTTCCGGCCCTTCTCCAAGGCCGGCATGTCGAAGTCCAGCCGCAGCGCCCGGCTGCCTTCCTTGCCCAGGAACTCGACGGAACAGTCGGCCGGGACCTTGGAGCGGACATAGGCCCGGAAGGCTTCGCGGATCTTGTCCGGGTCCTGGTCGCCGACGAGGCGGAAGGTGAACTTGGCGTGGGCTTCCGCCGGAATGACCGTCTTGGTGCCCGGGCCCTGGTAGCCGCCCCACATGCCGTTCACTTCCGCGGTCGGGCGGGTCCAGATGTGTTCCAGCGGCTGACGATCCTTTTCGCCACGCGGATATTTCAGGCCGATCTCGCCCAGGAACGCCTCTGAGGAAAAGCCCAGTTCGTCCCACATCCTGGTGACCTCTTCCGGCATCTCGACGACGCCGTCGTAAAAGCCGGGCAGGGTGATGTGACCGTTTTCGTCATGCAGACCGGCGATGATGCTGGCGACGATGTGGTTCGGGTTCTGCGCCGCTCCGCCGTAGCTGCCCGAATGCAGGTCCCGGCTGGCGGCCTTGACGATGATTTCGTCCCCGAGCAGGCCGCGCAGCATCACCGAGATCGCCGGCGTATCGGCATCCCACATGCCGGTGTCGCAGACGAGCGCCAGGTCGCAGGTGAGTTCGTCCTTGTTGGCGTTCAGGAACGGATGCAGGGATGGGGAACCGGATTCTTCCTCACCCTCGAACAGGACGGTGACGTCCACCGGCAGGTCGCCGGTTTCGGCGAGATAGGCGCGGGCGGCTTCGACAAAGGTCATCAACTGGCCCTTGTCGTCGGCGGAGCCGCGGGCAACGATGATCTTGGTCCCGTCGGCGCGTGTGACGATCCGCGGTTCGAACGGGTCGGTGTCCCAAAGGTCGAGCGGATCGACCGGCTGGACGTCGTAGTGACCGTAGAAGAGCACATGCGGGCCCGCCTTACCCGTCTTGCGGTGGCCAACCACCATCGGATGGCCGTCGGTTTCGCGAACGCTCGCTTCGATCCCGATACCGGTGAGTTCCTTCACCAGCCATTCCGCGGCGTTGCGGCAGTCCTTGTCGAACGCCGGATCGGTGGAAATGCTCTTCATTTTCAGGAGTTCGAACAGGCGCTCCAGACTGTTGTCGAGATCGGTATCGATCCGCGCGAGGACCTTGTCGATGGTGCTCATCGGTTATCCCTATTGTTTTGCGATTGAAATTCAGAACAGAAGCAGATGGTCGTCAATCTGTCCGGTTCGTTGTTGGGCCGGGCATGTAATCGAAGCCTTTAAACGACATTATGCCCGTCAATTGAGTCGGTCACCAGCTTCCGTCGGAAAAAGACAGTTTCGGCGATCGGTGTGTCGTAATAGCGTTCCATCGGCTCGAATCCGTGTCGTGCATAAAGCGTGATCGCGCTTTTCATGGTGGGCAGGGTGTCGAGGCGCATTTCGCTGTAACCGGCCCGCTCTGCGATCTGGAGGATCGCCTCGACCAGCCGATTGCCGAGGCCGAGCCCACGGCCTTCCGGAGCGACGTAAAGCCGCTTCATCTCGCAGACGGCTGCCGGCTCGATTGGACGCAGGCCGACGCAGCCGACGACTTTTCCATGTCCGTTCTGCGCAAGCAGGATTTCGCCCTTGGGCGGAGTATATTTCCCCGGTAACGCGGCCAGCTCCGCCTCGAAATCCTGGTAGCTGAGGTCGATATCCAGCCAGTCCGCATAGGCGCGAAAGAGCTCCGCCGCAGCGGTCATGTCATCGGGTGTTCTGGCCGGGCGGATGAGAGCTTCGGAGATCGTCTGCATGAATGATTTGGTGACGGTTCGGGAACAAACCGTCAAGGCCTCTTTGGATTATCTGCGCTTCGATCTGGCCTTCAGCCGAAACGCCATGAGGTCGTCGCCTCCCGGACCGAGGACGGCTTCCGCCTCCTGTGGAGGAGCCTGCGTGCCGCTTTCCTCGTCGACCAGGGCCAGGTGAAGCCGTGTCCCGGAGCCGCGCCTGACAAGCCCCAGCGGCGGGCCGTCCTTTCCGGCATGCGCACCCCATTTGTCGCCCCACTCGCGCAGCGCCGTGACCACCGTCCAGAGATCGCGTCCCTTGTCGGTCAGAACATATTCGTCACGAGGCGGATGATCCTGGTAGCGGCGCCGTGTCACCAACTCCGCCGCTTCCAGTTGCTTGAGACGGGTGGCCAGGGTCTGTGCCGGGATTCCGGTAGAGGTCTGAAACTCGTCATACCGTGACAGGCCGAGAAGCAGGTCGCGCAGGATCAGGAATCCCCACCGGTCGCCGATGGCCTCCAGCGCCCCGGCGACGGAGCAGTTCATTCCCGAAAACGATTTGGCGCGCATGCTATTTCCTCAAGAACGCGTGTATTGCCCGATGCTCTAACCTGGGAAGCAGCGCCCGAAGGCTCGGAAAAGCCCCATGCTCCCTTTGACCCTGACCTTACGCAGGACGATGGCATTGATCATCCTGTATTCCCGATTCAGGATCTTGATCCAAGTTTTCGCATCAGCGGTCACTTTCACATCGGCCTCGCCCTGATGTCCCGCATCGACGGTCAGGCGTTGTTTGTCGATGCGGATGGTGACACAGGTCTCGTCTTCTCCTGTAAAGGTCCAGTGATAGGTCGCCGACAGTCCCTTCGACCGGCCCGGTTGAAAGCCGAGCGGAAGCCGCGCGAGAAATCCGGCGACGGACGTTACGGCAATCGACTGCCGTACCTTCTTGACCGTTTTGTGAGGATAGCGCCTGCGCGCATAGTCCTCCGCATCCGAGCCGGGCAGCACGAACAGGGTTTCCTCCTTTTCCTGGAAAGGCTTGACCACATTGCTGACGTAGTCCGGTCGGTCTTCGAGGAACGGATTGATGACATCTTCTCCGGCCGGGCATACGGCGAGGCAATAGGCGGCCTTGTATCCCGGTTTGAAGGAGAGGGACTGCCACATGGAGGTCGTTTCCCCGTCAGTGAACCGCTCACGATAGCTCGCCATGTCCCTGGATTCGACAACGGCTCCGACAAAATCCGAGAAATTGCCAAGGAAGTCCCGATAGTTGTGGGTGTAGCAGCTCAGGAAGTCAAAACGGCCATCCGGCTTCAGGGCACCGACCGGACAGGCGGCGACGCATAACTTGCATTCCAGGCAGGGATTGTAGTCGATCGGTTGGTCGTAGGCGTCGGCGTCCGCACCGATCAGGATGGTGTCCAGCAGGATGAAGGATCCGAACCTGGGGTGGATGACGCTCCTGTGCAGGCCCATCTTGCCAAGGCCTGCGGCGACGGCAATGGGTTTGTGGGCGACGGTCCATGTCCGTCCGGGAAGCTGGGCTTCCATGGGGAAGGCGGCGACGGCATTGCAGGCCGGGATGCCAAGGTCGGAAAGTTCGGTAACGATGGCGCGCGCCACCTCGTTCACTTCGTCGTAGACGGTATGAAACTCCTGGTTTGCGACGGAGCGGACCGGCGAGCGGACCGGTTCGCGGTTCATTCGGCTGCAAATCGACAGAAGTGTCCTCGTCTCGGGAAAAACCTGGCGGATGTAGTCGAGCTGGTCGGCGAGTTCCGGACGATCGATCTCAACAAGGCCTGCATCTCCGGCCCCGTGTTTTCTGGCAAGGTCTTTCAGCCATTGCGCCGACAGCGGTGTTCCCGCGTCCTTCTGTTTGCGGGGCGCATTTTTGACCTTCAAGACGGTCGGGTGAGTATCGATCTTCATCGGGATCTCCCTAGTGACTCTAATAATAAGAGTTACTAGATAAAAAACCGCATGGCAATCCTTGTCGCGCCAACATGGTCGGGATTGGTCTTGATGCCGGCGAAGGCAGCGCCAGCAGACTTGAGGTCCGAGGGGAGAGGGAGCAAGAGGGGGAAGCGGCCGGCATGTATTGGCAAAATGGTTGCCCGGGCCTTGTCTGAAACAAGAAACACCGGCAAAGCGCGGCGGCTCCCCTTTTGGAAAGCCGCCACGCGCTGTCTCAGATCAGGCAGACCCGTTGGGCGAGCTCGTCGATCAGGACGCGCTTGTTTTCCGAATAATCGACAGGTACCGCGACCAGATGCACGCCTCCGGCTTCGTAGCAGGCGTTCAGGGTCGGAACGAAGTCGTCCGTTGCCTCGATTCGATGACCTTTCGCACCATAGGAGTCCGCGTATTTCACGAAGTCCGGGTTTGAGAACGTCAGGCCCCAGTCTTCGAACCCGCCCACGGTCTGTTTCCAGCGGATCATGCCATAGGAACTGTCATCCAGGATCAGAACGACGAGGTTGAGCCCAAGCCGGACCGCTGTTTCCAGTTCCTGGCTGTTCATCATGAAGCCGCCGTCTCCGCACACGGCCATGACGCGCCGGTCCGGATGCAACATTGCCGCTGCCATCGCCGAAGGCAGGCCTGCGCCCATTGTGGCCAGCGCGTTGTCCAGAAGCACGGTGTTGGCAACAACAGTCCGATAGTTGCGGGCGAACCAGATCTTGTACATGCCATTGTCGAGAGCGATGATGCCATCGGCGGGCATGGCCTTGCGGACGTCAGCCACGATCCGTTGGGGAATGAGCGGAAACCGCGGATCGTCCGCGCCTTCCTTCAGGTGTTCCATCACCTCCGCGCGAACCCGTTCGAAATAGGAGAAATCATGGTTCGGCGACGGGCTGAGCCGCTCGGTGAGCTTGGCGATCGTCGGTCCGATATCGCCCACGAGCTCAAGCTGCGGGAAATAGACCTCATCCACCACGGCGGTGTCGAAGTTGACGTGGATGACCTTCTTTTCGCCCGGCTTCATCAGGAAGGGCGGCTTTTCGACAACGTCATGGCCGACGTTGATCACGAGATCGGAACGGTCGATGGCGCAATGGACATAATCGCCGTCCGAAAGAGCCGCGGTCCCGATGTAACGGTCGCTTTGCCCCTCAACCACGCCCTTGCCCATCTGGGTATTGAAGAAGGGGATACCCGTCCTGTCGACGAAGGTAGTCAGCTCCTGGATCACCCGTCTCCGGTTCGCGCCGGCGCCCACAAGAAGCAGCGGATATCGTGCCGCTTCGATCATCTTGACCGCCTCGTCGATCGGCCCATCCGAGCAAACGGCATAGCGCGGCGTCGTCGGCGGGATCAGCGAAGGGGCGTGCACCATCTCTTCGGCAATGTCCTCCGGCAGCTCCAGAAGGACGGCGCCCGGGCGTTCCTCGCGGGCAAGGCGGAAAGCCTCGCGGACAAGCGAGGGAATGGCGCCTCCGTTGACGATCTGGCGGGCAAACTTGGTCACCGGCCGCATGGTCGCGACCACGTCGACGATCTGGAACCGGCCCTGCTTGCTCTGCTTGATCGGCTTCTGGCCGGTTATCATCAGCATCGGAAACGCGCCGAGATTGGCATAGGCCGCGGCCGTCATGAAATTGGTCGCACCCGGACCCAGCGTGGACAGGCAGACACCGACTTTTCCCGTCAGCCGGCCGTATGTGGCCGCCATGAAGCCGGCGGCCTGCTCGTGCCGGGTCAGGATCAGGCGGATACTGGATTTGCGCAGGGATTCCAGTAAATCGAGATTCTCCTCTCCCGGAATTCCGAAAATGTATTCGACGCCCTCGTTTTCCAGGGCACTGACCAGGAGGTCCGATGCCTTGACATCCTTTGTCCCGTCCATCTTCCCGCTCCCTTTTTCAAAAAAATCAAGTCGCAATGAATGCTGTTGATGCCAAGGTCTGCACCCTGGTTTTTGGTTCCGGAATACATCGAGGTATAAAAATGAAGCCCGGAAACACAGGCTGGCATCTGCAAGAATTACAGTTATAGAAGCCCAGCTAGGTCCCATTGAGGCACAGTTACGGCGCTATTGTCACGTTTTACCCAGCGTCAGCCGGGGAAATCTGATTTACTCCGGTGGCGCCGGAAGCACGGCGCTCCGGATAATGGGATCAGGAACCGCGTTTGAGGCTGCCGAGGAGACCGCGCACCAGAGCTCGTCCGAGCGATGACCCGAGGCTGCGGGCGGCCGATTTTAGGCCGGCCTCAAGCACGCTATCCCGGTTCGACCTGCGGCTGGAGCGCTTGCGGATACTGTCGCGGCGCGGCCGGTCGTCCCGGCCGAAATCCGGAAGCTGGAAACCGGACCGGGTCCGGCGCGGCTCGCCGCGCTTTTCGGCGTGGCGTTCTTCTTCCTGGCGCTGCCGTTCTTCCTGACGCAGTTTTTCTTCCGCCCGCTGCGCCAGCATTTCATAGGCCGAGTGACGGTCCTTCGTTCGCTCATAGTGGCCGAAGACCGGGCTTGACTGGATCATCGTGCGCCGCTCCGCGTCGGTGATCGGACCGAGCCGCGACGAGGGCGGCCGGATCAGGGTGCGTTGGACGATGGAGGGAATGCCCTTGCCTTCCAGCGTCGAAACGAGGGCCTCGCCCACGCCGAGCTCTGTAATCGCCCGTTCCGTGTCCAGGTCCGGATTAGGGCGGAAGGTTTCAGCTGCCGCGCGCACGGCCCGTTGATCGCGCGGTGTGAAGGCGCGCAGCGCATGCTGGATCCGGTTGCCCAGCTGCGAAAGAACGGTTTCGGGAACATCGAGCGGGTTCTGCGTAACGAAATAAACCCCGACTCCCTTGGAGCGGACCAGCCGGACCACCTGTTCCACCTTTTCGATCAGCGCTTTGGGGGCGCCGTCGAAAAGCAGGTGTGCTTCGTCGAAGAAGAACACCAGCTTCGGCTTTTCCGGGTCGCCCACTTCCGGCAGTTCCTCAAACAGTTCCGACAGCAGCCAGAGCAGGAACACCGCATAAAGCCTTGGCGAGGTCATCAGCTTGTCGGCGGCGAGAATATTGACCATACCCCGGCCGTCGGGAGCCGTGCGGATGAAATCGCGGATGTCCAGCGCCGGTTCGCCGAACAGGTTTTCGCCGCCCTGGCGCTCCAATACCAGCAGGCGTCGCTGGATCGCGCCGACGGACGCCTTGGAAACGTTGCCGTAATGCTTGGACAATTCCGCCGACCGCTCGGAGACGTGCGCGAGCATGGAGCGCAGATCCTTGAAGTCGAGCAGAAGCAGGCCTTCGTCATCGGCCAGTTCGAACAGGACGTTCAGAACGCCTTCCTGAGTGTCGTTGAGTTCCAGGAGCCGCGCCAGAAGCAGCGGTCCGACCTCGGAGACGGTGGTCCGGATCGGGTGGCCCTGCTCACCGAACAAGTCCCAGAAGACGGTCGGAAACGCCTCGTAGGTATACCGGTCCGAGAAGCCGATTGTCGCCGCGCGCTTTTCCAGAAAATCCTTGGAAACGCCGGCCTCGGCAAGACCGGAAAGGTCACCCTTGATGTCGGCGCAGAAGACCGGCACGCCGGCGGCTGAAAAGCCTTCCGCCAGGATCTGCAACGAGACGGTCTTGCCGGTTCCGGTGGCGCCTGTGATCAGCCCGTGACGGTTGGCGAGTTTCAGAGTGAGGGTTTCTTCCTTGTTGCTGGTTCCGATAAAGATTGTGTCCTGCTTACTCACCCTTTCCCCCACTTCAATTTCGTCCTGCGCCCGGAACAGGCTTACCGATAAAAAACAGTTCACACGACGTCACGTGCCCCATCGACGCCGCGATCCATCTACGTGTATAGCCTGTTGTCAGACCTTATGGCCCTAAAACTTTATGCGGGCGCAAGATTGGGAGAACGACATGGAAGAGCTTATCAACCGGATCGTTGCAGCTTCAGGTGTCAGCGAAGAGCAGGCCCGCGAAGCCATTGCGATCATCCTCAAGTTTTTGAAAAAGGATGGGCCTGAGGAACAGATGCAGCAGATTTTCGACGCCCTGCCGGGCGCTCGCGAACTGGTCGCGGAACGCGAAGGCAAAGGCGGCGGCGGACTGCTCGGCGGCCTGGGCAGCATGATGGGCGGCGGAATGGGCGCAATGGCGGCGCTGAACGAACTGACCTCCGCCGGTCTCGACATGGGGGAAGTCCAGTCCGTGACCAAGGAACTGGTTGCGTTCGCCAAGGAAAAAGCTGGCGACGACGTGGTCGACGAGGTGATTTCGCAGATTCCAGGCCTGAGCCAGGTCATCTGACCGTCATCGAAACAGAAAAACGGGAGACCCGCTCACCCCCTTGGCCATACGCCGAGCTGGAGCAGGGACCGGATAGGAACGGCGAGGCGCACGCGTCTCGCTTTTTCAGTTTTTGCACGGCGTGAGCGTATGGCGCGACCTGACGGGACGGGGGCCGGCGGAGGCCTCTGCCGGATTGGAACATGCGGAAACAGCCGGAATTCCTGCGGCGGAGTTCGGGATGGAATGTCGGGTACCTGACTGGGAGGCTCGGCAGATCAGAATAGAGAAAAAGAAGCCTGGACCGCCTTTGGCCCAGCGAACCATCATCGGCTCGTAAAGGCATTCTCATTCACGATGCGTCGATTTTGCGATGTCTTTTGTTTGCACAGGTCTTCATTGCCGCGCTCCATGCGCGTTTCTCTGTTTTTGCTCTCCGCAAACCGGAGAGACGATGGCCTCAAGGGACCAAGCGCCGGCGATCCCGTCGACGCTCTACTTTGCCCTCTTGATCGTCCGGAGGACCCGAACGATGGGTGTTATTCCGCCCCTGGACGTGGAATAGCCGTCCGGTCTTAGACCCGGATCTGGCCGTAGCGCAGGGCTTCGATAACCGTGTGGGTCTTGTTCGAAGCGTTGAGCTTGACGCTGGCATTCTGCAGGTGTGCATGAACGGTCCGCTGCGAAATATCCAGAACGTCTGCAATTTCACTTGCGGTCTTGCCGTAAGCCGTCAGCTCCAGCACTTTCCGTTCGCGCGTGGACAGGGCGCCCGGACGCTGACCGGAAACGGCACCAAGATCCCGCAGACGCGAGAAGGCGGCAGCTGCGAGTACCTCAAGTCCCGCCAGGTCCCACTTGTTTGCATGCAGCGAAGGGCCGCTTGCAAAAACAAAAGCCTGGAACGGATGCAGTTCGGTTACCGGAACGACAATGACTTTATTGCCTTCACCGGCAGCCGCCAGGAGGTCGGAATGCTCCATGTCACCTGCGGTGACGGTCCATTCGGTCGCACGGTTGGACGCCAGACCGAGCATCAGGGCGCTGTCGGTCGCCGAAAGCGAGGTGCTTTCGATGCCGTCATTGCGCTGATCGGGCCAGCGGAAACGATGGACGAGATTATCGATGGGCCTGTTGGGCATGGGAAGGCCAGTCACCAGGATATGGGTGGCTCCCATCCGTCGGAGGTTGGATTCAAGAATATCCAACACGTGATGAGCTGCATTCGCCTCTGAGATAGCTCTCAGCTTGTTTTTCAATTCCGTATGATCAAGCATTGTGCACATCCATTTTTATGCAATCTTTGATTGCTTTTATCGAAGCATCAGGTTGCGTTTTCCGCTTTTTGCCCTGATACGCCGCCGATGGGAGTTTGTAGTTGTTGCCAGCCCCTTTCTTCTTCTACAGATCGTTTGCAGAATATCTGCGTGAATGGGATTGCGAATTTCCCATACGGCAGTTCGTTTAAATTACAATACAATCGCCCAACATACCAATGAGGAAATTGGCATGATTTGGCTTATCACGCCAGAATCTTGTCCGGTTGTTTCTCTTGGAACCGATTCTTGAGGGGGATGGCGATCCGCTTCCTATTGTTAATTTAAACAAACAATTAATACGCGAATCCGGATTATTGACTGTCCGGTCCTGTTTTAGCCGAGCGCCTTATTACCCAATCTGGCTAGTTGCCATCTTTCCTCGGGGAGGAATAAAAAGGTGCCAGGAGATGAAAATGCCCCTGATACTGCCTGAAGACTTTTTGAGTTTTGACGAGAAAGCCTGGCTTGACGCCGTCGACCGTGCCCTGAAGGGCGCCCCCAGGTCGCGGCTCACCGGACGAACCGACGACGGTTTGGAGATCCAGCCGCTCTATCGACAGCGCAGCGATGCCCGTCCACTGGCTACACGGAAGGCGCAAACGCCCTGGGAGATCATCCAGAGGATAGATCTACCAAATCCGTCGGTGGCCAATGCGCAGATCCTGGAAGATCTGAAAGACGGTGCGGACGGCATTGAAGTTATCTTTGCAACCTCCACCATCTCCGTCGGACAAGGCGTGCGGGTGGACGACCTGTCCGGAATGGAACGGTTGTTTGATGGGGTCCTGCTCGATCTGATCCGGCTTCGGCTCGGAGCCGGTCATGAAACTTCGGCGATCGTCACGATGATGCTGGCCTATGCGGAAAGGAAGGGAATCGACCCAGCAAAGCTCCGTCTCAGCGCCGGACTGGACCTTTTCGGCTGGGTGGCGCGGCGCGGCCAGTTCCGTTCGGACTTCGAAGCTGTCGAGGAACGTATCTTCGATCTGCTGCATTTCCTGAAGGGGCAAAATCTCAAGTATGAATTCTTCTGTCCGGACGGGCGGGTCTGGCACGGGGCCGGGGCAACCCCGGCACAGGAATTGGCCTGCGCCTTCGCGAATGCCCTTTTTTACCTTCGCTTTCTGGAGAGAGCGGGCATCGATCCGTCCGACTGGAGTGACTGGATCAACTTCACCCTGATCGCCGATGCCGACCAGGTCGGCACGATTGCCAAGGCAAGGGCGGCGCGGCGTATATGGGCCCGCATCCTGGACGCCTGCGGCCTGCCGCAGAAGCCGATGTCGCTTCATATGTCGACGTCGCGGCGCATGCTGACTGCCAACGATCCCTGGGTGAACCTGTTGCGGACGACCGTTGCTGCGTTTTCGGCCGGTGTCGGCGGCGCGGACAGCGTGACGGTCCTGCCGTTCACGATGGCCCTGGGGCTGCCGGACGGATTTGCGCGCCGCCTGGCGCGAAATACCCAGGCGATGCTGATCGAGGAAAGCAATCTTCATCAGGTGGCGGATCCGTCGGCGGGATCAGGCGCCATCGAGGCGCGCACAGATGATCTGGTAGGCGCAGCCTGGGCGCAGTTGCAGGAGATCGAAGCTGAAGGTGGGATCTGGAAAAGCCTTGTAGATGGCAAAATCCAGAGCCGAATCGCCACTTCACTCGAAGCTTTGAATAAAGCGGTTGCGACGCGCAAAAAGCCGATTACCGGCGTGAGCGAATATCCAGACCTTAGAGAGACGCCGGTCCCGGTTTTGGAAGACACCCTGGATGATGTCGCGCCATTGAACCACCATGTCGACCTGCCGTCTGCCGGCAAGGGAGAGCGGTCGGCTGCCGTGAAAGAAGCCTTCCTGGGCGGGTCTTCCCTGGCGGTTGCGATCGCGACCCATCCGCATGCGGAAAGGCCGGTGCTCATCGACAAGGTGCCCCAGATCCGTTTGTCCGAGGAGTTCGAGGGACTGCGCGAGGCTGCGGCCGTTTCCCGGGCGGGAACGCCGCCGATCGTGTTTCTCGCCTGCCTTGGCCCGCTCGCCCAGTTTACGGCCCGCGCGACCTGGACGAGCAACGCGTTTGCGGCCGGCGGGATCGCATCCGTCGGCGGCGAGGCGCACTCCGGTCTCGAGGATCTGGTGGACGCCTTTAAGGTTTCGGGCGCAAAGCTTGCTGTTCTTGTCTCTTCCGACACAATTTATGAAAGCGATGCCGAGGCGGCCGCGCGTGCTCTCAAGGAAGCCGGAGCGGACTATCTCTATCTTGCCGGAAAACCGCGCGAGATGGAGGAGAAGCTGCGGGCGGCGGGCGTCGACACATTAGTCTATGCGGGCTGCGATCTGCTGGACCTGCTGCACGAGGCTCAGGCCCGGATCGGCCTGGTGGATATTGAGGAGGTGCCGGCATGAGCAGGGTCCCCGATTTTACCGGTATCGGTTTCAAGGATGTCCTGTCCGAGGCGGACACAGGGCAAAGCACTCCGTGGGAAACGCCTGAGGGAATTGAGGTGTCCGGTGTGTATTCGTCGGCGGATACTGCGAACCTGAGCCATATCGATACCTGGCCCGGCCTGCCGCCGTTCCTGCGCGGCCCATATCCGACCATGTATGTCCAGCAGCCCTGGACCGTGCGCCAGTACGCCGGCTTTTCCACGGCGGAAGAATCCAACGCCTTCTACCGGCGCAATCTGGCTGCTGGCCAGAAAGGCCTGTCGGTCGCCTTCGACCTCGCAACGCACCGTGGTTATGACAGCGATCATCCCCGGGTCGCCGGCGACGTCGGTATGGCGGGCGTTGCCATCGACAGCATCTATGACATGCGCACCCTGTTTTCCGGCATTCCGCTGGACAAGATGAGCGTGTCCATGACCATGAACGGCGCGGTGTTGCCGGTCCTGGCGCTTTATATCGTTGCAGCGGAAGAGCAGGGCGTTGCCCAGGCGGATCTTTCGGGAACTATTCAGAACGACATTCTGAAGGAGTTCATGGTCCGCAACACCTATATCTATCCGCCGAAGGCCTCGATGAAGATCATCTCGGATATCTTCGCCTTCACGAGCGCGAACATGCCGCGGTTCAACTCCATCTCGATTTCCGGCTACCACATGCAGGAAGCCGGCGCGACCGCGGACCTGGAACTTGCCTATACCATTGCCGACGGCATTGAATATGCCCGGGCCGGGGTGGCGGCAGGCATGGACATCGACAAGTTCGCTCCACGCCTGTCCTTCTTCTGGGCGATCGGCATGAACTTCTTCATGGAAGTCGCCAAGCTGCGCGCCGCGCGCCTGATCTGGGCGAAGCTGATGCAGGAAAACTTTCAGCCGCAGAACCCGAAGTCGCTGAGCCTGCGCACCCACTCGCAGACCTCCGGCTGGTCGCTGACGGCGCAGGACGTCTTCAACAACGTCGTGCGCACCTGCGTGGAGGCGATGGCGGCAACACAGGGCCATACCCAGTCGCTCCACACCAACGCGCTCGACGAGGCGCTGGCCCTGCCGACGGACTTTTCCGCCCGGATCGCGCGCAACACCCAGCTCTTCCTGCAGCAGGAGTCGGGTACGACGGCGCCGATCGACATCTGGGGCGGATCCTTCTACGTCGAAAAGCTGACCAACGACCTCGCCGAGAAGGCGCTTGCCCACATCCAGGAAGTGGAAGAACTGGGCGGGATGGCCAAGGCCATCGAAAAGGGCATCCCCAAGCTTCGGATCGAGGAAGCCGCGGCCAAGACCCAGGCGCGTATCGACTCCGGTGCCCAGACCGTGGTCGGCGTCAACAAGTACAAACCCGACTCTGAAAAGCCGATCGACGTCCTGAAGGTCGACAATGCAGAGGTCCGCGCCCAGCAGCTTGCCAAGCTTGAGCGGCTGAAGGCGGAGCGCGACGAGGTCGAAACCCAGGCAGCGCTCGAGGCGCTGACCAGATGCGCAGAGACGGGCGAGGGCAATCTCCTCGACCTGTCGGTCAAGGCGGCGCGGGCCATGGCCACCGTTGGCGAGATCTCCATGGCCATGGAAAAGGTCTTCGGGCGGCACAAGGCGGAGATCAAGTCGATTTCCGGGGTCTACAAACGAGAGGCGGGCGCCATGTCCGGAGCCATCCAGAAGGTCCAGAAGATGGTCGAGCAGTTCGAGGAAAACGACGGTCGCCGGCCGCGTATCCTCGTTGCCAAGATGGGCCAGGACGGCCATGACCGCGGCCAGAAGGTGATCGCCTCTGCCTTTGCCGACCTCGGCTTCGATGTTGATATCGGCCCGTTGTTCCAGACACCGGAAGAAGCCGCACGCCAGGCAGTCGAAAACGACGTCCATGTGGTCGGCGTGTCCTCGCTGGCCGCCGGTCATCTCACGCTCGTGCCCGCGCTGAAGAAGGCGCTGGCTGATGAGGGCCGGGAGGACATCATGATCGTTGTCGGCGGGGTGGTGCCGCCACAGGATTATGACGAACTCTACAAGTCCGGCGCCGCGGCGATCTTCCCGCCGGGAACCGTGATCGCGGAAGCCGCCGTTGACCTGATCGACAAGCTGAACGCCGAGCTCGGCTACGAGCCTGCCCAGGCTGCGGAGTAAGGGGGAGTTGGCATGGAGGTCCACTTTGTCGGATGTGGCGATGCATTCGGCAGTGGCGGACGCTTCAACACCTGCTTTCACGTCACCGGCGAGGCGGCGAATTTCCTGATCGACTGTGGCGCGTCCTCCCTGGTCGCGCTGAAACGGGCGGGTGTTGTTCTCAACGACATCCGCGTTATTCTGATCACCCATTTCCATGCCGACCATTTCGGCGGCATCCCGTCGTTCATGCTCGATGCCCAGTTCTTTTCAAAACGCACCGCACCGCTGACGATCGTCGGTCCCGCCGGTTTGAAGGAGTGGTTTGTGCGGGCAATGGAAACGGCCTTTCCCGGATCGTCGAAGACGCAGCCGAAATTCGACCTTGAACTTCTGGAACTGAGTGAACGGAAAACCGTGCCGATTGATGATCTTGCCGTGACCCCCTTTCTCGTCCGTCACGGCCCTCCGGGCGGGCCGTTCTTCGCTTTTCGCATCGAGGCGGAAGGCCGGATCATTGCCTATACCGGCGACACGGAATGGACCGACGCGCTGATCGAGGCGGGCCGGGAGGCGGACCTCTTCGTGGCAGAAGCCTATTTCCGCGACAAGAAGGTGCCGCTGCATCTCGATCTGGCGTCGCTTGAAGCACATCTGCCGGAGATCCGGCCGAAGCGGCTGATCCTCACCCACATGTCGGAGGAAATGCTCGGCCAGCGTGCCGATGTGCCATACGAATGCGCCGCGGACGGCCTGAGGGTTGTTATCTGACAGCTGAGGAAACGAGCTTTGCTCAAACTGAGCGAACCTGAACGCGCGGTATATCTGCCTGGCTGTCGCCATGGTAAAAAGTGACGAGACACGATTGGGAGGACGCTTGCATGTGGAGCCAGACGGAAAGAATCGGACTGAAAGCGGCGCTCGCCGCGATGTGTATGACCCTGCCTCTCATGGCTTTGCCGGTCCATGCGGAGAGCCAGTTCGTTCGCACGGAACTCAGCAGGGATAACCTATCCGGGTCGGACAAGATGGAAGTGGTGGTCTCCAAGCTGGAAGTTCCGCCGGGGGCGACGATCCCGCTGCATACCCATTTCGGTGACGAGCACATGGTCGTGTTCGAGGGCGGGGATATGACCGCGCCCAACGGCAAGGTCATTAATTTCAAACCGGGCATGACCGGCTTTTTCCCGGCTGGAAAGGTCCATGGCGGTCTGACCAATTCGGGCGAAACGCCGATGGTCGTCTACACCACCCATATCCTGGAAAAGGGCAAGCCGTTCAGCACGCCGGCGCAGTAGAACGTCGCCGCTAGTCCCCCTCGACGACCGCATAATAGTTGTACTGCAGGGCTTGCAGGCGCTGGGCCTTGAACAGGGAGACCGGGGCCGGAGGGATCTCGAAGGCAACGCCGAGCTGCTTGCCGTCGCGCCAGGCGACGCGGGCAAGAGCGATGGACTTGTCCAGGTCGTCGAAGATCAGGATCTCCTCAGGCAGCGCCACATGGTCCGGGACCAACAGCCGGCAGCCGCCCTGCGATAAGTCGAAGATCGTGCATTCGCTTAAGAAGCGGTCGGTGAGGTCGGCGATCTTGCCACCGCGCAGACGCGTCTTGCGTCTTGGATGGGCGCGTTGTTCTCGTTTCGGCATAGTCTTTTTGCCCTCACGTTGGGTCCGTGATCCCAGGGCGGCAGCCGACCGGGCTATCGGGCAGGGATTGAAAGGTCCGGTCAGCTGCCAACCCCAGTTCTTCGGGGGAGTTCAAGGATCGCTGACGAAGGTTGCGTGAGGCTTGCCGGACGTATGCATTGCGCTCCGGGGCCAGTCGGGGCTCAGTTTGCAGGCACCTGAAGCTGCCGTTTCAGGACGTCAAACATCCTATCCGCCTCGTCGGGCGTCAGCCGTCCGTGTCCCTGCAGGAATTGGCCCGTGTTCTTTCCCGAGTACCGTCCAACAAGCACACCGTCTTTCACGATCAGCCTCGAGCGGGCGAACTCCACCGCGCGATCATGGCAGGTGAGGCACTTGTCGTGAAAGAGTTGGCCGGACTGGCGAATGGCGATCAGCTGATCGAGGAGGATCTGGCGCTCCGCCGGTTCAAGTCGACCGTGACCGCCGCTCAGAAACACCTCTATATCCTTGCCGGAGGATGTGCTGACGAGCCGGTCCGCCTTGAGCTCAAGCCTGTTATGGACGAAATCGCCCGCATGCGCCTCGTGGCATCGGGCGCAGCTCTGTTCGTAGATCGCATGGGGGTCGGTTTCCTGCGCAGAGGCGGCGCCTGGCGCCGCAAGGGCAATCAGGAAAAGAAATGCCGTCAGCCGTTTCATTGCCTTGGCCTTCCGCATTGCGGATGTTTCACATGGTCAGGCCGGATACCCGATGAGCTGGCGAAATGTCGTCAGTCAGGCTTTCGACCGGAATATCCGATAGCGTAAAACGGAGTGCGGCGCGTTGACATGCCGCAAAAGCATCGCCCGATGCTCTACCCCAGCGCCTGCAATCCGGTCAGGTCGTTCAGGACCGCAGCTGGGGAGAGGTCGAGATACTCGTCCGGCATGCCGGTGCGGTTCATCCACACGGTGCGGAAGCCGAAAGCGGTCGCGCCGGCAACATCCCACCGGTTGGAGGACTGAAACGACACCGTGTCCGGATAGATCCGGTAGTGGGTGGTGACCATTTCGTAGACCCGAGGGTCGGTCTTGTAGGTCTTGAGTTCATCCACGGAAAACACGTCGTCGAACAGATCGCCCAGGTTGGAGGCTTGCACCGCAGCATCCAGCATGGCAGGCGACCCGTTGGAAAGAATGGCGATCTTCGCACCGGTGGCCTTCAGGTTGGTCAGCACCTGGGGAACCTCCGGATAGCAGTCGAGCTTCCAGTAGGCGTTGAGAAGCTCATCACGTAGGGACTTGTCGGCACTTGGGACCAGGGCAAAGGCTGTATCGAGCGCCTGCTGGGTCAGGGTCCAGAAGTCCAGGTATTGACCACCCATCAGGGCACGGATCCAGGAATACTCCAGCTGTTTTTCCCGCCAGAGGGACGACAGGCGCTGGGAATCCGGCCCCAGCTTCTCCGCATGCTTGCGTACGGCCGCATGCACGTCGAACAGGGTGCCGTAGGCATCGAAAACATAAGCCGCATGGGCCATTGCACTCTCCAGACCAGTCCCAACCAAAGGGTGGCTGCAGAAAACTACCTCAAATCAGGGCCGTCAAGCCGTTCTGCAATGCACAATGGTCTCAATTGAGACTAATTCGCCGGGATGGCGATGTTTCCGTGCGGATCGATCGACCAGAACGGATTGTAGGCGATCTCCATCAGATGACCGCCGGGAATGGCGACATAGGAGGAATAGCCGCCCCAGAAGACCTTGACCGGATGCTTGACCGGCTCGGCACCGGCATCGACTGCCTGTTGAAACACCTTGTCTACCTCCGCCTCGCTGCGACCGTTCCAGGCGATGGTTATTCCGCCCAGTGTATCGGCAGGCAAGGCGCGGCCGATCTCCTCTTCCAGCGATTTGCGCCCGTAGAGCGCCAGAATGCTGCCCCCGGTCTGATAAAAGGCGATGTCGCCCTCTCTGCCCGACCGGGTCCAGCCGAGACCGTCCTCGAAGAACCTGGCGACGGTGTCGACATCTTCGACGGCAAGGGTGACAAGACTGATCCGCTGTTCCATTTCCGGTACTCCCACTGAAAATCGGGCTGGAACATAGCATGAACAAATACACGCTTCCATACAGGATGTAATTAATCGGCGTCAGGCCGTGCACGGGCTTTGGATAGTCAGCTCCCGTATAAGATGCCTGAAAAAATCTTCCCGTATCAGCACGAAGGTGAAAAAATGTTTCCCGGTCAGAGGGTTCCGGAAAAGGATCCGGGCAATCTTGTCGCACTCCTGAGAAGGTGTTGACTGAGACACATGAAAGTCGTTTTTTGCCGTACGTCTAAAGTATGTGATGAGGAAACGATCATGAGCGGCTGGAGCGAAACCTGGACCTGGATCGATGGGACCTGGCACGAGGGCAATCCGCCGATGATGGGCCCGCGCACTCATGCGGCCTGGCTCGGCTCCAGCGTCTTCGACGGAGCCCGCTACTTCGAAGGCACCACGCCGGACCTCGATCTTCATTGTCAGCGGGTCAACGATTCCGCCCTGGCGTTGGCGTTGAAGCCGACCATGCAGGTCGGCGAAATGATGGAACTCGCCCTGGAAGGCGCGAAGAAGTTTTCTCCTGACAAACAGCTCTATATCAAACCCATGTATTGGGCCGAAGGCGACGGCGCCGGTGTCATTGCCGCCGATCCGGAGAGCACCCGTTTCTGCATGTGTCTGTTCGATGCGCCCATGGCCGGCAAGGAAGCAGCCACATCCGTCACCTTGTCCCATTTCCGCCGACCGACGCTCGAAACCATGCCGGTCAACGCCAAGGCCGGCTGCCTCTATCCGAACAATGCCCGCGCCATGGCGGAAGCAAAGGGGAGGGGGTTCGACAATGCGGTCGTGCTCGACATGCTCGGCAACGTGGCCGAACTCACCTCGGCCAACATCTTCATGGCCAAGGATGGTGTGGTGCATACGCCGGTGCCGAACGGCACGTTCCTGGCCGGGATCACCCGTTTCCGCGTGATCAAGCTCCTGCGCGACGCCGGATATGAGGTGCATGAGCGCACGCTGCGCTACGAAGAGTTTCTCGAGGCCGACGAGATCTTCTCCACCGGAAACTACAACAAGGTTGTTCCCATCAACCGTATCGAGACGCGGGACATCCAGCCTGGCCCGATCGCGGCCAAGGCACGCGAGCTTTACTGGGACTTCGCTCACGCCTGACGGTCAGTCCTTCAGATAGCCGTTTTCCCGCAGTTGGCGGATGGCGTCTATCTTGCCGCCTTGGGCCCGAAGCGTTTCGATGGCATCCACGAGGTCCGTTTTGCCTTCTAACAGGAGCTGGGCGCGCAGGCTTTCCCAGTTGGGTACAACCGGTCTTGGACTTTCTTTCGGGACCTGATTGCGGCGTACGAGAACCAGCAGGGCCGCGATCACAAGGGCGATCGCCGCAGCAAAGGAGGCTGCCTGAAAGTCGCCGGTCAGTTCGTGAAGCAGACCGGCGAACCAGGGGCCGACCACCTGTCCAAGGCCGAAGCTGGCGGTCATGATCCCCAGCGCCTGCCGCGGATCACCGGTCGTCAGGCGGCGGGCTTCGATCAGGCCGAGTGCGGAGATCGCCACGAAGGTACCGCCAACCAGGGCGGCTGACACGATGATCAGGAACGGGGTATTGGCTATGACGCTCAGTCCGACCCCGATCGCTTCGGCTATGCAGGCCGCCGCGAAGGTTTTGCTCGGCCCGTAGGCTCCGGACAAGCGATTCCAGACATAGATCGAAGGCGCTGCCGACAGGCCGACGGCAAGCCAGACGACCGCCTCGGCGTCATTCAGCTCCGGTGTCTGTCGGGTGATGACGGAGATGAAGGTGGTTGTGATCACATAGCCGAAGCCGAACAGACCATAGGCGATGACGAGCCGCAGGAGATCGCCCGAATACCGGCCGCCCTTGGGGTATGCGCGGGGTCTGTCGGCCCCGGATGTATCGATTTCCCTGGGCGGGCGCGGCACCAACCGCGTGATGACGATCAGAAGGAGGAGCGTCGTCAGACCGCTTGCGAACCACAGCTCCTGCCAGGAGAAACCGTTTCCGCCGAGCAGGGCGACCAGAATGGCGGAGAGCGCGATCCCGGAGCCGACGCCGGCAAAATGCAACGCTGAAAGGCCTGCGCGGCCGGTCATCGCGAGCTGTTCCAGAACCAGGGCCGACGCGAAGACCAGAACGAAGGCACTTGCGACACCGCCGAAGAACCGCAGCAGAAGGAAGGCTGCCAGATGATCGGTCAGGCCCATGGCGCTCGTCGTGGCTGCACTTGCCAGAAGCGCCGACAGGAACCAGGTTCGCGGACTGCCGGGCAGTCCTCCGAGGGAACCGGCCAGCGCCCCGACCAGATAGCCGAGAAAATTCGAAGAGGCGATCAGTCCGGCATTGGCTGCCGATAACGGGATGCCTTCTGCCATGAACGGCAGGATCGGCGTGTAGACGAACCGTCCGATGCCCATGGCCGCAGCAAGTGCAAACGCGCTGCCGAGGGCAAGGCGAAGGGATGCCGTCTTGGCTGAAACGGAACGCGGCGAAGCGGACAACGTATTTACCTGAAAAAGTCGCAGAGGGTCGTACCCTAGAACTGAGACCGCGGTTGCCGCAAGCGGTTGGCAGGCCCGGCGTTGGATCGATTCAGATAAAAACAACGAAGATCTGCTCAAATAGCCCCGTTCTTCAGGGGGCGGCGGCCTGTCCGCCCGCAGAAAAGGGCAATTCTGAAGTCATGAATTTTATGGCGAAATTCGAACGGTCCATGGCGCTCGGAGCAGCCTGCTTCCGTGTGCTCATGATGGACAAGGAAATGCTGGTCTTTCCGTTCCTGAGCCTGCTTGCGCTCGGCGTCCTTTTTGCCGCCGGAATTGGTCCGCTGGCAGCGAGCGGACAGCTGGAAGCCTTCCGCCAGATGCTTGCCGAAAATCCGGACGTTACCCAGGAACCCTGGTTTCTTGCGGCGCTGTTCGGGGTCTATTTCGTCTGCTATTTCGTGGTGATCTTCTTCAATGCCGCTCTTGTGACCTGCGCAATGATCCGCTTTGCCGGCGGGGACCCCACGGTTATGGACGGTTTGCGATCTTCCGTTCGGAGCCTGCCGAATATCCTTGCCTGGTCGCTGTTCGCAGCCAGCATCGGTTTTCTTCTGGATATGATCGAGGACCGCTCAAAGGGGCTTGCCCGGTTCGTCATGGGCCTTATCGGAACCGGCTGGAAAGTCGCGACTTATTTTGCGGTTCCGGTCCTCGTAGTTGAACGCGTCGGCCCCATCGAAGCGGTCTCCCGGTCGATCGGTATCCTGCGGAAAACCTGGGGTGAGGCGCTGATTTCCCATTTCGGATTGTCCGCCCTTTATCTCATCCCGTTCGCGGGCGGCCTTCTGTTCGCCCTTGCGGGAGGCACCCAGTTCGAGGTGCATCCGCTGTTCGCTTCTGTCCTTTGGCTGATGGCCATATTGTTCGTTTTTTTGTCGACGCTTGTGATTTCCACGCTCGGATCGATCCTGAAGGCGGCGCTTTACGTTTATGCCGTCGAAGGAACCTTGCCCCCCGGGACCTTCGACGACCGTCTGATCACCGACGCCTTCCGGGAATAAGCGGGCTTACCCGGTCGGTTCCCCCGGATCTGTGATCGTGACGCCGGACTGGGATCTGTCCGGCGTCACGCATTTTCGTTACCAGGAAAGGGTCTGGGTATTGGGGTCGAACAGGGCCTTTTCTACAAGGTCCCAACTCCCCATTTTCACGCCGTCGATGTAATCTTCGGCGGTCAACCCTGCCGCTGCCGAGCATGCCTGGCAGGCGATGACCTGACCGCCGTCCTTCATGAAGGCGGCCAGCATGTCCTGAACCGACATGTCCTTGGCACGCATCAGGCCATGGACGTGGGAGGCGCGTTTTTTGTCGGCAAGATAGACACCGCGGACATTGAGCCAGATCGTGACCGGCTTATGACCGTTCTTCAGGGCCTTTTCATGAGCAAACATGATCGCTTTGGCTGCCGCCCAGGTGTCGTCCGTGGTCAGGTTGATGAACAGGCCTGCTTTCGCATCTTGCGCTGCCGCCGGCTGAACAGCCGGTGCCACGACGGTGGCCAGAACGAGCGCTGCCAGGGCAAACATGGAATGGATGAGTTTCATGATGTTGGTCTTTCGTGCATGAGACCACGGGCCAGCATTCAGCAGAGACGCCGCGGCTCGGAGAATTCGGAATTTCAGATGAAGGTGGGGTCAGGCGCGCGCCGGAGGCGGTCTTGCAAAGATTCCGAAGCGAAACGCCATCGGTTGAGAAGCAGCATCCTCAAGGAAAGAGGGCTGCTCGGCAGTGGCCTGGAGAACCGGGATATGGCGGTTCGCTGCCTCTTGGAGAAATCCGGACGCCGTCAGGACCTGACACAGGACACAGAAATCTCCGTTTAGGGAGGTCTCGCGTTTTTCCTTGATCGGATCGCCTGTCTCGGCGTCCACGATCAGGGTACCAAACTGGCTGCAGATAACGACGGGAGTGCCCGTTCCGGGCCATGTCAGAAGCTGGCCGAGCGGAACCAGCGCCTGCACCAGCAGGCAGAAGATGATCAGCCTGGTGATCTGAAACCTGCGCCTGGACACCCTCGTGTTTCCCATCGCTTTTGACAATGGGACCTCCTCCCAGCTCCCGACGCCATTCCCTTAAGCGCCGATCGACCGTACTTCATCATGGCGCATTTCTGTTGTCGATCTCTATTGCCTGAAAATCAACAGACGCGGGTGCGGCGGTTTTGCAGGCGATCCTGTTTGCGGCGGCATCGAAAAAACAATAAAAATATTTTTTTATTTGGCGTTTGGCCGTTGCCGGAAGCGGTGAAGGCTCCTATGTTGCCCTTCGAAGCGGGCTGTAATTTTACCTACGACCCGCTGAGAGCATCCGGCGTTCATCCGAACGCGGACCGGATGGCCTGAAACTACAAGACCGATCGGCTTCTTGTTTTCATGTGCCCCCGCATGAAGAAGGCCGGTCGGGACGCTGCCCCACAGGAGGACATGCCATGTCATTTGAACTTCCCGATCTCCCTTATGCCTATGATGCCCTCAGCCCGTACATGTCGGCTGAAACGCTCGAGTATCACCACGACAAGCACCATCAGGCCTATGTGACCAACGGCAACAACCTGCTGAAAGACAGCGGCCTGGAAGGCAAGTCTCTGGAAGACGTTGTCAAGGAAAGCTTTGGCAAGAACCCGGGCCTGTTCAACAATGCCGCTCAGCACTACAACCACATCCATTTCTGGAAGTGGATGAAGAAGGATGGTGGCGGTACCTCGCTGCCGGGCGCACTCGCTTCCAAGATCGACAGCGATCTGGGCGGCTATGACAAGTTCCGCGCCGATTTCCTGGCTGCCGGCGCCACCCAGTTCGGGTCCGGCTGGGCCTGGCTTGCGCTCAAGGGCGGCAAGCTTGAAATCATGAAGACCCCGAACGGCGAAAACCCGCTGGTTCACGGCGCAACGCCGCTGCTCGGCTGTGATGTATGGGAGCATTCCTACTACATCGACTACCGCAACGCGCGGCCGAAGTACCTGGAAGCCTTCGTCGACAACATGATCAACTGGGACTACGTCCTGGAACTCTACGAAGCCGCTTCCTGATCTGAAACGGTCGTTCCGTATTGTAAACCCCGGCCCGGGATAAATGCCCGGCGTCGGGGTTTGCTTTGGGCGATCTGTTTATGTTCCATTGACAGTGCGTCAATTGGTTCCACCCGACCTCACAGGTCCGTGATTTCAAATCAATGGAGAGTTAGTCCTCAATGGGACAGGGTGGGATTCGTAGAGTTTAATGAGGAGAGGACCATGCGTAAGCTTGTACTTTGTGTCGCGGCTTTGTGCCTGAGCGGAATGACGGCGATGGCGGCCGATGATCCGATTGCCGTGCGTAAACATATCATGGATTCCGTCGGCGCCGCGGCCGGTCTGAGCGGCGGCATGATGAAGGGGCAAATTCCCTATTCGCCAGCCGCGGGCAAATCCGCGACCGCATCCATGATGGCAGCCGCTTCGTCCTTTGGGGCGTTCTTCCCCGAAGGGACGGATACAGGTGACACCACTGCGTCGCCGAAGATTTGGGAAGATGCCGCCGGTTTCCAGAAGGCGCTCGACAAGTTTGCAGCCGATGCCGGTGCTGCCATGGCCGCCTCGGGCAAGGACGGCCCGGCGGATCTCGAATCCTTCAAGGCTGCGATGGGGCCGGTTTTCCAGAACTGCAAATCCTGTCATGAAGCCTACCGCATAAAGAAATAGGACTTCGAAAAAGGCGTACCATGTTTAAAAAGCTCGTCGCTGCAGTCATCGTTTTTGGAATTGCCGCAGCAGCGGCGGGCTGGTTCCTGTCCGCGCCCGAGACATTGCCGGAAAAGGTTGTCGCAAGCCTGCCGGCCGGAAATGCGGACAGGGGAGAACTGATTTTCTGGGCCGGAGGCTGCGCCTCCTGCCATGCGGCCGCCGGCGCCAAAGACGAAGAAAAACTCGGTCTCGGCGGCGGGCAGCGTCTGGAAACGCCCTTCGGCATTTTCGTCGCGCCGAACATCTCAAGCGATCCCCGGGACGGCATCGGTTCATGGACACTGGCCGATTTCGCCAATGCCATGCTGAAAGGCACGTCTCCCGATGGCGAGAACTTTTATCCGGCGTTTCCCTACACGTCTTACGCCCGCATGAAACCGCAGGACGTTTCCGATCTTTTCGCCTTCATGCAGTCCCTGCCGCCGGTAAGTGGCAAGGCCGCCGGCCATGAACTTGGATTTCCGTTCAATATCCGCCGGGGCGTGGGGCTCTGGAAACGGCTTTATCTCAGCAGCGCCCCGGTTATTCCGGAGGATCAGCTCCATGGAAACACCGATCTGAGCATTCTCAATCGCGGACGCTATCTTGTGGAAGGCCCCGGGCACTGCGGCGAATGCCACACGCCGCGGGACATGATCGGCGGGCTGAAAAAGAACCTGTGGCTCGCGGGAGCGACGGCCGCCGCGGGTGAGGGCAAGGTGCCTGACATCACCTCGGGCAAGGGGGGAATCCCCGACTGGAGCGCTTCGGATATCGCCTATTATCTGGAATCCGGCTTCACGCCCGACTACGACAGCGTCGGCGGAGAAATGGTGGAGGTCCAGGAGAACATGGCAAAGCTTCCCGCCAGCGACCGGGAAGCGATTGCGGCCTATCTGAAGGCCGTTCCTGCCCACTGAAGGCCGTTTCGTTCTTCGTTTGTGACCGCGAGAGCCTCTTGTGAGGGCAACGCGGTCACCGTGTCATCAACGGCGCGGGAAGGGATCGCAGCCGGCGTAGGTCGTGAAGTCGAAATAACCCTGCATGTAGGTTATGAAGGTGTGGCATTCCTGCCGGGTGTCGAAACAGCCGGCACGGGATCGAACGATAACGTGCTCGAAGTCGTTGATTCTCCCGCTGACGATGCCTTTCCAGCCGGTCTTGCCCGAGGCCTTGAAGGCCCGGCAATCGTACTTGGTTCCGTAAGTCTCCGGCACCTTGGTCGGATCGTAGGTCGGCGCGAACAGGAGGTCTCCGAGAAAACCGGCCTGGGCCATCGGAGCCGACGCGGTAACGGACATGAACGCGCCTGCCAGGATTGCAGCCATGCGTTTTTTCATCGGGTAGCTCCTTGTAGTATGTCCAGGCACCGGTTTCCTCCGGTCCTCGTAGCATATCGTTCGGGCAACGCATTTGATATATGCCTTGTCCCTGGGAAGTCTATGCGATTGCGCGTAAATGAGGTCTTATCGGTGGCCGAAAAGGAAGACGGGGTGGGAGGTCTGGAATGATCGATGCAGCGGTTCTCGACCGACTGGGCCTGTCGGACCTGCCGGAAGGCGAAAAACAGCTTGTGGCCGGGGCCCTGCGTATCGTCGATCTGCCGCCGGGCACGACGGTTTTTTCGCCCGGCTCGATTTGCGCGGGCTGGATCATGGTCGAGGACGGATCGGTGCGGGTCGTCATGACCTCGGACACCGGCCGGGAGATCCTGCTTTACCGGGTCGGCGCCGGTGAAAGCTGTGCGCTGACCACCGCGTGTCTGTTCGGTGAGGACCCCTACGCGGCAACCGGTGTGACGGAAGTGGCGACACGGGCCATACTTGTTCCGGCTGCGACCGTTTTCCGCCTGATCGAGATGTCCGATTCTTTCCGCAAGATGGTGTTTCAGGGGTTCGGGCATCGCATCACCGATATTCTGCATACGATGGAAGATGCGGTCTTCCATCCATTGGACGCCCGTCTCGCTGCACTCCTGCTGGAGCGGGTAGGTCCCGACGGGACCGTGACGGCGACCCAGGCGGAATTGGCCGCGGAACTCGGCTCCGTGCGGGAAGTCGTCACCCGGAAACTCGGGAAATTGTCCGATGCGGGTGTCCTTGAACGCCAGCGCGGCACCATTCGGGTGATGAAGCCGGAGGCGTTGCGTCAGATCCGGATGAATGACGAATAAGGTTTTGTGTCCCCTTGAGTGACTAAGTCACAGACCCGCGATCCGCTTTCGGCGTAAGAACGCAGTATCACGGGTTGTTCGAGCCGGCCCGGTCCGGGCTCGGCTTAATCAAGAGGGTTTTCATTATGAAAAACATGGGTTCTATCGACCGCATCCTGCGTCTCATTGTCGGGATTGCGCTGGTGCTCTTCGCACTGTTCGGTCCGGCCGAAATCACCTGGAAATGGGTTGCCTGGATCGGCGTTGTGCCGATTGTCACCGCCCTGATCGGCTGGTGCCCGGCCTATACGGTGCTCGGCATCAAGACCTGTAAGTCCGCCTGAGAACCACGTCATCCAGATAAGCAAGTCCGCCTCAGAACGGACGGCCTGTCAGGTCGGTGGAAAGAGGCAAAAGCCTTCCGCCGGATCTTGAGTGGCCCCATCCCACGGGCCTGGCGGCCCGTGGCAACTGTCTGTCATATTGCCCGGACAGATCTTGAAGTCAGCGCCAGGTCCCACCCATTCGGCGCTGGCTCCCTTTCGCGAAATTTCGCCGTCAGGCCTTTCCCGCCACCATCAACGCGAAGGCCTGGACGAGGGCGACTTCCTTCAGGTGATCGAAACGGCCCGACGCGCCGCCATGTCCGGCTTCCATGTTGGTCTTGAGCATCAGCAGGTTGTCGCCGGTCTTTTTGGCGCGCAGTTTTGCGACCCATTTCGCAGGCTCCCAATAGGTCACCCGCGGATCGGTCAGCCCGCCGACAGCAAAGATCGCCGGATAGGTCTTCGCTTCGACATTGTCGTAAGGAGAATAGGAGGCGATGTATTCGTAAGCCGTTTTATCCGTGATCGGGTTGCCCCATTCCGGCCATTCCGGCGGGGTCAGCGGCAACGTGTCATCGAGCATGGTGGTGAGGACGTCGACGAAGGGAACTTCCGCAATGATGCCGGCGAATTTCTCCGGCGCCATGTTGGCGACAGCTCCCATCAACTGGCCTCCAGCGGATCCTCCCTGCGCGATGATCCGGTCATGAGCGGTAAACTTTTCCGCGGCCAGGTGATCTGCCGCCGCGATAAAGTCGGTGAAGGTGTTCTTCTTGTTTGCCCGCCGGCCGGCCTTGTACCAGGCGAAGCCCTTGTCCTTGCCGCCGCGAACGTGGGCAATGGCATAGACGAAACCCCGGTCCACAAGCGACAGGGCGCCGGTGCTGAAGCTTGCGGGCATGGACATGCCGTAGGCGCCGTAGCCGTAAAGCAGGCAGGGCGCGGAGCCGTCGAGCGGCGTGTCCTTGT
Organism: uncultured Roseibium sp.; assembly: GCF_963675985.1. Taxonomy (NCBI): domain Bacteria; kingdom Pseudomonadati; phylum Pseudomonadota; class Alphaproteobacteria; order Hyphomicrobiales; family Stappiaceae; genus Roseibium; species uncultured Roseibium sp. The sequence goes on along the minus strand of NZ_OY780958.1, from coordinate 2,748,126 downwards.
GATAGAGCAGGGACACCGGCACGGTCTCGCCGTCGGTCGCAGGCGCATGCAGCCGGCGTGTGACATAGTTGTCCGGATCGTGTCCGGACGGCACTTCCTGCTCCTTGCGCAAGACCCGCTCGCGGGTTTCGACATTGTAGTCGTAGACCCTCGATGGCGTAGTCATGGAGGAATAGGAAAAGCGGATCACGGTCGTGTCGAATTCATAGCCGCCACTGAGGCCCAGCGAGTAGGCTTCCTCGTCGAAGGCGATCCTGTGCTCGATGTTGTCCGCCAGCCTGTGAATGACGATCCTTGGCAGGCCGTCCTCGCGTTCGAGCCGGACCATGAAGGTCTTGTAGACGTCATGGGACAGGATCAGCCGGCCCGGCCTGTGCGGCACGAGATCTGTCCAGAACTCCCGCCCCGGCGTCGCCTTGGGCGCGGTGACGATCTTGAAGTCTTCCGCCCCGTCGACATTGGTCAGGATGTAGTAGAGCTCGTCGTTGTCCTCGACCGAGTACTCGACCCCCGTATCGCGCGCCGCGATCAGGTGCGGCGGATCCAGCGGGCTATGGGCGGAAATCGTCCGGACCTCGGAGGTCTCGTGATCGTGGATATGAACCAGGATCGTGTCGCCGGACTGCGTCTTGCCGACACTCATGAAGAAGCCCGGATCCTGTTCTTCGTAAACGAGCACGTCGCTCGACGGATCGGTGCCGATTTCGTGGCGGAACAGTTTGGACGGACGATGGTTTTCGTCCTGGCGGACGTAGAACAGATAGCTGTCGTCCGCGGAAAAGACGCCGCCGCTGGACGTATCCGTGATGTCGTAGGCGGCATCCTTGCCCGTCGTCAGGTCACGCAGGCGCAGGGTGTAGAATTCCGATCCCCTGTCATCGAAAGACCAGGCAAGCATGCCGTGGTCGACGGAATGACTGGCGCCGGCGATCCTGAAATAGGCTTTGCCTTCCGCCTCCTTGTCGCCGTCGAGCAACACCGCTTCGTCCGACCCGTCCCGGCTGGTTCGCACAAATTGCGGGTGCTGGCCGCCGGTGACGTATTTGATGCCGTAGGCATAAGGTCCGTCGGGGGCTGGAACGGAACTGTCATCCTCCTTGATGCGGCCGCGCATTTCCGCATAGAGCGTATCCTGCAGCGCCTCCGTCGGCGCCATCACGGCTTTCTGATATGCGTTTTCCGCCTCCAGATAGGCACGAATGTCGGCCTCGAGGACCGACGGGTCACGCATGACCTCCTGCCAGTTGTCGGCCCGCAGCCAGGCGTAGTCGTCCTGGCGCTTCATTCCGTGGGTTTCAAGGGTGACGGGACGCGCTTCCGCGCGCGGGGGAAAAGGCTTTTTTGTCATGATCCCGAGGTAGGGTTTTGAGGAAGCGAAGGCAAGGGAAATGGATCTACCGAAAATATGAACCCGAATTTTTAATAAATATAAACGGATGCAGAATATCGAAAATGCAATTTAAAGGAGAGTTGGTGATGCGAAATTCTTTTTTCGGTTTCCTGATGATTTTTGTAGTCGGGTTTTCGGTCGGTATTGGATCCGGTTTTTTATTCTGGCCATCGGTGTTCAAGTCAATACCACCCGTAATCAGGATCGTTGAACAGCCGCGAAATCCGGACCAGCCGAGAATTGGGACAATAATGCATCCGGAGACCGGAAAGCCTGTGGTGAGTATCGAATTGCCGCCGGATGTCCAGTTCGAGGGCATTCCGATGTCGGAAGCACCGACCTTTCAGCAGGTAAGAGATAAAATCAAAGCCGAACAAGCGGAAAAAGCAGGACATGATTGATCGACGGCAGATTGTTTTTGTATTGCGGGATACGCCATGAGCAAGGGAAATAGCCTTGCAGGTCTGCCGATGAACGGAAAGGTGAGGTCGTACAAAAGTCGGCGAATGAATCAGCTATTGTCGTTCTCCGTCCTTTCGCCCAGACCGGCAAGAATAAGACCGGCGAGGAGAACCGAATGCCTGCATTCCTGCCCAGGTTTCGACGCCTGATAAATTGGATCCGCGACGAATGGTACAAGACGCCGCTTCGCTACGCGGTCGGCATCTTGATCCTGGTCCTGATCGGTGGCGCGTTCTTTTATCACAGGGTCGAAGGCTGGAGCCTGTTCGACAGTCTGTATTTTTCGGTCATCACACTGGCGACCGTGGGCTACGGCGATTTCTCGCCCAAGACCGACGCGGGCAAGCTCTTCACCATGGGCTATGTCTTTATCGGGATCGGGCTCTTCGTCGGTGTCGCGACCGCGATCGCGCAACGCTACAGCCAGCCGCATCACAAGCCGCACAAGGACGACGGGACCGAGAAAGAGAAATAAGTTTCAGGCCACGGCCGTCCTTGGCCGTCCCTTGAACAGGATGAACGTCATGATCGAGATATTCATGATGTTCCAGGCAATGCCGTTCAGGAAGGCCGCCTCGTAAGACCCGGTGAGATCATAGATCCAGCCGGACATCCAGCCGCCGAGCGCCATGCCGAGAATGGTCGCCATGATGACGAGGCCCACCCGCTGGCCGGCTTCGCGGGCCGGCAGGTATTCACGCACGATGATCGCGTAGGAGGGCACGATGCCGCCCTGGGACAGGCCGAAGATCAGAGACACCAGGTAAAGCGACGCGAGCCCGTCAAAGGGCAGGAACAGGAAGAGCGCAAGGCACTGGGCCACGGAACTGATCAGCAGGGTTTTGACGCCGCCGATGGCGTCGGCCAGAAACCCGGACAGGAGCCGGCTGACCACGCCGCCACCGACCATGACCGCCAGCATGTCGGCGCCGCGCGCAACCCCGTAACCGAGGTCGACGCAATAGGAGACGATGTGCACCTGAGGCATGGACATGGCGACGCAGCAGCCGAGCCCGGCACAGATCAGCAAAATCTGCAGCGTCCGCGGCGACAGCCCGGTGGAGAGGGTGCCGAATTTTCCCGAAGCCGGCATATCCGTCGACTTCGCGCTTTCCGGCGCTGGCCGGCGCAGCATCAGTGCCAGCGGCAGCATCCCGACGATGCAGATCACGGCAATCATGAAATAGGTCGTGCGCCAGTCGTTGGAGCCAAGCGACCATTTGATAAAGGACGGCCAGAGCGCGCCGGCGAGATAATTGCCGCAGGCGGCCGCCGCCACCGCAATGCCCCGGCGTTTGTTGAACCAGTGGGACAGGTCGGCAATCAATGGCCCGAAGGTCGCGCCCGTCCCCGCGCCCACCAGGGCACCTTGCGCGAGGGAAAATGTCCAGATGCCGTTCGAGAGGCCGGCAAGGGCAAAGCCGGCGCTCAGCGCCATGGCTGAGCCGATCACGGGCCAGAAAATCCCCCATCGGTCGACCAGGCGGCCGACGAAGACATTGCCGGCGGCAAAGCCGATCATGGTGAAGGTGTAGGATATGGAGGCGTCGGCCCGGTCGACAGCGAAATCCGCCTGAACCGCCGGCAGAACGACCACCACCGCCCAGATGCCCGAGCCGCCGATGGTCGACAACAGGATCGATATCGCAAGCCGGAACCAGGCGTAGGCGCCATCCGGGGCGTAGGGGTCAGCGTGTGCGGATGTCATGAGCGGCTCTTGATGTTGACATATTTGCCTATCAGGTGCCGCCATTCCGCACTAATAAAAAACTTTGATGCATTCTCCGCGTGTCTGAATTGACTGGTCTTGCGCGGAACGGTTCGGATTGCCTCCGGCGGGGCGGGACGTCCCGCCGGGGCTTCGGATTTTCCGGATCAGCCGACCTGTGTCTGCACGAAATCCTTCATGCTCTCCGTCGGGTGCCCGATCAGGTTTTCCAGATCGGGGCTTTCGCTGTAGAGCGCGCCGCCGGCCGCGGCCGTATCCGAATCGGCCAGGATGTCCGCGAAGGCCTGCGGCAGGCCGGCCTGAACCAGAATGCCCGCATAGGCATCCGCCGGCAGGTTATTGAACGGGATCTCGCGTCCGGTCTGCGTTGAAATCTCACCAGCCATATCAGCCAGGGTAAAGGCGCTGCTGCCGGCCAGTTCGTAGGTGCGCATCGACGTGTCATTGCCGGCGAGGACTGTTGCCGCCGCCGCCGCATAGTCGCTCCGGGTGGCCGCTGAGATCCTGCCGTTTCCGGCACTGCCGACCACCGCTCCGTGCTCCAGCGCCGCCGCGACGGTTCCGGCGTAATTCTCCAGATACCAGCCATTGCGCAGAAGAACATGCGGGATGCCGGACGCTTTCAGCGCGGCTTCGGTGTCGCGGTGTTCCTTGGCAAGGATCATCGGCGATGTATCGGCATTCAGGATGCTCGTATAAGCAATGAAGGAAACGCCGGCATCTCTCGCCGCATCGATCACCGCCTTGTGCTGGCGGGTCCGCTGGCCGATTTCGCTGCTGGAGATAAGCAACAGCTTGTCAACGCCGGACAGAGCGGCGGTGAGGGTGTCCGGCTTGTCATAATCGGCTTGAACGACGGAAACCGTCGAACTGACGAGATCCTGCGCCTTTTCCGGGCTGCGGACGAGCGCGCGGATACCGGATGCGCCGGCCTTGTTCAGATGTTCGATGACGAGCCGGCCGAGCTGACCGTTGGCGCCTGTGAGGGCAATCATGGACGTATCTCCTGGTTAAAAAGTCCGATAGGTCCGATATGGCTTGAAAACTTACTTTTCGTAAGTACATACAAAAATGTAAGTTTGAAAAAAATCGGGAGACCGACATGACCGGCTATCCGACAGACACGCATTGGGATCAGGAAAACAGCGGGGTTTCGTTGTCCGAACGCCTCAACCAACGCGGCATGGTTTTCAGTGACAAATGTCCGTCACGCGAAATTCTGAAGCACCTGACCAGCCGTTGGGGCGTGCTCGTACTGATGGCGCTCCTGGGAGGGCCGCATCGGTTTTCCGCATTGCGCAGGAAGATTGCGGGCGTCAGTGAGCGCATGCTGGCTCAGACACTGCAGGTTCTGGAAACGGACGGTTTTGTTGACCGGCACGCCTATCCGGTGGTTCCGCCCCATGTGGAATACACGCTGACCCCGATCGGTCGGGAGGCAGCAGAGAAAGTGCGGGATTTCGCCGACTGGATCGAGATCAACATCGACCGGATTTTGGAAGGCCGGAAAGAACCGGAAGACGAAGGCCCGGCAGAGGCTGCCGAATAGCGCCGTCCCGTTCAGAGACGTTGGTCGTCGTCCGTGTTGTCGCTGATGGCATGGAAGCCAAGTTCGACTGCAAGACCCGGTTGCAACGGACAGAGCCGGAAAGTCCCGCCCCAAACGTCTGCGATCTCCTGAACGATCGCCAGACCCAGGCCGGCGCCGCTTGTCGACTGGTCCAGCCGGCCGCCGCGCTCCAGCATTTTTTCGATCTGATCTTCGGGAATGCCGGGACCGTCGTCTTCTATCCGGATCGTGACCCGGCCATCTGCGGAAACCGTGCGGACCTTAACATGTGACCGGGCGTGCCGGGCGGCATTTTCCAGGAGATTGCCCAGGGCTTCTGCGAGGTCATCCGGATCGATCACCACATTCGCCTGTTCATCCACGTCGAGCGCCCAGTCGAGCGCAGCGCCAGCCGGTGTTCTTGAGACAACGGAGACCACCCGGTTGACCGCCTCGCCGATATTTGAGACGGCCTGACCGGTCCCGGTCGCCAGCCGCGCGCGCGCCAGTTCCCGCTCCACATGGCGCTGCATGGTATGGGCCACGTGTTCGACGTCCTCGGCGATATCGTGCAGACCTGCCGAACGGAGGCGTTCCACATCCCCCAGAAGAACCTGCAGCGGCGTTTTCAGTCCGTGCGCCAGGTCGCCCGCCCGGGCTCGCGCCTTCTCGATCCGGGTCTGTCGGTCCGTCAGGAGCGTGTCCAGCTCGAGCGCCATCGGCTCGATCTCCTGGGGGAAGCCGGCGGTGCCGAAGCGGGCATCCGGATCCTGGCGGATTACCCGGAGCCTCTGCCGGATGCGGTGCAGCGGCCTGAGACCGATGGTGACCTGGATATAGGCAGCACCGATCAGGAACAGCGCGAGCAGGATCAGGTAGGGCAGCATGTCGAAGGCAAAGTCGCGGGTCGCAGACCGAACGTCGCTAAGCGTGATGGCGGCGGCGACGCGAACCGTCTGTCCTCCGGCGCGCGGGGAAAGCTTGACGCTGCGCTCAAGAGTCAGAAGATCGCCGGATACGGGGCCGGGAATGACATGCCGGTGCAGGGCGCCATCGGTCAATTCATCGTCCGGCAACTGCAGCACATTGTCCCACAGCGACCGGGAGCGCAGTACCGTGTCGTCGAAGGATACCTGCCAGTATAGACCGGAAAGTGGAACCTCGAAGCGGGGATCACTCGGTGCGCGCGTCAGTTCGAGTGCACCGGTTTCCGTGTTCTGGGCAAGACCCGAAACGATCTGGTCGAGAAAGACGCCGAGCTCGGTGTCCACGCGCCGTTCGACGTGGCGATAAAACAGGACGGTCAGGCCCGTGGCTGAAAGCGCAAGCGCCAACAGGATGGAGATGGCTCCAGCCAGCAGGAGACGGAGGCGCAGGGAGCCTCTCGTCATGGCGCGCTGTCTCCAGCCGCCTCGTCTCCGGCAATCGTATAGCCGAAACCGCGCCGGGTTTCTATGGCGCCCGAACCGAGTTTCTTGCGCAGCCGCGCCATCACGGCTTCCAGGGCGTTCGGATCGCGGGCGTCGTCGTCGCCGTAAAGATGCTCCAGCAGTTCCGTCGGCGGAACGATCCGTTCCTTGTGGTGCATCAGGTAGGCGACGAGCCGGTATTCCAGCGGCGTCAGCGCGATGGGCACGCCGTTGCGGGCCAGCCGCATCTGCTTCACGTCGAGGCTGAGCGGTCCGGCTTCGATGACTGGCGTGCTGATGCCGGCCGAGCGCCGGATCAGCGCACGGGCGCGCGCCAGCAGTTCCTCCATGCGGAAAGGCTTGGGCAGATAGTCGTCCGCCCCCGCATCGATGCCCTCGACTCGTTCCGACCAGGCGCCGCGTGCGGTCAGAACGAGCACGGGCATATGACGACCTTCTGCCCGCCAGCGCTTCAGCACCGTCAGCCCGTCGAGCCCCGGCAGTCCCAGATCCAGGATGATCAGGTCGTAAGTTTCCGTGTCACCCAGGAACCAGGCTTCTTCACCGTCGGAGACAGTTTCAACGACGTAACCGGCCAGTTCCATGGTGGTGACGATATCGTTCAGGATCCGGGGTTCGTCCTCGACAACCAGAATGCGCATCAGTCGGCCTTGCCTTCAACGACCTGTGCGGTCCGCGCATCGACATAAGTTTCCTGTATCTGTCCATCCGGCGTCACGGTCTTGATTTCATAGAAATAGCGCCCGTCTTCCTGCTCGAACTCGATGCCGACGATCCGTCCGCCGAGTTTGGGGCGGATCTGTTCCAGGATCTGCGCCAGAGGCAGGGCCTTTTCTTGCTCCAGTGCCGCCCGGGCCAGGTCGTGGTCGTCATCTTCATCCGCACGCACGGCGGATGGAAGCTCGGCGACGCCGAGGGCGCAGGCCGTCAGCAGGCCGAGCAGGAGCAGGTGAGATCGGGTCTTCATAGCTCCTTTTTATATCGAAATGAAACTGACAAATCCCTGACATTCGGCGGAAGCGGGCTGTCAGCGGTCATCAGGCATTGTCTCTTCATCGGACGGCAAGTCGCCGTTTAGCCCCTGAATGGAGTGACAAGATGAAAAAGACCCTCACCGCCCTGACCCTGGCCGCCGCCCTGTCCGGTTTTGCCGGTGCCGCGCTCGCTTCCGAAGGTCATGCCAAGATCGACGCTCCGCGCGATCAGTGGATGTCCGTTGACCAGATCACCCAGAAGATGACCGCCGAAGGTTACAAGGTCCGCCGCGTCAAAGTGGAAGACGGTGCTTATGAAGTCTATGCGCTGGATGCCAACGGCAAGCGGGTCGAGGCCATCGTACATCCGGTGACCGGCCAGATTCTGGGCAACGATCAGGACGACTGATGGCGGCGCCCGACACATATGTCCGGGCCGGTGGCGGCGAGCCGCCGGCCGCCGGGCAAAAGACCGCCGGCGTCCGGGTCTGGGACCCGCTGGTCCGGATCTTCCACTGGTCGCTGGTCGTTCTGTTTGCGGTCGCTTGGCTCACCGGAGATGAGATCCAGAAAATCCACGAGCCGGCCGGATACGCGATCGCGGGTCTGCTGACGTTCAGGATCCTCTGGGGTTTTGTCGGTACCAAACACGCCCGCTTTACCGATTTCGTCTACCGGCCCTCGACCGTGATTGCCTATCTTCGGGATGCATTGAAATTCCGCGCCAAACGGTATCTCGGTCACAATCCGGCCGGCGGTGCCATGGTCCTGACGCTGATCGCCGTCATCGGCGGCACGGCCCTGACCGGCTACATGATGACCACCGACGCCTATTGGGGTGTCGAGTGGGTCGAGGAAACGCACGAGCTTTTGGCCAATCTGGCGATCGCCCTGGTCGGCCTGCATGTTCTGGGCGTTGTTTTCGCAAGCATCGAGCATGGCGAAAATCTAGTCCGGGCAATGGTGACGGGAAATAAAGACCCCCAATAGACCGTCACCGCGGATCGGAGGACAGCCCGCTGTCCTCCGATTTGCGTTTTCATTGCTGGTCAGGCGTAAAGCTCATTGCATGACCGTTCAGGCAATAGCGCAGGCCTGTGGGCGGCGGACCGTCCGGGAAGACGTGGCCCAGATGGGCGTCGCATTTCGAGCAGCGAATTTCGGTCCGGAGCATGCCATGGGTCCGGTCCTCGATCTCCGTGATGGCATCCGGCGAAACCGCCTCGAAAAAACTGGGCCAGCCACATCCGGCATCGAATTTCGTGTCGGACTTGAACAGAGGCTGTCCGCAGCAGACGCAATCGTATTGTCCGTGTTCGAAACTGTTCCAGTAGGGCCCGGTGAACGGCCGCTCCGTTCCGCTCTGTCGCGTGACGTAAAATTGCTCGAGCGTCAGTTGATCCCGCCATTCGTCCTGGCTTTTGACGACCTTGCCCGAAGTCTCTGTGCTACCCGTGTCTGCTGTGTCCGTATCGCCCATGGACGTACACTCCCGCTGGCTTTTCCTTGTGCGGACATAGGTCGGGAATTCTTTTCCGGCAAGGGATGGCTGGTCACGAGTGGGAGAGGACGAAGGTTCCTGCGCGCTTAAGTCAGACGGGATTTCGCCTTTCGGGCCTTTTTCTAATTCAGCTGTAACTTGCAGAATTCCACCCGGTTCAGGATGTGCAGTATCCGCGGGTCCTCTATCTCCGTGCGGTGGGCGCGCGCGAAGATCCGGACAGCCTCCCGCAGACATTCATTTCCGGTTTGCTCAAGCCGAAGGGGGAAGTCAGAGTTGCACTCAGTCAGGGCCGGAAAGTCGATTTCCGGGTATTCCTTTTCGTCAACTGGTTGGTCTTTCTGCGCGCGGTCGGATGCGGGCGTTGATTTTCTCGGTAAAAAGGAGCGTTAAAAAGGAATGGTTTGCAAATAGAAAGAATTAAAATTTATGGTAATGATGATTTTGTTAAATATTTAATACTGATCGCGTATTGGAAATTTTTGCGATGATTTGGATTTATGTCTGTTTCGACGGTTTCCTTTGTTGATGTCCTGTCCGCTCTGGTCGACAATAGTTCGGTTATGTCTGCCATTCTGAAAATGGATTCGGACATAGTGCCCGTTCAGTAGATTCTGGCGACGTTGACTTCCGGTGTTGGCGGCTCGATTTTGGCCGGCGGTTCCCGAACGACCGGGTCTTTCCGTTTTGAAGATGCGGGAGCGTGTTGGGGCGCATTGGCATTTTTCCGACAGCGTATGCTACCTGGACGCTTATTCTACTGGCAGTTCTATTAAAATGACCGAGGACTAGGGTCCTGCCATTATTTTCCCATAATTTTGTTTAATTGGAAAAATACTGTAATTCGCGTTTTTTTGGGGTTGTCCGCTTCGAATACCGCGTATATAACAGCGCAACCGTTGCCAGCGAAGTAGAATCATTTTTGATTTTACGGCACGCAAGTATCTATCTATTTAGGATACTGTATGCGTTAAGCAGCTTGCGTGGCTTCAAGAGAGATATTTCCAATTCGGATGAAAATGGGTGAGATATGACTGATAGTCCAGTAGATGCGAACCTTATTGACCTTACGGCTGATATTGTGTCCGCGTATGTAAGCAACAACACTGTTGCTTCGACGGACCTGCCGAACTTGATCAATGAAGTTTATGGTGCATTGCAGCGGACCTCTACCGCAGCTCAGGAGCCGGAGCCGGAGCCGTTGAAGCCTGCCGTGCCCGTCAAGAAGTCGGTCATGCCCGACTACATCATTTGTCTGGAAGACGGCAAGAAGTTCAAGTCGTTGAAGCGTCATCTGCGCACCCATTACGACATGACACCGGAAGAATACCGGGAGAAGTGGGACCTGGGTCCGGACTATCCGATGGTCGCACCGAACTACGCAGCTGCCCGTTCCGAACTCGCCAAGAAGATGGGCCTGGGCCAGCAGCGCAAGCGCTCCAAATAATCGGAAGACCGGAAGGCGCGCCTTACGGACGATGCCTTTGCGAAACGACAAAAGCTGCCTGCTTGCCGGGCAGCTTTTTATTGGCTGACGAGAGGTTAGAGCGGGCCGCTTCCAAAGGGGCGGTTGCTCTCTCTAAGAGGTTCGGGTTTGATGCCGGTGTTCAGGCAGCCGCCAGGGCCTCGCGGGCATCGGACCGGATGCGCGCCACCATGGATTTGAGGCCATTGGAGCGTTGCGGCGTCAGATGTTCCTTCAATCCGAGCTTGGCGAAGATACCTTCCACATCGGTATCGAGGATTTCCTGCGCCGTTTTGCCCGAGTAAAGGGCAAGAACCACGGCAACCAGTCCCTGAACGATCAGGGCATCGCTGTCGCCGTCATAGGTGATGATCGGAGCCCCGGACGCTGATCGGCTGACGTTGGTCACGAGCCAGACCTGAGAAACGCAGCCGCGCACCTTGTTGATGTCGTTCTTTTGCTCTTCGGGCAGGCCCGGCAGCTCTTTTCCAAGATCGATCAGGTACTTGTATCGGTCTTCCCAATCGTCGAGGAATTCGAAGGTCTCAAGGATATCGTCAAGGGATGTGGTCATGGCCCGCCAGCAAAAATAGATGATACGGGAATCATATAGCTTGGCAGGCGAGCGATTTAAACCTGTGGGGTGCAGCAGGCGTCAAAAGTTCTGTCCTTTTCGCCGATTGGAAAGCAATCGGCCCGGGGAGGCCGGGGGGAAATCGTGAAGCCGGAAAGGAAAAGACGCCGCAGGTGAGTTGGGCAGCTGATCACCTGCGGCGCAGCGGCAAGAACCGCCTAAGTAGAGCCGTCGGTCCGGTCCGGAAAGGGCCTGTTGGCCATTGCCGGTCCGGGCAAGCGGGGGCGCAAACAGCCGTTCATTCGTCCCGGAAGAGACCGGGGGGCGAACAACGGCCCCGTGGTCAGGTTCGAGAACCTGCCCGCGGGTTGGGCCGGGGAACCGGCCCAATCACGGTCTCCTTTGCGGAGACGTTGTTACCGTGACCCTGCCAGGGCTGGGTCAAATCCTGTGCAGTCAGGGTGCCACTGGCGATAGCTCCCGTGATGAGGTCGTTGTTCGATTCCGTCCGGGGAAGGTCGACAGCTTCCTTCTCTGCGATCTGGGTATCCAGAAATTCGTACACGATCCGCGCGCCGTCCCTGGCGCGTGCGCCGATCATTGCCATGGCATCACCACCGGTCTCGCAGGCCTGCGGATTGCGGCTGCAGAACCCGCCAATGTCGCTGACCGCCGCCGACGCCGCGAAATAGGCCGCAATCGGATCGACTTTGGTTGTCTCGCCTTCGTCCTTGCCGGATCCGAGCGGGATCAGAACCAGGACGAGTGTCAGCCAAAAGGCCGTTCTCAGTAGAAAGAACATGCTGCTACCCATTTAGTGTTCATTCGTTTCTCGCGAGCTCGTCTGCCTAGACGGCACGCTTTTGTTATGGCTTGCACTGTAACAGCTACATTGAAACGCCCTGTTTCGACGCGCAGGCGCTTTTTCATCAAATGAAACAGACATTTGAGGAAAATTTTCCGAACAATTGATTCAAATTTTATCCATTGGCCGCCAAGTGCCCCCACGCCCAACTTTTTTTCCGGAAATGCCCCTCGGCGACTTATCCTTTATCGTTCCTTAAGTGGTCGGCTGGAAAATAAAGTCTCAGACAGGGTTCTAATTCGGCCGCGTATCAGGCCTGGCAGTAGTGTAGTGCGTAACTTTCTGATCCAGCTCGCAGACGTGTTGAAAGATCTCTACGGACAGTTGGATGGATTCCTCCATCCCTCCGTAAGCGATGATCCGTGGCAGGGGCCGCGCCACAAGGCGTTTCTGGCCAGTTGCTTCCTGAGCGGGACGGCTGCACTGGTTGTTTTGCCGCTGCATCTGGCGCTAGCAGGGCCGACATCTCTGGGCCTGACTTTTCTTCTGGCCTTCATGCTCGGCCAATGGCCGTTGGCCCTCTATCTTATTCAGTCAGGCAATCTGGAGCGGGCTTACGGGCTGTCATCGGCCCTGTTTGCCGCATTCCTGACCGGACTTTGTGCAATCACCGGCGGGTTGTCCTCCTTTGCTCTTGTCTGGTTTGCGGTGGTGCCCATGGAAGCGGCCCTGTCGGGGACGCGGCGCATCATACTGGCCGTATGTGCGGCCTGTGCCGGCTTTCTGACGCTTCTGGCTTTTCTTCCCGAAATCCCGGCTTTCAGCGGCGTTTCCGACCCTGGCGCCATGCTTCTTTCCGCTCTTGCGGCCTGCATCTATATGACAGTGCTCGCATTGCGCCTTGCGTTCGAGCAGCGCCGGGCGCGGGCAATGATGGCGGCCGGAGAAGGCCGTTGGCGGCAACTCAACGACAGCACGCAGGAAATTGCCTGCCTTTGCCTGTCCGACGGCACGGTCAAGGTTCTCGGCGGTCCGTTGGAGGATCTGCTGGGTATGACGCAGCGCCAGATTTCCGGCGACTGGCTGTTTCAGCGCCTGCTTGTCTCCGATCGGCCGCAGTATCTGACTGCCCTGGCCGAAGCCCGTGCGGGCACCGCGCCGGTTCACCTTGACGTGCGCCTGAGAAAAGGCAGCAATCGACCGGGTGAGGATGGTCTTGCCGAATATGTCCGTATGGATCTGCAGATCAGAAAGCCGGCATCAGCATCGGCAAATGACATCGCTACCCAACCGGAAACGGAAAACCTGGTTCTGACCTTGAAAGAATGGCGGCCGGCGCAAGGCGGGAAAGCTGCCGAGGCTGACAGCGAAGTCGACGGGGGAACCGGCGACCGCTGGGCCGGGAATATCGGCGATCTGGAAGGTCCTCTTGCCGACATCGTCAACTATGCGGATCTGCTGCGCAAATCCGCACAAGGGAGAAACGATTGGGCGCAGGGGTGCGAATATGCGGACCTGATTCACCGCTCTGGCGTTGAAATGCTGCAAACGGTGCAAAAACGGGATGGGGCGGTTCGTCTCGCGGCCGGTGTGGGAGCGCTTTCGATCGAACCGGTCGAGCTGGAAGGAATACTGGAAAGCTGCCGGGCCATGCTCACGCCTGTGGCTGACGGCCGGAATGTCCTTTTGGATATGTGCGGCGATTTTGAACTGCCGCCGGTGCCGGCCGACCGGAAAACGCTTCGCCAGATCGCACTGGACCTCATGACCTTTGCCATCCAGTCGGCCGTACCGGACGGAACGGTTCTGATAACCGGGCAACGTGAACCCGGTGCGGTCCTGATTGAGCTCTTGGTCACACACAAGGGTGAGGAACCGGTCTACGGACCGCAGGATTTCAGAGCCCTGAGCGGACAGGGAGCCGAAGGATCCCATGGGACAGGCGCCGACAGCGAGGATCTTGCCATCGCCGACGGGCTTGCCCGGCTCCACGGCGGAAGCCTTTCCTGTGAGGCTTGCCCGACGGGAGGGCTGGTCATCGGTCTCAGGCTGCCGACCGGAGCTGGCAAGAGCCGCACGCAAACCCTGATTGCCCAGGCCCGGGATGTCCCGCGCTCCCGGGCAAGCTTATGACGGAGCCGATCTCATGAGCGGGAAACGTCGTCAGCAGGACCATGAAGAAGAAAGCTCCGTGACCGGTCGCGTCGGAAGCATTGCCCGTGACAATCCGGTCGCCGCGGGGGGCACCGTCGTGATGGCGCTGACCGGGTGTCTCATCGTGGCTAACGCCGTTGGCCTGCAGTCGGGTCGCCATCCCGCGCCTTTGTTCATGACGCGGGACTGGGCCAACGACACGCCGGCCATGATTGAGCCGGAAGGCCGTCGTGGAATGGCAATGCCGCAGGCCTCCCAACTTGTGCTTGATCTTCAGACGGCTCTGCGCCGCCAGGATCTCTATAACGGCCCCTTGGACGGAATCAACGGTCCGGCAACCGAACAGGCCATCCGCATGTATCAGCGTGCGCAGAGGCAGCCTGAAACCGGCGAACCGACGGAAGCCTTGCTGGCCCGAATTACGTTGCAGGGAACCGCGCCGACCTCGACCGGAATTCCGGTTCCACGGAAAAAGCCGACTGCCGGAGGAGATGAGGTCCTGGAAACGGTGAAAACCGATCCGGCCGAGGCCGACCCCGCGGCTGATCCGCAGATCATCCAGATTCAGAAACTGCTGTCGGATCTCGGCTACGGCCCCTTGCAGGCCGATGGTCTCATGGGCGAAAATACGCAAATTGCGATCAAGCGCTTCCAGCTTAACTGGGATCTGCCGATTACCGGCAAGGTGTCGCCGGACCTCGTCTCCCGTCTGGAAAGCGTCAGCGGCCGCAGGATCGGAGGCTGATCCGCCATACCGGTGGATGCCGTCCGTGGTTTGGGACATAAGGTCTGCATGCGCGTCACATCCGATTTTTTCGTAAGCGCCCTTGTGCGCAAGACCTTCACGGGCAATGGGTTTGCTGCTGTCGCCAAACGCGGATCCGCCGAAGCCGGTGCGATCTTCATCGTCGTGGACCGGCTCGATGGAACCTACGATTTTTACGGGCCGGCGCCGCAGGCGATGTTTTCAGACCAGACCCATGGCCGGTTGTTCGAAAAAATTCTGGAACGGACGGACAGAACCGGGATCGAGGATCGCCTCGCCCGCGAGGCGCGCATGGACCCGGATTATTGGGTGGTGGACATCGAGGCCCGCGATGGATCCGTCGATCTGCCTCTGGCTGAGGACGGGGCGGAGCAAGACAGGGAAGACCCGGCGAAAGGGCTGTTCAAGTTCTGAGCGCAGATCAGCGAAGTTGGCTGGCGAACCAAATCGTTGCTAGTGTCCGGTCGTAGGAAATGACGCTCAGGGACCGCGGCTCGATGCCTTCGGCCCGACACGTCATGTGTATCGGATGCTGCCAATGGAAATTCAGGGGTTCATCGCTGAAGCATTGTACTGGGTGCGGGCGCTGCTCGATTATCTGCTGACACCCTGGTTTTTCTACCAGGCGGCCATTATTGCGGTGCTGTTCCTGGCGGCGAAGGTTCTGAGCTGGCGTATCGAGCCCAAGCTGGAAGAACGCGCGCGCCTGATCAAGGGCAATCCCGGCCTGTTGCGGGTCGTGATTGCGCTGCTTCGGCGCATCGACTGGATTCTGTTTTCCTTCTTTCTCTTCATCGCGCTCACTGTCATGCGCAGCGTCACCTGGCCGAGCCGCAGCCATTTCATTGCGATCACATTCTCCCTGTCCTTCGCCTGGCTGTTCGTCTCCGTTCTTTCGCGCGTGATCCGCAACCGCCTGCTGGCGCGATTGCTCGGCTGGCTTGCGTGGATATACGTTGCTCTCGTCGTTCTGGGGTTGGACGATGAAAGCTCCGCGTTTCTGGACAGCCTGTCCCTGACATTGGGCCAGATGCGCCTCTCGGTCCTGCTGGTCCTGAAAGCCGCCCTGTTCCTGTTTGTGGCGGTCTGGCTGGCCTTGGGCTTTGGCCGTTTTCTCGACAATCAGGTTCAAAAATCGGACGAACTGACACCGTCGATCCGCGTCCTGATCGGCAAGGTCGTCAAAATCGGCCTGATCCTGCTTGCCGGAACCGTGGCCCTGTCCTCGGTCGGCATCGACCTGACCGCGCTGACGGTGTTCTCCGGCGCGGTTGGCCTCGGGCTCGGCTTTGGCCTGCAGAAGGTGATTTCCAACTTCATTTCCGGCATCATCATCCTGCTCGACAAGTCGATCAAACCCGGCGACACGATTTCGCTGGAAGGGACCTTCGGCTGGATCCGGGAATTGCGGGCACGATTTGTCTCCGTCGTCACGCGCGACGGCCGCGAGTACCTTATTCCCAACGAGGACTTCATCACCCACCGGGTGATCAACTGGTCGTTCAGCGACGAACTGGTCCGACTCGACGTCGAGTTCGGCGTCTCCTATGACGCCGACCCCCACAAGGTTTCCGAGTTGGCGATCGCGGCCACCAAAACCGTTTCGCGGGTCGATGCCGGGCGGTCTCCGGTCTGCTGGCTGACAGGCTTCGGTGACTCGTCCCTCGATTTCGTCCTGCGGTTCTGGATAGATGATCCTCAGAAGGGACTGACCAATGTGCGCGGCCTTGTGCTTCTCGCCCTTTGGGACACCTTCAAGGAAAACGGCATCGGCATTCCGTATCCGCACCGCGAGATCATCATGAAGGACACCGCGTCGCACGACGTCTCGAAATCCTGATCGGCCGGAAGGGTCCGTTTACGCCTGCTTCCTGAAATCCGCCACGGTCCCGTCTTCTTCCCGAACCGCCTCCTGTTCAGACATCGGTGCCGGAATGGCGCCGGTCCGCGTCGCATCCTGGTAGACCGGCAGGGAACTTCCTGTCGGAAGGCCGAGGGTTTCGCTGGCAACCCAGCGGCGGACCATCAGGCGGGCGGCGCCGTCGCTGATATTTGCGGAGATCTGTAACAGGCGCCGGATCTCGGGAAGGGAGTGGGTTTCGCCGATCAGGCGGATCAGCAGCGATGCGGTCCGGCGCTCGTCGAAACCGAGCGCCTTGAAGGCGACGGCGAGCGCTTCGCCCCCGTCTTCGGAAAGGATGCGGGCGGCGGTCGCTTCGGGCAGGCCGAGGGTGAAGGAGAGGTCGGTCGCGAATTGAGCGGACGATCCGGTCATAGCCGCCTTTTCCAGCATGTCGAGGAGATGCGCCTTGAACACCGGTCTGGGAGCGCGGCCCGGCCCGCGGCTTGCCATTTCCACAAGGCTGGCCAGTTCGGCGGAGGCGATGGCCTCGGCTTTCAGCTCGCGTGTCAGATGCAGGAAGTTCGACATCAGCCGGTCGGCGCTCAGGGCGCCCCGGGCTGCCAGGTCATCACCCAGCTCCGCCATGATTTCTCCGCGGCTTTCGATCGCACCGACAAGATGCTGCTCAAGAGAAACGTCATCGCGTTTCATGAGCATGCGGATAATGTCCGGACCGCCCTGGGAGGCAAGGGTGTGGACAAGCGATTCGCTCAGGGTGTCCCTGTCCGCGATGGCCTTGCGAAGGCTGTCCGGCCCCCGTTCGGCCTGCATGATAAGGATATCCTCAGGTATCGCCGGGGCATGGCGGAGCACGGGATAGGACGTCAGCGGATCGCGGTCACCGGCAAGACGGGCCAGGATGTTGTCGGGCGTATCGGGATGGCGGACCAGAAGGCAGGCGATCCGGCGTCTGTTCCGGTCAGACGCCAGCGGTAGAAGATTCTCACTAAGCTCTTGAAAAACGGTTATTTCCCTGCGGTCGTGCTTCTCAATGCTGACGAAAAGCTCCACCGCGCTGAGCAGCAGGCCATCACCTGCCGCGGAGGCGGACCCTGCGCGTCGATGATCGGGAGATTGAGGCTCTGCCTCTGAAAGAAACGGGTCTTGTTTCATGGCACTCGTCTACGCACAACAAAATGACAAGTCGGCCTTCCGGCTCTGTTTCCGAAAATTAGAGTGAAAGCGTTAGCATCCTGTTAACCCTGAGGAACTCTTAATTGTTTTGTCAGGAGTAATGCGTCGCCCGTTTGACCATGCCGGCTCCAGTAAACGCCGGCTCGGAACAGAAGGAGGAGACGATGGGCACCTTGTTGGATTTCGCGTCCGCGCCGAGGCCTGCTTCGCGTGTCAGGACCAGTCACAACAGCGCCGGCTCGTCCATGTCGGAACAGCGCGGGGAGGTTATCCTCTTTCCCGGTGTGCGTTACGAGAAGTTGGCACTTGATCTGTCGGCGCGAATCGGGACCATCGGTCATAAGGCCGGACCTGCCGTTCCAGATCGCGACTAGCGGATAACAAGTCTCCGGCTGACATCAGGCTGTAGTGGCCAAGGTCCGGAGACCGCCCTATGGGCATGAAAAATATGGGCCAGGCGGGTTCTGCGCGCCTGACGAAGCGGGAGCCGGCCAGATCCGGGTTCACGCGCTATGCCCATGTTACGGCAGCGCTTCTGTGTGCACTTGCTGCCGGATGTACCCGGCCGACCGGAGATTTCGACCGGGCACGACCGTCGGTGATCCATGACCGGGTCATGCCCGAGGCCGGCGAACTGGCGGCGCGTAATCGCGGCGACCCGGTTTCCAAATTCAATTACACCAATGATGAAAAGCTGTTGCGGGACCGCGGCTGGACACTGATCCGTCCTCCGTGGACAAAGGACTGGATCGGCGGAACGGTCGTGGAACTGGCCCGAACGCGTGTCCTTCCCGAGGTGGAGGGCCGGGTTCCGCCCGACCTCTATTACATCTTCCTGAGATCCGACAAGTTCAAGTCCAGCGATGCCCGCTACGACCGGGTCACCGCCGACGCCAGGGGCGACACCAAGCTGGTCTGGCCTTTCTGCGAGGTGGCGCTCAGGGTCACGAAGGCCGACCGGGAGCGCATCCGCAGTCTGGAAGCCAAGAGGCTGACGACGGAGGAACTCTATGCGGGCGCAAAGGCGCGAGTCTGGGAAAACCAGGTGATGATCAAATGGGTGTCGCAGGCCCTGCGCTACAGGATCAAAGCTTACCGGACCGCCCTGGACAGCCTGGAAATCGAAACGCCGTCCGGCAACCGGCTCTGGCAGGTCAATACGGCCATCAAGAAGATGGAAACAGAGGTGATCTTGGCCGAAAACGGCTGCGAGACCGAAGACCGCTACGGTCTGGAAAAGAAACCGAAAAGGTCGAGAATTTATTCCGGCTGGGGGACGGAACGCCCGCCGCAGGTGAAGTAGCAAACCGGATTGGCCTCACAGCATCGGTCAAATGTTTCAAACTTACCGCCCGAAGCTCTAATCCAGCAGCCCGCAGCTTGCGGTCTGGAGCGCCTTGCCGACCTGCTTCGCCTCGCTGGGGTGAGGCACATAGGCGCGCAGCAGGGCGAAGCCTTCCGTGTCTTCCGTTTCGATCACGATCAGTTCGTCCAGGTTTTCCGGCGGATTCTCGCGCAGGATCGACAATTGTTCTGTTGTCAGGACCAGCATGGACAGGGTTTCGGAACCGGCCGTGCGGTTGTTCAGGCTGTAGACGGTGTCGCCGCGTGTATTGAACAAACCCATCGACCAGAATGGCACCGGGATGCTGGCGGTGAACAGCACCGGCCCGTCGTCGAGCTGGTACCGGCATAGGGCATGTTTCATGGCCGGGTCGAGGCCCGGCAGGGGCTCGGCGCCGGGAACCACGTCCGGCAGCAGGTTGAACGTGTGATCCGGGCCGAATCTGGCCGCGTTGCTGTAGGCGCTGTGGGTGGCGTTTTGCGGAATCGTCAGCACCACGAGAATGTGGACGACGGCAGCAAGAGAGAGGACCGCCAGTAGTCCGACGATCAGTTTTCCCGAAACGCCACGACGGGCTCCACGGAACCTGGCAAAATCGGGCAGGCGGGGATTCGGTCGGGGGAGGCGGGACGAGATCATAGGCAGTCGATCCTGTCGATGACGGGCATGGCAACGCCTTTGAGCGCGGAGCCTGTCGAGACCGGAGCATCATAAAGCCTCAGATTGAACCGTAGTCCGTCAGCACTGAAGGGGGCTGCGGCGAGCGGCAGCCAGTTGCCGGGTTGAGGCGTGGTGGACGCTATGACTTCGAAACGTCCGTCCGGCTCGCGCAGCAGTTGCCGGCTGGTAAGATTGCTTCTGCCCGGCATGGTTTCCACCAGCCGCCCGGAGCCGTTGGTCGCCGTCAGTGTCCACAGGCGTGCCGTGGGCGTCTGACCGTGAATACGGTAACGGCACATGGGCTGCAGCGTATCGCCCGCGCTGTCCGTGCGGGCGATCAGGTCCACCCCTTCCCCTGACGCGAGCGGGATTTTTGCCCCGCGCGTGTAGATGGCGACGGAATAGGGATCGGCTTCCGCGGTTCCCGCATAAGGATAGGTCTCCCATGGGCCGATCCGGATCGCCATCAGCGGGCGTTCCCGCTCGATGATGAAATAGGCGGAGGATATTCCGATCAGCGAGCCCGAAAACAGGATCAGGGCAAGGATCGCCAGTGCTCTCAAGGGCCGCGGACGTTGTGGCCGCAGGATCGGCGGCAGGTCGGTCTCGTACCAGTCCGCCTCGCCGAATTGCTTCAAGGGGGCCGTCATTGCACGGCCGCCACGCTGGTTGCCGGGCGCGCTGTCTTTTGTGGATCGGTAACGGCCGCCACCGGTTCGATTGTCTTCAGCTCCTTGCCGATATTTTCCAGAAATTCCTGGGTTTCCCGGGTCAGAAGCCGCGGCTGTACGCGTGTGTCTTCGTCCTCGTTCGCCTTTGCGATCGGAATGCGTTTCAGGCTTTTCGCGTCCACACCGGGCATCGGCGTCAGTTCGACATTCTCATGGGCGTAGGCCATCAGTTTCTGCCAGGCCATGGCCGGGAGGCTGCCGCCGGTGACCCTGCGTGTTGAGGTAAAGTCGTCGTTGCCCATCCAGACAGCGGTGGTGAAGTTGCCGGTATAGCCGACGAACCAGGCATCCCGATAAGCGGATGTGGTGCCGGTCTTTCCGGCGGCCACGACGCCGTTGATACGGGCCCTGCGGCCGGTGCCGGCCTCGACCACATTCACCAGGATTTCGTTCATCTCGGCCACTTTGTCGGCCGGAAGCACCCGCTTGGGCGCCGGTTCGTCGCGGTCATGGTCGTAGAGCACTTCACCCTTGGTGTTCTTTACCTCCAGGATCGCATAGGGCGTGGCCTTGTAGCCGCCGTTGGCAAAAACGGAATAGGAACCCGCCATATCGACCACCGAAACTTCCGACGATCCGATCGGCAGCGTTACCACGTTTTCCAGTTCGTGGGTCAGGCCCATCGCATAGGCGGTTTCGATGATCTTCTCGCGGCCGATCGCCTGGGCCAGGCGCACCGGGACAACGTTGATCGATTTGGTCAGCGCCAGTTTCAGGGTCACCGCGCCGCGATAGTTGCGACCGTAGTTGCGCGGGCACCAGTTGCCGATACAAAGCGGCGCGTCCGGCACGATGCTGTCTTTGGTGTAGCCGTTCATGAAGGCGGTGATATAGACGAAGGGCTTGAACGAGGATCCAGGCTGGCGCAGGGCATAGACGGCCCGGTTGAACTGGCTTTCGCCATAGGAACGCCCGCCGACCATCGCGACCACGGCTCCGTCCGTCTGCATGGCGACCATGGCGGACTCACCGACATCGCGGGCCTTGCCGTTTTCCCTGAGGACCGTTTCCACGGCGAGATCCGCCTGTTTCTGTAAGGCGGGGTCAAGCGTGGTCCTGACAGTGACGATCCGGTCCCGTGCCAGGGCTGGATGGCTGCGGGCGAGCTTCTTCACCTCTTCCAGTCCCCAGTCCAGGAAGTACTCCGGCAACTGATCCTGGCTCCGATCTACGGCGACCGCCGGATGGCGCCGCGCACCGATCACCTGTCCCTCGGTCAGAAAGCCGGCCTGAACCATGTTGGTCAGCACCTCGTTGGCGCGGGCGCGCGCCGCCGGCAGATTGACGTGGGGTGCGTATTTGGCCGGTGCCTTGTAGAGGCCGGCCAGCATGGCGCTTTCAGCGAGCGTCAATTCACGGACGTTCTTGTTGAAATAGAAGTCCGACGCCGCTGCCACGCCGAACACCCCACCGCCCATATAGGCCCGGTCGAGATAGAGCTTCAGGATGTCCTGCTTGGTCAGGTTCGCCTCCAGCCAGAGAGCCAGGTAGGCTTCCTTGATCTTGCGGGCGAGTGTCCGTTCGTTGGAGAGAAACAGGTTCTTTGCGAGCTGCTGCGTGATCGTGGACCCGCCCTGGACAACACCGCCGGCGCGGGCGTTTTCCACCATGGCACGGAAAGTGCCCATGACATCGATGCCGATATGGGAAAAGAAACGTCGGTCCTCGGTGGCAAGCGTCGCCTTGATCAGGCCGTCTGGGATCTCGTCGAGCGGGACCGTATCGTTCAGCACGATACCGCGCTTGCCGATTTCCTTGCCGAAACGGTCGAGGAAGGTCACGGCGAAATCGTCCGTCGTGCGCCAGTCCGAATGGCGTGTCGCTTCCATTGCCGGTTGGGCGAACGCAAGCATCACCACCAGCCCGGCCAGACCGTAGGTGAGGCCGTCGCAGGCGAGTTCATTGAGTACGCGCCAGATGCCGCGCGCACGGAACCGGCGCAGAAAGACGTCATAGCGCTCATAACCGCGGCGGAGGGTGGTCAGAAGATGCCAGAGAAAAGTGTCGACCCAGGCGTCGGCCGACAGGAAAAACATCGATAGCGACCGTCTGCGCGACGGCCTCGCCGGGTCGGGCAGGGCGTTTTCCTCCCGGGGTGCGCCAGGGTGGCCTTTCGAAGCCGGCGTTTCGTCGGGCTGTTCTTTTCCGGACTTGTCGTCGCTTGCCATCGGATCCTGCTTGCTGGCGCTTTCAAATCGGTGCTAGGTCACGCCCAAGGTTTTACCGTAAAGGAACTAGAAACGGCAGATGAAATCAATTGGCTTGCCGCAAAATACCGCAGATCGGCCTTTCTGGCGGGTAAAGCGTCTGGAGGAGATGAGCCGGGCGGAATGGGAATCGCTGTGCGACGGCTGTGCGCGGTGTTGCCTGAACAAGCTGGAAGACTGGGATACGGGCGAAATCGTCTGGACGAATGTCGCCTGTGAACTGCTCGATTGCGACACCTGCCGTTGCAAGGACTACGAAAACCGGTCCGAAACCGTGCCTGACTGCATTCAACTCACCGTGGAGGAGGTCAATACCCTGACCTGGCTGCCACCGACCTGTGCCTACCGTCTCGTGCGTGAAGGCAGAGATCTTTACTGGTGGCACCCGCTCGTATCCGGCGATCCGGAAACCGTCCACGAAGCCGGCATCTCCGTGCGCGGTCGCGCCGTCAGCGAAGTTGGCATGCCCATCGAGGAATACGAATATCATGTGGTCACATGGCCAGATGAGGTTCCCGATCAGCAGGATTGATCCGACGAAGACGGATGACTGCAGATCTGATCAGGCAAATAGCGTTCCAACGTTACTGACAAAATGACACTGATATATATTCGCATATAGTTCAATTTTGGGTTTTACTCGGCATTCGAGGTTTCAACTAAAAGGCAGAATGGCAGGGATTAATACGCGTCAGTTTTGCGACTTTATGATTTATATTTTATCTTAAATTAATCCTATTAAAATACTTTATTCGATAAATGGTACTCTACGTCAGAATTTGACGTATATGGCCGGAAACAAGTGTGCCAGTAATCTGATCTAGGGGACTTGAATGCTGAGAGCCATTTTTCGGAGCGAAACGGACGCGATCTGGAAAGCGTTGGAAAAATCCAACGCAACGATCGAATTTACACCTGACGGAACGATCCTCTCGGCTAACGAGAATTTTCTGAAGGTCTTGGGATACAGTCTGGACGAGGTTCAGGGAAAACATCACAGCATGTTCGTCGATCCCGAATATGCGGCCAGCCCTGACTATGTCGCTTTCTGGGAGGCGCTGAGGCGCGGCGAGTACCAGAGTTCTGAATATCGCCGTATCGCCAAGGGCGGGCGGGACGTCTGGATTCAGGGATCTTACAATCCGATCCTGAATTCCGCCGGAAAAGTGATCAAGGTGGTGAAGATTGCGGTGGACACCACGGCCGAAAAGTTGCGTAAAGCCGAAACTCAGGGGCAGATCGACGCCATCAACCGATCCCAGGCCGTCATCGAGTTCGAACTCGACGGCACGATCATTTCTGCCAACGACAATTTCCTGTCCGCGCTGGGCTACGAGCTCGATGAAATCAGGGGCAAGCATCACCGGATGTTCGTGGACCCGGCCGATGCCGCCACGTCCGGATATGCGTCCATGTGGGACGAATTGCGCCGCGGGAAATTCCAGTCCGGCGAATTCAAGCGCATCGGCAAGAACGGTGAACCTGTCTGGATTCAGGCGACCTACAACCCGATCTTCGACACCAAGGGTCATCCCCGGAAGGTGGTGAAATTCGCGGTCGATATCACGGAGCAGATGGAGGAACGGCTGCGCCGTCGCAAGGTACAGGAAGGCATTGACGCGGACCTCGCCTCCATGGCCGACGCAGTAACGCAGACCAACGGTCAGGCGGCGAGCGCCTCCAGCGCCTCCACACAGGCGGCCTCAAGCGTTCAGACGGTTGCGGCGGCCTCCGAGGAACTTGTGGCCTCGATTCAGGAAATCGGCCGCCAGGTCACCCAGGCGATGACGATCTCCGAAAGTGCGGTCGACAAGGCCGACAGCTCAAGCCGGATCATGTCGCGGCTTGCCGACGATTCCCAGAAGATCGGCGAGGTGATCGAGCTGATCGAAAGCATTGCCAATCAGACCAACCTGCTCGCCCTGAATGCCACCATCGAGGCCGCCCGCGCGGGGGAAGCCGGCAAGGGGTTTGCCGTGGTGGCGTCGGAAGTGAAGAGCCTGGCCTCCCAGACCAGCAAGGCGACCGAAGACATCCGGGGGCAAATCGAATCCGTTCAGAGTTCCACGAGCCATTCGGAAGAGGCCATTGCCTCCATCCTCGAGATTATCCGGGAACTGAGGGATATCTCCTCCGGTATCGCAAGTGCCGTCGAGGAACAGTCGACGGTGACCCAGGAAATCTCCGGCAACATGCAGATGGCCTCCGAAGGCGTGCAGTCGATCACCCGGAACCTGACGGAAATTTCCGGTTCCACAAACAACGTCGAACTGGCCATGAACAAGGTGCGTGACGCGTCCAGGACGCTCGTATAGGCGCAATGTTGGTGCCGTAGCGTTGCTCGTAAAGAGTAAAATCCGGACCGCCTGCCAGGCGGCCCGGATTTTTTGTGGCGTCAGGGAAGGAGCCGGTTAGCCTGTCGTTTTGAACTGGCTGGGCGCCTTGCAGTAAACCTTCACAATTTCGCCGTCGTGAACGATGCCGGACGTGGCGGCGTACTGTTGTCCATGGACCATGCAATAAGACAGGGGATACTGTCCCGGCGCCACCATCCAGTCGAGCGCCGTATTCCGATTGCAGTCCTGGACCGGCACGGATGCAAGGCACACGGCCACGTAGGCGGTGTACAGCATGTGGTCTGGTCCTGTTTGTTGTGGCCCCGCATGGGAGGGTGCGGTGCATCACGAATTTGATTTTAAGAAAAAATGGAAGCGAGTCGATCCCGCAATTATCGAAAACAGGAAAATTGCAGAGGAAATTTCTGATTTGTTAAAAACATATTGTAAACAAATGCATTTTTAGAAAGTTGATCTGTGGTAATTCTACGAAAGGCAGGGTTTTTTATTTCAATCTGTGGTCGAGTTGGCGGCCTGAAGCGCCAAATTCGGACATGCCTGCAGTCCCTGTGACGGTCCTCGGCAGGGTGAAAAACGGCGAGGTCATCTCGCCGCCATCTATGACGGGCAGACGCTCCCCGCAAGTTATCAGCCGGCAGCCTGCTTGACCTCCGAGACGGTCTTCATCGGTTCGAAGCTTTCCGCCTGTGCCATCATCCAGTAGGTCGTGAATCCCGGAATATCTTCGTCGTCGAGCAACTGTCCCTCACGCAGCCACGTCATGGCGGCACTGGCCGGCAACACCTGGCGGTGACCTTCCCGCAGATAGATGAATTCGGGCCGGAACTCATTCGGGTGGTGCAGGCCGGAAGCGGCCGTGAATTCGGCCACGGCCTTCAGCGTGTTGCGGTGGAAGTTGAAGACGCGCGTTGCCTTGTCCGGAACGACCAGCGCTTCCTGGCGCTTCTTGTCCTGGGTGGCGACCCCCGTCGGGCAGCGGTTGGTGTGGCAGCTTTGCGATTGGATGCAGCCGAGCGCGAACATGAACCCGCGAGCGCAGTTGACCCAGTCGGCGCCGAGCGACAGGGCGCCTGCAATATCGAAGGCGCTGACCAGCTTGCCGCTCGCACCGATTTTGATATCGCCGCGCAGGCCTGTCCCGACCAGTACATTGTGTACGAAGGTGAGCCCCTGGCGGAGCGGTGTGCCCAGCCGGTTGGTGAATTCCACCGGTGCCGCGCCGGTACCGCCTTCGGCGCCGTCGACCACGATGAAGTCCGGTTTGATGCCAGTCTTGAGCATGGCTTTCGCGATGGCCATGAATTCCCAGCGATGACCGAGGCACAGCTTGAAGCCAACCGGTTTGCCGCCCGAGAGTTTTCTGAGCGTGGCAATGAAGTCCAGAAGTTCCAGGGGCGTGGAAAAGGCCGAATGCGCGGCCGGCGAGACGCACTCCACGCCAACCGGTACGCCACGGGCCTCTGCGATTTCCTCGGTAACCTTGGGCCCGGGAAGCACGCCGCCGTGGCCCGGCTTTGCTCCCTGGCTGAGCTTGATTTCGATCATCTTGATCTGGTCGGTCTTCGCCTGGGCTTCGAATTTGTCCGGATCGAAGGTGCCGTCATCGGCGCGGCAGCCAAAATAGCCGGAGCCGAGTTCCCAGATCAGGTCGCCGCCGCCCTGCCGATGATAGCGCGACACGCTGCCTTCTCCGGTGTCATGGGCAAAGCCGCCCATCCTGGCACCGGTGTTGAGCGCCAGGATGGCATTGCCCGACAGCGAGCCGAAACTCATCGCGGAGATATTGAACAGCGACACTGAATAGGGCTTCTTGCAGTCCGGCCCGCCGACGGTGACCCGGTAGTCGGTGTCTTCGTTGTGACAGGGCACGACGGAATGGTTTACCCAGGAATAGTCGACGTCATAGACGTCATATTCCGTTCCGAAGGGAACATTGCCCTCGATGTCCTTGGCCCGGTCATAGACCAGTGACCGCTTTTCGCGGGCAAACGGCCGGCCGTCCAGGTTGCTCTCGAAGAAATACTGGCGCATTTCAGGCCGGATGGCCTCAAACAGGTACCGGAAATGCCCGGTGACCGGATAATTGCGCAGGACCGCGTGGTGTTTCTGGACCAGATCGTAGATGCCGACAGCGGAGAGGGCGGCCAGGATCACGAATGGCCAGATGAAATGCCAGTTCACGGCGAACATCAGGGTGAAGGTGACGGCGGCGAGAACGAGGATGCCGAGAAAAACGGCGTAGCGGGGGCGAAACATTGCGATCGGGTCCTGACAATCGGTCTTTGGTGATGACCTTAAACGAAAAGTCTTTCGAAAATGCAACGGATCCGTTTAACGGACGTCTTCGGCCAGGAGGGCTTCCAGCCGGGTTGCGGCTTCATCGAGGCCCCCCTCCGCTGCCATTTTATCCGCGATCCTTGCCGCGGTTTTGGCATAGGCGGGGGTTTCCAGATCCCGTAATGCCCCTGCAAGCTTGTCCGCTGTCAGTTTTTGAGCGCGAAGCGGGGCCGGCCCTGCGCCCGTCCTTGCCACTCGCCGGCCCCAATAGGGCTGATCGCCGAAGACCGGACAAATCAGGCTTGGCCGGCCCCATCTGAGACCTTCGTGGGTGGTGCCTGCCCCGCCATGATGAACGACAGCCGCACAACGCGGAAACAGCCAGGAATGGGGGGCCGATTTCAGCACGTGAACCCGCTCGCTGAGCCCAGGCCGAAGGGCACCGGCCTCAATCCCTCCCCAGCCGAGGGCTACGATTGCGCGAATGCCGGTTGCCTCAATCGCGTCAAGCACCGTTCTGGTCAGCTCCGCGGGTTTCCGGCTCGGCATGCTGCCGAAGCCCACATAGACCGGGGCCGGCCCGGCATCCAGAAAGGCCGCCAGAGCCTCGGGCGGAATGTAAACGGGATCGGGATCCGTGAACCAGTAGCCGGTCACGGGATCGGTTGAAGGCCAGTCGTCCGGAATGTCGGCCAGGACCGCGCTATAGGCCTGCAGTCTTGGTGCGGGCGCGCCGGATGGCAGGTGACCGGCCATTAGCCGGCGCGTTGCGATACCGGGATCCACGTGTTTCAGAACCGGTTTCAGCGATGGCCGAATGCCCTTGTCGATGAGGATGGTGAACGCGCGTTGCAACAGCCGGTTAAGAGCCGGACCCAGGTTCGGCAGATTGAGAAAATTCGGCGGAAAGGCGCCGGTCACCGAAAACATTGGTTGAATCATGACCGGAATGGCCGGAACGTTCAGGGCGCGCCCGAGCAGTGTGCCGACAACGCCCTTCGGGTTGAAGACGATCAGATCCGGCCGGGTGTCCAGCCCGATCTGCCACAGCTCTTCGGCAATATCGCGCTGGACCTGAAGGGCCCAGCGCGCAATCCTGATCATGCCGACACTATTGTGAAGAGCCTTCGTGATGTCGGGTCGGGCAACGATGTCCGCGTAATTAACGGAAACAGGCCGTGGCGTTGCGCCGGCCGCGGTAATCATGTCCTCAAACCCCTGTCCGGTGGACAGCACAACGTCATGGCCGCTTGCGGCGAGCCGACGTGCCAAAGCAACGAATGGCTGCACATCGCCCCGCGTGCCAAGGGTCAGGATCAGGATTTTTTTCTTGGCTGGAGACATCTGCGGGCTCGGGGGGGCGGATCACGGGCGGGAACGGGCTTTGGCACCATGTAGGCGCATCGGCGGTGGATGCAACGACAGAAGGTCTCGCCGTGAGAGATCGAGAGATTTACAATTCCGGTCCCCGCCAATAGCGCGGTCATGATCTGGACGTTCCCGCCTGAAGCCGGGCGCTCAAACGCTGGAAGAACTGCATGCAGACCGTATTCGCGCTTCAGACCCATGGGGCAGGCCTCTACGAATTCACCGGGACCGTGGCCGGCTGGCTTGAGGACGAAGGCGCGCGGGATGGCCTGCTCACCCTTTTCGTCCGCCACACGTCCTGTTCCCTGCTGATCCAGGAAAACGCCGATCCGGATGTGCAGCGTGATCTGTCTGCCTTTCTGGAACGCCTCGTCCCGCCGGCGGACGATCCGTCCATGAACTACCTGGTTCATACTCTGGAAGGCCCGGACGACATGCCGGCCCACATCAAGGCGGCGCTCCTGCCGGTGTCGCTCTCCATCCCGGTCATGAACGGCCGAATGGCGCTCGGGACCTGGCAGGGCATCTACCTGTTCGAACACCGCACCCGCCCGCACCAGAGGCAGGTGGTGGCACATTTTGGCTGAGTGGAAGGTCGAGCCAGTCGCCGGCGACGGACCGGTATCTTAGTGTTCGCTCGACAACGCGACCGGGGCGATAGTGGAAAAGGCGATGATGGCCGATGTGATGATGGTGCGGAACATGGGGCTCTCCTGTGTTGATGGAAAGACCCTGGACGAGATCGGCTTTGCCGGATGTGTTGCCTGTCACGCGCTTGGTGTTTTGGTTTGACGGCGATGCTGTTTGGCGCCGCTTTCGATGTTCAATTGAATCATCCTCTGAATCAGTTGAATCGATTTGCCAGCGTGTTGAAGCAGTTCTTCAAGAAAAGGGAAAAGATTCGGGAAATCAGAGAGGTGATCAAGATATTTGAATCACTTTCCGATCAGTCTGACTCAGCGGCACTTGAAGTCGGATCTGCAACGGCTTTCACTTTTATGGATGGCGAATTGTTCCATCTGTTTCAGCGTAAGCTTCGCGCAAGCCGAGGAGGTCACAGTGCGGTCAACACACCAGTTGTGTTGCTCATGCCTCCCAAGACTGGCCCGGGTTCTTGCTCAAGAGCCCGGCCTTTTTTTGCCCGGATCGATGCGCAAACCGGCTGACGGGATCGGCAATAAAATGCTGCTGGGAAGGAGGGGGCTCTAAGACGCCACCTTTAAAAAAGAGTGGCCCGCGCCGTCGGACGGGGACGACGCGGGCTCCAACACCGGCCTGAAAAGGAGGGGCTCAGGAGCCGGTGCTCTCGCTCGCTGCCAACAGGGCTGCGATCTCGTCCTTCAGCTGAAGGCGCTGTTTCTTCAAGTCTTCCAGCGCATCATCCGAAGCCGGTTCGATGTCGGTTTCGATCCGGTGAATTTCGCGGTTCACGTTGTGATAATCGTCAGAGAGCTTCGCGAAATGGGCATTGCTCACTTTCAAGGCGTGCAGTGCATCCGCGTGCTCTGGAAATTCCTCATGCAATTCGTGGGGAACATGACTCATATACGTTGTCTCCTCTTCGTGTTCCAACATGGCGATGCCGGTGGTGTACCACCTTGAGGCAGATCAAAAAGCAGGTTTTATGGAAAAAATTTTTGAAAATTTCCTGATGGGTTCATTTGACGAATAGGCATTCCGCAAATCGATCGCTAATCGTCGCCGAGCAAGATTGGCTTCAATATTGATTTCCGAGAAAAAAACAAAGATATGGCGTTTAATTTGAGGTGTCTGGGTATTGAATATTTTTGCATTGATAAAAAATACAAAAAACAGAGAAATATAAGTATTATTTTCAATGAAGAATGATATTATAAGCAATATATTCTATAATTGTGAGTATTACATCTTAGATTAACTCTTATCCCTTTAGGTTATCCGGTAGGGAAAGGCCGGTGCCTCGGGAGTTCGGAATGTTCACGAATTTACGTCTGTCCATAAAAGTTCCTTTGCTGGTTGTCTGTGTCGCGGCATTTGTCGCGATCGGAGTCGGAGTTGCGAGCTATTTCACAGCGCGTTTCGAACTGAATTTGCTGACGGAGGCACGTCTTGAGGCAGCCGCGACCACAGGCCGGGATCAGATCACGGATTACCTCCACAGTATTGAAAACGAACTGATCCTGACCGCGGAACATCCCGGGACGGTTGCGGCTGTGAAAGAATTCGCAGCGACCTGGAAGTTCTGGGAGCAAATGGGGGGCAATCCGTCAACGGAACTGGTGAAGGCCTACGTCAAGGACAATCCCCACCCGGCAGGTGAGAAACAGAAGCTGGACAGGGGGCAGACCGGTTCCGGCTATGATGACATTCATGCGAAATATCACCCTTGGTTTCGCAAACTCATGCAGGACCAAGGGTATTACGACATCTTCCTGTTCGATACGGATGGAAATCTGCTGTACAGCGTTTTCAAGGAACCGGACTACGCAACCAATTTTCTCAAAGGTGGCGGCCAATGGGCTGAAACCGATCTGGGGGCTGTCTACAGGGAAGCACTGGGCGCCGACGACGCGAACGCTATTTCATTCAAGGATTTCCGACCCTACGCGCCGAGCGCGGGTGCTCCGGCCGGGTTCATGGCTCATGCGATCCATGACGGAAAAGGGAAGGTGGTCGGTGTTCTGGCTTTCCAGATGCCGATCGATCGCTTCAATGGGCTCCTGAAACAGAACTTTGGTCTGGGCAAAACCGGCGAACTTGTCCTGATCGGTGCTGACTTCCTGATGCGCAATGATTCCCGCTTCACCACCGATGTGAACGACATTCTGACGACCAGGGTGGATGATGAGGTTGTCAAGACGGCCTTCTCCAACGCCTCTGCTTTCGGCAACGGCAAGCTTTTCCGCGATGCTGAACTGGTGATGGACGCCGAAGCCTTCAACTACAGGGGAGTCCCCTATGTCATCGTCGCGGCGCAGACCGTGGAGGAAGCGATCGCGCCGGCGCTGGAAACAAGGAACCTGATGTTTCTGGCCGGAGCCCTGTTGCTGACCCTATCCGCATTGCTCGGCTTCTTTGCTTCACGAACCGTCACGCGTCCGATCAGGGCTGTTGTCGATGCCATGAACAGCCTGGCAACAGGAAAGACGGATATCAGGCTGGAAGATAAGGGCGGAACCGATGAAATCGGCGATATGGTCCGCGCAGTGGCCGTCTTCCGCGAGAATGCCATCCAGCGGAACGAGCTGGAGAGCAGGGCGCGCGGCGAAAGGGATAAGGAGCGCCAGCGTCAATCGCATCTCGACAAGGCGATCAGTGGTTTCCGGGAAACCATGTCGGACCGTTTGTCTTCCATGACATCCCAGACCGACATGATGCGTAACAGCGCAACGGCTCTTGACGAGCTCTCCGACAGTCTTTCCGAGAAGGCCGCCACGGCGAGCACGTCTTCCGCCAGTGCATCGGAGAATGTCGGTACGGTGGCGGCAGCGGCAGAGGAGATGGCAGCAATCGTTCGCGACATCGCCGGACAGACGGAAACGACCAGCCGTATCGTCGCGCACACCGTGGAGGCTGCCGAAACGACCAACAGCAATGTGGCTGCGCTGTCTGAAGCGGCCGAACACATCGGCAGTGTCATCAATCTGATCCGCGATATTGCCGAGCAAACCAATCTTCTGGCGCTCAACGCGACCATCGAGGCGGCACGCGCCGGCGAGGCCGGTCGCGGGTTTGCCGTTGTGGCTTCGGAAGTGAAGCAATTGGCGGAACAGACCTCCCAGGCGACGGATGAAATATCGACCCGGATCGAGGGAATCCAGACCTCGGTCCGAGACTCGGCGTCCTCGATCACGAATATCACCGAAAAGGTCGGTGAAATGCGGGAACTGACGACGGCGGTTGCCAGCGCGGTCGATCAGCAGCAGGCCGCCACCGTGGAAATCGCCGAAGCGGCCCGCCGGGCAGCCGACGGCACGAATAGTGCGGCAACCAATATGGATGTGGTCATACAAGCCATCCAGCAGACACGCGGCGAGGCCGGAACAGTCAACACGGCCACCTTCATGGTCTCGGAATCTGGCAAGGGTCTGGCTTCTGATGTGGAAAGCTTTCTGGAGGATGTCGCGCGGGATGTCGAGGACCGGCGCCAGGCGCTCCGCATTGCCAGGACCGACGACATCGGTATCGTCGATGCTTCGGGCAAAGTCAGGAAGGCTCGGGTGGTCGACACAAGCAGGACAGGTGCCCAAGTCGTAGATATCGATGGTATCGAGGTCGGAGACAAAATTACGCTCATACTTCCCGACACGCGCCAGGTGAAGGCCCGGGTCGTGCGTGAAACGGGCGCAGGCATCGGGGTGGAGTTTACTGAAGCCCTTGCCGAAGACGACTGGTTTCTCGCAGCTTGAGACCGGCTGGCAGCTTTGTCGGCGCACCAGGTCGATTGTAATGGGACACCGCTTGCGCAATTGAAGGCGGTGACCGGACACATCCATTCCGGAACCATCTTTCTCTATCTACTGTCGTGCTCCTGACAGAAGGCTGTCAGGAGGGGGGCGATATCTTCTCCTCGTTGTCATTCGAACGAGGGATCAAAGATGACGTTCAAACCCGATAATTTCACCGTCTGGATCGAATTGCCGGTTACCGATCTGGACAAGGCGACCACCTTCTATAACGATGTCTTCCAGACTGAGTTGATCAGGGAAGATATGGCTCCCAATCCGATCGCGATGTTTCCGACGGCCGATGGCAAGGGCCGCGCCGGGCACCTTTATCCTGGAAAGCCGCCGGCGAAGGGAACGGGCCTGACGGTGCATCTGGCTTGCCCGGACACCCTTGAAGCGACGATGGAGCGTTTCGTGAAAGCAGGCGGCGAAATCGTCTCCGACCCGATCGCGATCCCTGCCGGCCGTTTCGCCTATGGCCTCGACCCCGACGGCAACTCCGTCGGCCTGTTCCAGTCGTAAGGACGAGCAGATGAGACGTGCCGACCGCCTGTTCCAGATCGTGCAGTATCTGCGCGGCGGCCGGCTCGTCCGTGCCCGGCAGCTTGCCGAATGGCTCGAAGTGTCCGAGCGCACCATTTATCGCGATATCGCCGATCTGCAGTCTTCCGGTGTACCCATCGATGGTGAGGCCGGGGTCGGCTATATCCTCCGCGATGGCTACGATCTGCCGCCGCTGATGTTTTCCCGCGATGAGATCGTGGCCCTGGTCGCGGGCGCAAGGCTCATTCGTGCCTGGGGCGGCGCGGACATGGCAAGGGCCGCCGAAGAGGCCCTGATCAAGATCGACGCCGTTCTGCCGGACAAGGCGCGCACCCGAAGCAATCAGGTCGAAATCCATGCCTTCGCGCCGGAAATGACACCGGAAGTACGCGAGCGGATCGATCGTCTGGAAGAGGCAGCGGACCTGCGCAAGCGCCTGACACTGGCGTATCTCGACGCGAGCGAGGCGAAGACGGACCGAACGGTCCGGCCGCTGGGGCTGTGGTTCTGGGGCAAGGTATGGACGCTGGTCGCCTGGTGCGAGTTGCGCGAGGATTTCCGCATGTTTCGACTCGACCGGATCGCCGGTATGACCGAGACCGGGGATACGTTCCGCGCCGAACCGGGCACAACGCTCAGGGATTTTTACCGGAGGATGGAAGAGTCAGGCTACCGCAGGTCCTGAGCGATCTTGTCGGGTTGAAGCTGCGTGTAGTAGCCGGTGCCGACCTCCCGCAGAAGCTTGCGTTTCATGGCTTCGGCATAATCGTCGAACCCACTGGCCACCTCGACGAAGGCGCCGGGACCGCGAATGACACTGTGGCGGTAATAGGCGACCGGATCCGGTTTCGCACCCTTGATGGCCAGTGCGTTGACGACGATCCCCTCGAAGGGGAAGGCGTGATAGGCGCTGGCCGGACCGAAGCCTTCGTTGTTGACACCGTCGCCGGCCACGTCGATGACGCGGCGGGCGCATTTCTCCGGGGCTTTGTTCAGATGAACCGCGGCGTATCCGAGTGCGTAACCGAGCGCCGTGGGAAATTCATTGAAACCGCGTCGCGTTCTGGAAAGTTTGTCGGCCGCCTCTTTCGCGCTTTCCTCGCTGTCCAGGAATGTCCAGTCCACCTGGATGACCTGCTGGTAGCGGCCGCTCCACTCGAAGCTGGAAAACCAGATACCGCCAACGGCGGAGATTGCGTCAACGACGTCCGCGTCTTGAAGCGCATGGGCCAGCCCCTGAAGCTGAAGCGCGTGCTCGCGGGCGTCGACGCTGGACGATCCATCCATGGCGACAATGAGAGCCAAGGGGCATGCGGACGCCGGTTTCGGCGCCATTGCGGACAGAAGGCCGATGAATGCCACCATGGCAAGGGATTTGGCAGGAATGGTCCGCCCGGGTCTTTTCCATGAATGCGGCATCAATGGTCTCAAAGCTCCCGTCTCCCTGGCTTCTGGCGATTTCCGCAATGGAAGGCGCTGGTCACGAATTCCGATGGTGAAGCTTAGTGCGGTTTTGCCTGGTTCCGCAAATGGGAAGGATTTAACGTTTGCACGCCTGATGAACCTCGTGTTCATGTTGCATTCAGTTGGCCTTGTCTAAATAGAAGCCAACATCGCCGGTGAAGTCGTGTCGCCGTCGGAAGGAAACCGCAACTGCAGGGATGTGTCCCTTGAAACGTCTAGTCATCTTTCTGGTCCTGATGCTCGCCGCGGCGGCGCCGGCAAATGCCCAGTGCCTGTCGCAGGCGCAGGCACGCGAAGCCGTGGCCAGCGGAAAGGCCAAACCGCTCGGATCGGTCGCAGGGGCCGCGGGCGGTGAAATCGTCAAGGCTGAGCTCTGCCGGCAGGGCGGCGGCTATGTCTATCGCCTGTCCGTAAGGGTAAACGGCCAGGTGGTCACCAGAACCGTAAACGCCAGCCGCTGACATCCGGAGCGAACTCTGTGGCGCGGATCACATATTTCCGCCACGCCTCCGGTTATTGTTCCTCACGATTCGAACTTTCATGTGAGAAAAGACGCTATGCGAATTCTTGTTGTCGAAGATGATGCCGACCTCAACCGCCAGCTCGTCACGGCGCTGACGGAGGCCGGATACGCGGTCGATACCGCTTTTGACGGCGAGGAGGGGCATTTCATGGGCGATACCGAACCTTATGACGCGGTCGTCCTCGATCTTGGTCTGCCGACGCTCGACGGATTGTCGGTGCTGGAAAACTGGCGCCGGGACGGACGGACCATGCCGGTCCTGATCCTGACGGCGCGGGATCGCTGGTCCGACAAGGTGGCGGGCATCGATGCCGGTGCCGATGATTATGTCGCCAAGCCCTTTCATATGGAGGAAGTGCTGGCCCGCGTGCGCGCCCTTGTGCGCCGGGCCGCCGGTCATGCCTCCAACGAAATCACCTGCGGCACGGTGCGGCTGGATCTGCGCGCCGGGCGTGTCACCGTGGACGGGTCGCCGATCAAGCTGACCAGCCATGAATACCGGCTCCTGTCCTACCTGATGCATCACCAGGGAAAGGTCATTTCGCGCACCGAACTGACCGAGCATCTCTATGAACAGGATTTCGACAGGGATTCCAACACGGTCGAAGTCTTCGTCGGGCGACTGCGCAAGAAGATCGGTTCGGACATGATCGAAACCATCCGCGGCCTGGGCTACCGGCTTGGAGAGGCCGTTGACGGCTGAACCTCAGACCGAGGCTGTTACGGCCGCACCGGCGCGCCAGCGGTCTCTTGCCGGGCGTCTGGTGCTTTTCGCGGCGGTCTGGTCGACACTTGCCCTTGTCATAGCGGGTTTCATTCTCGTCGGCCTTTACCGGGCGGCGGGCGAGCGCGCCTTCGATTCTCAGCTGGAAGTCCATCTGAACACGATTATCGGCGAAATGGTGTCGTCCGAAACGACCGGAGGCGCCACACCTGGTGTGAAACGGCCGGAAAACCTGCCCGAGCCGCGGTTTTCCCTGCCGCTGTCCGGCTGGTACTGGACCGTGCGCAAAGCCGATCAAAGCACCATCCTGTTTGCCTCTCCCTCGCTTGTCGGCGATCCGCTGACCCTGCCGCAGCTGGGCGACAGGGAAAGTCTGAGCGGGTTTGCGGAAGGCCCCCGGAATGAGGAAGTCCGTTTCCTGCAAAGCCGGATCACGATCGAAAACGTTCCGTATGTGATCGCCGTCGCCGCCGAAACGGAAGGGTTTCGGGAGGAGGTCAGCCAGTTCGCACGCCAGGTCGGGTTGACGCTACTGATTTTCGGCGCCGGGCTCGTCGGCGCGATCTTCCTGCAGGTGCGCGTCGGCCTTCGGCCGCTGTCGCGCCTGCGCGCGTCGCTGTTGGCGGTACGCATGGGGGAGGCCGAAAGCATCGACGAAAACCTGCCGCGTGAAATCGCGCCGCTGGCCGTGGAACTCAATGCGCTGATCCTGTCGAACCGGGAGATCGTCGAACGGGCCAGGACCCATGTCGGCAACCTGGCTCATGGCCTGAAAACGCCGCTGTCGGTGATTGCCAACGAAGCGCGCGCCAATCCCGGACCGCTTGCCGACAAGGTCGGCGAGCAGGCCTCCATCATGTCGACCCAGATCCAGCATCATCTGGAGCGCGCCCGGATGGCCGCGCAGCGACGGGTCATAGGCGTTTCCTGCGAGGTCGAGCCGGTCCTGAGCCGTCTCGTGCGGGCCATGGACAAGATCTACCAGCGCCGTGGCATTGAGGTGGAATCGTCCATCTCCGGCGGAATCCGGTTTCGCGGCGAACAGCAGGATATGGAGGAGATGGCCGGAAATCTGATCGATAACGCCTGCAAGTGGGCATCCTCGCAAGTGACCGTCACGGTTCAGGTGCTGAACGAAGGCGGTTCCGCAAGATCCATGTTCGAATTGGTGGTCGAGGATGACGGTCCGGGTCTGAGCGAGGAGGAACGCAAGGAAGCGGTCAAGCGCGGACGCCGTCTGGACGAGACTGTCCCGGGGACAGGACTTGGCCTGTCCATCGTGGCCGACCTGGCGGCCCTTTACGGCGGGCGGCTGGAACTGGAGCGTGCCGGAATTGGAGGGTTGAGAACCCGTCTGGTGCTTCCCGCACTTTAGGTCATAGCCTCATTTATGAGCTTACGACCTTTAATCGAAACCTGCTCACGTCTATTTTAACTGAGGCGAAACGAATAATGTGGCGAAAATTTACCATTATGGGCCAAGTTAAGCCATAAATGTCGCCTAAACCATGATCGTAGGCCGGTGATTCTGCAAACTGGCCACAGATCGACGGAGTGATGCATGCGCCTGCGCAACACATCTATGCTCGTTCTTATCCTGGCCGGACTGACTGCCTGCAGCAGCACGCCCGGCACGGGGAACCATGACCTTGGCTTCTGGAGTTCTTCCTCCGGTTCGCCGAATTCGGTTGGTCGGAGCGAAGCCGGTGCAGCGATCGCGCTATTGCAAAGCAACGAGTTCGGCCAGTCGCTGGAAGCTTCCGACCGCAGGGCGGCCGCCGAAGCGCAGCGACGCGCATTGCGCGCCAACGGCGTCGGCGTGGCGGTCTCTTGGGAAAACGACAAGACCGGCCGCAGCGGCCAGGTTCGTCCCGGACCGGTCTATCAGGTCAACGATACCTCGTGCCGCGAATTTACCCATGAGATGACCCAGAACGGTGCCGTGATGACGGCCCGGGGCACGGCCTGTCAGGAAGATGACGGCTCGTGGCGCACCCTGAGCTGAGCCGGCAGGTTCGATAAAAATCGCTTGCAATTTCGATAAAACCATCCGGATTTGACTGGGTGTTCCGTTAAGCTATTGCAACAAAAGCAACTTTCAGTCCCGCTTTGCGAAAGTGATAAGAATTCCTTCAACCATTGTTTAAGCGTTCTGCCTTTAGGGTGCGATTTAATCGGAATAGTCCGACCGATCGCGGATCATGACTGAAACGGAATTGCTGACCAACAAGATCGCCACATACCTGCAGGGGCTCAGTCCGCAGGCGGTGGAAAATCTTGTCCGTAAGCTGGAGAAATCCAGGGATTCCGGACTGAAAGATCCTCACCTTGAGCTGATCCTGACTGCCTCCCTGCAGCTTTTGCGCGATCCGAGAGAAGCCGCGGTGGCCGTCGCCCGCGGCGGCGCGCTTCGCCGCAATCAGGTCCAGAGGATGTTTTTCACGCCGCTGGATGAGTTCCTGATCAACGAGGATCTTCCCACCCGTCAGGAAGGCCGTGTCTACCGGCCGAATCTGGATCGCGTCTGGCAATGGATCGGTCGGGATGTGCTTCCGGGTGATGTCCGCCGGGTTCTGGAGGAGGCCGAAAAGGAAACGGTCAGCGAGGAACGGCTCGACAATTTCGTTCATGCGCTGCGCCGAAGGGCGGTCGACGCCGTCGGATCCGCCCTGGAACGCATTGACCTGGCCGACAAGGAGCGCCGCCGTTTATCCATCGAGATGGGCGGTGAGCGCGGCATCGCGGACCTGAAGGATATTCACAAGATCCTGGCCGCCGAGCGCTGGCTGATGCCGTTCCTGAACATGGTTCCGGACACCCTCAGCGAGAACCGCATCAAGGTCGACACCGACGTCCTCAATCTGGTCGACAAATGTTCGGCGAAGTATCCCGATCATATTTCAGTGGTGGCGGCCGCCCTGCTGGAACGGGCGGATACGCCGTCGGCACTGTGCACCTTTGCCGGCCGCCTTGCCCGGACCAACGACCCGAAGTTGATCAGCTCCTCGCAATTCGCGCCTTTTGTCGACGTCGTCATGAGCGAGGCCGAACGGCTGAATATTCT
This sequence comes from uncultured Roseibium sp., assembly GCF_963675985.1. Taxonomy (NCBI): domain Bacteria; kingdom Pseudomonadati; phylum Pseudomonadota; class Alphaproteobacteria; order Hyphomicrobiales; family Stappiaceae; genus Roseibium; species uncultured Roseibium sp. Next base: position 2,708,600 of record NZ_OY780958.1, on the reverse strand, counting down.
GGCGCTGGAACACCGGAAAAACAATCCGGACCCCGTCGCCTTTTCCCAGGCGCTTTCCGAATACCACAGCCTCGTGCGTGGCGTGGAACTGGATATGGACCTGTCGCAGACCGGTGACTGGCACAAGCGCCTGTCCGGAACGAAGCGCAACATCTCCGAAGTGGTGACCCGCGAACTGAACAATGCCCATGGTGCCGTGCGCCGGGCGCTTCAGGTTCCCAAGTGGACCAAGGAAGGCACGCTCGATCAGGACCTGGTGTCCATCGACGATGCGGTCAGGTCGCTGCGCGTGGTCGTCATGGTGCGCAATGCATCGCAGACCTTTGCCGTCAACGATGTCGGCAAGCGCACGCGTCAGGCGGTCGAGCAGACCCTGGAAATCGTGACCCGGTCCCTGATCACGGATCTGGGCAAAACCATCGGCAAACAGAGAGAAGCTCATCTGGCCGCCGTCGACGTGGCGATCATGCTTTCCGAAATCTATTTCGGTGTGGACTACGCGGCGCAGCTGCGTCGCAGCCGACAGTCGGCCCTGGCGCACAAGCCGAAAGACGACGGCATAGCCAACCTGCGCAAGCCAAGACTGATCACGGCCGGCAACGAAGCCTGATCGCCGCGGAGGCAGGGCTGCAGCGGCCGCGACGGCAGGTCACATAATTGCACGCTTGCCATTCAGCGCCGGCCAATGTCTATAGTGCATCCCATGACGCTCTGGATCCTAATCGCCGTGATGACGGCTGTCGCTGCTCTGTCCATCCTCGTGCCGATGTCGAGAAAACGGCTGCCTGAGGAGGACGCCGCCGGGCTGGCCGCCGATGAAGCCGTTTATCGTCAGCAGCTCGATGAGGTCGAGAAGGACCTGGAACGCGGCCTGATCGACGAAGAAGCCGCTGGTGCAGCGCGCACGGAAATCGCTCGCCGGCTGCTGGCCGCGCACGAGCGTACGGAAAAGGCCGAGGCCGCTCCGAAAGCTGCCTGGCCACTGCGCTTCGGACAGATCGTCGCCATCGTCGGTCTGCCTCTTCTGGCGCTTGGAACATATCTGGTGATCGGGTCGCCGGATCTTCCGGACAGTCCGCTCGCCGCCCGTCTGTCCGCGCCGCCGCAGGACCAGTCGGTTGAAGTGCTGGTCGCGCGCGTCGAAAAACATCTGGCGGCAAATCCCCAGGACGGCCAGGGCTGGGATGTGCTGGCACCGGTCTATATGCGTATCGGCAAGCCGAGGGAGGCCGCGAGAGCCTATCAACATGCCGTCCGGTTGCTCGGTCCGAATGTCAGGCGGATGACCGATCTCGGCGAGGCCTTGACCGTGGCCAATGACGGCATTGTCAGCGCCGACGCCAGAGGCGCCTTCGAGCAGGCCATAAAATTGGACAAAACGGCGGTTAAGCCGCGTTTCTTCATTGCCTTGGCCCTTGGGCAGGAAGGCAAGAAGGCCGAAGCCATCGCCGCATGGCAGGATCTGCTGAAGGGCGCCAATCCGCAGGCTCCGTGGGTTCCTGTGGCAAGGGAGAACCTTGCGGCCCTTGATGGCTCAATGCCGCCCATGGCTGAAAACCTGCCCGGCCCGGACCGCGAACAGATGGCCGCAGCGGCCGATATGAGCGCGCAGGACCGCAACCAGATGGTCGCAGGTATGGTGGGTCGGCTTGCAGAACGTCTCAATTCGGAGGGGGGAACCCCTGCGGAATGGAGCCGGCTGATCCGGGCCTATATGGTGCTGGGCAAGAAAGATGAGGCGGAGGCTGCCTTGAAGAAGGCGTCGGACGCATACAGCGGTGATCCGGCTGCCTTGGGGCAGATCAGGGACATCGCAGGGCAACTCGGCCTGACCGCACCTGAAGGCACGGCGCCGACGGAGACCGAAAGCCTGCCCGGCCCAAGCCGCGAACAGATGGCGGCAGCCGCTGAGATGAGCGCGGATGACCGTAATCAGATGGTTGCGGGTATGGTGGGGCGGCTTGCCGAACGTCTCAATTCGGAGGGGGGAACCCCTGCGGAATGGAGCCGGCTGATGCGGGCCTATACGGTTCTGGGCAAGAAGGACGAAGCGCAGACTGCCTTTACGCAGGCATCGGCCGCCTTTGCAGGCGATGCGGCAGCCTTGGGGCAGATCAAGGAGACTGCGGGACAACTGGGGCTAAAAACCGAATAGGCACGTGCCTGGAATACTAGTGGGCCCATGGCGCTGGGGGGCGCGGCCGGGCTGGGACGGACAAAGAAGACATGACGCGAAAACAACGACGCCTTACGCTGATCGGAATTGCCGGTGTGGTTCTGGCCGGTGCACTCGGATTGATCCTTTTTGCGCTGAACGATCAGATCGTATTCTTTCAATCTCCAACCGATATCGTTGAAAAAGGCGTGCCGCCCGGTCAGCGTATCCGGCTTGGCGGTCTGGTGGAGGATGGTTCCGTCCAGCGTTCGGGCGACGCTAATGTGCGCTTCAAGGTGACGGATACGGCCAATACGGTAACGGTTACCTATACGGGAATCCTGCCGGACTTGTTCCGGGAAGGGCAGGGGGTCGTTACGGAAGGCACCGTTGGACTGGACGGCATATTCGTCGCCGACAACGTCCTTGCCAAGCACGATGAGAACTACATGCCCAAGGAAGTCGCCGAATCCCTGAAGCGGCAGGGTGTCTGGCAGGGCGCGGAAAACTAAGTTAACAAACGCCATTCGGGCCAATCGGCCTGGGCAACTGTCCTCCATGGACGCGGGAGAGCACATGATCGTAGAACTCGGACATTACGCCCTGGTCCTGACCTTCGCGCTGGCGCTGGTGCAGTCGGTCGTGCCCGTCTGGGGCGCCGTGCGCGGCGACGAACGGCTGATGGCGATCGCACCGCCGGTTTCCGTCATGATGTTTCTGTTGGTGCTGGTTTCGTTCGTGGCCCTGACGATTGCCTATGTGACATCCGACTTCTCGGTCGTGAATGTCTGGGAAAACTCGCATTCGGCAAAGCCGCTGCTTTACAAGATCTCCGGCGTATGGGGCAACCACGAGGGGTCGGTCCTCTTATGGGTGTTGATCCTGGTGTTCTTCGGCGGACTTGTCGGCTATTTCGGCCGCAATATTCCCGCACCGCTCCGTGCAACCACGTTGAGCGTCCAGGCCTGGATCACCGCCGGCTTCACCCTGTTCATGCTGGCGACCTCAAATCCCTTCGCCCGCATCGCCAATCCGCCGGTCGAGGGCAACGGCCTGAACCCGATCCTTCAGGACATCGGCCTGGCCATCCATCCGCCGCTTCTCTATGTCGGCTACGTGGGCTTCTCGATCACCTTTTCCTTCGCCGTCGCGGCCCTGATCCTCGGACGTCTTGATGCGGCCTGGGCACGATGGGTCCGGCCGTGGACGCTGCTTGCCTGGATATTCCTGACACTCGGCATCGCCATGGGGTCCTATTGGGCCTACTACGAGCTCGGCTGGGGTGGCTGGTGGTTCTGGGATCCGGTCGAAAATGCCTCTTTCATGCCCTGGCTTGCCGGTACCGCGCTGCTGCACTCCGCCATCGTCATGGAAAAGCGCGATGCGCTCAAGGTGTGGACGGTTCTGCTGGCGATCTTCACCTTCTCCCTGTCGCTGCTGGGCACCTTCCTTGTCCGCTCGGGCGTGCTGACCTCGGTTCATGCCTTTGCAACCGACCCGGCACGCGGCGTATTCATCCTTGTGCTCTTGTGCCTGTTCATCGGCGGGTCGTTGTCGCTTTATGCCTGGCGCGCTCCGGCCCTGAAGCAGGGCGGTCTGTTCGCGCCGATCAGTCGCGAGGGAGCACTGGTCCTCAACAATCTGTTCCTGACGGCGGCGGCCACTGCCGTTTTCGTCGGAACGCTCTATCCGCTGGCGCTCGACATCGTCACCGGCGACAAGATCTCCGTCGGTGCACCGTTCTTCAATCTGACCTTCGCGCCGCTGATGGTTCCGCTTTTGCTCGCCGTGCCGTTCGGTCCCGTTCTCGCCTGGAAACGGGGCGACCTTCTGGCCGCCTCCCAGCGTCTTTACGCCGCTTTCGGACTGGCGATCCTGGCCGTGCTGTTCACGTTCTGGCTTTGGGGCGTGGAGCAGGTCCTCGCACCGCTCGGCGCCGGGCTTGCCGTGTGGATCATGGCCGGATCGGTGACGGAGATCGTCTCGCGCGTGAAACTGTTCGAGATCGGTCCCTCCCGCGCGCTTAGCCGGCTTTGGGGGCTTCCCGGCTCGGCCTGGGGTACCGCGGTCGCCCATTTCGGCGTCGGAATCACCGTGCTCGGCATCGTCACCGCGACCGCCTTCCAGGAGGAGCAGATCCAGACCATGCATCCCGGCGAGTCGGTCGAAGTGCATAATTTTGAACTGACCTTCGACGGGGCGGCGCCGCGCACGGGTCCGAACTACACCGAGGATGTCGGCCATTTCACCGTCCGTTCCGGCGGCGTGGAGGTCGCGACGATGGATCCGTCGAAGCGGATTTACACCGCGCGGCAGATGCCGACGACGGAAGCAGCGATCCTGACCTCCGGCCTGTCGCAGCTCTATCTGTCTCTCGGCGAGGTTCATCAGGACGGCAGCATGGACGTGCGCGTCTATTTCAAGCCGTTGGTGATCTTGATCTGGGGCGGCTGCCTTGTCATGGCCTTCGGCGGTTTGCTGTCGATTGCGGATCGTCGTTTGCGGGTCGGGGCGCCGAAGCCTGCGGCAAGGCGCGATAGGCCGTCAGCACCGGCGCCGGCGGAGTGAGCATATGTCCCTGAGATCCCTGCCGATTAAGGTCTTTGCCGGCGTGATGCTGCTCGTCTCGCTCATCGGACCCGCTTTTGCGGTCGCGCCTGACGAGGTTCTCGATGATCCGGCTCTGGAAGCCCGCGCCCGCGCGCTGTCGGCTCACTTGCGCTGCATGGTTTGTCAGAATCAATCCATCGACGACAGTGATGCCCCTCTCGCAAAGGACCTCAGGGTCCTGCTGCGCGAGCGTCTTGTCGCCGGAGATACGGACGAGGAAGTGGTCGACTATCTCGTCGACCGCTACGGCGAATTCGTGCTGCTGAAGCCGCGTTTCGCGCTTCACAACCTCATCCTCTGGGCGGCGGCGCCGCTCGCGTTGATCGCCGGGTTGATCGGGATATTCCTGGCTGTCAGGAAGCGGAAAACGGCGCCAAGTGTGCTGGCTTCGCAGCCGCTGAGCGAGGATGAAAAAGCCCGGCTCGACGCGCTTTTGGAAAAGGGCAGTTCCGACAAGGCCTGACCGGATTACCGAAGCAACACGCTTTAAGCCGCCGCAGCCTGATGGTTCTGCAGCTTGATCTTCAAAAGCCCGAGCAGGCGTTTCGCTTCGGCAGGGTCAAGAACGTGGTAGTTCGTGACCCACTTGCTGCCCGTCGATTCCGGAAATTTCAGATGGTTGCAGCGCGCCTTGCAGATCAGGGCGTATTCACCGTCGGGAATTCCGACTGCGCGACACAAGGTGGCAATTCCCGTTGAATCGTAGCGGATCATCATGTTGACCACATGCGCGTGATCCAGGCCCGCAGCAATGCCGAGAAGAACTGTCACGTCATGGAGGTTCTTTTCGAACGCCAGCTGGGAAATCGCCTTGTTGAGCGTGACATGCCCCGCGCGAATAGCCGCGATCCACTGGCGCACATCGATGCGTGCTTCCTTCTTCTCCAGCGGGTCGCCGGCCATGATCTCGGCCGGGTCGCGAAACAGGTCCTGTATCAGTTCCTCGTTGGACTTGCGCAGGTGACGGATCCGCTCGCCCATCTGTTTCGGCAGTTCCTGGATGACTTTTTCCAGATCTTCCGGGGAAAGATCAGCCCCCAGGTTTGCGGCAAGGGACTTCCTGACTTCCTTGCTGCCGCGCTCGGCCAGCTTCTTCGAGACCGTGGCGTCCAGATGTTCTCTTTTGGACAGCGCGAGCAGATGTCCCTGGCTCTGGGTCGACGCGATCTCAAGCAGGTGAGCGTCCTTCAAGGCTTCAGAGCGCTCCAGGAACGGTTGGGCAATGCTCAGGTCTTCCTGGGCGAGCTTGAAGGCCAGATTGGCAGAGGTTGCCGTTACATTCGACAGGCGTTCGGAAATTTTCTGCTTGTCGACCTCATCAAGCGTGTCGAAAACCCCTTCAAGAAGCTCGTTGAACGTGGCGATTTCTTCGGCCCGGTTCTTGTGTGCCCGTGCAACAAAGAGTTCTGTGACATGGTCCACGAGTTGATGGCGCTTCGTCGTGGAGCTGTCCTTAGCAAGTTCAATCAAAGTATCGAGCATTGTCAGGCCGTTCCCGGGTTTTTCTGAGTATGTCTCGGAAAATCTTCACATTCGGCTAATAATGGCAATATTCTGTATGCGAATTGTGCGGGTCTGTGATTTTAAGTCTTCCCCAGCGTCAGTGTTCGGCGTTGGTCTCAACGATTGCGGGACATTCTCCGTAACCTATCTATCGGAGTGTAAGCCCATGCATGAAATCCATCAGGAGAGAAACGAATGTCCGGACGCGCGTTGAAAGTTGAATTCGAAGGCGCTCAAGGCGCCAGGCTTGCGGCCCGCCTTGATCTGCCCGCCGGAAAAATCCGGGCCTTCGCGCTTTTCGCTCATTGCTTTACCTGTTCCAAGGATATTGCAGCCGCACGTAACATCGCCGGCGCCCTGAACGAACAGGCCATCGCAGTCCTGCGTTTCGATTTTACCGGGCTCGGCGGCAGTGGCGGCGACTTCTCCTCCACCGGTTTCTCGACCAACATCGAGGATCTGAAACGGGCTGCCGCCTATCTTAAGGACCATTTTGAGGCCCCTCAATTGCTGATCGGCCATTCCCTGGGCGGGGCCGCTGTCCTTTCGGTTGCGGGTGCGTTGCCGGAGGTCCGGGCGGTTGCCACCATCGGTGCGCCCGGCGATGCCGCCCACGTCCTGAAAAGCTTTCACGGCGATCTGGAGACGATCCGCAAGGACGGGCAGGGGACCGTAGAGCTTGCCGGTAGAAGCTTTCAGGTCCGCAAGGAATTCGTCGACGAACTCGAGGAACATGCCCTGCACGAGAAAGTGCGGCAACTGAAGAAGGCCCTGCTGATCATGCATGCGCCGCGCGACGAGGTCGTCGGTATCGACAACGCAACGGAGATTTTCGTCGCGGCGCGGCATCCGAAGAGCTTCGTGTCTCTGGACAACGCCGATCATCTGCTGACCCGGCCGGAAGACGCTGCCTATGCCGCACGGGTCATTTCTGCGTGGGCGAGCGGCTATCTTGACGCCGTCGCGGAAACGGGCACGTCCGCGGAAGCAGACCATGTGGAGGTGGTCGAGACCGGGCTCGGGAAATACCAGGCCATGATCGCCAGTGGACGGCACCGGCTGCTTGCCGACGAGCCGGAAGATGTGGGTGGGCTCAACTCCGGACCGTCGCCCTACGACTACCTGTCCGCGGCGCTGGGTGCTTGCACGGTCATGACGTTGCGCATGTATGCGGATCACAAGAACCTGCCGGTCACGAAGATCGCGACGACCGTCAGCCACGGCAAGGTCCATGCCGCCGATTGTGAGGACTGCGGCGAAGAGATGAGGAAGAACGGCGGCCGGATCGACCGGTTCGAACGCAGGATTGCCGTTGAAGGCGACCTCGACGAGGCGACGCGCGCAAGACTGCTCGAAATCGCTGACAAATGCCCGGTCCACAAGACATTGAAGAGTGGGGCGGCGATTGTCACGAAGGCAAGAGGGTAATCGTCTCCGTGCCCTAAGCCGCAGGTTGCTCCAGGGCTTTCAGGCGCACCTTGATAAACCTGAGGGCGCGTTGGGCGTCGGTGACGGTCAATACGCAATAATCGCTTAGCCATTTCTCCGCGACATTGGCGGGGAGGCCGAGGATTGAGCAGCGTGCCTTGCAGAACGTGGAGAATTCCATTTCACCAACCTCCAGCGCCCGGCACACGATGGCAACGCCATCGATTTCGGACCTCAAGAATCCGTTCAAGACATATTTCTGATCCAGGCCAGCGAGTTCGGCCAGAAGATAGGACAAATCCAGGAGCCGGTTGGAAAGCGTGTGTTCGATAAACACCTTGTCCAGCGTTTTGGCGCCGCTCCTGATTTCTCTGACGGACCCCTTGGTGTCGATCCTCGAGTTCTTCCGGTCCAGCTTGCTCTTGGCAACGAGGTTGCTGGCTTCGTGAAACAGCTCCTCTGCAAGCTTCTCGTTACTGCTGTAGAGGTGGCGCATTTTCTTGCCCTGATCCTCGGGCAGCTGTTTGATCAACCGATCGAAATGCTCGGGCTTGAGATCGCTGCGGTGGATCATGCTCTCCCGCAGGACCGGATCTTTCTCCGCGATCTTGACCAGGAACTTGGTGCCCCAGTTGGAAAGCTCTGCGCCCGGGTTGGCGGCCACCGACCGTCGGACGGGCTGCTCGCCGCGCTCGATCAGCACATCGGTCAACCGGGCTTCCAGCCTTTCGCGCTTCGAAATTGCCAGCAAGTGCCCCTGGCCCTTGATCTTGGCCAACTGCATCAGGTCATCCAGGGTCAGAACCGTGGAGTACTGCAGCATGTATCTGGAGATGATGAGATCTTCATCTGCCAACTTCAGGACCAGTTCGCGCGGCGTAGTCCGGACTTCGCACAGCTTTTCGGAAAGCTCTTCCTTGTCCCTGTCTTCCACGAGATCGACAAGGCGTTTGAGAACGCCATTGAACAAGGCGATTTCTTCGTCGTTGTATTTTTCCGCGCCCATGACGAACAGGGATGCGACGTGACCCATGAGTTCGCGCCGCTTATCGCTGCTGCTTTCTTTGGCGAGGTCAACAAGTGAAGTAAGCATAGAGTTCCTGCCTGAATGTCGGACGCTTAAGCGTTTCAAAAATACCTTTAATTTGGCCTAACATAAGCAATTAAAAGTCTTGGTATTTTTACTTGTATTATGTACTGTGGAAAAAATTAATGTAAAAATTACGGATATTCGAAACGTTTATTTTGAAATCTGATGATTTTCTGTCAGTTGGCGTCGAGTCACGGTTTGGCATCGCATTTGCTTTGTATTTCGGCGCAGCAGGGAAAACATGGGCGGAGGAAGCATGTCCATAGCATCGGCAATTGAATTCATGAGCGGGCTTTCGGTAGGGCATTCGGGCAGATACCGGCAATCATCCGCCGGCGAGAGCAGCTCGGCTGTTTCTGCCGGGGCGGCAGAAACGACCTCTTACTCGGAAATTCATGCCGCTGTGAACGGAGACAGGCAGGCCGAGAAGCCGGATTTGAACATGATTGCCGCCCGACACGATCCGAAATCCATATCGCCACGTGAAATCGACCAGCTCTCGAAAGAGTTGAAATCCGCCGGCTATGCGCCCCTGGCCGACATCATGATGCTGGAGACCCACGGAGAGGATTTCCAGATGCACATGCGGGAAACGGCCGCCCGGATATCGGGGACCGAACCGGGACCCTTCGACCCGAACCGGAAGACCGATCTGACGGCGGTGATTGCGGGGCAGCGGGACATGGCGGAAGCCCGCGGAGAGCCGACAAAGGGGCTTGATGCCATCCAGCATCTGTTTGCCGTTCTGAATGAAGCCCGCGGCGAAGCGGACGGAAACGAACCGGTGCACGCACGGACGACCGGCTCCCTGAGCCTGGAAAGTCTGCTTGCCCTGCAGGCGGAGTGATTTCCCCACTTGACGGCTGGCAAGGCGATGGTCGACACCGGTGCCATGTCTGCTCTTCCGGTGCTTTATTCCTTCCGACGCTGTCCTTACGCCATGCGCGCGCGCCTGGCTGTGCTTTCAAGCGGCACGGCTGTGGAATTGCGCGAAATCGTCCTTCGTGACAAGGCGCCGGAATTTCTGGCCGTTTCACCATCGGCGACGGTGCCCTGTCTGGTCACCGGCGAGGGGGACGTCATCGATGAAAGCCTGGACATCATGCTCTGGGCCCTCCGGCGGCATGATCCCGAAGGCTGGCTTGCACCCGAAGCGGCTTCCATGGAGGACATGCTGGCGCTGATCGCCGAGATCGACGGACCGTTCAAACGTCATCTCGACCGCTACAAATACGATAACCGCTATCCGGACACGGACCGGGAACAGGAACGGGCTGCCGCCGCAGGCTATCTGACCGGGCTGAACGACCGGCTGATCCGCACACCCTGGCTTTTCGGCACGCGAGCGTCCCTTGCCGATTATGCGGTGCTGCCCTTCGTCCGCCAGTTCGCCAATACCGACCGCGCGTGGTTCGAGGCGCAGGCCTGGCCGCATCTCCTGCACCGGCTTCAGGCCTTCGAGACCTCGGATCGCTTTGCGGCCATTATGACGAAATATGAGAAGTGGCAGTCAGGCGTCGAGCTTATGCAATTCGGTGAGGAAGGCTGCTTCGGCGCTGATCGATAATTTTTGCGCCTTCAAAGCTTATTTTTAAGAAGTTCGGCCGCCGCTTTGAAACGAGCATCTTCGTATTCCGAGATGCAGTTATCCAGGGACTTTGCCAAGGATCTGAACGCCTGTCGCGGGCTGTCAGATTCATCGAGCAAATCCTCGGACAAAAACTCGTTTGGCGTTTCCTTGCTTCTTATGTAGGCCTTGATGACGTCCTTGTGTTTGTCCAAATGCTCCAGTTTAAGCGTCTGTGCGATTTCGACGGCTTGGCAGGCGCAAATTTCCTTTGGAATTTGGGTGTATTTTGACGATCCAATGGGACTTTTGATGGTCAGGCTCTTGCCGGACATCTGAGATACGCACGTACGAAAGGCTGCGGCTTCAGGATCAGTCAGATTGTAAGCGGCAATCAGGCCATCGAGCTCTTTTTGGCGGTCCAAATACGTCTTCGCACCGAAAGCGGCCAGGAGCAGAAAACCGGCGAACAGGAGCAATTGCTTTCCCGTCATTTCAAACCCACACTTAGAATATATACACTCATGGATTGAGTTAAAAAATAAAATTTCCATTAAGTCGTGCATGCAAAATGAATATGGATCGCAATTTCAGGCGCTTTCCCAACCTTACAAAAGCTTAATCTCCCCGACAGGCGCCTGTAAGAGAGACATCCCTATCTTCAATCTCGAAACGACAGGAGGTTCCCCGCGTTCCTGTCGGAAATCTGATCCGTCAGTCATGAGAGGAAGAAGACAGATGCAAAATCAGGCCCCCAAACGAGGCAAGGTGATTTCCCTTCGCGGGCGTCGTGCCGGCCTGCTGGCAGGTGCCATGGCGCTCGGCATTGCCGGTGCGTTCACAGCCCAGACCGCCATTCCGTTTCAACAGGCTTTGGCCGCTCCGGTAGATGTACAGAATGCCGGCCCGGTCGACTTCACCAGCGTCGTCAAGGCCGTTCAGCCGGCAGTCGTCAGTGTCCGCGTCAAAGAAGAAATCCAACCTCAGATGATGGGCTTCCGCGGCAACGGCAATGGCGACAGCGGCAACTTCGAGGACTTCTTCAACAGCCTGCCGAAGGATTCCCCGCTGCGCCGCTTCTTCAAGGGTTTCGGTGGTCAGGGACAGAGCGAAGGCAACACGCCCCAGCGCAAGCATCAGTACGGCATGGCCCAGGGGTCCGGCTTCTTCATCACCGATGACGGTTACCTGGTGACCAACCACCATGTGATTGACCATGGCACCGAATTCACTGTCATCGACAACGATGGCAAGGAATACAGTGCCAAGCTGGTCGGCGCCGATAAGCGCACGGACCTGGCGCTCCTGAAGGTCGACTCGGATAAAAAGTTCACCTATGTGAAGTTTGCCGATGACGCGCCGCAGGTCGGCGAGTGGGTCGTTGCCATTGGTAACCCGTTCGGTCTCGGCGGCAGTGTGACAGCTGGTATCGTCTCCGCGCGCGGCCGTGATATCGGCGCGGGCCCCTATGATGATTTCATCCAGATCGACGCCCCTGTGAACCGTGGTAACTCCGGCGGTCCGGCCTTCAACATGAAGGGTGAGGTGATCGGCGTGAACGCAGCGATCTACTCGCCGTCGGGCGGTAATGTGGGTATCGCCTTCGCGATCCCCGCGTCCACGGCAAGCGACGTCATCATGGACCTGGAGAAGGGCGGCAAGGTTGTCCGCGGTTGGCTCGGCGTCCAGATCCAGCCGGTGACCGAAGATATCGCCGAAAGCCTCGACCTCAAGGACCCCCATGGCGCCCTGGTCTCCGAGGTGCAGGACGACAGTCCGGCGAAAGCGGCCGGCCTTGAGACCGGCGATACCATCCTGTCCGTCGACGGCAAGAGCATCAAGGATCCGCGCGAACTGTCCCGTGTGATCGCGGCCTATGACCCGGATACGGACGTGAAGGTGTCTCTGTGGCGGAACGGCAAGGAAAAGGACGTAGAGGTCAAGCTGGGTCGCTTGAAAGACACCGCCAGTGCCGATAATCCCAACGGCCTGGTCGAACCGTCCAATGCGACCCTCAATGAGCTGGGCCTTGCTCTGACGACCGCCAAGGAAGCCGGCATGGAAGGCGACGGCGTGGTCATCGCCGAGGTGGACCCGGATGGTCCGGCCGCGGACAAGCTGCTGAACCAGGGTGACCGGATCCTCGAAGTGGCCGGCACGAAGGTCTCCACGCCCGAAGATGTCGTCAAGGCGGTCGACGTAGCGAAAAAGGATGGCCGTAAGGCGGTTCTGTTCAGGGTGGAACGCGGAGACAACACCCGCTTCGTGGCTCTGCCGATGAAAAAGGTCGGCTAAAACCAGGACCTACCCCGTTAGACATGGCCGGCTGATCCCCCTCTGCCCCCCGCACTCGGCCGTGTCGCACCAGCTGGCGGCAGCCCGGACCTTCCGGACTAGCCGCCAGCCGCGTCTTTGGCATTTGCCACTACTGCCTGTTGCAATTCTTCTGTAAAAGGAGGTCATGTTGCGGATTCTCATCATCGAAGACGACGCCGAGGCCTCGGCCTATCTGGCCAAGGGCCTCAAGGAACTGGGTCATATGGCAGACCAGGCCCCGGACGGCGAAGCCGGCCTGGAGCTGGCCATGACGAGCTCTTACGACGTCCTGATCGTCGACCGGATGTTGCCCAAGCGCGACGGATTGTCGGTGATCGAGACCCTGCGCAAGGCCGGAAACCACACCCCGGTTCTGATCCTGTCCGCGCTTGGACAGGTGGACGACCGGGTCAAGGGGCTGAAAGCCGGCGGCGACGACTACCTGCCCAAGCCCTATGCCTTTACCGAACTTTTGGCGCGGGTCGAGGCGCTGTCCCGGCGGCCGAAGGCGGGCGCTGAGGTGGAGACGACCTACCAGGTCGGAGATCTGATCCTTGACCGCCTGTCCCATACCTGCAGGCGCGGCGATACGGACATTCCGCTGCAGCCACGGGAATTCCGCCTGCTGGAATACCTCATGCAGCATGCCGGTCAGGTGGTGACCCGCACCATGCTCCTGGAAAACGTCTGGGAATATCATTTCGATCCCCAAACCAACGTCATCGACGTGCACATCTCGCGGCTGAGGGGTAAAATCGACAAGGGCTTCGACGTGCCGCTGCTGCAAACCATCCGCGGCGCCGGGTATACGATCCGTGACACGTCTCACTAGGATTATCCGGACGACAGCGTTCAAGCTGTCGGTGCTCTATATCGCGGTCTTTACAGGACTGTCCGGGTTCCTGCTGGTCTATATCTCCCGCAACACCAATCAGCTGATGTCGAGCCAGGTCGTGCAGACCGTGGACGCGGAGATTTCCGGCCTGGCCGACGAATATGTCCGCGGCGGCGTCCGCGCCGTGGTGGAAAGCATCGACCGCCGGGCGCGCCGTCCCGATGCCAGCCTCTATCTCCTGACCGATTTCGCCGGCGTGACCATTGCCGGCAATATCGCCCGGCTGCCGACAGTTGTTCTCGATGAGGCGGTCGGGGATATCCGCCGGGTGAAATATGCCCGCGTGGAGCCCGGCGGCGACGTGGAACGCGAAGCGCTGGTGCGCACGTTCGAACTGCGTGGCGGATACCGGCTGCTGGTCGGCCGGGATCTGGGCGAGCAGCAGCGCTTCTCCGCTCTTCTGGGTGAGGCTCTGCGCCTGTGGCTCGCCGTCGTCGTGGTCATGGCGGTGATCACCTGGCTGTTCGTCAGCCGTCGCGTGCTGAAGCGGATCGACGGCATTGCCGCGACCAGCCAGACCATCATGCACGGCAATCTGTCCGGACGGCTGCCGGTTGCCGGAAACGGCGACGAATTCGATCGGCTGGCGACCAATCTGAACGAGATGCTCAGTCGCATCGAACTGCTGATGCAGGGCATGAAAGACGTGTCCGATAACATCGCCCACGACCTGAAGACGCCGCTGACCCGCCTGCGCACCCGCGTCGAAACCGCCCTGCGCGAGGCGAAGTCGGATGGAGAATACCGTTCCGCCCTCGAGGCAACCCTGGATGACAGTGACACCCTGATCCGGATCTTCGATGCGTTGTTGCGCATTGCCCGTGTCGAGGCCATGGCGCCGGAATCGGGCATGGACGATGTCGACCTGAAGGCCGTGGTCGAGGAGATGGCGGAGCTTTACGAGCCGTTGGTGGAAGACGAGGGCGGGCGCCTGGACGTTCAGGTGCTGGAATCCGTGATGGCCTGCTGCAACCGCGAGCTCGTCGCCCAGGCTCTCGTCAACCTGATCGAAAACGCGCTCAAATACGGAAAGCCCGCCGAAGGCGACCTCGTGATCTCCATCAAGGCCGAACGGTGCAAGGATCGTATTCTCCTGAACGTGTCTGACAACGGGCCGGGGATTCCGGCCGAAGATGCCGACCGGGTGCGGCGCAGGTTCGTCCGTCTCGACGCCAGCCGGAGCGCGCCGGGCTACGGACTGGGGCTGAGCCTTGTCAACGCTGTCGCCCGCTTGCACGGCGGCTCGCTTGTCCTGCAGGATGCACATCCGGGATTGTCAGCCGGAATCGATTTGGAATGGGCCGGGGACGAGGGGGATAAAAACGCGCATGACGAGCAACCAGGAAGCCAGCCAGGCTGAACAGGCCGGGACGATCCTTTCCGATCGGTTGTCGGTTATTCCCCGGGCACTGGAGCCCGAGCGGGCCGAGCTGTTTCTGAATGACCTTCTGGAAAAGGCCGACCGAAGCGAGGAGGCCGCTGACCTTCGAACCTTCCTGGAGACGAACGACAGCGTCCGCAACGGACTTCTCGGCATTCTGTCGGACACCGCCTATCTGCGCGATCTGACGGTTGCCAATCCGGTGCGGCTGAAGCGCATTTTGAACGATACCCCGGAAGCACGGATTGCCCGGTTGATCGAAAACGCTCGCACCACAGCGGCGGAAACCGAAGCCGAGCTGATGCGCGACCTGCGCCTTCTGAAACAGGACCTCGCCCTGACACTTGGCATTGCCGACATCGGTGGCGCCATCGATCTTGATCAGGTGACGGGCGCTCTGGCAGGGTTCGCCGATGCGGCGCTGAGCGCCTGTATCCGCTTCTGCCTGTCCGATCTCGCGACCAAAGGCAAATTCGAGCCTAAAGACCCGGACAATCCGGACGTGGATTCCGGCTTCATCGTTCTCGCCATGGGAAAACATGGCGCCAACGAGCTGAATTATTCCTCCGACATCGACCTGATCGTTCTCTACGACCCGGACAAGGCGCCGATCGCCGCCAATGCGGAGCCGTCGGTGGAGTTCGTGCGTCTGACCCGGCGTTTGGTCAAAATGATGCAGGACCGGACAGCGGAGGGCTATATCTTCCGCACCGACCTGCGCCTGCGTCCCGATCCGGGCGCGACCCCGCTTGCCATGTCGGTACCCGGCGCGCTCGCCTATTACGAATCCCTCGGTCAGAACTGGGAGCGGGCGGCCCTGATCAAGGCGCGGCCCTGTGCCGGCGATCTTCCCGCCGGAGACGCCTTCCTGCGCGAGATCGTGCCGTTCATCTGGCGCAAGTACCTTGATTTCGCGGCGATCGCCGATGTCCAGTCGATCAAGCGTCAGATCCATATGCACAAGGGCCACGGCAAGATCGCCGTTGCCGGCCATAATGTGAAGCTTGGCCGTGGCGGTATCCGTGAAGTGGAATTTTTCGTCCAGACCCAGCAGCTCATTGCCGGCGGCCGCAACCCGGCGCTGCGCGGCAGGCGCACGCGCGACATGCTGGGCGGCCTTCTGGAGGCGGGCTGGATCGAGCAGGACGCCCGCGACGAACTCGATGAGGCCTATGTCTTCCTGCGTTCGGTCGAACACCGCATCCAGATGCTCAACGACGAGCAGACCCAGTTGCTGCCCAAGGATGCGGAAGGCCTGACCCGCGTCGCCTACCTGATGGGCTTCGAGAGCCTGGAGGCCTTCGAGGCGGCCCTGCTGCAGCGGCTGCAGACCGTGCAGGGCCATTACGCAGGTCTGTTCGAGGACGAACCGGAACTGGCCTCCAACCTCGGCAATCTGGTCTTTACCGGCGACGACAACGATCCGGACACGCTGGAGACGCTGTCACAGCTCGGCTACAAGCAGCCGGCGGATGCGGCCAACATCATCAAGTCCTGGCATTTCGGCCGTTATCCGGCAACACGCTCCACCAAGGCCCGCGAACGGCTGACCGAACTGCACCCGGTGCTGATCACCGCCCTTGCCGAGACGGACAATGCGGATGCCGCGCTCAGGGCCTTCGACAGCTTCCTGGCGAAGCTGCCCGCCGGCGTGCAGCTTTTCTCTCTGCTCAAGTCCAATCCGCAGCTTCTGACCCTGCTAGCCACGGTCATGGGCTCCGCACCGCGCATGGCCGAAACCGTGTCGCGCCGGATCCATGTGCTCGACACCGTGCTCGATCCCGCCTTCTTCGGCGCCATGCCGAGTGTCGACGAGTTCCGCGAAGGTCTCGACCGGACGCTGGCCCTGGCGCGCTATTACGAAGAGGCGCTCGACCGCG
Organism: uncultured Roseibium sp.; assembly: GCF_963675985.1. NCBI lineage: Bacteria > Pseudomonadati > Pseudomonadota > Alphaproteobacteria > Hyphomicrobiales > Stappiaceae > Roseibium > uncultured Roseibium sp. Next base: position 2,691,775 of record NZ_OY780958.1, on the reverse strand, counting down.
CACGGATCTTTGCCCAGGAGCAGCAGTTCCTGATCGGCCTCAGGCTCATCTCCGATACCCTTGGCGCGGACAAGGTCGGGTTTGCCCTGGCGCGGTTGGCCGAAGTGGTGGTCGACCGGGTGCTGAAACGGGTCGTCGACCATGTCGCCGAAAGCCATGGCCTGGTGCTGGGCGGAAACCACGCGGTGCTTGCCATGGGCAAGCTCGGCGGCCGGGAAATGACCGCCGCCTCCGACCTGGACCTGATCCTCCTCTACGAGGCGCCCGCGGATGCCCAACAATCCGACGGTCAGCGACCGCTGGCGATCTCGCAATATTACACCCGCCTGACCCAGCGGCTGGTCACGGCGTTGAGCGCCCCGACGGCGGAAGGCAGCCTCTACGAGGTCGACTTCCGCCTGCGCCCCTCCGGCAACGCCGGCCCGCTTGCCACCAATCTGGACGGCTTCGTCGCCTATCAGAAAAAGGAAGCATGGACCTGGGAGCACATGGCGCTGACCCGGGCGCGTGTCATCAGCGCCTCGTCGCAAGGCTTCGAAGACAAGATCGACAGCCTCCTGCGCGACACCCTGGCGACGCAGCGCGACAAGGCGAAACTCGCCGACGACGTCCGCTCCATGCGCGCCCGGATCGAAAAGGAAAAGGGCACCAAGGACGTCTGGGACCTGAAACAGGTGGCCGGCGGCCTGGTCGATATCGAATTTCTCGCCCAGTTCCTGCAGTTAGCCCATGCTCATGATCATCCGGAAGTCCTGGCCCAGGGCACGGAAGACGCTCTGGAAAACCTGCGGGCGGCCAAACTCCTGGACCCGGGCGACGCTGATCAGCTCCTGCAAGCCCTCCGCCTCTACCATCGCCTGACCCAGGTGCTGCGCATGGCGCTGTCGGGCAAATTCACCGCCGCCGAGGCCCCCCGCGGCGTCATCGAGCTGCTGACCCGCGCCGGCGGCGCTCCGAACCTCGCCCACCTCGAACTGGAACTCGCCGACATCCAGAAGGCGGTTCGGGCGAAGTTCGAGGAGATCGTCGGCAAGGTGGAGAAGGGGGAAGGGTGATGTGAAAATCGGGCTTAGTTCAGGGCGGGAAGATGAAGGCATTTGATAACGAAATTGCCGGGACGCTTACCAATTTAGGTGCAGGCGATATCGTTGAAACGATGCAGATCGGCCTCTGGGACCTTCAGGTAGCTGTTCCGATGATCGGTTCAATAAGTACAGCCGTTAAATCGACTATATCTATCTCGGGGAAAAAGTATGAGTGGTCTGACGACACGCCGAATAGTGCGCCTTATGGACTGCTGGTCGGTCAGGAAATAGCGTCATTCGAATTGACCGATCCCTATGTATTGAGAATGAACCTGAAATCTGGCGACTACGTCGAGTTTTATTCTGACGAGAGCCAATACGAAGCCGTTGTTATTCATATGGGCATGAAAGACGGCTGCCATTTGATGGAAATTTTTTAAAGAACCAAGCGACCGTACTCAGTCCACCTCCCACTAATGTGACGCGCATTAGCTAATTTGGCGATGACTATCACATTTGGTTTCGCACCTATCCACCAAACAAAGGCTAAGAGAAAATATAGCCACCGCCTTCACGGTTCCGCCAATAGGCAGCTTCTAGAATAAAGGACATCTTCACTTATTTGGCGTAGATGTATACGATGCGAGCATGCTCTGGGATTAGAATTATCATGCCGACACGTCCATACGCGTAATAGGTGCCCGACGAGAACACAGCTTCGTCCACCATCTGAGCCACCTCGCGATCGACACGAATTAGGGCGCCCAAGTAACGTGTCACGCTTGGGCAATTGTAGTGATATCCCATTGATTCCGCATCAAAAGAACAGTTTCTAGGAGCAGTCCAACGTTCATTTGCAGGCATGGGAGTTGATTTCCAATTTCGATATCGCCCTTGCCAACCACTTCGACCATTCGGCGGCAAATTCTCAAGCCAATCCAGTCCACCGCTCTCCAAGTGCCGTTTGGTCTTGGCGGGCATATCAAAAACTATGATTCCCGCCTCGTTTCTGCCGGGACCAAATCCCAAGCTTTCTTCCAAGGTGTAATCCACCCACCAAACACCCATCGCATCCGGAACGAACTTCAAGTGGTGTAGATACAGGGCAAATTCCCAAGCGGAATATGCAGCCAGGAATGCAGCAAGAACTGAGAAAATAACCTTCATATTAGAAACCCAGGTGATGATCTTGGTTCGCAACCGCTTCAGCCAATTGTTTCATTCGTGATGTGCATTTTTTCCCGAAACTATCCGGATTTTCATCAAAGATTACCGTCGAACCCTAGTCTTTATAGAAGCGGCAGATGGCGAGAGGGCATATCCCGGCGCTATCGGTATCGGCCATTCCAAACCGCCGATGTTGGATCTCCTGACCTGCCGACCGACAGCCATCACGAGGAGATCCTCGAGCTGATCGGCGTCGCCCGGTTCCAGGAGTTTGGCCGAGGCCACCGATTCGGACCCGAGGTAAACCATGAACAGGCCGATCAGCAGCGACGCGCCGATGAAAAGCCACGGGTATTTGTAATAGAAACGAAACTTGGACATGACGTCCGGAACAGAATGACGGACGCGAAAACGGCGAGGGTCCTTGAACCCGTTCGATCACGAAGCGCCTAAGAAACCGTTTTTCCTGCAGAAGGGGCCGCCTGCGGTGGCGCGCGAAATACGTGCCCGGTTCCCTTTATCCGGGACCGGTTTGGCCTTATAAGCCCTCCCGTTCTCCGCGTTTGGCGGGGAGCCGGCGGCCAAATTCCTTAATCCTTGTCGATTTCAACGCGTGGGCGACGTGCGTCCGCGCCGCAGTTTGGATTCCTTTCCCATGACACCTACAGACAACGCGCCTGCCATTCGTCCGGCGGAGCGCTGCAATAGGCTAATACGCCCCGGCAACCGCAAACTGTCCTGGGCGGAATGGGGCCCGGCGGATGGCCGTCCGGTTCTGTTCTTCACCGGAGCAGGCATGGGGGCTTCGCTCGGTTTCGGTATCGAGCACCTGGACGGCCTCGGTCTCCGGTTGATCGTGCCCGACCGTCCGGGGCTCGGACACTCCGATCCCGACCCTGAAAAGTCGCTGGCAAGCCTGTCTGAAGATATGGCCGCAGTGCTGGATGAACTCGAAGCCGAGCGGATTCCGGCGGTCGGGTTCTCTCAGGGTGCGGTCTTCGCTTTCGCCTTCGCCATGACCGGACGCGTGTCGCGGCTTGCCATCGTGTCTGGTCAGGATGATCTCGGCAGAGGGGAATTCGCCGAGATACTGCCGCAGGAGGTTCGCTCGATGGTGGAGACGGCCGCCTCCGACCCGGAGGGATTTACGGCTTTCCTGGAAGGCTTTGCCGATGCAGAAGGTCTGTACGATCTGGTGTTGGGGATGAGTTCCGATGTCGACCGGGAGCTTTATTCCACCGATCCGGTGGGGCCTGCCTACAGGGCCGCGCTGGCGGATGGGTTCACGCAAGGGCCTGCCGGCTACGTCCGCGATACGCTTTTGGCTTTGCGGCCTTGGCCGTTCAACGTGGCAGAGATGCCGGTTCCGGTTACCCTCTGGTATGGGGAGAAGGACACCAGCCCGGTTCACGCGCCGGATTTCGGCCTCTCGCTGTCAAGAAGGCTTCCGGACGTCCGCCGGATTGTCGATCCGGAGCGCGGCAGCGCAATCTTGTGGCTGCGGGCGGGAGAGATCCTGGCGGATCTTCTGGATTAGGCGGAAAGCCAGCCTTCCAGCTTCTTCCCGTCCGGCAACCCGCCCGAATGAACCAGCTTGCCGTCGATGGCGATGCCCGGAGTGGACATCACGCCGGCCATCGCGATGGCGCGCGGGTCGGTGACCTTTTCGACCGAGACGTCGACGCCCAGCTTTTCTGCCGTCTCCCTGACCATGGCTTCCGTGGTGTCGCAGCGTTTGCAGCCGGGGCCGTAGACCTTGATGTCTTTCATGGGGGGAGTCCTCTTAGAAGATGAGATTGAACAGGTAGCCGACGGCGAGGATGCCGGAGGCGACCACGCCGATGAACACGGCAATCAGGCGCAGGGTGAGTACCTGGCGAAGGATCAGCATTTCCGGCATGGACAGCGCGATCACGCTCATCATGAAGGCGAGCACGGTGCCGAGCGCTGCGCCCTTGCCGAGCAGGGCTTCGACGATCGGGATCACGCCGGCCGCGTTGGTGTACATGGGGATGCCCATGACGACAGCGGCGGGAACGGACCACCAGGCGTCGGCGCCCATGATCCGCGCCATCAGGTCCTGCGGGACATAGCCGTGGATGAGCGCGCCGGCGGCGATGCCGAGCACGATCCAGAGCCACACCTTGGCGAAGATCTCGCGCACGGCCTCGATGCCGAGCCGGTATCTCTCAGCCAGGGTCAAATGTTCCCCTTCGATGGCCTCCACGGTGGTGGCACCGGAATGAATGTCGCGTACCCAGTCCTGCAGCCAGCCTTCCAGGCGCAGCTTGCCGATGACCCAGCCGGCGACAATGGCAACCCCAAGGCCGAAGCCGAGATAGGTCAGCGCGACCTTCCAGCCGACGAGGCCGACCAGCAGGGCGAGCGCGACCTCGTTGACCATCGGGGCGGCGATCAGGAAGGAAAAGGTGACGCCAAGGGGAATGCCGGCGGAAACGAAGCCGATGAAAAGCGGCACGGCGGAGCAGGAGCAGAATGGTGTCAGCACGCCGAGGCACGCCGCCAGCACATTGCCTGCGCCCTCGCGCTTGCCGGAGAGAAACGCCCGGGTTTTTTCCGGGCTGAAGAAACTGCGCACCACGCCCATGGCGAAGACGACGCCGGTCAGCAGCATCATCACCTTTGGCACGTCGTAGAAGAAGAAGGCCAGCGCCTCGCCGGTGTGGCTCGCCCGCTCGACGGGCAGCAGCGAAACCAGCCATTCCGCGACCGACGACAGCTGCCCGTAGACCAGCCACCACAGGACGGCGAAGGCGGCAACGCCCAGGCTCCACAGGAGCGCCTCGTGGCTTTTCGGTTGCGGTTCGGAAACGGGAAGGCTCATGCGACTTTCCTTTCGTCGCTGGGCTGACAGGCGGCAACGGCGGCGGCCACGATGTCGTGGGCGCTTGCGGGCATATTCGGGTTCAGCCGGTAGCGCACCCATTGGGCGTCGCGCCGGTCGATCACCAGTCCCGCCGTCTTCAATGTCGCCATGTGCCGGGACATCCGCGATTGGGTGGCGGAGAGTTTGCTCATCAGCTCGCAGACGCAGTGCTCGCTGCCGTCGAAGAGAATGGCGATGGCGGCAAGGCGGGTGGGTTCTGCAAGGGCGCTCAGAACCCGGATCGTGTCGGTCATCTTCGCTTATCCGTTTATGCGCTTATGCGCATATAGATGAGCCTGAAGCCGGTTCCGGTCAATCGGCAGGGCCGGTGACAGGGCGTCACACCGGAAAGATACCTATGCGGCGAAAGGGAAGGTGTTTAAAGTAGTTCGGCCTGAGCCGGAACGGAGATGTTCGAGGCTGCCAGGGTGAAGCTGACGGCCGTGCCCTTGGAGACTTCGGAAGCAATTTCCAGTTCGCCGCCGTGCAGCTCGATCAACGAGCGGGCAATCGCCAGTCCCAGGCCTGAGCCCTTATGCGATTTGGTGAACTGGTTTTCCACCTGGACGAACGGCTTGGCGAGGCGCTCGATATCGGCTTCGGCAATGCCGATGCCGGTGTCCTCGATGGTGAACCGGACCCTTTCGCCGGTCTTTTCGGCGGTGAGCGCGACCATGCCCTTTTCGGGCGTGAACTTGACCGCGTTGGCAAGCAGGTTGAGCAGGATCTGCTTCAGCGCCCGCCGATCGCCCTGCACGGTCAGGTCTTCCGCGACGTCGCAGCTCACCGTGATGGCCTTTTCGGCAGCGGCGGCGGTCATGATCCGGGCGGCATCGGAGGCGGCCTCGGCCGCATTGATGTCTTCGGCGTTGATGGACATGCGTCCGGCCTCGATCTTCGACATGTCGAGAATGTCGTTGATCACGTTGAGCAGATGCGTGCCGCTCTCATGGATGTCGCGGCTGTATTCTGAGTAACGCTCGCCGCCGAGCGGGCCGAACATCTCCTGGGTCATGATCTCCGAGAAGCCGATGATCGCGTTGAGCGGCGTTCTCAGTTCATGGGAGATGTTGGCGAGGAATTCCGATTTCGCCTTGTTGGCCTCTTCGGCCTTGGTCTTTTCGTGTGCGTATTTGTCGGCCAGTTCCACCAGCTGCTGAGCCTGGACTTCGAGTGTCTGGCGGGACTTGCGCAAGTCGGTGATCGTCGCCTTCAGCTTGCGCTCGCTGTCCATCAGTTTTTCTTCGTGCCGCTTGAGCGCGGTAATGTCGGTGCCGACGGAAACGAAGCCGCCGTCCTTGGTACGGCGCTCGGAAATCTGAAGCCAGCGGCCATCGTCGAGCTGGACCTCATAGCTTCCGTCGGCAGCACCGTCCCGCTGGCTGAGCTTCATCGGCTGCGGTGTGATCTGGGTGTTGGCGGCGGCGCTCATGACATCCTGATAGGGCGTGCCCGGCTTGATGACATTGGCGGGCAGTCCGTGCAGGGCCTGGTAGTTGGAGTTGCAGATCACCAGCTCGTTGCGGGCGTTCCACAGCACGAAGGCTTCGGAAATGGTTTCGATGGCGTCGCGCAGGCGCAGGTCCGCGGTCCGGCTCTGTTCGGCGAGCTCATGCTGTTCGGTAACGTCGATGCAGATGCCGATCAGGTGCGGTTCGCTGCGGCCCGGCTCCCGCTGGATCTCGCCGCGCGCGCGCAGCCACACCCAGTTGCCGTCCTGATGGCGCATGCGGAACATCTGGTCGATCATGGTTTCGCCGCTCTGCAGCAGGTGCTCGGCCAGGGCCAGCAGATCGACGTCTTCCGGGTGCGCGATTGCGTTGACTTCGGAAAAGCTCAGAATGTCGTCCTTGGGCTCGCGTCCGAGCAACTCGTAAAGCGAGGCCGACCAGAACATCCGTCCGCGGGACAGGTCCCAGTCGAACAGGCCGCAGCGGCCGTGAGTCAGGGCGGTGTCTATCCGGCTCCGGGTCGCGGCATACATCTCGTCCGCCTGTTCGGCGCGGGTGGCCTGGGCGAAGAAGGCGTAGATCAGGACAAGGAGAACCGAGGCGGTGCCGACGAACAGGGTGACATTGGCCGATACGTCCGCGTGCCAGTCTGCATAGATATTCTCTTCCGGCTGCAGAACGGCGATCATGCCGAGCCGACCGTCCAGATGATGGACCGTGGCCATGGTGTCTTCGCTGACGCCGTTTCTCAGGAGAGCGGCCTTCACCGTCAGGACACCGGCGCGGGCGCCGAAGACGGTGAGTGGCTGGGATGCGCTGAAGATGTCGGTAATCCGCATTCCCTCGAGCGTCGGCTGCAGGGGCGCGCTGGCGACGATGGTGCCGTCCTTGTCGGCGACAAGGATCGTACGTCCGTTGCTGGTGGCACCGACCGGCAGGCTATCGGCGAGTACCCGCTGCAGGGCGGAGCGATAGCCGAGTTCCGGAAGGTTAGCTTCTTCACTGGCCAGATGGGATGAGACGACAGTGGCGGTAAGGGCGATTTCGTCGCGTGCCTGACGGGCGGTGGCCTGATGGTCGTAATAGAGCTCAAGACTCCGGTAGACCGCGAGGCTGGCGATGAAGACCAGACAGAGGGCCGGGATCAGCCGGCGCATGAACGGCTCGGAGCGGAGCAGGCGCTGGTAGGTCGGTTCGGCGAGCAGGCGCAGGTGTCCGGTCAGCGATGTGCGGTCGCCGGTCTGACCCAGAAGCTGTCCCTTGATTTGGGCAAGGCGTCGCATGGACGCGCTGCCGGCAAATGCCCGCGCCATCGGAGAGATGTCCCGAATGTTTGTGATGTCCCCGCTCAGACGAATTCTGTCGCCCGAATCAGTTTCATTTGAATCCAGCTTTTCCGATTTGTCCAGAGGCTTTGAGGAAAAAAATGGTTAACGGATCAAGCAGTTGGCGGGCTTTGCGTTAATCTTTTCCAGTAAAGCCAACTATTGCAGGCATCTGTCGGCGATATCCCGGCTGTCGCGGGACAGATTATCGGCTGCCGAAATGCGTAAAAGGGCGGATTTCGCAAGGGCGGCGCGTCCGGATTCATAGGCGCGCCAGGAGCGGAAACAGGTCAGCAGCCGGGACGCCACTTGCGGATTGCGCGCGTCGAGCGTCAGGACGTTGTCGGCGACGAAGTCGAAGCCGGCGCCGTCGGTTCTGCCGAACTGGGTCGGGTTGCCGGTGGCAAAGGCGTGGATGAGGGAGCGGGCCCGATTGGGGTTCGTGATGTCGTAAAGCGGATCCGCGGTCAGCGCCTTGACCTTTTCGAGCCCGTCCGGGACGGGCGCCGTGGCCTGGACCATGAACCACTTGTCCAGGGCAAGCGACATGGTCTCGTAGCGTTTGCGGAAATCGGCGAGAGCGTCGCCGGACCCGGCAAGTCCCTGATGAACGAGTATGGTCAGGGCGGCAAGCCGGTCCGTCATGTTGGTCGCCTCCCGGTAGCACCGTTCGACAAGCGCTCCGGCGGATTCGGCTCCTGTCAGCGCGGCATAGGAAAGCGCGCGGTTGGACAATGCCCGCCGGCCGGCCGAGGCCGCATCGGGCGAGAATGCCGCCGTTTCCGTTTCATCGACAAGCGCCAGGAACGTTTCCGCATGGGCGTCGGCCACGGCTGCACGCAGGGCGTTGCGGGCGCCATGGATCGCATCCGGATCCACATCGCGGCCGATTTCGCGGGCGATGTCGGCCTCGCCGGGTAGGTCGAGCACCTGCGCCTTGAAGGCCGGATCCAGGTCCCGGTCGGCGAGAAGGGCGCCGAAAGCGGTCACAAGCGCTCCGTCCGCCGCCGCCGTGCGGCCGGCACGGATATCCGACGTCAGCTGGATCAGATCCCGCGTGGCGAGCGACTGGACCGCCTGCCAGCGGTTGAACGGATCGCTGTCGTGGCTTGCCTGAAACAGCAGCTCGTCGGTCGTCTGGTGGAACTCCAGCCGCACCGGCGCGGAAAACCCGCGCAGCAGCGAAACCACCGGCCGGCTCGAAACGTCCGAGAAAGTCACCTTCTGGCTTGCTTCTTCCAGCACCAGAACGTCGTCCTGCACCTTCGCGCCGGTGACCCGGCCCAGCGGCATGTCCGAGCCGTTCGGGCCGATCAGGCCGAAGCGGATCGGAATGACGGACGGTTCGGCCTTGTCCTGACCCGGCAGGGGCGGGATGGTTTGGGACAGATCGAGCGTCAGCTCGCGGGCGGTCGTGTCGTAGTGGCTCTTGACCTCGACATGCGGCGTGCCAGCTTGCTCGTACCAGCGGGCGAACTGGCCGAGATCCGTTGCCGTGGCCTCCGAAAAGCAGGTCAGGAAGGCCTCGATGGTTGTGGCCTCGCCGTCGTGGCGCTGGAAATACAGATCGATGCCGGCGCGAAAGCCATCGTCGCCGAGCAGCGTCTTCAGCATGCGCACGACTTCCGCGCCCTTTTCGTAGACGGTGGCGGTGTAGAAGTTGTTGATTTCCCGGTAGGTCTGCGGGCGGACCGGATGGGCCAGCGGTCCGGCATCCTCAGGGAACTGATGCGATTTCAGCAGCCGCACATCGGCAATGCGCTTCACCGGCCGGGAGCGCTGGTCGGAGGAAAACTCCTGGTCGCGGAAGACGGTCAGGCCTTCCTTCAGGCACAGCTGGAACCAGTCGCGGCAGGTGATGCGGTTTCCGGTCCAGTTGTGGAAGTATTCGTGGGCGATCACGGCCTCGATATTGGCGTAGTCCTGATCGGTCGCGGTCTGCGGATCGGCCAGCACATATTTGTCGTTGAAGACGTTGAGGCCCTTGTTTTCCATCGCGCCCATGTTGAAGTCGGAAACGGCGACGATGTTGAACACGTTAAGATCGTATTCGCAGCCGAACGTGTCCTCGTCCCATTTCATGGAGCGTTTCAGCGAATCCATGGCCCAGCCGCACCAGGGTTCGCGGCCGTGTTCGACATAGATCTTCAGATCGACCTTTTTGCCCGAGCATGTGGTGAACGTGTCGGCCACATGGCCGAGATCGCCGGCGACCAGAGCGAACAGATAGGACGGCTTGGGAAAGGGATCGTGCCAGACGGCAAAGTGCCGATCGGTGCCTTCGATATCACCGGACGCGACCGGGTTGCCGTTGCCGAGCAGGACCGGGGCTTCCGACTTCCGCGCCTCGATCCGGGTGGTGTAGACGGCCAGAACGTCCGGCCGGTCGAGGAAATAGGTGATCCGGCGGAAGCCTTCGGCCTCGCACTGGGTGCAATAGGTGCCGGACGAGCGGTAAAGCCCCATCAGTTCCGTATTGGCATCCGGGTCGATGGTGGTGCGGATTTCCAGCTCGAACGGGCCCTCCGGCGGGATCTTGATCTCCAGCCGGTCTGGTGTGACCGAATAGGCGTCGTCGCTCAGCGGAAAGCCGTCAAGCGACAGGCCGGCAAGCACCAGACCGTCACCGTCCAGGAGCAGCGGCGTTCCGGGCGCGGTGTCCTCCTGCCGGCGCACCGAGAGTTTCGCGGTGACCGTGGTTGCCTTGGGAGCAAGGCGGAAGTTCAACTCGACAGTGTCGATCAGGTAGGGCGCGGGTGTGTAGTCGTCCAGACGAATGGCTGGGGCCGCTTCCGGGCGCATGGGAACCTCCTGATCGGGTAGAGACGAATACGAAAAGAATAAATCCGGACTTAGGCGACCCCTGGCGTTGCGGCAAGGGCGAGATCGCATAATGCTGTGACCAATTCGCTCTGCGGATCAGCGAGCGGGTTGATCACCGTGAAGTGGTCGGCACCGTCCTGTATGTCCAGAGTGCCGGTCAGTTCCGGCCCGGTCCAGATGTCGACCAGCATGCGGCTCTGGCGCAGGTATTCATCGGATTCCCTGCCGCCGACGACCGCACGGAAATGCCCTTTTTTCGGCTTCGGCCACAGGATCGGCGAGGCCTCCCGGGCTGTTTCCGGCGTCATTCCGACCGCCTTGTTGATGCTCGTTTCCACCAGCGGTTCCAGCTCGAACAGGCCGGAAATGGGCATGCCGGCGGCGACGAGATCGGCCGGCAGGCCGCGGTCGGCCCAGTCCGTCGCCATCAGCGCCGCGGTCAGATGGCCACCGGCGGAATGGCCCAAGACAAGAAGTTTTTTGCCGAAGGTCTGGTAAAGATGCGCCGCAAGGTCCTGCATCTCCGCAATGATATCGGCAACGGCGACCGCCGGGCACAGGCTGTAATTGGCGATCGCCACGTCGAAACCGTTGGCATTCAGGCCCCGGGCCATGTGGGAGAAAGCGCTTTTGTCGAGTGCCTGCCAGTAACCGCCGTGGATGAAGAGGGCCAGAAGAGGCTGCTTTGCTTCGGTGGAGGCCGGAAACAGGTCGTAGCTGTTGCGCGGTGCCGGCCCATAGGGCTGGTCGAGAACGGCGTTTTCCTGTGCCTTGCGATAGGCTTCGGCGTCCGTCTGCCAGCCTTCGATGATCGCCGGATGCTCGGGAACCCGCGCCCTGTTGTTGTATTCCGCTTCCATGTCGACCGTGGTCATTCCGTTCCTCCCCAGAAGCCGGCCTGAAACCGGAATTCCCTTCAAACATCACCGGCGTGATCTGGCAAGCCGGAAGGCGCGCGCGAAGTTGTGATCGCAGCGGCAAACCGACCCACTTTAAAGCCTGTTTAACGGCCCTAGATGAGACTTATCCGTATATTCCGTCAGGGGAAATTGAGCATGATTTTGTTTCATCGCACTCTAATGATCGCCGGCACGGCCCTGGTTCTGGGCAGTGTCGCCGCCGAAGCCCGTCCGAGCCTCTACACCATGTCCTGTTCCCAGGCCCAGGCATTCGTGCAGCGGCAGGGCAGCGTGGTGGCCAACACAGGCCCCATGACCTATGAGAGGTTCGTTTCGGACGGAAAGTATTGCGACCGGAGCCAGAGACCGGTTTCGGCCTATATAACGACCCGCGACAATGCGCAGTGCCGGATTGATTATCGCTGTGCAGGCCGACCTCGGGACACGAACGGTCGTTGAACCCCGAAACAGGTATAGGGAAGAGATCCATGCGATCAGCAACAACAGCCGTGGCCGTTATGGTGCTGGCAACTCTTGCCGCGTCTTCGGCCTATGCCCGCCCCAGCGTCTACACGATGACCTGCGCCCAGGCGCAGGCTTTCGTTCGACAGCACGGCGCGGTCGTGGCCAACACCGGCCCGCAGACATTTCAGCGGTTCGTCACCGACCAACGCGGCTGCAGCCGGCAGGAGGTCGCCTGGCCGGCCTACGGCAGGACGCGCGACAACCCGCAATGCCTGATCGGCATGAAATGCATCGATGCGCCCGAAGCCGTCGGCGATGCGCGGTAACAGGGACGGGCAGGCCAACAGCCTTGGAGAGGAGATCGTCCATGCGCCGGAAAGTTCACATGACAGCCCGTAGTGCCCTCATCGTCGGGCTGGTTTTGCTGAGTGCCGGCGTGGCCCAGGCCCGTCCGAGCCTCTACACCATGACCTGCTCCGAGGCGCAGGCCTTTGTGAAGAAACAGGGCGCGGTCGTTGCCAACACGGGGCCGCAGACCTCTGCCCGGATCGTGGCGGACGGCAGTCATTGCGACCGCATGCAGATCATAAAGGCATTCTTCGGCAAGACACGGGACAAGCCGCAATGCCGGATCGGCTTCCGTTGTGCCAACGACCAGATGAGTGTGGAATGACGGCCTTGCGGTGCATTTTTCCCGCACCGAGACGGATGTGAATCGGAATTTTTGACGCGGCTGCCTTGCCGGGCTATGAGACACCTCTCACCTTACCTCAGGCCCGACCGAACAGCAGGGATTTGCCCATGAGCCGCCTCGACAGCTTCATCCGCCGTCTGACCGCCCAGAAAGCGCTGCTTGAGGACGTTGCCGGGCGTCTCGGCGATCTGGAGGGGCCGGTCCTGGAACTCGGTCTCGGCAACGGTCGGACCTACGATCACCTGCGCGAATGTCTGCCCGACCGGGAAATCTTCGTGTTCGACCGGGACCTGTCCTGCCATCCAAGCTGCATTCCCGACGGCGATCACATGATCTTTGGGGAAATCCGGGATACGCTTGCCTTCTGCGGGCCGCGCATCGGTTCCCAGGCGGCGCTCATCCATGCGGATATCGGCTCCGGCGATCCGACCACCGACCTCGCCACGTCTTCCTGGCTGTCGCCGCTCGTGAGTATCCACACCAGGGCCGGCGGCTACGTGCTGTCCGGTCTGGCGCTGGATCTGAAGGATTTCCGGGAACTCGATCTGCCGGAGGGCATCCGCCCCGGCCGCTATCACATCTATCGCAAGGTCGACTGACACGCTTCAGTCGCGCCTCACATTCAGGAGAAAATCGCATGGCAGCCCCGCTTCACGGCGTGAAGGTCGTCGAATTCGCCCGCATTCTGGCGGGCCCGTGGATCGGCCAGACCCTGGCCGACCTCGGTGCCGACGTCATCAAGGTGGAGGCGCCGCAGGGCGACGACACCCGCGCCTGGGGCCCGCCCTTCGTGGAGGGAGAGAACGGCGAGCAGCTCGATGCCGCCTATTTTCATGCCTGCAACCGGGGCAAGCGCTCGATCACCGTCGATTTCCGCACCGAGGAAGGCCAGCGCATCGCGCGCAAGCTGGTCGAAGGCGCCGATATCCTGGTGGAGAATTTCAAGGTTGGCGGGCTTGCCAAATACGGCCTCGATTACGACAGCCTGAAAAAGATCAACCCGCGCCTGATCTATTGCTCCGTCACCGGTTTCGGTCAGGACGGGCCTTATGCCCACCGGGCCGGCTACGACTTCATGATCCAGGGCATGGGCGGCATCATGGACCTGACCGGGGACCCGGACGGCGAACCGCAGAAGGTCGGCGTCGCCTTCGCCGACATTTTCACCGGCCTCTACGGCGTAATCGGCATCATGGCCGCCTTGAGACGGCGCGACGAGACGGGGAAGGGCGAGCATGTCGACATGGCCCTGCTCGACAGCCTCACCGGCGTGCTCGCCAACCAGGCGCTCAACTATTTCGTCTCCGGCAATTCACCGAAGCGCCTCGGCAACGCCCACCCGAACATTGTGCCCTATCAGGTCTTCGCCGTCAGCGACGGCCACATGATCCTCGCCGTGGGCAACGACGGCCAGTTCAAGAAGCTCTGCGCCATTCTGGGAAGGCCGGAACTTGGCGAAAACCCCGCCTACGCCACCAACGCCGCCCGCGTCGCCAATCGTGCGGAGCTGGTGCCGGTCCTGGAAGCCGAAATCGCCAAGTTCACCCGCGACGCCTTCCTGAAGGCGCTGGAAGAAAAGGGTGTCCCCGCCGGCCCGATCAACTCCGTCGCCGACGTCTTCACCGACCCCCAGATCGCCCACCGCCACATGAAGGTCGACCTGCCCGCCACGGGCGTCAAGGGCGGCACCATCCCCTCGGTCCGCACCCCGATCACCTTCTCCGACAGCGAACTGGTGCTGGAGCATGCGGCCCCCGCGCTGGGCGAGCATACGGCGGAGATTTTGCGGGAGATCGGGGAGGGGGAGTGAGGTTTTTTGGGCTTTCGGGTAAGGCCGTTTAGGGAACTCCCCGGATCACGAGGGATTCAAAGCAGTCGTTCGTTCGAACTGCAGCGAATATCCAGTTTGAGCCCTTTGCGGACAGTGGGACGGTTATGTTAACGAGCACCATGCTTACTTTCAGACCTTCAACAGATCAGGACTTGCCGCGCGTCATGGAGATATGGCGTCGGGCGGTCGACGCCACTCATCACTTCCTTGCGCCCGTCGACAAGTCGGCCATTGAGGCCGAGCTTATGGAGTTCTTCCCACAGGTGAGCCTGCAACTTTCAGTCGATGCCGCAGGCACGCCGCAGGGTTTCATGTTTCTGCATGACGGTCATCTGGAGGCACTGTTTATCGACCCGGATCAACATGGAAAAGGGATCGGCAAAGCCTTCATATCGCGAGCCATCGCGGCCCATCCTGAGCTGACAACCGATGTGAATGAGCAAAACCCAGAGGCGCTCGCGTTCTATGAGCATGTCGGTTTCGTCCGCACGGGAACGTCTTCCCATGATGGGCAGGGAAGGCCTTATCCCCTCATTCATTTGCGGCATCAGTTACCTATGTGAGCGGCGGCCCCGTCGCCTTGCTGTTGGACGCTGCGTTTCTCATGCTCGTGCGGCGAATGACCGGAAGGTCGGCTTTGCAGACAATCGCATCTGTTAAGTCAAAAGTCCGCTTCGGGATGCACGTAGTTAGTTGAGGCGCGCTCCTGATTATTAGGGATCTCGCCCACTCTCTGGACCCGGTTTCGTATAATGTACGATATGTAATTTCAGATTGTTCAAAATGCGTTGAAAATCCACCGTCTGCAGGGTGGATTCGAACCAGCGGCGTTATTCATCAACCCCGAGAGCCTCTTCAATCGCCTCGATCTGCGTCACCGTATCGACGAACACCTCGCTGGTGTTCTGCAAGAACCGGTCCTCAAGAACTTCTGATGCCGGATGCTCCCGCACGAAGGCCTCCAGCGTGGCGTCGCGAGCCCTTAACAGCGCTTCCAGTTGCGGGCGGTAGAGGGGGATGAGATTCGTCAGCCACCGGTTCACCGACTTACTCGGTGTGTCGAGTTCGATAGCGAAATGATCGAGCAGGGCGATCATGTCGTCTGCCCGGTAAAGCGTCTCGTTGGTGACCCTGCGGTTGGTGGTGAAGATCCGGATCAGTCGGCCCTGATTGTCGACGCTGACTGCACCGATATGGGCGAAGCGGGCGGCCGGATCTTCCGGGACGACGGCTCCGGGGAGTCGCCACGGTTCCAGGTCGGGCGCGATCTCTGCCGGGCGCACGAACAGGTGGAAGTGGCCGTTCTCGCCGTCGGCCATCTCGTCGGCCACATGGGCGTGATAGAAATAGTGGCTGTGGTTTTTCAGATCGAACAGGTCGCCCTTCGGGTAACGCTCCCAGATCAGGAAATCGCCCTGGTCGCGCAGCACTTCCATGACCACGCTGGAGCCCGATTGCGCAAGCTCCCGCTCGCAGTCGAGCACGATCGCCGCCGCATCGTGCATGGCTTCCAGTTGTGCTTCTGGAAGGCCGGAGAGATCTGCCGGGAAGGGCAGTTGCGGGGCTTTGGTTTTGGCGATCTGTTCGGTCATGGCTTCGATCCTGATCCCGTTGCTGTCTCGCGAAAACATGTGCGCTTCATAGCGTCGTTCGGTGCGCAAGGCCGTGACAAATCTCAAGCCGTCACCCCGGGCGAACGCAGTGAGACCCGAGGCCCACTCGCTTCCAGAGCGGTCGTGCACCCGATTGAAACCGCGGCAGGTGGTTCCGCGAGTGGGTCCCGGCTCTCCGCTTCGCTGCGGCCGGGATGACGCCCTTGCATGAAGCACTGCTGTGGATTTTGTCGAGACCTTTGCATTTCAGTGTCCCTCTCCGTCGTCATGCCATGGCTCGACCCACTGCTGTCCGGTTTAATGTTGGACTTCTCATATGTCTCATTTGAAAGATTGAAGAATTCCCGATCGTTCGGCTTGGAGACACGCGATGGTCTCCCCACTTGTCATCCCAGCCTTCGCTGGGATGACAACAAACTCTCAGATCAAGTGGATTGCCATATTCAGTCAAACTTAAACCGGACAGCAATGGGTCGAGCCCGGTCATGACGGCGATGGGGGAGGCGCGGCCTCCAAGACAAAAACAGGGCCAGCGTTCGGCCGGCCCCGCAGTCGTCTCTTGCCGAGGCCGGTGCTTAGAGCGCGGGCATGCCGAGCTGTTCACGCACGGCTTTTTCGCGGCTGGTCTTCAGGCCGACGGTGCGGCCTTCCTGGACGGCGATATCCTTCGGAATGCCGGTGGAGGCACGGTAGAGCGCCCAGAGCGCGCCGACGCGGTTGGAGGATTCGCAGTGGAGCAGGATCGGATAGTTGTTCGGATCCTCGGCGATCTTGGCGAATTCGGCGACCTGGTCTGCTGTCGGCGCCTTGGTCGGCACGGCGATGTTGATGTAATTCATGCCGGCCTTTTTGACCATCGGGCCTTCCGAGGTTGCGCCTTCGTCGGCCGTGTTCAGGTTGACCACCGTCTTGAAGCCGAGGGCCGCCAGCATCTCCATGCCGGTCGGCTCGATGATACCGCCGGTGCCGATATAGGGCGTGGTGCGCAGGTAGTTCTTGACGATGTTCGGCATCTTGTTGCCGTAGGGCGCCTGCTTGTACTTGGTGGTCGTGTCGTACATGTCATTCGGCAGGGCGGCTTGTTCCGCCTTCGCGGCAGGCGCTGCTGCCGGAGCGCACGGATTGGCGGCCGGCGAGGCTGCTGGTGCACAGGGATTGACCGGACCCGCTGCCGGCGCGCACGGGTTGACCGGACCTGCCGCCGGAGCGCAGGGGTTGGTCGCCTGGGCAAGGGCTGCGGACGGCACGGCGGCGCCGACGGCGATGGCGGTCACCGGAACGATCGCGGCACTCAGTAGGCTTTTGCGGATTTTCTTTTTCATGGGACGCTTCCTCCTCAGGCCTTCATGGCCTGTGTTGTGTGTGAGACAGGTTTCTCAGCGCCCGTCCCGGCATCGGGCGCGCAGACGTCCTTGGCGGTAAAGGGACCGCCGCGGGCGCGTTCTAGCTTGGAGCCGAGAACAAAGCCGGCCATCGCGATAACGATCAGCACGGCAAGGATCAGCCATTCCGGCAGACCCAGAAGATCCGGCAGTCGCTGGGCATCCGGGCCCTTGGCTGCGAAATAGAAGCCGGTCAACGGATCGAACACATAGGCAAACAGGGTCGTGCCGGCGATCATGCCGACGACGAACACCACCGCATCGACCCGGCCGGAGGCCACGCCGACGACCGAGGTGCCGGGGCAATAGCCGCCAAGGGCAAAGCCCGCGCCGATCAGGATGCCGCCGACGGCAAGGGCCCAGAAGAACAGGGTCGGAATGAACACCGCATTGTCGGAGATCACGCCGCCGAGCCGGAGCAGGTACAGGCCCACGGCGGCGACAAGAACGGCGGTGAACATCACCTTGAAGACGGCGAAGTCCTTCAAGGAGAACTGGCCGGTCAGCTTGCGTGGGCTGCCGAAGCCGGCGGCCTCGAGCACATAGCCGAACAGGATGCCCGACAGGAGGCCGCTGGCAATGCCGCCATCGTAAAACGGAATGCTCATTGCCAGACCCTCCGTGCAAGCATGCTGACCACGAAACCGGCGATGAAGAAGCCGGCCAGGAAGACGAAGCCGGCAACGGCCAGGGTCGCACCGCCAGACAGGCCGATGCCGCTGGTGCAGCCGCGCGCCAGACGCGCACCGAAGCCGACCAGGGCGCCGCCGATGAAGGCGTAGACGAAGCGTTGGCCGCGTGACGTCTGTGGTCCGCGCTCGACCTGGACGCTGGAGCGGCCGGCGCTGCGGGCGCCCACATAGGCGCCGATCAGCACGCCGATGACTTCCCAGGTGATCCAGGAGGCCAGCGGGGCGCCTGCCTTGACGAAGGGGCCGAAATAGCTGTTGGCAACGGTTGCGGCGGGCGCGAGCCAGTCACTGATCTGGGCGGCAAGCCGGGTGATGAAACCCGAGGCGCCGAGGCCGTGACCGGTGATCAGGAACGTCGCCAGCAAGGCGATCCCCAACGCGAAACCCGCGACCAGCGGCGGCCAGAACGGCCGTGGACTTGTGGTCATCGGAGTCGTCTCCCTAATAATGTTTCATTACATTCGAAACTAGTAATATACAAAACCGGGCGATCGGATCAATCCGCCTGATCGCATTGTCCCGACCGGGAGAGATAATCTGTCCGGTGAGCGACCCACGGCGTAGACCGGAAGCGCCTTAGCGGGTATTTCGCTGGTATTTTATAATATACAGATATATGAATATATTCTCGCCTACTTTGCGATAGCACAATGACGCAACCATTCGGCGGGAAACAAATGGCCGATTGCTGAGGACTGCGGCTCGACCGTTGTTCAAGCAGCCACCGGACAAAAACAAAGATCCCGCCAGCGGCAGAAGAGGAGTCTGTCAGCTGGAGAGGGAGGCTTGAGGAGGAAAGACCAAATGGCACATATCGTCATTCTCGGCGGTGGCGTCGCCGGTGTTTCGGCGGCTTACGAAGTTCGCGAAGCCCTGGGCAAATCCCACAAGGTGACCGTGGTTTCCAAGGCGCCGTATTTCCAGTTCACACCGTCCAATCCCTGGGTTGCCGTCAAGTGGCGCACCAAGGAGGACATCACCGTCGATCTGGCCGGCACCTTGCCGCGCCACGGCGTCGACTTCGTCCATGCGTCGGCGGAAAAGGTGCGGCCGGAGGAAAACAAGGTCGACCTGTCAACCGGCGAACCGATCGCCTACGACTACCTCATCATCGCCACGGGCCCGGAACTCGCCTTCGACGAGATCGAGGGCCTGGGTCCGGAAGGCTTCACGTCGTCGGTCTGCGATGTCGAGCATGCCGTCAAGGGGGCGTCGAAATGGGAAACCTTCTGCGCCAATCCGGCACCGATCGTGGTCGGCGCGGTGCAGGGGGCGTCCTGCTACGGCCCAGCCTATGAATTCGCCATGATCATGGATACGGACCTGCGCAAGCGGAAGATCCGCGACAAGGTGCCGATGACCTTCGTCACCGCCGAACCTTACGTGGGGCATCTGGGTCTGGGCGGCGTCGGCGACACCAAGGGCCTGCTCGAAAGCGAAATGCGCGAGCGTCACATCCGCTGGATCACCAACGCCAAGGTGGACAAGGTCGAGGACGGCAAAATGACCGTCTCCGAGCATGATGAGGACGGCAAGGTCAAGAAGACCCACGAACTGCCGTTCGGCTATTCCATGATGCTGCCGGCCTTTCGCGGCATTCCGGCGGTGCGCGACATTGAGGGACTGGTCAATCCGCGCGGTTTCGTTGTCGTCGACAAACACCAGCGCAACCCGAAATATCCGAACGTCTTCGGTGCCGGCGTGTGCATCGCCATCGCGCCGCTGGAAGCGACCCCGGTGCCCGTCGGCGTGCCGAAAACCGGTTACATGATCGAAAGCATGGTGACGGCGATTGCCCAGAACCTGAAGGAGATCGTCGCCGGCAGGGAACCGACCCACGAGGGCTCCTGGAACGCCATCTGCCTGGCCGATTTCGGCGACGGCGGCGTGGTCTTCATTGCCGAGCCCCAGAACCCGCCGCGCAACGTCAACTGGTCGTCGAGCGGCAAATGGGTGCATCTGGCCAAGGTCGCCTTCGAGAAGTATTTCCTGCGCAAGATCCGTAAAGGCACGACCGAGCCCTATTACGAGAAGATCGTCATGCAGGCACTCAACATCGGCGGCAAGCTGAAAGCCAAGTAAGCGCCGGAACGATGCCGGAAGGCACTCACGCCTTCGGCCTCTCAAACGCTTTCCGCGCCGCTTCGACCTCGGCGCGCATAGCGCAGCCTTCCACGTGATCGTTGATCAGCCCCATGGCCTGCATGAAGGCATAGACCGTGGTCGGGCCGACGAATTTCCAGCCCCGTTTTTTCAGGTCTTTCGACAGGGCAACCGAGGTTGCCGAGGTGGACGCCGTCTGTGGCGTGCCGAGATCGGCCGGATCGGGTTCGAATCGCCAGACATAGGCGGCGAGCGAGCCTTCCTGCTCGATCAATTCGAGGGCACGTTTGGCGTTGTTGATCACCGCCTCGATCTTGCCGCGATGGCGGACAATGCCCTCGTCCTGCAGCAGGCGTTCGACATCGGTCTCGTCGAATTGGGCTACCCTGTCGAAGTCGAAACCGTGAAAGGCTCTTCGGAAATTCTCCCGCTTGGCGAGGATCGTGCGCCAGCTCAGGCCCGATTGGAAACTTTCCAGCGACAGCTTTTCGAACAGGCGCCGGTCATCGGCGACCGGAAAACCCCATTCCCGGTCGTGATAGGCAAAGAACTCCGGCGCGGCCGCGCACCAGCGGCAGCGCGGACGCCCGTCCGGGCCGGGTATGGTCGTGCTCATGTCGGCGTCGCTCCTGATAGGGCTCCTAAATCACGCATCTTCGCTCTCTTTACCGTTTCACCGATGCGAGTGGATTGCCCGGACTTCGCCGTGCAATAACACGGGGCAAGTGGCAAGGCTTGCCCACACACTGCGTCATCACACGGCGAAGTCCGGGTGATCCAATCCACCTCGCCACATTTTCGGAAGGTGGGCACGGTTCCCATCCCGATCGACCTGGTTCGGCTGGAGTGGAAATGAAAGGTTTGAATGTCGTGGCCTGATAGGGAGAGGGGCGCATCAGTTTAGGAGAAAGGCCAGCCGGTCATCGGCCTTTGAGGCGGCCATGTCGAGGATCTCCGCGGTCACGACGTTCTCGGCGACAAACGGGTCTTCCCCCACCCGCGCCTCGATCTCCTCAAGCGTTGCCCCGTCAGCGAGGATCCCGCCGCCGACGCCGGGCTGAAGCGAGCCGGCCAGCAGGAACACGCCGTCGGCAAAGCCTTGTTGAAGCCAGGCCTTGTGACCGTCCATGAAGTCGCTGGCCCGGGCCTTCTTGTCGGAAAATCTGAGCAGGACGATAAACATGCCGTTTCCTTCTTTTAAGTCTAATGTTTGTTTGAAATCGCGTCGTCCAGCCAGCCGCACATCTTGTCGACTTCCGAGGTGACGAAGGCTTCATCGTGAAAGGCATTTGCGAGCGTGGCCACGCCCTGGCTGCGGGCGAGCAGATGCATCGCCAGTTCATCGGCGTCTGCTTTCCGTCCGAGGGCGGCGAATTGTTCGGAGAGCCATTCCCGGAACAGGGTGAACAGCCTGCCGGCATCGGACTGGGCCGAATGTCCGAGTTTTGCCAACTCGCTGGTCAGCGTGCCGACCGGACAGCCATAGGCCATGATTTTGGACTGGTTGGTGATCAGGATCTTGATGAAACACGTGATGCGTTCGGCCGGCGTGGCGCCGTCGGCTTCCCACTGGTCGAGCATCTGCCTCGTGGCCCGCAAGCGCTGTTCGATCACAGCCTCCAGGATCTCGTCCTTGGTCTTGAAGTGGTAATAGAAATTGCCGCGCGAGATTTTGACCGCACCCGCAATATCCGAAAACGACGTATGCTCGTAGCCCTGCCGGTAAAACAGCTGGTCGGCTGCCTCGACGATCTGTTCTCGCGTTTTCAGACGTCTCATGATCCTCATTTCCCACAGCGTTTTCATGGCTAATCCGACACGGCCGCGGGACGGCTGCGACAAGATTAGGACAATCATCCTATTTCAGGAATAGGGCAAACGTCCTAAGCGGTCAAGGGCAAGTCGCCCTGTCGGTGGGGCAGTGGAGAAACGGGGACAAACCGGCGACAGACGATCGCGATGCCCGCGCTCATCGCCGCACCTGCGGTGGCGTGCTGGTTTCGTATTTGCTTCTGCTTTACCCGATTGCCATATTTTACCCACGGCACCGGCTTAATGGCCGGTTTAAGGAGAAAAACAGCCGCATGATGAAGAAGTCGGGAGCCAGACGCCATTTGAGGATGCCGCTCACCCGTATTGTCGGGTTTGGGTTCGGCGGTTTCGTGGCTATCGTGCTCGCGCTTGTGCTTGTCATGTCGGTTTCGGCGAACTTCCAGAACACCTTCTCCCTCCTCAATGACAAGGCGATCCTGATCACCCGGTCGATGGAGAACCAGGTGCGGCGCCATCTGGATGCGGTGGAGCGGGCCGTCATCGCCATAAAGCCCTATTTCGATAAGGGGTCCCTTGGCTTCGACAACGTTGACGCGGCGCTGGAGAATCTGTCTATCGCCATTTCCTCGAATCCGGTCCTGACCGTTTTGGTCGTCACGGATCTCAAGGGCGAGAGGTTCGGCGTTTACAAGGCGCCCAACGGCAAGACCTGGCCGTTCACACGCGATGTGCCGACCAGTGGTCATGAGATGTATGTCCTGCCGGAACTGGACAAGGACAGCGGGCCCGTCTGGGGGCCGCTTCTGTCGAATAAATTCGGCCAGTTTGCCAATGTGTCCGTCCCTCTCGTGCGGGATGGCGCCAAGATCGGGACGCTGACGGCTGCGAGTTCACTTGCGGAACTGGGGCTGAGCATCCAGAACCTCGACGAAGGACCGGACACGACCAACTTCATCATCGCCAACGGTGACGAAGTCGTGGTCCATTCCGACATGACCGGCTTTCAGACGGGGGAAAAACCGTTGGTCGAGCTGCCCGCCAAGAGGGACGCGCTCGGCGATCCGGTTCTAGCGACGAACGCCGACACGGAGGCC
Organism: uncultured Roseibium sp.; assembly: GCF_963675985.1. NCBI lineage: Bacteria > Pseudomonadati > Pseudomonadota > Alphaproteobacteria > Hyphomicrobiales > Stappiaceae > Roseibium > uncultured Roseibium sp. The sequence continues at coordinate 2,668,551 of NZ_OY780958.1, read as the reverse complement.
ATGCCTACCTTCCAGAAGGCGGCCAAGTTCGGAATCGACGTGGCTGATGTCGACGCCGAAGGCGAAGACTTCATTATGCTCAGCGTGTCGGTTCCGGGTTACAGCGATCAGCCGTGGATCGTTGGTCAGTACATCCGCAATACCTCGATTTCGCGTGAGGTTCGACGTCTTGCCGGTTCTGCCTTCGTCGGCTTTGCGGCGCTTGTCGTATCCGTGCTGATAGCCGTCTGGCTGGGGAGGCGGGTTGCCCGTCCGCTGAAAGCGCTGGCCGAACAATCGGAAAAGGTCCGCAATCTGTCTCTTTCCGATGTGGAGCCGCTGCCGCGCAGCCGGGTGAGCGAACTCGATCAGGTGGCTAAAGCCTTCAACGCAATGGTGGAAGGCCTTAAAGCCATGAACACCTATGTGCCGCGATCCCTGTTCATCAAGTTGATGAGATTGGGCGGCAGTTCGGCGGCAGATGCCCGCGAGGCGGAGTTGACGATCCTGTTCACCGACATCGTCAGTTTCACATCCCTGTCGCAGAACATGACCGCGGCAGAAACCGCGCGACACCTTAATGAGCATTTCGCTATTCTGGTGGCGGCCGTGGAAGCTGAGGGCGGAACCGTCGACAAGTTCGTCGGCGATGGCATGCTGGCCTTCTGGGGCGCGCCGGACGCGCGGCCCGATCACGCCGAAGCCGCGGTTAAAAGCGCGCGGCATATCGCCAGGGCGCTTCATGCGGCGAACCTTGTCGCGGCCAAGCACGGCGCTCCGCAATTCCATGTCCGTATCGGCATTCACACAGGCCCGGCCGTGGTCGGCAACGTCGGTGCGCTCGACCGGTGGAACTATACGGTTGTCGGCGACACGGTGAACATTACGGACCGCCTGCAGTCGCTCGGCCGGGAAATCGGATCCGAGGAGGAGATCGTGATCCTGGCAAGTGCCGAAACCGTGGCCCGTCTGCCGCATGAAATGGACAAGACGGCGGTTGGCTCGGTCAGTCTGCGTGGCCGCACCGGTGCCCTCGATGTGTGGAAGCTGGATCCCTTTGCGACGCGGGATCATGCGCGGGGGATGGATCTCGACAGCGCATCGACGACGGCAGCGGAATAGGCTCGAACCTGACCTGACCGATCTTTTCGCCGTCGCCAAACTGTGATCTTCATCACATAAAGCCGATTTGCGTGACAGCCATTGCTAAGCAATTGGAAAATGTGGTTGTCTTTTATCGTGGGCAAAGGCTTAGTTATGGCATGCCGATCAAGGGCATGGCAGGGAGGGATGCGAAAGTGGATGTTCTATCGATCGATGGTCTGACGGTCGATTTCAAGACAGCTGAAGGACGTGTCCGGGCTGTTGACAATGTCTCTTTTTCCGTTCCCCAGAACAGAACGGTCGCTCTTGTCGGCGAATCCGGATCGGGCAAGACCGTTATTTCCCAGACCGTGATGGGACTGTTGCCGGCATCCGCGGAAATCGCTTCCGGCAAGGTGCTCCTGGCTGATCCCGCCAAGAACGTGCCGCCGGTCGACATCGCCGCGCTCGACTTCGCCGGACCGAAGATGCGCGAACTGCGGGGCAACAACGTCGCCATCATTTTCCAGGAACCGATGACCTCCCTGTCGCCGCTGCACACCATCGGCGACCAGATCGGCGAGGCCGCGCTGCTGCATCGGAACGTGGACGCCCAGCAGGCGAGGGAGCTGACCCGCGACATGCTGCGCCTGGTCCAGTTTCCCGAACCGGATCGCGCTCTGGATTCCTATCCCTTCGAACTCTCCGGCGGCTTGCGTCAGCGCGCGATGATCGCCATGGCCATGATCTGCCGGCCCGCGCTCCTGATCGCGGACGAGCCCACGACAGCCCTCGACGTGACGATCCAGGCGGAAATCCTCAAGCTGATCAAGGATGTTCAGGCCGAACTTCATATGTCGGTGCTGATGATCACTCATGATTTCGGCGTGGTCGCCAACATGGCCGATGAGGTCGTGGTGATCTATCACGGCCGGATCATGGAAAAAGGCACAGCCGAACAGCTCTTTACCGACCCGCGCCATGACTACCTCAAGGCGCTTCTGAACGCCGTGCCGAGCTTTCACATGGACAAGAACGAGCGGCTCGTGCCGATCCGGCCGATCGAGGTGAAAGCGGACGATCTCAAGAAAAGCCGGGTCGAATGCAAGGTCGAACCGGGAACCCCGCTCGTGGAAATGCGCGATGTGACAAAGCGCTTCACCTTGAGAAAGGGCGGAATTCTCGGAAGCCGCCCGAAGACGATGACCGCGCTTGATTGCATCAATCTCACCATCCGGCGCGGCGAGTGCCTGGGGCTGGTCGGCGAATCCGGGTCCGGCAAGACGACGGCCGCCAAGGCCATTCTGCGCGCCATCGATATCGATGGCGGCGAAATTCTCTATAACCGCGGCGAAGGCCTCAAGAATGTTACGGAGTTGTCCGGTCCGAACCTGATGGATTATCGGCGCCGGGTCCAGTTCATCTTCCAGGATCCGTTTTCCTCGCTCAATCCGCGCATGACGGTCAATGACATCCTGAGCGAACCCCTGCAGATCCACAGCGTCGGAACGCCGGAGGAACAGGCGGAACGGGTGCGCAGTCTGATGAACCTGGTCGGTCTCGACCCCCGTTTCCTGCGCCGCTATCCGCATTCCTTCTCCGGCGGCCAGCGTCAGCGGATCGGCATCGCGCGCGCACTCGCGCTCAACCCGGAATTTATCCTGTGCGACGAGCCGACGTCGGCGCTCGACGTTTCGGTGCAGGCCCAGATCCTCAACCTGCTGCAGGATTTGAAACGGGACCTGAACCTGACCTATCTGTTCGTCAGCCATAACCTGGCTGTCGTCGACTATATCGCGGACCGGATCGCGGTGATGTGCCGTGGTCGGATCGTGGAAGTCGGGGAGACGCACGAAGTGGTGTCGAACCCGCTTCATCCCTATACCAAGGCATTGCTGTCGGCAGTGCCCGAGCCGGATCTTTCCGCGCCTCTCGATTTTGCCGCGCTGGGCGATAACCGGGCATCCGAACCCGGCGCCTGGCCGGAGCCGTTCCGGTTGACGGACGGCATGGTGCCCACGCTGGTGGAAATGGAAAAAGAACATTTTGTCTGCGCACCCGGTCTGGATACTGGTGCGATCAGGGGGACTGCAGCATGAACTCTACGAAATGTCGGAGCTGGAGCGTCTTCGGCGCTATCGCTCTGGTCGCGGCAACATTGGTTGCCGCACCCGTCAAGGCTCTCGACTACAAGGAAATTCCCGGCCTTGATCCGAATCTGCCGCCGACCGCGGAACGCTTGCCGGCGGAGCCGCTTGTGGTCGACATGGAGGCCAACGGCCGTGTGACCGGGAAGAACGGCGGTTCGCTTCAGACCCTGATTGGCCGGTCCAAGGATGTTCGCCTGATCAATGTCTGGGGATACGCGCGCCTTGTCGGATACACCGAGTCCCTCGACCTCGTGCCGGATATTCTGGAAAGCGTCGACGTCGAGGACGGGCGCATTTTCACCCTGCATACCCGCAAGGGCCACAAGTGGTCGGACGGGGCGCCGTTCGGCGCAGAGGACTTCCGTTACTTCTACGAGGATATCGCCCTCAACGCGGAGCTGACGCCCTCAGGCCTGCCGCCGTTTCTGCTCGCCAACGGAAAGCCGCCGAAATTCGAGGTTCTGGACGAGACAACCGTTCGCTACACCTGGGAAGATCCCAATTCCCTGTTCCTGCCGGAACTGGCGAAAGCCCGTCCTCCGTTCATCTATCGTCCGGCGCACTATCTGAAGAAGTTCCACGACAAATACGGCGATCCGGCTTTCATAAAGGCCGAGGCGGCGAAAACCAAGGCACGCGGCTGGGCGCCTCTGCACAACAAAGTGGACGACATGTACAACGCCCGGAACCCGGATCTGCCGACGCTGCAGCCGTGGATGCTGACCTCCGGCGACAACGACCGCCGGATCACGCTGGTCCGCAATCCCTTCTACCACCGTGTCGACAGTACGGGGCAACAGCTTCCCTACATCGACAAGGTTGTCATGACCGTTGCCGACGGCAAGCTGATCGCGGCCAAGACCCAGGCGGGCGAAAGCAACCTCCAGGCCCGGAACCTGAGCTTTTCCGACATCACGGTGCTGAAGCAGGGCGAAGCGCAGCAGAATTACACGACAGCGCTTTGGCCCAATTCGAAGGGGTCCGAAATTTCCATCCTGCCGAATCTGACCACCAAGGATCCCGGCTGGCGTGCGCTTCTTCGGGACAGCCGGTTCCGCCATGCCTTGTCGCTCGGTATCGATCGCACTCTGATCAATCGCACGCTCTACTTCGGCCTCGGCAAGGAAGGCAATGACACGGTCCTCAGCCAAAGCCCGCTCTACAAGGCCGAGTACCGCACCAAATGGGCGAACTACGATCCGGAGCAGGCGAATGCGCTGCTGGATGAAATCGGCCTGACGGAACGCGACGGCAATGGCACTCGTCTGATGTCCGATGGCCGCCCTCTGGAAATCATCCTGGAAACCTCCGGCGAACGGCAGGTGGAAGAGGATGCGCTGGAACTTGTCGGCGAAAACTGGAAAGATCTCGGCATCAAGCTCTTCGTCAAGCCGAGCCAGCGCGACAACCTGCGTGAGCGGGCCGTGTCAGGCGATCTTGTCATGTCGGTCTGGACCGGATTCGAAAATGGCATTCCGACATCCGAAATGCCACCGTCGGACTATGCGCCGACCCGCGAGGATGATCTGACGTGGTTCCAATGGGCGGATTATTATGAAACCGCCGGAAAAGGTGGCGAAAAGCTCGACTGGGAGCCGGCGGCACGCCTGATGGAGCTCTATAAGTCCTGGCTTGGGTCGACCTCCAAGGAGGAACGGACGAAGATCTGGGAGGAAATGCTGCAGATCCATGCCGATGAAACGATCCACATCGGTCTGGTTTCGGAAGTTCCGCAGCCGGTTGTTATCAACGGAGTGCAGAATGTGCCCTTGACGGCGATCTACGGCTGGGATCCGGGCGCGCAATTCGGCATTCACCGTATGGATGAGTTCTTTATGGCCGACTAAGGCGAACTGAAATCCAAAGATCGATCAGGGTCCGGTCGCCGGGCCCTGATCGGAATGACGAAGGGCGCTCGGGGGCGCCGGGGGCAGTCTTTATGATCTATTACATAGTGCGGCGGATCCTCACCATGATCCCGACGCTTTTTGTAATCAGCTTTTTGATCTTCTTTATCATTGAACTTCCTGCAGGGGATTACATCTCCAACCAGGTTGCCGCCTTGAAGTCGTCTGGAGAAACTGCCTCGATTGCCAAGCTTGAGTTCATGCGCAAGGAATTCGCGCTCGACCGTCCCTTCTTCGAACGCTACCTGATCTGGGTGGGGCTCTGGCACGGCCCTCATGGCTTCGACGGGCTCCTTCAGGGCAACTGGGGCTGGTCGTTCGAATTCGCCAAACCGGTCGAGGACGTGATCGGTCCGACGCTGCCGCTGACCGTCATCTTGAACTTCGCCACGATCCTGTTCGTCTATGTGGTCTCGTTCCCGATCGGGATCTATTCGGCAACGCGGCAATATTCCTGGGGCGATTACGGCTTCACGTTTCTCGGCTACATCGGTCTCGCCACGCCGAACTTCCTGCTTGGACTGATCATGCTGTATCTGTTCAACAGATGGTTCGGCCTGTCGGTCGGCGGCCTGATGGCGCCGGAATATCTCGACCAGCCCTGGAGTGTCGCCAAGGGGTTGTCCGTCCTGGCGCATCTGATCGTTCCGACCATCGTGATCGGCACGTCCGGAACGGCCGGCATGATCCGGCGCCTGCGCGCCAATCTGCTTGATGAGCTCCACAAGCAATACGTGACCACCGGCCGGGCGAAGGGCCTGAAGGAGCGCCGGCTCCTGGTGAAATATCCGCTGAGGATGGCGCTGAATCCCTTTATCGCCGATATCGGCAACCTGATTCCGTCCCTGGTCTCCGGGTCGGTCATCGTCTCCGTGGTTTTGAACCTGCCGACCGTCGGCCCCGTGCTCTTGTCGGCCCTGCAGTCGCAGGATCAGTACCTGGCGGGTTTCGTCCTGTTGTTTGTTGCCGTCCTGACCCTTTTCGGCATGCTGGTCTCCGATCTGCTGCTGGCGGTGCTTGATCCCCGAATTCGCCTCGGGGGGAGGGCAGCGTCATGACCGGTACCCGTATGGAAAACGAAAATGCGGTCGAGCATTATGTCGACCCGACACCGTTCAACCCGGCAACGACCGAAGCGCTGACGCCGGAGCAGGAACGCTACTACCAGGCGTCCCAGTGGAAGATCATGTGGTGGAAGTTCAAGCGCCACAAGATCGCCGTCTGGTCCGGCGTGGTGCTGATCCTGTTTTATCTCTGCGTGCCGTTTGCCGAAGTCATCGCGCCCTATACGCCGAACACCCGCAACAGCCTGCATCTCTATGCGCCACCCCAACCGGTGCACCTGTTCCACGAAGGCAAGTTCGTCGGCCCCTTCGTCTACGGCATGAAGTCGGAAATCGACATGACCGTGATGAAATGGGTGTTCACGCCCGATCCAAAAGATGTTCAGCCGATCCGTTTCTTCTGCCGGGGGGACAATTATAGGTTCTGGGGGTTGTTCACTGCCGACTTCCACCTGTTTTGCCCAGCGAAAGGCGGAACCTTGTTCCTGGCCGGCACGGACCGGCTGGGCCGGGACCAGCTTTCGGGCCTGATCTACGGCGCGCGCCTGTCGCTGACCGTCGGTCTGGTGGGCGTTGCGATCTCAATTGTGCTCGGCCTGTTCTTCGGCGGGATCGCCGGTTATTTCGGCGGCATCCTGGACAGCGCGATCCAGCGTCTGATCGAGATCATGCGTTCTCTACCGGAACTTCCCTTGTGGATGGCGCTATCCGCGGCGCTGCCGGTGACCTGGAGCCCGGTCTGGATCTATTTCGGCCTGACCATCATCCTGGGCCTGCTCGACTGGCCGGGCCTTGCCCGGGCCGTCCGCTCCAAGCTGCTCTCCCTGCGTGAGGAGGAATATGCCAAGGCTGCCGTCCTGATGGGGGCAAAGCCCGGGCGCGTGATCGGGCGGCACCTGCTGCCCGGCTTCACCAGTCACATCATCGCCTCCGCGACCTTGTCGATTCCCTCCATGATCCTCGGGGAAACGGCGTTGTCCTTCCTGAATCTGGGGCTGAGGAGGCCTTCCGTTTCCTGGGGCGTCCTGCTCAACGAGGCGCAGAATATCTCGGTCGTCACCGTCTATCCCTGGCTGATGGCGCCGGTCATCCCGATCATCATCGTCGTGCTCGCCTTCAATTTCCTCGGTGACGGTTTGCGTGACGCGGCAGATCCCTATAAGTGATCCCCTGACACCTTGATCGCCCCCGGCCGCATGAATTGCGGGCCAGGTGCCATGAGAACCGGAGAAACCATGTCGAAGAATGCGAGTACCGCCGAAGGTTGGGACGAGGAATACGAAGCAGGCCGCTGGGCCTTTCTGCGCTCTCTTCCCGAAAGCGGCCGTTACGGCATCATCGGCATGTGGCTGAGCCTGACCGACACCCTGTCGGACGTGCTGGATATCGGCTGCGGCGAGGGGCTTCTCTACGAGCGCCTGGCTCCCATGGGTCTGAAGCGCTACGTCGGCATGGATCTCGCCCCGGCCGCCCTTGAAATCGCAAACGTCGATCCGAAAATCGCAGCTCTTCGCGCGGGCGACATGCACAGCTTCGAGCCGCAACCGGGCGAGACCTTCTCCGCCATCGTCTTCAACGAGGTCCTGCACTTCGCCGACGATCCCGGCACCGTCGTTGCCCGCTATGTGCCGTTCCTGAAGGAAGACGGCATCATCGCCCTGTCCATGTACTCGCCCAAGCGCCCCGAAAGCGGCGCCAACAAGCTGATTGCCCGGCTCTGGGAAGCGACGGACGACGAGACGAAATGGGACGTCCTCGACGACTACCGGCTCGTTTCGGACAAGAAGGGCGTCACCTGGCGCATGCGGCTGGTCAAGCCGGTTCGCTAACGTACTGCCTTCGGGGACAATCGGTCTTCAGGTGCTCAGGAAGCGCGCCTTGATTGTTGGGTCGGCGGCAAGCTCCGCGCTGGTGCCGGTCCAGACCGTGTTGCCCTTCTCGATGATCACGTGCCGGTCGGCAAGCTTTTCCAAGGCGGAAACCGTCTTGTCGACCACGAGGATGGCCTGGCCGTGGTCCTTGAGCCCTTTCAGGCAGGACCAGATTTCAGCGCGGATTAGCGGGGCGAGGCCTTCGGTCGCCTCGTCGAGGATCAGAAGCTTCGGGTTGGTCATCAGTGCCCGGCCGATGGCAAGCATCTGCTGTTCGCCGCCGGAAAGCTGGGTGCCGAGGTTGCGCCGGCGTTCTTCGAGCCGGGGAAAGAGACCGTAGACGGTTTTCAGCGTCCAGGCCCGGCCGGACCGCCGGGCGGCTGTGGCCACGAGATTTTCTTCCACCGTCAGGGTCGGAAAAACCTGTCGGCCTTCCGGAACCAGCCCGAGACCGGTCTGCGCGATCCGGTACGACGGCTTGCCGGTCATGTCCGTGCCGTCGATTCTTACGGTGCCGGCTTCCACCTTGAGCATGCCGAGGATCGTCTTGATCGACGTCGTCTTGCCCATGCCGTTGCGGCCCATGAGGGTGACGACTTCGCCCGGGTGGACAGAGAGCGAAACATCGAACAGGACCCGGCTGTCGCCGTAACCGGCCTGAAGGTTTTCAACCTCGAGAAGCGGTGCGCTCATGCAGTCTCGTCCTCTCCGAGATAGGCTTCTCGAACCTTGTCGTCGTTGCGGATATCGTCGGGCGTTCCGGTGGCGATGATGCCGCCATAGACGAGGACCGAGATCCGGTCGGCAAGCTGGAACACCGCATCCATGTCATGTTCCACCAGGAGCATGGGGATTGACGCCTTGAGGCTCTTGAGCACCTCGACAAGGTTCTTCGTTTCCTCCGGTCCCGTTCCGGCCATGGGTTCGTCCAGAAGAAGCAGTTTCGGCTCGCCCGCGAGGGCGATTGCCAGTTCCAGAACCCGTTTCTCGCCATGGCTGAGATCGCCGGCGCGGGTCTCCACCCGGTGGAACAGCTTGACCTTGTCCAGGATGTTGAGCGCCGTGCGATTGAGGCCCTTGTCCTCAGCAGCCGGTTTGAAGAAGTGGAACGAGTGCCCCTGATGCGCCTGAACGCCGAGGGCGACGTTTTCCAGGACGGAGAATTCCGGGAGGATCGCCGTGATCTGGAATGACCGGCCGAGACCCAGCTGCGCCCGTCTTGCGACCGGCAGAGCGGTGACGTCCCGGCCAGCGAAGATAACCTTGCCGCTGTCGGAGCTCACATTGCCCGCGATCTGGCCGATCAGTGTCGTCTTGCCGGCGCCGTTCGGACCAATCACCGCATGGATTTCGCCGGGGTGGACCTCCAGCGACAGGTCTTTCGTTACCTGCAGGGCGCCGTAGGCCTTGTTCAGATTCTTCAACTGGAGAACAGGAGCGCTCATGATTTTTCGCCTCCCTTGATCAGCCCCAGAAGGCCGCCCTTGCCGTAGAGAACCACGAGGATCAGGAGCGGGCCGAAGATCAGGCGCCAGTGTTCGGTGTAGCCGGAAAGCACTTCTTCAAGCGACATATAGGCGACCGCTCCGAGAACTGCGCCGTACAGCGAGCCCAGACCGCCGAGGATCACCATGACGATCAGTTCACCGGATCGTTGCCAGGACATATAGGCCGGCGAAACGAATTCCGACTGGTTGGCCATGAGCGCGCCGGCAAGTCCGGCGATCATGCCGGCAATTACATAGGCGGCCAGCCGGTATCGGTAAGGGTTGATGCCGATGGCATGGAGCCGGGCCTCACTCTGCCTGGCGCCCTTGAGCACCCGGCCGAAACGCGAACCGGCGATCCGTCTCAACAACAGGGTGACGACGGCCAATACGCCGAAAACCAGATAGTAGAACGAGGTCGCGTCGGTAAACACCCCGGTGTCGAAGAACGCGCTTCGGCCCCACAAGGTCAGACCGTCATCGCCGCCATAGGCGGAAAGCGACGTGGCGGTAAAATAGGCCATCTGTCCGAAGGCGAGGGTGATCATGATGAAATAGACGCCGCGGGTCCTTAGGGAAATCGCGCCGGTGACGAGGGCGAACAGGCCGGACACCAGCACCGCCACCGGAAAGGAAATCCATGCCTCCCAGATATCGCTGTCCGCGAGGATGCCGACCGCGTAGGCCCCGAGCCCCAGATAGGCGGCATGGCCGAAGCTGACCATGGCGCCGAGTCCGAGAATGAAGTCGAGGCTGACGGCGGCAATGGCGAGCACCAGGATGCGGGTGAAGAACAGCAGGAGGAACCGGTCGTCCATATAGGTCGCGTAGACCGGGACCAGGGCCAGCAGCAGGAACAGGAGGATCGGAACGATCCGGTTCCGAAACAGGAGTGCGGTTCCGTTCATGCGTTTCTCACCGGGAACAGGCCGCTTGGGCGGAAGAACAGAACGCCTGCCATGAGAATATAGATCAGCATGGAAGCAATGGCCGGACCGACGTCATTGGCCGCCGATGGCGGAAGAACGAGCCGGGCGATGTCTGTGGCGAAGGAACGCCCGATCGTGTCGACGAGACCGATCAGAAGGGCTGAGAGAAAGGCGCCGCGGATCGAACCGATGCCGCCGATGACGATCACCACAAAGGCCAGGATCAGGAGATTGTCGCCCATGCCTGGCTCCACGGACAGGATCGGTGCGGCCATGATGCCTGCGAAGCCTGCGAGCATGGCCCCGAAGCCGAAGACGATCGTGAACAGCCGGCGAATGTTCACGCCGAGGGCGGCCACCATCGGTGCGTTGGTGGCACCGGCCCGTACCAGCATGCCGACGCGTGTCCAGGACACCAGCACATAAAGCAGGATCGCCACTCCGAGACCCGTGCCAAGCAGCGCTATTCGATAGATCGGGTAGTTGAAATTCTCCAGAAGCCGGATGGACCCGCCCAGCAGCTCCGGCACCGGAACGGAGAGCGGAGCTGCCCCCCAGATCACCTTGACCGCCTCGTTGAGGAACAGGATCACGCCGAAGGTGGCAAGCACCTGGTCGAGGTGGTCCCGGTCGTACAGATGCCGGAAGACGAGAAACTCAAGCAGCAGGCCGCAGAGAAGGGCGGCAAGCAGAGCCAGCGGCAGCGCCAGCCAGAAGGATCCGGTCAGTTGATAGCCGGCGACCGCCAGATAGGCGCCGAGCATGTACTGGACCCCATGTGCCAGATTGATGAAGTCCATGACGCCGAACACCAGCGTCAGCCCGGCTGCAATCAGGAACAGCAGGATGCCGAGCTGCATACCGTTCAGGGTCTGAACTGCCAGAAGTGTCGTGCTCAAAACGCAATATCCGCTCGCATGAGGTCGTACAGAAGAAAGCCCGAACGGCCGTCCGGGCTTTCGTGCGGCAGTCAGTTCATGCGGCAGGAGCCGGCATAGGCGTCGCCGAAGTCGTCAAAGACCTTCTCGACGGCTTCCGTCACATAGCTGTTTCCGTCCTTGACCGCCTTCGTCAGGTAGAAATCCTGGATCGGAAACTGGTTGGTATTGAACTTGAAGTCGCCGCGCACGCTCTCGAACGGAGCCGCGTTCAAGGCCGACAGGAGGGCTGTCTTGTCCTTGATGCCTGCCATGCCGACCGCCCCGTCGATGAGCTGTGCCGCATCATAACCCTGGGCGGCGTAAAGCGACGGCGCATAGCCGTATTCCGCCTTGAAATCCCGCACGAACTTGGCGTTCGCAGGATTGTCGAGGTTCGGAGCCCATTCGGCCCCCGAATAAAGGCCGACTGCCAGATCCTTGGTGGCCGGCAGCGTCGTCTCGTCGACGGTGAAAGTGGACAGGAACGGGATCGCGTCCTTGAGGCCGGCCTGGGAGTACTGTTTGACCAGGTTCACGCCCATGCCGCCCGGCATGAAGGTGAAAATCGCGTCCGGTTTCAGGTCCGCGATCCGGGCGAGTTCCGCGGAGAAGTCGAGCTGGCCGAGTTTGGTGTAGATTTCGGCTGCGATTTTGCCGGTGTAATGGCGCTTGAAACCGGCGATGGCGTCTTTGCCCGCCTGGTAGTTCGGCGCCATGACGACCATCTTCTCATAGCCCTTCTGGCTGGCGTAGCGGCCCATGACCTCGTGGTTCTGGTCGTTCTGATAGGAGGTGGAGAAGAAGTATTTGCTGCAGCCCTTCCCGGCAATCGGAGACGGGCCCGCATTGGCGCCGATGAAGATCGTCTCGGACTGAATGACCGGCTTGTAGACCGCCATCATCACGTTGGAGAAGACGACGCCGGCCACAATGTCGACCTTGTCGCGCTCCAGGAGCCCCTGAACCTTTGTCAGCGCCGCGTCGGGTTTCAGTTCGTCGTCAACCACGATGACTTCGGTCTCCATCCCGCCGAGCTTGCCGCCAGCCTGTTTGACGCCGAGCAGAAAGCCATCGCGCATGTGTTGGCCGAGAACCGCGGGCGGGCCCGACAGCGTGGCCAGGAAACCGACCTTCAGGCCTTCGGCGCTGGCCGGGGCGGTGGCTGCTCCAAGACCGGCAAGGCCGATCGATGCGCCAACCGCGAGCGCGGACAGAATGTGTTTCATGAGTGTCTTCCCCTCTTAACTTTCCGATTGGGCAGTTTTCCGATTCATCTGTTTTTCTTCAGGGTACTGCCCACTCCGAGCCAGACTAATAGCAAGGTGGTCCGGCATACAATCATTCAGACGTCGCAAACGGAAAAACCGGTTCCTGCCTGAAAGGTACCTTCCCGCCACGATCGTCCTTTCGGATTCTGGAATATATTTTAAGCTTAAAATAATTTTAGAACGTTCCGCAAGCATCCTGTCGTTCGAGGCGACAGAAAATGTCATGCGATTTTCAGACGCTCGCCCGATTTCGGTCCGGATACCGCCACATAGGCACGAATAAATGAGAGCTCGGGTAGGGGGAAATGGCATTCGAGTGCGATGATATCGCGCTCGCCAGGTCCACGGAGGGCTCTATGTACAAGTATTCCGCGCAATCAGCGCAGCCGATCGTTGCGCCCGAATTTCACGGTATTCCCGACTTCTCGAAAGAAGGGACCGAAAAAAACCGGGAGCGTCCGGAATTGACGATCGTCCGGGCTCCTTCCGCAGCCTCGCCCCGTTTGCGAGGTGGCGAAGCCGAAGACGACGGCGATCTGATGATCCCGGACGTTCTGCGAAAGCCGCAGAAGGCTCCCGTCAGCCAGGGGGATGAAAATACGGCGGGTCAGCCTGAAGCAGCACGTTTCCGTCCGTTTCCGGTCGCGGTCGCTTCGGCTGCCGGGCTCATGCTTGTTGTTGCAGCGGCAGCAACGATTTATGCCGCCGGTCATTTATCGAACCAGGATGCCGGGACAATTGCCGTCAAGACGGTGTCGCTTGAAGGGAAGACCTCCACGGATCAGGCACAGCAGACCGGGCCGGATGCGTCCGCTTCGGCTCACTCGAAAGCTTTGGGCAAGTCGGGATTTGACGCGCGTTTCAATTCCGCAAAGGCTGCAGATCCGAATCCGGGCGCGCTCAAGATCAAGAGACAGGACAGGATTGCAAAGACGCCGCTGGAGAAGACGGGGGCCGACAATCCCGTCACGGCGAAAGCTGTGGCTGGACATTCGGGAACCGGAGCCTCTCTTCCGGTCCTCGGCTATGCCTCCGCTCCCAATCCGCATGCCGGCTGGGATGAAGGCCAGACAGCGATTGCGTCGGCTGCCGGTCAGCCGTCCCTGAAGGACGCACGCGTTGCCGCAGCCGAACCGGTGGCCGCGACGCCGGAACCCGCGCCGGAAACGGCTGCCGCCTCGGGGCAGATGACGGAAACCTCGACAATCACCGCGGATGTCAATCTTCGCAGCGCGGCCGAAAAGGAAGCACCGGTCCTGACCGTCGTCCCGAAGGGGACCTCGGTCGCCGTCGGGTCCTGCGATAACTGGTGGTGTGCCGTCAGTTTCGACGGCCGGTCCGGCTTCGTCGGGAAAAAGTTCGTCGCCGGCAAGGGATGAGATGCCGGGGGCTGTGAGACCGGTTCAGATAGAAAAGTATCCGGATGTTAGGATTTCAAACCTAACATCCGCCTACCATGTTCCCGAGACAGACAAGGGTGAGGCAAGCCGGACCGAATACGATCCGGATGACCAACCCGGAAGTCGAGAGAGGTTCCCATGATAGGCTCCGAACCGGATAAACATACCGCAACTCAGGCCGGTAAATTCCGTCTGAGGTCGCTTGCCATCCTGTTGGCCGCGACATCGGTCCTGTTGGGCACGGCGCAGAGCCATGCCGGCGGCAGTATCTCAAGTTGTGAGGAGTATGCCCGGGATTATGCCGATGCTCATGCGGGCAGCGGCGACCCGACGGGCGATATGGTCGACGAAGGCATGCGCGGGGCTGTTGTCGGCGGTGCCTGGGCCGGGCGCAGCGGCGAGCGGCGCGGTGCGCGCGCCGGAGCAGCGCTGAGCGTGCTGGATAATATGGGGTCGACCCCCGAAGGCTGGCAGTCGCTTTACGACATGGCCTATCAGATGTGCATCAACGAGAACTCGCCAGCGAATTATCGGCCGGACCCGATGGGCAGCCCGAATGTCACGCCCGGCTGCACCTCTTCGGCGACCACCCAGCCGATCCCGCCGTTGCCGGACGGAACGATCCGCGCCGGAAGCGGCTGCCCCTGAGTTTGAGGTCTGCCGTTTTCCGGCCGTTTGGCCCGTGTCTCCGTGGAGAATTCCTGAAAGCCTGTTGACGCCGGGGATGCGGCAACGTCAACTGTGCCCGGTATTTGACCACGTTTTCCAGAATGTCGTTTGATTAGAGAGCGCCCATGAAACTGACCTCCCGCATCGCCGTTTCCGTCCTTGCCGGCCTTATGGCGGCCAGCGCGTCGCCAGCCTTTGCCAAAGTCCCGTGTGGTGGCGATTTCAGACAGTTTTTGGAAGGCGTGAAGCAGGAAGCGGTCGCTTCGGGCCTGTCGGCGCGGGCGGCTAACCGCACGCTTTCCGGGGCCCAGATCGATCGCAAGGTTCTGTCCCGCGACCGGGCGCAAGGGGTCTTCAAGCTGGACTTCCTGACCTTTTCCAAGCGCGCCATCTCAGGCTATCGGCTGAAACATGGTGCGGCCAATATGAAAAAGTGGGCCCGCGTTTTTAATCGCGCGGAAAAGGACTACGGTGTTCCCGCGCCGGTCATCACCGCTTTCTGGGCGTTGGAAACCGACTATGGCGGATACCAGGGCGATTTCAACACGGTCAACGCGCTGGCGACCCTGTCTCATGACTGCCGTCGTCCGCAGCTGTTCCGGCCGCAGCTGATCGCGGCGATCGAAATGGTACAGCACGGCGATCTGGACCCGCGCGGCACGACCGGGGCCTGGGCCGGCGAAATCGGCCAGGTGCAGATGCTGCCCGCCGATATCATCCGCTTCGGCGTGGACGGCGACAATGACGGCCACGTCAACGTCAAGGCCAGTTCCGCCGATGCAATCCTGACCGGCGCCAACTTCATTCAGCATCTGGGTTGGAAGCGCGGTGAACCCTGGCTGCAGGAAATCAGCCTGCCGGGCAATTTCCCCTGGGAAACGACCGGGCTCGATCAGCGCAGAAACGGCAGCGAGTGGGCCAGCATGGGCGTGAAGGCGCGCCAGGGTTCGATTGCCAACGTGCCCGCGGCGGTTATCCTTCCTCAGGGCCGCAAGGGACCGGCTTTCCTGGCCTACCGGAACTTCGACATCTATCTGGAATGGAACCAGTCCTTCGTCTACACGACGACGGCTGCCTATCTGGCGACCCGCCTCGGCGGCGCGCAGGTCTATAACCAGGGCAATCCGGATCCGGGCCTGAACGATCCGCAGATGAAGCAGCTCCAGAAGAAGCTTCAGGCTCTCGGTTACGACGTCGGCAAGATCGACGGCATTCTCGGATCAGGCACCCGCCATGCGGTTCAGGAGATGCAAAAGAAACTCGGAATGCCCGCAGACGGCTGGCCGACACCGGACCTGCTGGCTCGGCTCTGAGAACATCCGTACCTTGAACGGCGCCCTATTGGGAGCCGTTCGGCGCCTTTTCCGGTATCGTCGGCTTGTTGCCGTCGCCGGTGAGGAACACTGCCAGGATGCGCACCGGAGTGGTGCCGGTGTTTTGCCCCTGATGGGTCACATGCATGGCCTCCAGGAAACCGTCGCCCGGCTTGTAGTGCCGCGCGCCGATCCCCTCGTAGGTCACGGTCAGATCCCCTTCCAGAATATAGGCATAAAGAGGCGTGCCATGCTGGTGCCAGGCGGTCTTTTCGCCCGGTTCCATGGTGACGATCAGGGACTTGATGCCGGGGTCATTGACCGGAAAACTGGCCTTCTCGCCGGCTATCGTGGTGTCGCCGGTAAAGACGTCGATGACCTTCTTGTAGGGCGTCTCTGCAGGCGCGTCGGCGGCCGTTTCCTCCGACGCGGCCGGTTTCGGCTTGGCGACGACCGGCGCGGCCGGCGCCTTGGGCTTTGCGACCGGTGAAATCGAGACATCTGCCGCATGTGACGACGACATCACCGCCGGCAAGCCTGAGATAGCAAGAGTTGCGACCGTAGCCAGTAGGCGAATGTGTTTGCGAACCATGTTCTGAACCTCCCGCTCCGTTTGGCTGCAGATTAACCGCAGACATGAAAAAAGAAGTTACCGTCCGCCGTTTCCAGATCGGCCTAATCCAAATCGGATGGCGAGGGGGCGATCACGAAGCGCGGTCCCGCTCCGCTGTGGCCGGCGCGGTCTTGCGGATTGTAGAGAGCACAGCTTTCCAGCGAGAGGCACCCGCAGCCGATGCAGCCGTCGAGGCGATCACGCAACCGGTTCAGGGTTTCGATTTTCCTGTCGAGATGACCGCGGAAGGTCTGGCTGATGCGGGTCCAGTCGCGCTTCGTCGGTGTTCTGCCTTCCGGCAGGGACTTAAGGTGATCGGCGATTTCGGCGATGGTGAAGCCGAATTCCTGGGCGATCAGCACAAAGGAAAGCCGGCGGATATCGGACCGCAGGAACCGGCGCTGACCGCCGGCATTGCGGGCTGGCGTTACCAGCCCTTTCGTCTCGTAAAAACGGATCGCAGACACAGACAGGCCGGTCCGCGCCGCCAGGTCGCCGATCGAAAGCAGGTCGCTGCCTCTGGCTCGTGCCATAATTTTCCGCCTAACTCTTGACCTCAAGTAAGGTTTAGGTCCTAGATCAGGAACCTGTTCAAGTCAAACAGGAGAAAGGCCGATGGCCGAAGCATTTCTGGAGCACGTCAACATCACCGTCAGCGACCCGGTGAAAACCGCGCAAAGGCTCGCCGATCTGTTCGGCTGGCATATCCGCTGGCAGGGCGAGGCCAAGGCCGGAGGCTTCGCGGTTCATGTCGGCAACGACAGTTCCTATGTGGCGGTCTATTCGCTCGGAAAGCCGAACGATCCGCCTGATAGTTACACCACCCGGGGCGGGCTCAATCATATCGGCGTCGTCGTCAACGACCTGGATACGACCGAGGAAAGGGTCAAGGCCATGGGTTACACGCCGCACAACCATGCCGACTATGAACCGGGCCGCCGCTTCTACTTCGACGATGACGATGGCATCGAGTTCGAAGTGGTGAGCTACCCTTAGGGGGCGGAAGCTCCTCCAGTACGGATGAACGTGTTGGAAACAGCCAGGGTGCACATGCAAAAGGCGGCTTGAGGACAAGCCGCCTTCCACACTGATTTAGAACGTTTTCTTTGGGCAGTCCGACCCGAGGCCGCGGCCTACCGGGGCGCCATGCGGATGGCGCCGTCGAGACGGATGGTTTCGCCGTTCAGCATGTCGTTTTCACAGATCGACTTGACGAGTTGCGCATATTCCGCCGCCCGGCCCAGACGGGACGGGAAGGGCACCTGCTGGCCGAGGCTGTCCTGGACTTCCTGCGACAGGCCGAGCAGCATCGGCGTTTCGAAAATGCCCGGTGCGATGGTCATGACGCGGATACCGGCCTTTGACAGATCGCGGGCGACCGGCAAAGTCATGCCTGCAATCCCGGCCTTGGAGGATGCATAGGCAACCTGACCGATCTGGCCGTCGAAAGCGGCGACGGACGCGGTGGAGACGATCACACCGCGGGCACCATCCTCGTTCAGCGGCTCGAGTTCCACCATCGCGGTAGACGAGAGCGCGATGCAACGGAACGAGCCGACTAGGTTGACGGCAATCACCTTCTCGAACATGTCCATCGGGTGAGGTTCGCCGCGCGAGGTCGTCTTGGCGACCGGGGCGATCCCGGCGCAGTTGATCAGAATCCGTTCTGTCCCGTGGGCGTCACGTGCTGCCGCAAAACCGGCCTCGACGCTTGCCTGGTCGGTCACATCGACATTGACGAACAGCCCGCCGATTTCCTTCGCGACGGCTTCGCCCTGCGTCTGGTCGCGATCGAACAGTGCCACCTTGACGCCTTGAGATGCCAGCATGCGTGCCGTAGCAGCGCCCAGGCCGGATGCGCCGCCAGTGACCACAGCGGCGATTTTATCGTTGAGTTCCATATTGCCTCCGCATCCCTAGATATAAAATATTGATTTTACGTCACATTTTTTATTCTTTTGACTTTGACGTAAACTGATGAACGGAAACTGGACTGAAACATCCGCGAGGTCAAGGGCAGAAATACAATTGCCAGTGCAACCAACAGGATGAAATCGGCAGGGGGAGCATTTCAAAGTACCGAAGGCAGCCAATCCGAAACCGTGGCGTTCTAGGCAAGCACCTTCAGATCCTGGGGGACGGCAAGACCGCTGATCGGGCGGGCGGCGCGATCCTGAGCGGGCGACCCCGTATAACCCTGGGCTGCCGCCAGATCCCAGGTCGCGGCATCGGTGAGCGCCTGTGAGGCTTCCTGCTTGTTCGCGTCTTCGAGTTTGGCGGCCCTGTTGACCGCGTCTCCGATGACGGTGAATTCGAGGCGGTCATGGGCGCCGACAACACCGACAGTGACCGGACCGGCGGCAACGGCCGTACCGATCCTTAAATCGCCCGGCCAACCGGCTGTCTGAAACAGATCCTTGTTGTCCTGCGTTGCCACGACAACCGCCCGGGCGGCCCTCAGGGCATCCGCGGCGTAGGTCTCTGAGGGGTGAATAGCGCCGAAGGTTGCCAGGATTCCGTCGCCGAGGAACTTGTCCACTCGCCCGCCTTCCCGTTCGATCACTTCAACCGCCGTTTCCTGGTAGGCGGCCAGCACCGCCATGACCTTTTCCGGTGGCAGGAGCTGGGCGGTCCGGGTGAAGTTTCGGACATCCACATAAAGGATGGCAGCTTCCCGAACGACACCTTCGCCGGCCTGAAGCCTGTCCTCTGCGCCTGTGATGGAGGCCGCGACCTCGGGCGCGAAGAAGCGGCGGAGATCACTTGCCGCCGTCTGTTCCCGTATCGACGACATCATCATCTTCCGGCCTCGGTAGAGTGCAGCGGTCAGGATCGCGGTCACCGTGATGATGACAACAGTCTTGTCCAGTTCCGCGCCGATCAGAATGGAATTGCTGGTCAGGTATTCGACATAGTTCCGGGTGACCCGCATGCTGCCCATATCCGCCAGAACGGCATAAAGCACCAGACCGACCCAGCCGCACACCGCGACGAAGCCCGTGGTCAGAACGAACCGGGGGTCGAAGCGCAGGGCGCGCAGGCTGATGAAGATGAACATATACATCAGCGTCGGCGCCTTCAGATAGAAGGTCGGGTGCTGATTGTACTGGATATGGAAGGAAAAGATCAGGCCGACCAGGAGTGCCATGTCGACGCCGATGGAGACGATCAGATACCAGGTTGGCAGGATGATCCGGTACGAGAGAACCAGCCGGACGAGTGTAAAAAGAAAGTAGATGCCAAGCGCGAGCGGAACGAAATTAAACCCGGCAGTCCCTTCCGCGCGCGGGGCGATGGCGTAAAGCGAGGAGAAGAACAGGACCAGGGCGAGCTGAACCCAGCCGATCAGCCGCTCCGATTCCGCTTCGCGCAGGCGGAATTCGGCGCGGACCCGTTCAGGTATCCCCGGTTCCGGCAGCCCGCCTCTCAGTATGGAGCTGATTGTGTCCCGAAACCCCGCCATCGCCGTGTCGCTTGCTTCTCATTTGGGACCGGAAAACCCGGCAACGCCCGATTCCGCCACATTGCGCGGTCCGACGGGCGACGGCAAGCCTTCTTCAAGCTTTGTGATCCTGCGTGATCGGCAGAAAGCGGTTAAGGTGTGAGCAGCATGCCCTCGCTCGCAACCAACGTGCCTGGATAGGCTGCGTCCGCGGCCATGCCGATCTCATCGAGTTCGTCGTCGGACCGGCGCGGGTCGTGATGGAACAGAACCGGCACCTTTACGTTTGCCTCCCGGGCAAGGGCAACGGCCTCTTGCCATGTGGAATGTCCCCAACCCTTGTAGGTTTCATATTCGTCGTCGGTGAACATGGCATCGTAGATCATGACATCGGCCCCCTCCACGAAGCTGCGGACATTGGCATCGATCTCCGGATCGCCATGCTCGTGATCGGTGATGATGCAGATCGACTTGTCTTGGTAGTCGAACCGGTAGCCGCAGGCGCCGCCGGGATGATTGAGCCGGACCGTCCGGATGACCAGGTCGTCATTGCGCGGCAGGATGTCTCCGGCCTGGAATGTGCGGAAGTTCACCGCCTTCAGGGTTTTTGCGGCAACGGGAAAGATCGGTGGCGACATGATCCGTTCGACGATATCCACCAGGCTGGTCTCGTCGAGGAAATGTCCCGCCCAAGCGTTCACCTCGAAGCGGGGATCATAGGCGGGCTTGAAAAACGGCAGCCCGCAGATGTGGTCCAGATGCGTGTGGGTG
Organism: uncultured Roseibium sp.; assembly: GCF_963675985.1. Lineage (NCBI taxonomy): Bacteria > Pseudomonadati > Pseudomonadota > Alphaproteobacteria > Hyphomicrobiales > Stappiaceae > Roseibium > uncultured Roseibium sp. Next base: position 2,647,685 of record NZ_OY780958.1, on the reverse strand, counting down.
AACAGGAGATCGAAGGCGACCGGCGCGCACTTGCACAGATCCGCGCCGAAATTCCGCGCGCCCGAGCCGCAGTCGACCAGCACAAGCGACTTGCCGGCGCGAAGTTCGAAACAGGTCGTTTCCCCGCCGTAGCGGAGCGTGCTGGCACCCGGCGTCGGCGTCGAGCCGCGCGCACCCCAGCAGCGAAGCGAAAACTGGTCGGCCACTCAATACTCCTTCAAGCCGCCGCGCCCGAGCGGGCAGCGGCAAGATCGCGCGTCGTTTGCTCCAGCCTGAGGGCAAGAGTACGCATGACCTCAAGGGCCATATCGGGAAATTCCTTCAAGAGCTTCAGGAAATCATCCTTGGAAACTGTGAGCACATCCATGTCGTTTGCCGCGACAAGGGTTGCGGTTCTCGGCACATCACACAGGATGGCGATTTCGCCGACGATCGAGTTGGCCTCGACCTTGGCCACGGCCTTTTCCCCGTCGGGGGTGTTGACCAGAACGTCGGCGGATCCTTTCAGGATGATGAAGGCGGAATCACCTTCTTCTCCCTGGGTACACAAGCGTTCGCCGGTCTTGTACTCCATCCGGTCGCTGATGAAGGCAAGAAGTCGCAGCTTTGTATCGTCGATACCCCTGAACAAGGGAATCTTGCGCAGAGCCCCGACTTCGCTATCCAAAGACACACTAACCTCCTTTGCCGTCAGAGACGGCGAGACATCTGCCGGCCGTCACCGGCAAGCGGGTTCCAGAAAAGCATCTTGGTTGCCGATCCTCAAGCATCCTGAGTATCTTTCGATGCAATCCGTCCCTGATCAAGCGTAACCGCATGGTCGAATTCGGCGGCAACCACTTCGTTCGGCGTGCCGAACAACAGGGTCCGGCCTTCAAGAACGGTGCGGATCGACTGGCGCAAAGCCTTGTCTTCGTCGCTGAGCCCGGTGGCGATATCGTCGAGAATGGTCACCTTCGCATTCTTCAGAAGACCGCGGACAAGCGCCAGGCGCCGGCGTTGCTGGGCGGACAGGCGAGAGCCCGAAATACCCACATGATAGCTGAAGCCGGCATAAATGATCGGTTCGCGCAGGCCTGTTTCCTCCACAACCGAGCGCAGGACCCGGTCAATCCTTTGGCGTGCATCCCGGCGGTCCACACGGGCGCGACCGAACAGGAGATTGTCTTCTATGGTCAGCGGCGGCAGATAGAGGTTCGGATCGATCGCGAGGAACTTGTCGTCCTTCTCGACCACCTGATCGCGGAACTGGGCGCGGGCGGCAATGATCTGGGACTGCAGTTCGTCGTTCATGATGCCCAGACGATGGCGGGCCGGTACCAGCTTGAAGGCCAGCGACAGGAGCCGGACCTTGTCATTTTCCGAAAGTCCCGGCTTCTGCTGTCCGGAACGCGCGACCCGGATCATGCGCTCGAAGTCCGGAAGCTCGTCCTGGGTGATGAACGAGTAGTTGCCCAGCAATCCGCTGTCGCCACTGACGTTCGCAAACAGCTCGACCATGGTTTCGGCGATCTTGAGACCGATTTCCAGGAACTTCTTGTCCAGGCCCGCGGTGGCCAGGAAGTCCTTGACCTCCGGAATCTCCGGCATCATGTCCGGGGTGATCTCCGGGTCGGTCGGGACCGCGAAGAACAGGTTCTCCGCAAGACTTGCGCTGGGGTTGAAGGTCTTCATATCCCACAATTCGACCAGATCCTTGAGCTTGGGATCCTGGGCGATCCGGTCGGTCAGTTCCCTGCGGACCGTGAGAATTCTTTCCGCAAACGTTTCGTTCATCCCCGGGTCGAAGCGGGACTGGAGGCCCAGCCGGTAGACATCCGCATCCAGGCCGACCGCGGTGAGCAGCTTCAATGCGCTGGCATCCAAGGCTTCCTCATTGTCGGTACCGGTTGCCGACAGATCGTCCCAGAGAGCTTCGATGTCATAGGTCGGGTTCTTGGTCTCCTTGGCCTCAAGGAGCCGGCGATTGTACTCCCGCAAGGCATCGCCGGAACGTTCCGGAACGGAGATCGGGCGATGACGAAGGCCATAATAGAGATTGTCCCGGATGGTTCCCGTCCAGATATGGATGGCGCCGCCGACATAGGCGATTTCCCGGCCGAGTGTCGCAGCTGTCAGCCGGTCGAGATCCTGATCGCCGATTTCGACGCGGCCCGATAAAGGACTGACCAGCCCTGCGGCGAGCTGCAGGACCTCCGACCGGCCCGAGCCGTCCTGCCCGACGACGGCACAGGATTTCCCGGCCGGCACAGTCATGGAGATATCCATGACCTCCTGGCCGGCGGCACCGCCGGAAAACGAGACATTGCTGAGTTTCAGGTCGCCGGACAACTGGATGTGGTCGTCGGACGTCAGGCGCTCGACCGGATAGATGTCGGGCGGATCGAAGTTCTCCACGACAGTCTGGTACTTCACGTCGACGTCAGCCACGATCTGGTAATAGGCCAGAAGTTCCTTCCAGGGGCCGGCCAGGTCCTTGTAGGCGGCAATCACCGCGAGCAGGGCGCCGATGCTCATGTTGCCTTCAATCACCAGATAGCCGCCGATCAGATAGAAGAAGAACGGCGTGAGCTGGTTCATGAAGTTGTTGAGAAACTTGATGAAATATTTTCGATTGAAGATCTCGTAGCGGATCTTGAAATTTTCGTAGAGCCGGTCGGAAAAATCCGCCGAATGCCAGGCAGACGTGTCGTTGGCATGAATTTCCGGAACCCCGGAAATGCTCTCGCCGATCTTGTCGGAAATCAGTCGGATGTTTTTCACCCGCTTGCGCGCGAGAAGCACCACCTTGCGCTGCAGTTTCGGGATCACATAGCCCTGGATCGGATAGGAACTGATCGCGGCCAGACCGAGCAGGGGATCCTGCATGAAGATGAAGCCGAGCTGCACCACAAGCATGCCGCCCTGATAGGCGGGCAGCGCGATCGCCTCGCCGATGAACCCGCCCACATCCTCGACTTCCGCCGTGATCATTGGGATGATTTCACCCGAACTCACCTTGCGGAAATGGGGCAGCCGGAACCGCAAGACCCGCTGGAAGAGATCGAAGCGCAGCCTGCGAAGCATGCGTTCGCCAAGCCGGCCCTTGAACACATTGATATAGAGCTTCAGCCCGTTGGAGGCGACGACGAGAGCGAGGAAGGCCGAGCACAACAGAAACAGATATGAGATCTGGTCGAATTCCAGGCCGAAAATATCACGCGGAAAGCCATCGCCCTGAACCGCGTCATTGACGATCAGCTTCGGCAGCTCGAGCAGAATATAGGTGATCGGATAGGAGATGATCGTGATGAGAAGAATGAATATCTGCTGGCGTGCACTGAACTTCCATATGAAGCGAAACAGGCTCTTTTCCATGTCGGCATCCAAATCGATAAAGTTCAACTGCGTGCACACACAGCCAGTGAATTATATTAACCGGACAGCTAGGATGTGCTACCCGCAAATAACAAAGTCATAAACGGAAATGCCACACTGGCAAACAAGCTGGTCATTTCCGTAAGACGAGACGTGACAAAACGGTCGTTTCTGGGACATAAATCCCCAGGGCAGTCAGGCGCAGATTAGGGAAAGTATGCGTTCCAATTCACCGAAGATCCTGATCTACAGCCATGATTCCTTCGGGCTTGGGCACCTGCGTCGCTGCAGAGCGATTGCGCATTCCCTGGTGGGGACGTTTGATACCCTGTCCGTTCTGATTCTGTCAGGTTCCCCGATCATCGGCAGTTTCGAGTTCCGCTCCCGCGTCGATTTCGTGAGAATCCCCGGCGTGATCAAATTGCGCGACGGCGAGTACACGCCGCTGTCGCTGCACCTGAACATCGATCATACCCTGGCGATCCGCTCATCGATCATTGAGCACACGGCAGAAGTGTTCGCACCGGACATCTTCATCGTCGACAAGGAGCCGCTCGGCCTTCGTGGCGAGGTTCTGGGAACCCTGGAGGCGCTCAAGAATACCGATACGCGTCTGGTGCTGGGGCTGCGCGATGTCATGGACGACCCGGAAATCCTGAAACAGGAATGGGACCGAAAGAACGTCTTCCCGGCACTGAAGGATCTTTACGACGAAATCTGGGTCTATGGCCCGGAGGGCGTGTGCAATCCGCTGGAAGGCATGGAGGTTCCCCAGACCGTTCTCGACAAGGTCCGCTACACCGGATATTTGCGCCGGGATCTGCCGGAAGGCGCCGAGAATCTGCCGCAGCCGACGCCCTTCGGCGATGAGCCCTATATCCTTGTTACGCCCGGTGGTGGCGGTGACGGCGTGGAAATGGTCGACTGGGTGATGCGCGCCTACGAGGCAAGAACGCGTCCCCTGTTTCCCGCACTGATCATTCTGGGTCCGTTCATGCCGGCGGCGCATGTGGCCCATTTCGCCGAACGGGCGGAGAACCTGCGCGACGTGTCGATCCTCCGCTTCACGCCGCAGATCGAACCTTATCTTGCCAATGCCACTGCGATCGTGGGTATGGGTGGCTACAATACCTTCTGCGAGATCCTGTCCTTCGACAAGCCGACGCTGATGGTGCCGCGAATCATACCGCGCCGGGAACAGGCGATTCGCGCCGACCGGGCGGAGCAAAGCGGCATCCTGACGGTGCTGCCGATCGAGCGGTATCCGGACCCGGGCCTCATGGCCGATGCCCTGGCCAGGTTGCCGAAAAATCCGAAGCCTTCGTCCGCCGGCATCGAGAATCTGCTCGATGGCCTGGATATCATCGGCGCCAGGGTCGGCGAGATCTTTCAGGAAAACCGCACGGCACGTATCGACGCCAAACGGGCTGTTTTGTAAACATCACCCGCGCCTCCCATCCGAACATCCCGTCACAGAACGCTGAGCCCGAGAAACCGCATGTCCCGTATCGCCGTCGTGGTCAAAGGCTATCCGCGCCTGTCCGAAACCTTTATCGCGCAGGAAATTCTCGGTCTCGAACGGCGCGGCGTTCCGATCCTGATCGTGGCGCTGCGCGAACCCTACGACCCCTACATCCACGAACTGCACCGCCAGATTTCCGCGGAAGTGCTCTATTTGCCGGAATATATTTCCGACGATCCGGCGCGGGTCCGCAGGGCACGGCGCTGGGCCGAAGAGCAGCCTACCTATGAGGCCGCCCTGAAGCTGTTTGAAGCGGATCTGAAGCACGAGAAGAACCCGAGCCGCTACCGGCGCTGGGCGCAGGGCTGCGTTTTTGCCCATGAACTTCCCGAAGACGTCACCTGGATTCATACCCACTATCTGCACACGCCCTGTTCGGCATCGCGTTACGCGGCCCATCTGTCGGGCCGGGGGTGGTCGTTTTCGGCCCATGCAAAGGACATCTGGACCAGCCCCGAATGGGATCTGAGAACCAAGCTGGACGATGCCGCCTGGGGTGTGACCTGCACCGGTGTCAACGCCGCCCACCTGAAAAGCCTGTGTAAGGAGCCGGACAAGATCGAACTGGTCTATCACGGTCTGGACTTCACCGATTTTCCGATGCTCGAAGCCGGGCATTCGACGCGCGACGGGTCCGGTGATCCGGTGCGGCTGCTTTCCGTTGGTCGTGCCGTGGAAAAGAAGGGCTACAACGACCTTCTGACGGCGCTGTCGAAGCTGCCGCAGGACCTGAACTGGCACTTCACCCATATCGGCGGCGGTCAGCTCGCCGAAAAGCTGAAAGCCCGCGCGGAGAAGCTGAACCTGTCCAACCGGATCACCTGGCGCGGCGCGCAGCCGCGGGAAGAGGTCATCAAGTCCTGCCAGGCGGCGGACCTGTTCGTTCTGCCGTCAAAGCTTGCGAAAACCGGCGACCGCGACGGCCTGCCGAACGTGCTGATGGAAGCCCAGTCCATGGGCCTGTGCTGCCTGTCCACCGAGGTGTCCGCCATTCCGGAATTGATTACGGACGGCGAGACCGGGCGGCTGGTGCAGCCGGGAGATCCGGCTATGCTGGCAAAGGCGATTGCGGACCTGATCCGGGATCCGGCTGAACGGAACCGGCTCGGGACTGCCTCGTCAAAGCATGTGCGGACCCATTTCGCTACCGAGCCGGGCCTCGATCGTCTGGCGGAGAAGTTCAGGAAAGTCCTTTAGAACACTGGAAAACAGGAACCCGATACCTTGAGAATCGCCTTCACAGCTCCGATGAAGCCGATCGACGATCCGGTTCCGTCCGGTGACCGGACCATGGGCCGGCTGATCGTCAAGGCGCTGGAGACGGCTGGCCACGAGGTGCGGATCGCAAGCCGTTTCCGTTCCTGGCGCAAGGACGGCGGCGACGAGGTGCTGACGGCGGTTCGCGAAGCGGCTCTCCAGGAGGCGGATCGGGTGGCCGAAAGCTGGACCCGGGAAGGCTATCGGCCGGATCTGTTCCTGACCTATCACCTCTACCACAAGGCGCCGGACTGGATCGGTCCGGTACTCGCTGACCGCTTCGGACTGCCTTATGTGATCGTCGAGGCGAGCCGGGCGTTGAAACGCAAGACCGGGCCCTGGGCGCTTGGCTTTAAGGCCGCGGACGAGGCGCTGCACCGGTCCGATGCGGTCGCGGCGATCCATAACTGGGACCGGGAACGGCTTCTGCCGTTCTTCACCGATCCCGATGATCCACGTCCGGGCGTGCTTCTTCCCTTTCTCGACAGCCGCGCGTTCGAGGAAGCGGCGAAAACGCCACGCCCGCCCGTTCAGGCGCCGCTGAAGCTCCTGGCTGTCGGCATGATGCGCGAGGGCGACAAGACCCGTTCCTACGAAGTCCTTGCCGAGGCGCTTGGGCTTGTCCGGAATCTGCCGTGGCAGCTGACGATCATCGGCGACGGCCCCGCGCGGGATCATGTCCTGGCGCTGTTTCCCGCCGACCGTATCCGCTGGCTCGGCGCGTTGCCGCCCGAACAGCTTGCCGCCCAATATGCCGCCCATGACCTGTTCGTCTGGCCAGCCATCCGCGAGGCTTTCGGGGTCGTCACCCTGGAGGCTCAGGCGGCCGGGACCGGTGTCATCTGCGGCGATGCGCTCGGCGTGCCGGAAATCGTGCAGGACGGTGTCACCGGATTGCTGGCCCCGGAAGGCGATGCGAAGGCCTTCGCGGAACGGCTGCGCAGTGTTCTGCACGATCCCATGAAAGTCCGCGCGTTCGGGGCTGCTGCGGCGGCGCATATCGCGCAGGACCATTCGCTTCAGGCCGGCGCCGCCCGCCTTGACGCCTTCCTCAAAGCCGCGCAAGAGCATTATAGATGCGTCCGTTCCAAGCCAAAGCAGGACAATTGACCCCATGACCCAGACCGCCTTCATCTATGTCCAGCACCTTCTGGGAACCGGCCATGCGGTGCGCGCGGCGGCCATCGGCAAGGCGCTGGTGGCACGCGGCGTCGAAGTTACTCTGGCGACGGGCAACCTGCTGCCACCGACCCTCGACACCACGGGCCTGGAAATCGTCCAGCTTCCGCCGGCCAAAAGTGCGAACGCGGCCTTCAGCCGGATCATCACCCTCGACGGCGACGACATCGACCCCGTCTGGAAGGAGATGCGCACGACCGCGACGCTGAAGGCGCTCGCCGCCAAGCCCTACGACCTGCTTCTGACGGAGACCTATCCCTTCGGCCGCCGCCAGTTCGAATTCGAGCTGGCGAGCGTGCTGGATACGGTCAAGGCGCTTGATAAGCCGCCTCTGATTGCCTGTTCCGTCCGCGATATCCTGGTACCCAAGAACGAGCTCTGGAAAGAGGAGTGGATGGCCGACAAGGCGCTCGCCTATTACGACCGGGTGCTCGTTCATGCCGATCCGGATTTCATAACCCTGGCCGACAGCTTCCCCTTCGCCCACAAGGTTGAAGATCTGGTGCGCTACACCGGCTACGTGATGCGCGCCGGTGACCGGCCCGAGCCCCCGGAAGGCGACGGCGAGGACGAGGTGATCGTCTCCTGCGGCGGCGGCGCCCTGGCCGAGGCGTTTCTGAGTGCCGCGGTGGATGCCCGCCCGCTGTCGCGCCGGGCCGGGGATTGCACGTGGCGGATCCTGGTCGGCCATAATATTTCGGAAGAGGATTTCCAAGACTATCAGAGAAGGGCGGGCGAGGGCGTTATCGTGGAGCGCGCACGGCCCGACTTTACCGGCATGCTGAAACGGGCACGCCTTTCCATCAGCCAGGCCGGCTATAACACCATTCTCGATATCTTGGACGCTGGTGTCGCCTCCGTGCTCGTGCCCTTCGCGCAGGCGACCGAAACCGAGCAGGCGCAGCGCGCCAAGGCCCTTGCCGCCCGCGGCCGGGTGGTGGTCGCCGAAGAGCATAACCTGACGACCGAGATACTCGCCCAGGCCGCAGACGATGCGCTCGCGCTGCCGCGCTCCCATCATCATGTGCTTCTGGGCGGCGCGGACAAGAGCGCGGATATTCTCATGGAAGACCTGAAGGCCCGGGGCTGATGGATGACGGCCTCGAAAGGTTCCGCTCGGATCTGACCGCGCACCTCGACTGGTTCGCCGAGCGGGGACGGAAGGTCCGGTTCTGGTGGCGCGACGACGATGCCGTCGAGCCGACCGGGGATCTGGACCGGCTGCTGTCGATCGCGAACGAACACGATGTTGACGTGGCGCTCGCCGTGATTCCGAAGGATGCCACACAGGCCCTGGCCGACCGGCTGGCGAGCGAACCGCACGCGATCGTCCTGCAGCACGGCTGGCAGCACAAGAATTTCCAGCGCAAGGATCTCGGCGAAGGGGCAGCCGAACTCGGGACCCGCCGCGACCCGGATCAACTTTTGGGTGAACTGGCGGAGGGCAAGGCAAAGCTCGACACCCTGTTCGGCGACCGGTTCGTGCATGCGATGGTGCCACCCTGGAACAGAATAGCGCCGGAGATCTCAAGGCGCCTGCCGAAAATCGGACTTCCGGGCCTGTCCACCTTCACCTGGCTGAATTTCCCGCGGGCGCACCAGGTGCAGACCCACCTCGACATTATCCGTTGGAAGAAGGACCGCCGTTTCATCGGCTGGAACAGCGCTGCCATCCGCCTCGACCTGCAGCTTTGCCGTCGCCGCACCAACGCGCGTGAGCCGCTGGGGATTCTCTCGCACCATCTGGCGCATGAGGAAGGCTGCTATGCCTTTCTGGAAGAGTTCCTTGCCATTGCCGCCCACCACGACGGTGCCGAATGGCCTTCGGTAAAGGGGCTGTTCGGAGAGTAGATCGGTTGATCAGGCGAGGGAGACGAACACGTCGGTCAGCAACTCGTCTTCCGGCGTTTTGGTCGGATCGTTGAGATAGACCTCCCAGGCCGGAGCGGCGATCTTCAGACCTTCTTTCTCCATATAGGCCATCATCTGGCCGTAGCTGTCGCGCAACTTTGAATACGGTCCGGTATGGCGAAAATGGAGAACCCGGCCGGCCGGGGTCGTGTCGTAACGGATCGGGTCTGTCGCTTTTTCCCGGTCATCCGCATCGACGGAAAAGCCCGCCCGAAAGGTCATTTCGTCCGGATCGTAGGCGTAATAGACAGACAGCGCCTTACCGGTCGTCTCGACACCGCTTTCCAAAAGGAAGTCCCACACCGCCTGAAACGTCTCTCCCATGGCGGCGCCGATGTCCTCCGGCGCCATGCCGCAGCTTCGTTCCTGATAGAAATAGGGAATTTCGGCAACGTCGATCAGCTTGAATTCCGGCATGACAGCCTCCGGTGGAAGAACGAAAATATCCGAGAGAGATTATAGGCCCGATAGGTTTATATCCCTAATCGTGTCGATTGCGATCTCTGCAACCAGCGGCTTTCATCCTCAAAGAAAGGCGGAGCGGCGCTGTTCAGACCGTCTCCGCGTTCAACTCCTTCATCGCCTGTGCCGCGATCCGGAAGGAATTGAGTCGGGATGCATGATCATGGATCTGGCCGGTGATGATCACCTCGTCCGGCTGATAGGTCGAGGTCAGGTCAGCAAGCTTATTCTTGACCGTCTCCGGCGCGCCGACGGCGGAAATGCGCAAGGCATCCTCCACCATCTCGATGGCGACAGGTCCGACGAGGGATTCCAGGTCCGCGACCGGTGCGGGCAGGGGGCCGGGGCGCCCGGTTCTCAGGTTGATGAAGGCCTGCTGCATGGAGGTTCGAAGATACGCGCCTTCCGCATCCGTTGCCGCCGCGAATACATTGACCGCCATCATGAAATGCGGCTTGTCGAGAAATTTCGACGGCTGGAACTTGCGCCGGTAGATTTTCGAGGCATTGGAAAGTTCGGCGGGCGCAAAGTGCGAGGCGAAGGCATAAGGCAGGCCGTAATAGGCCGCCATCTCCGCGCCGTAGAGGCTGGACCCCAGGATCCAGACTGGCACCTTGGTGCCCATGCCTGGAACCGCTCGGATCTTCGCGCCTTCCACCGGATCGTCCAGATAGCCGATCAGTTCCATGACGTCCTGCGGGAATGTGTCCGTCTGGTCCATGTTCCGGCGCAGGGCGCGAGCGGTCAGCATATCGGTGCCGGGCGCGCGGCCGAGGCCGAGATCGATCCGGTCCGGATAGAGTTCGGCCAGCGTGCCGAACTGTTCGGCAATCATGAGCGGCGCATGGTTCGGCAGCATGACGCCACCGGAGCCGACCCGGATGGTCGAGGTCGCACCGGCAACATGGCCGATCAGGACGGACGTGGCCGCACTGGCGATCCCAAGCATATTGTGGTGTTCGGCAAGCCAGTAGCGCTTGTAGCCCCAGCTTTCCGCGTGTTGTGCGAGGTCCTTCGTATTGGCAAGCGCCTGACGGACGGTGTGGCCTTGTGGAACGGGGGATAGGTCGAGAACGGAAAAGGGGATCATTCGAAGTTCACCAATGCGTGATGCGTGATGAATTTAAAATAGGAATGATCGGTCCAAAATGTAACCCTTGCAGTGAATTTCCAGTTCGGCGGAACATCATTCGCCGAAGGGTTTGACCCGTTTGATTCTGAAGGGTTTCTGACCCGAAATCAGCTCCTCCGGCACAGAGAAGATCTGGACGGCGCGCGGATGGGTTTCTACTTCTCCGAAGGTGATTTCCGCCATTTCGAACCGTTCCGGTTTGAAGGTGCCTTCCTGGGCCTGGGACATGGCCTTTTCCAGGAAATCCGCGCCGAAGACGATAGCGCCGTCGAAGTCGACCGACTGCAGGCCTGCGCCTGTGAAATCAGGGGAGACGAGGATCGCGTTCCGAAAGGTGCTTCCGCCGATGTCGGCACCGTTGAATGTGGTGTTTGAGACCAGGGCCCCATCGAAGTTCATGGCAAGGGCGTGGACGTTGGTGAAATCGGCGTCGAGCACGACGGCGTCGGTAAAGTCGACGCCGGCCATGGTCGTGGGCATGTAGGCCATGCCGGGATCGCCCCTGTAAGGCGGTTCCACCTTGTCGCTGGGGATCGAGGAAAAATCGCATTTCGTCAGCACGGAGTTACGAAACCGGGCCTTGTCGAGGCTGGCCCCGCCGAAGGTCACGGAATTGAGCGCCATGTGCTCGAAACTCGAAAACCGCAGCCGGGCAAAGCGGAAGGTCATCAGGTTCAAGGTGTCGATCGCGACTTCCGAATAGGAGAAATCCGCACCGAAAAAGCTCAGGAGTTCCGTTTCCAGGATACCGGCGCTGTAGAGCATGGACAGGATCACTCCGCGCTCCGGGCTGACCGGATACTCTCGCAGGATCCCGCGGTTCCGGCGCCCCGCAAGCTCGGCAACCAGCTCCGGGTTGCGCAGGATTTCAGGACGCCGGGACATCGCGAGCATGTTGAGCGCGTTGGTGTCGTTCGCGTTGACGAGCGAGGTTTGCAGATAGCGGTAGGGCCGGGCCGATTGGGTCGCCGCGATGATGCGCGCCCGGATGCCGTTGGTCAGTTCGTCCAGCTTGAAGAAAGCCCCAGGGCGGCCGTCGTTTTTCAGGGCCTCGGTTTCCTGGGATAGCTTGTCGCCGATTTCCAGAAGCCCCTGCACGATGCCGGCGGTGCGCTGGGCCTCGCCGAGTTCGATCTGGGTGACAAGGAGGTCGTTCTGCTGTTCCAGCCGGGTCGTCTGGATGGCGATGAGTTCGTTCTGGCGGAACAGGAGCGCTGTCCCGGCCAGGGCGGCCAGGGATGCGATCAGTCCGGTCAGCGAACCGATGAGCCAGCGGCGGGTGGAAATCCAGGTCCAGCGCGCCAGCAAAAGGCGGGTCAGCTCCTCTGCCGAGTTGATGGCGCTCGCCGGATTCTTGTCCATGATGCTGCGGGCGGTTTCCGACAAAGGCCGGGAAAACAGTTCGAGCTGGGTCGCGGAGACATTGAACAGAAATTGCAGGATCCGGCGGCGGAACAGCAGGATCAGCGTGCCCAGGAGGGCGATCACCCCTGCGAGCGTCAGTATGATCGAAACCAGGATGCCGGCGTTTTCTGTCAGAAAGGATGTGCCGATCACCGCGAGTGGGAAGCCGACCGCGATCCCGATCATGAACAGGATCAGCCCGATGGTGACGGTGCTGAATTCGAGGCGCTTGGCCGCCGCTTCGGAGAGTTCCGCCTTGTCTTCTGGCGTGAGGGTGTCGTCGTCCATAAGGCTTGCCTGATATGCGGAATAAACAATGAAAAAGGACCGGAAACGCCCCCGCTTTGGCCAATTCATGAGACTTTAGGCGTTTTCGCAGGCGTGATCCAGTCCGTCTAGGCCGGACGGCCCTGACCGGGGGTGGTCGTCCGCGGATGTTCGGAATTCGGAATGTCCGGTCCAAAATAATAATTTGCTCTATTGAATAACGAACCGGGCAGTCCAATATCCAAGTCATGACTCGAGACCACACCCAAAGCATGTCCTCCGTAAAGGGCGGTCCCAAGGGCCATCCAGGCCCCGGACGGCCGCGCTGTTATGATGAGGCCGAGGTGCTGGACAAGGCGCTTCAGGTGTTCTGGCGACAGGGCTACGAGGCGACGTCTGTCGACGATCTGACGGCGGCGATGGGACTGTCCCGATCGAGTTTCTATTCCGCCTTCGGTTCCAAGCAGGGCGTTCTGATTGCCGTGCTCCAGAGTTATTCCCATGCAGCACTCCAGGCACTGGAACAACTTGCCAAGGGGCCGCGTGACCAGGCGGTCAAGGCCATGCTGGATGCGCTGTCCGGTTCGTCGGGCGGACCGCGCGGATGCATGCTGGTCAACTGTATTACCGAGCTGGCGCCGCACCACGAGGAGGTTGCCGAACTCGGCCGCCGTCATCTGGAGCGGATCGAGGAGCTGTTTGCAAAAGCCCTGAGCCCCGACAATCCGGAAGTGGCGCGGGACAAGGCCCGTGCGCTTGCAGCGCTTGCCATCGGAACCCTGACCCTTCGAAAGTCCGGCATGCCGCCGGAAAGCATTGCCACGGCCCTTGAGGCGGCGAGGACGATCCTGGCCACATAACCTTAAAGGGCGGAATATCCGCCGCAGCACCGATCCCGGTCAGTGGTGCGGCTATTTTTGGACTGTTTGGTCCGTAAATTCAAAAGCCTCCGAGGAGAGCGAAATGAGCGAAGCGAAGTTGTTTACACCCCTGAAAGCCGGTGCCATCGAGTTGAAGAACCGGATCGTCATGGCGCCCTTGACCCGCAACCGGTCAAGGCCGGAAGACGACGCGCCCTATGACATCCACGTGGACTATTATTCCCAGCGCGCCGGCGCCGGCCTGATCGTGACCGAAGGCTCGCAGATCTCGCCCCAGGGGAAGGGCTATGCCTGGACACCGGGTATTCATTCCGATGCACAGATCGAGGGCTGGAAGAAGGTGACCGATGCGGTTCATGCCAAAGGCGGCCGGATCGTTGTCCAGATCTGGCATGTCGGCCGGATCTCCCACGGCTCGCTTCAGCCGAACGGGGAGGCCCCTGTCGCCCCGTCCGCGCTTGCCGCGAATTCCCGGACCTTCGACGGCACGGGTTTCGTCGAGACGCCGACCCCGCGCGCCTTGGAGATCGATGAAATTCCGGGAATTGTCGAAGATTACCGCAAGGCCGCGGCCAACGCGATCAGGGCCGGCTTCGACGGCGTCGAGATCCATGCGGCGAACGGCTATCTGATCGATCAGTTTCTGCGCGACAGTTCCAACAAGCGCACGGATGCCTATGGTGGTTCGATCGAGAACCGGACGCGGTTCCTGAATGAGGTCCTTGAAGCTGTTGTCTCCGAAATTGGCGCCGACCGAACCGGCATCCGTTTCAGCCCGTTCTCCTCGGCCAACGACATCTCCGACAGCGATCCGATGGCGCTTTTCGGCCATGCGATTGATATCGTCAACGGCTACGGTCTGGCCTACCTGCATCTGGTCGAAGGCCAGACCGGTGGTCCGCGGGATCTCCCGGAAGGGGCAAGCCTGGAAGCGCTTTACGGCAGGTTCAAGGGCGTCCGCATGGGCAACAACGGCTACACCCGGGACATGGCCATCGAGGCGGTGGAGACCGGTAAGGTCGACCTGGTCGCCTTCGGCAAGCTCTTTATTTCCAATCCGGATCTGGTGGAACGGCTGGAAGCGAATGCGCCGCTGAACGAGTGGGATCAGTCGACATTCTACGGTGGTGGCCGGGAGGGCTACACCGATTATCCGACTTTGCAGGAAACCAGAGCCGCCTGAATTCGGGAATGATGAGCCCCGCTGTGCCTGCCTCCGCCACGGTTTCTCCCGGAGCCCGAGGGCAGGCGCAGCTCGACAAACGGCCGGCGCGGAAAGCCTCCTCCGCCCGGCCGTTTCAGTCTGTTTTGCAAAGCAAGTCCTACGCCGATGCCTGTTGCCGGGTCGCGAACGGCGACAGGACGATTTCCGGAACGAGCGGTCCCGATTCCTGCCCGTTATTTGCGACAATCTGGTTGCCGCCGTGGGCCCTTGACTTGCTGAGGCAATGATCGGCGACTTCGAGAGCCCGGTCGAACGCGGTCGTCGCATCTCCGCAGAAAATGCCGCAACTGAGGGTCACAGTCAGTTTTTTGCCCGCCGCGCGCTCGCTTTCCACGGTCAGGGTCCGGCTGATCCTCTTGGCGATCGCACTGGCTTCGGTCTGATCCGTATCCGGTACGAACAAGGCAATCTGGTTTTGCCGGATGAGGCCGACCTGCGCGCGGCTTGGCGCCGTCTCCAGGCAAATACGCCCCAGCAGTCGCATCAACGCCTCGCCCATCGAGTGGCCGAACCGGTCGTTCTTGGTCTGCAAGCCGTCGATTTCCAGTGTTACAAGAGCGTAGGCCATCGCATCCGGTTTCATGGCGTCGAGCTTGCCCTGGGTCGACGTTTCAAAGGCGCGACGGTTAGGCAGCCCGGTCAGGGCGTCCACGAGGGCCTGCTCCTGGTATTGCCCTTTCATTTTCTCGAAGACCGCGATGCCCAGCCCGACAATCTTGAAAACGACCGCAACGAGGAGTGCGACCATACCGAATTGCAGGGACGTGGTCTGGAAGGCGTCCTTGAAGTTCGGAAAATGTATCGTGAGGTGCATCATGATCATGTTGAGGCGGATCATGATATCGATGCCGAAAACGCCGATCAGAAACCACGAGCTGATGAATTGCGCCTTGTGCTGAAACCAGCATTCCCGGATGCAGAGCGCCATAGCAAGAATGCTGAAGATGTTGACGTACAAGACCCGCAGGATCAGATCGTCGCGGAACCAGGGAACCTGATAAAGGACAATCCATCCAAAGGTCGCTGCAAACGGCAGCCACGGATAACGAAGCCGTTCCGCGTTCAAGAGGCTGAGAGCGTTGGGGCGGATACCGAAACCGAAAATCATCAGGGCATTTGCGACGGCGATGCTGACGAAGTCGGGTACTGTTCCGCGCAGCCCTACCAGGGAAGCGCAGGTTCCCGATAACAGCATGGCAACCGACCATCCGGCCCAGCCGAACCGGATGTGTTTCGGCAGGGACCGCAGGGCGAAGGCCATGATCCCCATCACGAGCGCTCCGGTGTAATAGGCGACTGTAATCGCCGCAAAAAGCGTCGGAGTGTCGAGGTGCATAAGTTGAGAGCCTTGAGCAAATTGCCGAGGAATTATGATGAATCGTCTCTTAACAAACTGCTACGAACTTGTCGGATTTGCCTAGTGAAACAGTCGATATCGAAGTGTCCGCGCCGAAATCCGAGTTTCTGGAAGTGCCTAACGTCAGGAGCCGTACCGCAGCGTACTGTTTTTAACCAATCCGCCCTTTCGTTCCGGTCAAAAAGCTGACAAAACGGTGCCTAAGAAAGGCTGCGGCGGAGAAATTCCGAGGGAGAGTGGCCGGACCGGATATTCGAACCTCCGGAACAAAGACCAAGAAGGACGGAAAGATGCCCCCGTATCGTTCAAGAACGTCGACCCATGGACGCAATATGGCCGGTGCGCGCGGATTGTGGCGCGCAACCGGCATGAAGGATGGCGACTTCGGCAAGCCGATCATCGCCATTGCCAACTCCTTTACTCAGTTCGTGCCGGGGCACGTACACCTGAAGGACCTCGGCCAGCTGGTCGCCCGCGAGGTTGAAAAGGCCGGCGGCGTCGCCAAGGAATTCAACACGATTGCGGTCGACGACGGCATCGCCATGGGCCACGACGGCATGCTCTATTCGCTGCCTTCGCGCGAAGTGATTGCCGACGCGGTCGAATACATGGTCAACGGCCATTGCGCCGATGCGCTGGTGTGCATTTCCAACTGCGACAAGATCACGCCCGGCATGCTGAACGCCGCCATGCGGCTCAACATTCCGGTTGTCTTCGTCTCCGGCGGTCCGATGGAGGCCGGCAAGGTCGTTCTCGAGAACGGCGAGGCGAAGTCGATCGACCTGATCGACGCCATGATCGCGGCTGCCGACGACAACATGTCGGATGCCGACGTCCTGACGATGGAGCAGAACGCGTGTCCGACCTGCGGATCGTGCTCGGGCATGTTCACCGCCAACTCCATGAACTGTCTGACCGAAGCCCTCGGTCTGGCGCTGCCGGGCAACGGCTCGGCACTTGCCACCCACGCCGATCGCGAACGGCTGTTCGTCGAGGCAGGACACCTGATCGTCGATCTGGCCAAGCGCTATTACGAGCAGAACGACGAAAGCGTCCTGCCGCGTAACATCGCCACTTTCAAGGCGTTCGAGAACGCCATGACCCTCGACATCTCCATGGGCGGCTCCACCAACACGGTGCTGCACCTGCTGGCGGCGTCCTTTGAGGGCGAAGTCGGCTTCACCATCAGCGATATCGATCGCTTGTCGCGCCAGGTGCCTGTCCTGTGCAAGGTCGCGCCGTCGGTTGCCAATGTTCACATGGAAGACATTCACCGCGCCGGCGGGATCTTCGGCATTCTCGGCGAGCTTGACCGGGCAGGCCTGATCGACAGCACCGTGCCCACGATCCACTCCAAATCCATGAAGGAGGCGCTGGCCCGCTGGGACGTCACGCAGACCAATTCCGAAAGCGTGCATGACTTCTACCGTGCCGCTCCGGGCGGCGTGCCCAGCCAGGTGGCGTTTTCCCAGGATCGCCGCTGGGATGATCTCGATCTCGACCGGGAAAACGGCGTCATTCGCAATGCGGACCATGCCTATTCCAAGGACGGCGGTCTGGCAGTGCTGTTCGGCAACATTGCCGAGGACGGTTGCATCGTGAAGACCGCGGGCGTCGACGAGTCGATCCTGAAATTCACCGGTCCGGCGCGCATCTTCGAAAGCCAGGACAGCGCGGTTTCCGCGATCCTGACCGGCAAGGTCAAGGAAGGCGACGTGGTGCTGATCCGCTATGAAGGCCCGCGCGGCGGTCCCGGCATGCAGGAAATGCTCTATCCGACGAGCTACCTGAAGTCCAAGGGCCTCGGCAAGGCCTGCGCCCTGATCACCGACGGCCGCTTCTCCGGAGGGTCCTCGGGGCTTTCCATTGGCCACATCTCGCCGGAAGCCGCCGAAGGCGGCGCCATCGGCCTGGTGGAGGAAGGCGATACCATCGTCATCGACATTCCGAACCGGGTGATGAAGGTAGACCTTTCCGACGCCGTTCTCGCCGAGCGCAGACAGGCGATGGAAGCCAAGGGCGCGGACGCCTGGAAGCCGGTCGAAAAGCGCACGCGCAAGATCACCACGGCCCTGCGCGCCTATGCGGCCCTGACCACCAGCGCCTCCAAGGGCGCCGTCCGGGAAGTCAAATAAGGCGACCGGTCACGAACCTAACGCTTAAAAAAAAGCCGCCCCCGATTTTGGGGCGGCAACAGACCCGATCGAGGCCCCATTGCACTAGGTGCTTCGTGCTGCAGCCCTGCCGAATTCCCGCGCCATGTCGATGAAAGCACGGAATGCAGCCGATGGGTTTTTGCGCCCTGGATAGTAGAGACAAAGAGGCGTTGTTGGCGGAGTCCAATCCTGCCGGACCCGTTTAAGCCGGCCGGCGGCGATGTCGTCACGCACGTCCGCCTCCATGAAGAAGCCGATCCCGGTCCCGTCTAGAACGGCGATCCTCGCAAGCGAGGCTTCGTCGAGCGTGATCGGCCCCTCCACGTCGATCAGGAGGGGACTTCCTTCCCTCTCGAAGTGCCAGCGATAGGGCGCGCCGTTCGGCAGCCGGATGCAAATGCATTTGTGGGCCAGAAGATCGGGGGGCGTGCACGGGCGACCGTGCTCTGCGAAGTAAGAGGGAGTGGCGACCACGGCAAAGCTGCGAGGCGCTCCCAGTGGGACTGCGATCATGTCACTCGGCACCAGGTCGGCAGTCCGGATACCCAAATCGAACCCTTCCGCGACGATGTCGATAACTCGGCCTTCAGTGACGAGATCGATATGAACCTGCGGGTAGCGCCGCAGGTAAGCCAGGACCAGCGGTGCCAATATCTCGCGGGCGCCGGTGGCGAAGGCATTGATACGCAGGGTCCCTGTTGGTGTGTCCTGTTGCGATCGTACGGTTGCCATTGCCTCCTGGATGTCGCGGAGTGCTGGCGTCACCTGCTCAACGAAGGTTCGACCTGCATCCGTCAATGAGACACTTCGCGTGGTGCGATTGAACAGGCGAACGCCGAGTTGCCGCTCGATCCTGCCGATCAGGTTGCTGAGCGCCGTTGCCGACAGCCCGAGCTCGAGCGCTGCGGCGCGGAATGACCCTCGATTTGCAATGGCGAGAACGGCCTCGAGTTCGAGCAGGATTTGTCGCGACATTGTTTTGAAATCCGAAATATTACATCCAGCTTTGTCCCAATTATCGCAACGAAGGTCCAGCCATATATTTCAAACATCGACGCAGTAACGGCTTGCTTATCCGGCCGAACAATCACCAGAGACGGAGATGTTACATGGACATACGATTACCCAAACCGATCACTGCCTATTTCGAAGCCGACAGGAATAAGAATGCCGATGCCGTGGCGGAGTGTTTCAGCGACGACGCGGTAGTCAAGGACGAGCAGCACGTGAACGCCGGACGCGCTGCGATCCGCCGTTGGAAGGCTGAAGCATCGACCAGGTTCTCATACACGGTCGAACCATTCGCGATCCGGGATGAGGGAAACCGCACAGTGGTGACGGGTCACGTTGTCGGTGATTTTCCCGGCAGCCCGGTCGATCTGCGGTATTTTTTCGTTCTGAAGGGAGAAAAGATTGCTGAACTGGAGATCCTGCCGTGATCCCCTTCATCAGTCTGGAAGGCAAACGCGCACTCGTCACCTCCGGCACCCGAGGCGCAGGAGCCGCGACGGTCAGGCAATTCCGCGAACTTGGTGCTAAGGTGCTGACCAGCGCGCGCACCAGGCCGGAAACGCTTGAAGACGGCCTTCAGTTCGTCGCTGCGGACCTGACGTCGGCAGAAGGCTGCGACGCTCTCGCGGCCGCCGTCCGGGAGCGGCTGGGAGGTCTGGACATCATAGTTCATATGCTTGGAGGATCCTCCGCTCCGGGCGGCGGGTTCGCAGCGTTGACTGACACCGAGTGGCGTCACGAACTCTATCTCAATCTCTTTCCGGCCGTCCGTCTGGACCGGCAACTTGTGCCGGAAATGGTCGACAGGGGAAGCGGTGTCGTAATCCACGTTTCGTCTATCCAGAGAGAGCTGCCGCTGCCTGAGTCGACGACCGCCTATGCCGCCGCGAAGGCTGCGCTTTCAACTTACAGCAAGGCGCTGTCGAAAGAGGTGTCGCCCAAGGGGGTACGTGTTGTCAGGGTTTCTCCCGGTTGGATCGAGACGGAAGCTGCCGTGCATCTCGCCAACCGTCTCGCAAAGCAGGCCGGCACCGATTATCAGGGCGGCAAGAAGATCATTATGGATGCGCTCGGCGGCATTCCAATCGGTCGCCCGACGAAGCCCGATGAAGTCGCGAGCCTCATCGCCTTCCTGGCTTCCGACCGCGCAGCGACGATTACCGGTACCGAATATGTCATTGATGGTGGAACCGTACCGACTGTTTAAGCAGATCATTGAACAGGGTCAGGTGGGTACACGAGCTGCCTCGTTTCAGTGGAGGGCTGACTGCTCACTTTTCGGCCCTCGATCCCGATCCGCATAGCGCTTTTGAGGGCGAGCGATGAAGGTTGTCTGACGGGGTTACAGAACCCGTCAGTCCGTAAATGGCCCTAATCCGGAGAGTTGCCCAAACCGCAGTGACCGGCCGTTCTCCCGCGCACAGCAACAAAATGGCTACCTCGGAAGGCGGCTTTTCCTCTTATCGAAGACCGGTTGCGGCGCGGTGTCTAATCGCGCTTGTACTGGGTGCCGAGTTGGACGTTCTTCAGGCACAAGGCCGCGACGAAGCCGGTGAAGCCGAGGAAGGCCGCCATCAGGAACAGAGGGTGACAGGCGGCGGCATAGAGGTGACTGATCTGCTGTTGGGCGTCCACGGGCAAGGTGGCGATCTGGGCAGGCGTCAGTTTCTCGAAGTTTTCCACGCCGGGGATCGTGCCGTGGAATTTGCCGATCCCGTGGGAAACGATCGCGCCGTAGATCGATATGCCGATGGAGGCCCCTCCGATACGTGTGAGCGTGGTCGCGCCCGTTGCCGCGCCGAGATCGCGATACGGGGCTGCATTCTGAACCCCGAGGACCGGCACCTGCTGCCCCACGCCGACCCCCAGGCCGTGGATGAAGCAGAGCGGAATGAGCAGATACAAGCTCGTTTCGGCATCGATGTAGATGAACAGGAACGTGGCGACCGTGCAAACGCCGGTGCTGAGGATGGAAAAGTTCTTGTAGTAGCCGGTCCGTGACATGATCTTGCCGGCATTGACCGAACCGACGGCAATGCCAACGGTAATGGGGATGAAGAGCAGTCCGGCCATGGACGGTGTCATCCCCAGACCGGTCTGGAAGAACAGGGCGAAATAATTGGCGAGGCCGATGCCGAGGCAGCCGCTGACCATGGTGATGATGAGCAACAGGCGGATCGTCGGGCTCTTGAACAGGTGCAGAGGGACCACTGGTTCCTGAACACGTTTCTCGACCGCGATCCATCCCAGAATACAGGCAATGCCCAGGGCAACGATCACCAGGCTCTGCGGTGCGATCAGGCTGCCGAAAAGTTCCGAACTGTCGGCCCACAGAACCACGCTGGCGATGGCGCCGGCCAGAAGCAGGGCGCCCAGGTAGTCCACCTTCGGCTTGCGGTCGGGGCGCTTGTAGGGCAGCAGGACGGCAAGGGCGATCAGGACGGCGACGCCGATCGGAATATTGATCAGAAAGATCGAGCGCCATCCGAACAGATCGGTCATCAGGCCGCCGAGGGTGGGGCCGATGGAGCCGGAAAGCATCAGCACGAGACTGGAATAGCTTTGGTAGCGGGCGCGCTCCCGGGGCTCGAACAGGTCCGCATTGATGGAAAAGATGGTCACCATGATACCACCCCCACCAATAGCCTGGAGCACGCGGGCGGCGATCAGGGTGTTCATCGAAACGGCCAGGCCACACACGGCAGAGCCGAGCGTGAAGATGAAGATGGTCGCCATCATCACGTATTTACGGCCGAATAGATCGCCGAGCTTGCCGTAAAGTGGCATGACGGCACTGGAGGTCAGCAGATAGGCGGAGCCCACCCAACTGAACCGCTCCGGCTGGCCGAATTCGCCGACGATCGTCGGCAGGGCGGTGGAGACGATCTGGTTATCGATCATCGCCATGAAGACCGCGGTCATCAAGGTGAGGAATACGAAAAGCCGTAGGCGTTTGTCGGTAATCAGCGGGGCATGTCTGGGCTCGCCCCCTTGGTCCGGGGCGGTATCGGAGAGCGTTTCGGCGGTCATGAAAAGTCCTGAAGTCCGACGGGGCATTTATCGTATGCTTGACACATATATATGACGTAAGCATAAATATGACCAGAGCATATATTGTGCAAAGCGGAAAAACCTTGGGAGGAGAAACGGAGCGTCATGGCTTTCGATCGCTGCGAGAGTGACCTGACAGGCGAGACATCACAGGATATCGCTGGGATTGCGCAGGCGATGTCCAGGATGCGGGTTCTGATCAAGAGCCGCGCGATCGGAAAACTCATCATGAGCACCGCCGCTCCGGATCTGGATATGTCCCATCTCGACGTGATCGAACTCGTTCGGCGCGGCCCGCAAGACGGTGAGGTCACCATCGGCCTCGTCGCCGAGAAAATGTGCATGGATCCGTCGCGGGCGAGCCGCGTTGTGGCTTATCTGGTGGATCGAGGCATCCTGAGCCGTGCCGTTTCACAGGCGGACGCAAGGCGGGCGGTGATCGTTCTGACCGACAAGGGGCATGCGGTCCTGAAGGAAAAGCGGCGCGTGAAGCTTGAAATGATCGAAAAGATCCTGTCGGGCTGGACCGATGAGGAGGTCACGCAGTTTGCCGAACTCTACGCACGGTTTGTCGACGAGTTCGAGAAACTGGCCTTGCCGAGCCAGGAATGACCGGCACCAGGGGCCGACGAGCCGGATATCGCCGCGAAAAAGCACGCCCGTAAACGGGCCGCCTATTCTGCCAGCCGATTGACCTCAGCCTCGGTTTTCGCAAGGACGATCACTCCGTCGGAGACCGCGAAGTCGGTCGCCGGAACGGTAACGGTCGTTTCACCGATGCCGAGGAACCCACCGATATCCACATTGATGGACGACAAGGCTCCATTCTCGTCAGTGCCGACAGACGAGACTTCCCCGACAGAGGTCCCCTCCAGTGTCACGACGGATATTCCAACCAGATCTTCCGGAACAGCGACGACGGCCTTGGTCTTCATGCCTGCAGTCGCGTCAGCTGTTGCAGCGGACGTCGTTTCCTGGGCTTGAGTGACCTCGCACAGGGTAGCTGAGACCCCCAGGCCAAAGACGAGGGGTGCGATCATAGACAGGATCTTCGCTGCGTTCAGCATTGCGTTTTTCCTCTTTCGTCCTGTGAAAATTCGGTGCCGATGGACCATCTCCCGAACCGATACCAGTTCAAGATAGAAATTCGGCTTCAAGAAGATCGTTCCCATGCTTTTTGAAAGAGCACTTTAAGCCCTTCAAATCGTGAGAGGATTCATGCGGCAAATTGTCCGAAGACAATCCGTACGGCGCCAGAATGCGGATCTGATGGCAAGATTAAGACATTCGGGTTCGTCCGCCCTTCCAGTCTGATCGCGAAGGGGAGGCTCGCGCGCTGACGCACACATTAAAGCCGGAATATCCAGGGAATCCTTGGATTTCTCCGGCGCTGTGCGGCTTCTAAAACTGTAGTATTTTTGACATTGTTGAAGATGTCGTCAGGTTGTGTAAATTTAAAATTTCGATTACAGCTTGCAAAATGTACTATTGTTTATAATTACTAGAATTGTAACTTCCGTAACGTGAATTAATACACGCTTAATATTGTTTATATCATGGTGTATTCATGAATTCAAAGGTGTTCAATCATGTGGTTTTCGAACATCTTCACCTGCTCGCGGGACTTTGCCTATGTCAAAACCGGTGTTTCTCACAGGGGTCGAAAGAACCTTCCCCGATGATGACATTATCGTCAGCAAGACGGATTTGAAGGGGCGCATTACCTACGCAAACCAGGTTTTCCTCCAAATCGCCGACTACACGGAAAAAGAGGTTATGGGCCAGCCGCACAGCATCATCCGCCATCCGGCTATGCCCCGTTGCGTCTTCAAGCTCCTGTGGGCGACCATCGAAGCCGGGCAGGAGATTTTCGCCTATGTTGTCAATCGGACGAAACACGGCGATCACTACTGGGTCTATGCCCATGTGACGCCGAGCTTCGATAATGCCG
Organism: uncultured Roseibium sp.; assembly: GCF_963675985.1. NCBI lineage: Bacteria > Pseudomonadati > Pseudomonadota > Alphaproteobacteria > Hyphomicrobiales > Stappiaceae > Roseibium > uncultured Roseibium sp. The sequence goes on along the minus strand of NZ_OY780958.1, from coordinate 2,623,562 downwards.
GTCGTATTATCGGTTACCACTCCAATCGGCGTGTTCCCGACCGCAAGATTGTCGACGAGCACATCGTTCCGCTCTACCAGGCACTCCGGGAAGAGGAGGCCCGCCACCAGAGCCGCAAGGACGGCATGATGGCGGCGGAGCAGATGATCTTCGACGTGCTCGCCCAAAAAGGGGTGGCCTATGACGAGTTCATCGCGACTCTGGGCCAGGAACGACAGAGCGGCTTCCGCTGACTTGGGTCCGGGAAGGCCGATTCAGATACTCTTTCAGGATGATCGACATGTTTTCAGGATTGAAAAAATCGTCTCTTAGAAAAGCCACTGCCGTCTGCAAGGCCGTGGCAGACGGCGATTTTGAAGCTCGGATCACCAACATCACCGAGACGGGCGAGGCCGCCGAACTGATGCACGCGATCAACCTGCTGATCGACCGGACCGATGCATACCTGCGGGAATCCAAGGCCTGTCTCGACTATGTCAGCCGCAACCAGCATTTCAGGCTCATTGCGGAAAAGGGAATGGTCGGCAGCTTCCAGGCTGCCGCACGCAGCATCAACACGGCAACCTTCAACATCAAGGAGAAGCATGACGGCTTCTGCAGGGTAGCTACGGATTTCGAACATCAGTTGAAAGATGTCGTCGAGTCGGTGAGCCAGTCCGTCAGCGACCTGAATATCGTGTCCGCGAATGTATCGGAATCCTGCAGCCAGGTCAGCGATCAGTCCCTGGTGGTGGCGGCCGGTGCGGAAGAGGCCTCTGCCAATATGCAAAGCGTTGCCGCCTCGACCGAGGAACTGACCAGTTCGATTTCCGAGATCAACCGCCAGGTCGTCTCCGCTGCCGATATCGCGGCCAGCGCAGTGATCAAGTCGCAGGCGATGAGCGAGGAAATCGACAGCCTTTCCAGCACCTCGACCAAGATCGGCGAAGTGGTGCAGCTGATCAACGATATCGCCGCGCAGACCAATCTGCTCGCCCTCAACGCGACCATCGAGGCCGCACGGGCGGGCGAAATGGGCAAGGGCTTTGCCATTGTCGCCCAGGAAGTCAAGGTTCTGGCCGGCCAGACGGCAAGCGCCACGGAAGAAATCAACAAGCAGATTTCAGGTCTGCAGCAGGTGACCGCAAGCGCGGTCGATGCCAGCTCCGAAATCAACGAAGCGATTGAGCGGGTCAGTGAGATTTCAACCGCGATTGCTTCGGCCGTCGAACAACAGACGACCGCGACCGGAGAAATCGCGCAGAACGTGGAGGAAGCGGCCAACGGCGCAACCGATGTCACCCAGAGTGTCGTCAGTATCCAGACGGCGACGGCCGGAACCAAGGAAATCAGCGATCGTGTCGTGGACGCGGCGGGCAGCCTGCGTGCGCAGGAAGCTCATCTGCAAAAACTGCGCGACGAGATGAACGAATTCCTGGCGACGGCGACGAAGGTCGGCTGAAAACCGGTAGGCGAACTCAACGGCCCCACACGAAAGCAATCAGGATCAAACTGACTGCCGGGAGAGCGCCGACCAGGAGTCGCGCGCCCCAGCGGGCGTTCGAGTCCGGATATTGAATGAGCGCCCCGCCAACAATGCAAACGAACACGCTGCCCACCGTAAGCAGATAGTATTTACCTGGAATATCTGCCGAGAACCGGAACGCTCCGGTTTCGTCACGGCCACCGAGTGCGGAGATCCCATAGAGCAAAATCAGATAGTTGATCACGCCGACGATGGTAACAATCGTCGTTTGGATCGTCGGGTCACGGCCAAGGCCGAGGATTCCGAAGGGGGCGGTTTTCTTTCTGTCTTCAGGCACGGCACTCTCCAATTTCAGGGAGAGTGCCGTAAGAATTATTTCCTAAAGGTTGTAATTTGCCGAAAGCAGGTCGGTCACGCCGTTTCCGCCACCTTCGCCTTGACCAGTTTTGCCACCACATTCTCGATGATCTTGTGACCGGCGTCCTGATCGAGCGACATGATCGATTCCGGGTGGAACTGCACCGCCGCGATCGGCTCGTGATCGTGCTCGATTGCCATCACCACGCCGTCCTCGGTTTCCGCGGTCACGCGCATGTCCGCCGGCAGGGTGTCCCGTTTGGCGAAGAGCGAGTGATAGCGGCCGACAATGACGGGCGCCTGCAGCCCTTCGAACAGCAGAGAGTTGCCTGAGATCGTGATCGGGGACGGCTTGCCGTGCATCGGAATGTCGAGCTGGCCGAGCTCCGCGCCGAAGCTTTCCGCAAGCGCCTGCAGACCAAGGCAGACACCGAAGATCGGCAGGCCCCGGGACCGCGCCCGGCCGATGGTGGCGGCGCAGTCGAAGTCTTTCGGGTTGCCCGGACCGGGCGACAGCACGACCAGATCCGGATTGACGTCGTAGAACACGTGATCGGCCACCGGTGTCCGGTAAGTCACCACCTCCGCTCCGGTCTGGCGGAAGTAGTTGGCAAGCGTGTGGACGAAGCTGTCCTCGTGATCCACCAGCAGGATCTTCAGGCAGGAACCCGACTTGGGGGTGTGGGCCTTGTCTTCCGCCTGCAGCGCCAGACCGGCCTCGCGCACGGCGGCCCGCATGGCTTCGGCCTTCAGTTCCGTTTCGGCTTCCTCGTCCTCCGGAACGCTGTCGTAAAGCAGGGTCGCGCCGGCGCGGATCTGGGCGACGCCGTCCTTGATGCGCACGGTCCTCAGCGTCAGCCCGGTGTTCATGTCGCCGTTGAAAAGCACCGCACCGATGGCGCCGCCGTACCAGGCGCGTGGGCTCTTCTCGTTCTCCTCGATAAACTCCATCGCCCAGCGTTTCGGCGCGCCGGTCACCGTAACCGCCCAGGTGTGCGACAGGAAGGCATCGAGTGCATCCATGTCCTCGCGCAGGGTGCCCTCGATATGGTCCACCGTGTGGATCAGGCGGGAATACATCTCGATCTGGCGTCGGCCGATGACACGCACGGAGCCCGGTACGCTGACCCGGCTCTTGTCGTTGCGGTCGACATCGGAACACATGGTCAGCTCCGCCTCATCCTTGGCGGAGTTCAGAAGCTTCCGGATCTGGGCCTCGTCCTCGATCGCGTTCTTGCCGCGCCGGATGGTGCCGGAAATCGGGCAGGTCTCCACCCGCCGCCCGCCAGTGACGCGCACATACATTTCCGGCGAGGCGCCGACCAGATACTCGCGATTTCCGAGGTTGAAGAAGAAAGAGTAGGGGGAGGGGTTGATCTGCTGCAGGCGGCGGGAGACGGCGGACGGCGGGTTGGGGCAGGGTTCGTAGAAGGTCTGTCCCGGCACGGTCTCGAACAGGTCGCCCCGGCGGAAATAGTCCTTGGCCTTCTCCACCAGCTTGGCGTATTCGCCGGGCTCATGATCGCCCCGGCCCGGATCTTCATTCGCCGGTGTGTACTGGCTCTTTTCGCCGTCGCGCGGCAGGCCGGCGGTCGAGGTGCCGGCGACGGCAAAGTCGTATTCCAGCACATAGGCGCGCTTGCCGTGGTGGTCGACGATCAGGATCTCGTCGGGCAGGAACAGCACCACGTCACGCTGGTCGTCAGGCCGCTTCAGCTTCAGGTCGATCGGTTCGAACTGGAAGGCGATGTCATAGCCGAAGGCGCCGTACAGGCCGAGCTGGTCGTCACCGCAGGCAAACAGATCCTTCAGCGCCCGGACGATGGAAAAGGTCGACGGCTGGCGCGAGCGCTCTTCTTCCTGGAACACCCGGTCGGGCTTTTTCACTGTCAGGTCGATCCGCGATCCGTCGGCGGAAAAACTGGCCACGTCCGGATGGCTCTCAAGCGCTTTGGCAATCGCCGGGATCAGGATCCGGCCCCGGTCGTTGAGTGCCCGGATCTCCACCGTGCGGTCGGCGGCTTCCATGACCAGCGGCGGATTGACCAGCGCCATGTCCCAGCGGGTGTAACGGCCGGGGTATTCATAGGACGAGGACAGGACGGCGCCGCGCTCCGCATCGAGCCGGTCGATCCACTGGGAAGTCCCCGCCTCGTAGTCGGAAGGCCGGGAGGAGCGGGTAATCGTGATCCCGCCGTCTGTCTCAAATGTCTGTTCCGCCAGTGCCGGCATGAAATCTGTTCCCTTTGCGCGTCGGGCGTATCGCCCACCGGGTCGCCTTGAAAATACCGCCAGAAAGACCAAAGGCCGCCTGCGGTGTCCCGCGGCGGCCTTTGGTCTACTTCGATCACGTCAAGACATGAGAGTGCGCTGGCCGCCTTTAAGCGTCCCGCCACCACCAAGTCTGTGCCATGATCATGTTCATGGCATTTTGAATAGCGGAAGACGGCGGGGGAGGCAATGGGGATATTTGAAACCGGATGGGATGCCCGTTTTCGGATCGAACACACTGTTTCTTCCTGCTGATCGCCGGATGCTTTCAAGACCGGCAGGAGTGTCCTAACTAGGGCATAAGGAAAAGCCGAAAATATCCGGCAACGGTAACATGAGATGAGACCGCATATGACCAAACCCCTCGAACTCGGCCTCGACACTTTCGGGGATATCACACAAGGACCGGACGGCCGCTCGCTTCATGAGGCGGAGGTGCTACGCAACCTGGTCAGGCAGGGCGTTCTGGCCGACGAGACCGGTGTCGATTTTCTGGGGCTCGGGGAACACCACCGGGCCGATTTCGCGATCTCCGCGCCGGAAATCGTACTCAGCCATGTCGCCGCCCTGACGAAGCGCCTGCGGCTGGGAACATCCGTCACGGTGCTGTCTTCTGACGATCCGATCCGGGTGTTCCAGCGCTTTTCGACGCTGGATGCCCTGTCGAACGGCCGGGCGGAAATCACTGTCGGCCGGGGCTCCTTCACCGAGAGCTTTCCGCTGTTCGGCTATGATCTCAATCTTTACGAGGAGCTGTTCGACCAGAAGCTCAGCCTCCTGTCGGCGCTGGTGGCGGATGAAATCGTCACCTGGGAAGGGGAACTGCGCCCGCCCCTGAAAAAGCAGCGGATATTTCCGCGCGTGGAAGACGGTTCTCTGGTGGTCTGGGTAGGGGTCGGCGGCACGCCGCAGTCGGTTGTGCGCGCGGTCGCCTATGATTTTCAGCTGATGCTGGCGATCATTGGTGGCGATCCGGCCCGGTTTCGGCCTCTCGTGGACCTCTATTATCGGGCCTGCGAGCAGATGGAGCATGCCGTCAAGCCGATTGGCGTTCATTCTCCGGGGCATGTCGCAGAGACGGATGAGCAAGCGCTTGAGGAGCTGTGGCCCCACTACAAGGCCTTCCACGACCGGCTCGGCCGGGAACGGGGCTGGTCGCCGATGGTCAAGGATGCCTTCGTCTCGGAGGCCCGGCACGGATCCATCTATGCAGGCTCGCCGGAAACGATCGCCAAACGGATCGCCAACACCGCGAAAGCGTTGGACCTGTCCCGCTTCGACCTGAAATATGCCACCGGTGCCATGCCGCACGACATGCTGATGAACAGCATCGAGCTTTACGGCACCAGGGTCATCCCGCTGGTGCGGGATATGCTCAGCTGAGGTTGCTGAGGGGCAGTTCCCTCAGCAGAGCCAGCAGCTTTCCGGCAGGCTGGCCTGTGTCACTTCGTTGCCGGCTGCAATCCACTCCGTGATGCCTTTTTCGACATTGTCCACATTGGTGAAGCCTGCCTTGTCGGCCAGGTAGTTTGACAGGGCGGAGCTGCGATTGCCGGTCCGGCAGATGAAGACGACCTCGTCGCCCGGGCCGGAGATGACCTTCTGCAGTTCCGATCCGAAGCCCGGGTTCACATTGCCTTTTTCGTCGAAAAAGGTGATCAGGTGGCTGCCGGGCACGACGCCGGTTTGCTTCCATTCGTCCGGACGGCGGATATCGATCACCGGAACGCCGGCCGCGATCTTCTGCTTCAGGTCGTCATTGGAAAGATCTGAGAATTTCTTGCCCTTGACCCCAAGCAGCTCCACTTCGAACTTCAGTGTGGCATTGGGCGGGATGATGCCTCCGGCTCCGTTTGCGCCATAGGCGAGTTCCGGCGGAATGATCAGTTCGCGCTTGCCGCCGACCTTCATGCCGACGACGCCCTGTTCCCAGCCTGGAATGACCCGGCGCTCGCCCAGGGTGAAGGAAAACGGCTGATTGCGGTCAAGGCTGCTGTCGAACTTGGTGCCGTCCATCAGCCAGCCGGTGTAGTGAACCGTGACCGTCTTGCCGACATCGGCTTCCTCGCCGGTGCCTTTGACGATGTCCTTGATCTGAACTTCGCCCGCAATGGCCGGTATCAGCATCAGGGCGGAAAATAGGGCGGCAATCATGGGCCTGATCATGTCTTCCTCGTGGGGTTTTGAGCACTTAAGCTTGTTTGGAAAAGAGCACGCCTGAGCTTCAAGGCGAAGTCAAGGCAATCGCCCTCCAAAAGACTCGACTGCGGCATCCGGTCCCGTGAAAGTGACTAGAGTTACGTGTTCCAAAGCCAGGCGGCGCCGCGGACGCCCGAGCTGTCCCCATGGCGCGCCTTTCGGATCGGCACCTCATACACATCGGAAAATATGTACGGCGCCATTGCCGCAGCAAGATCGTCGTAAAGTTCGTCGATATTCGACATGCCGCCGCCGAGCACGAACACGTCCGGGTCGAGGAGATTGGCCGCCATGGCCAGCGCACGCGCGAGCCGGTGGACATAGGCCTCATAGGCGGCAATGGCCTGCGGCTCGCTGGCGCGCTTGCGGGCCATGATCTCATCGCCCTTCAGCAGTTCGCCCGCACGTTCCTGGTAGTCGAGCTGAAAGCCGGTGCCGGAACACCAGCGGTCGATAGCGCCCCTGTGGCCGGTCCAGCTTTCCGGGCCGGGGAACTCGTCGGCTGTCATCCAGGGGACCGGGATCGCGCCCCATTCCCCGGCAATGCCATTGGCGCCCCGATGGGCCTTGCCGTCGATGGCGATCCCGGAGCCCGAGCCAGTGCCGATAATGATTGCGTGAACCACGTGCGCGCCCGCGCCGGCGCCGTCCGTCGCTTCGGAAACCGCAAGGCAATTGGCGTCGTTTTCAATGCGTACCGGCCGCCCGAGCCGCGCTTCCAGATCCTTGTCGAGCGGCATGCCGTTCATCCAGGTGGAATTCGCATTCTTGACGAGCCCGGTTCCGGGCGAAAGCGAGCCCGGAATGCCGAGACCGACAGTGCCTGTCTGCCCGGTTTCCGCTTCGGCCGCGGAGACGAGGTCGGCAACTGTCTCGATACAGCCTTTATAATCATCGCGCGGGGTCGCAACGCGCTTGCGGTAGATCTCCGTGCCCGTCTCCTCGAGCGCGATGATCTCCATCTTGGTACCGCCCCAGTCGATCCCGAGCCGCATGGTCAGTCTCTCCTCACAGGCATGTCGAAGGCGGCGCCGTGGGCGGTATCCATCTCTTCCGGTTGCTTGCCGTAGTTCTTGAACTTCCGCAGGATTTCCGCCATTTCCGCATCGCCGAGAATATCCGGTTCGCCGATGGACAGGGCCGAGAGATACTGATCGGCCAGCTCCTCCACGCCGTCCGCCACGCCGAGCGCCTTCGTCAGGGTCGGACCGCAGGCAATCTGGCCGTGGTTGGCCAGCAGGCAGGCGTTGCGGTCTTCTAGAGCCGCGATCATCACTTCCGAAAGGGCTGCCGTGCCGAAGGTGGCGTAAGGCGCGCAGTCGATCCGGTCACCGCCGGCCAGGGCCACCATATAGTGGAACGCCGGGATACCCCGGTTGAGGCAGGCGAGCGCCGTTGCGCGCGGTGAGTGGCAATGGACGACCGCGCCCGCTTCCGGTTTGGCCTTGTAGATATCCATATGCATGCGCCATTCCGAAGACGGCAGGGTCTCGCCGCGATAAGTCCCTTCAAGATCCATCGACACGATCAGGTCTTCGTTCAGGTCGGCATAGGGAATGCCGGACGGGGTCACAAGGAACCCGTCCGCGGTACGCGCGCTGACGTTTCCGGAGGTTCCCTTGGTCAAACCCTTGAACGGTAGGGCGCGGGCTGTCTCGATGATGTCTCGGCGGAGGTCTGGCGTATCGGCGGGAAAGGGCAATTGGCTGTTCCACGGTTCATGATCGGGGATGGTTTCATGTAAGCGGGAGCGCACGGGCCGTGCAAGTAGCGTTGCCTCAATATGCGGAGAAGTGTTCAGTTGCGGGCGGCGGGGATGTTTCTCGAGCTCAAGACAGGGTATGACGGAGCTGGGCATCGAGACAGCGCGCCAATGAAACGCGGCATTTTGAAATATCTGAAGGATCGGCTCGCGGTCGGAAGCCGAACGCGCGACGTTCCGGATCGAATGGCCAGACGGGCCTATTCCTCGCATTATCGTGCCGAGCGTCAGCGGCTGCGTTGGGGCGATGGCGAGCAGGTGCTAACCCGGTCGAAGAGCGATCGGATACCGGGTTCCAGGTCTGGCGGAACATCGCATGCCGCGCAGTCCGGGCTGGCCCATCACCGGAAGGTGATTTTCTATGTTTTGCCGCTGCTGATTTGTGTGGCGGCTGCGGCAGTCTTGTTCGTCAACGGACGACGGGCAGTGGAGCCGCCGCCGGTTGAGAAAAAGGCGAGCCTGCCGGATCCGCTCGCCGGTTATCCGGAGAAGGTGAAACAGGAGCTTCTCGCCCCGGAAGCGCGCGTGCCCGCGACCCTCAAATTGACCTTCACCGGCAATCCGGCCGACCTGTGCGGGGAACTGGCGGCGCTCGGACTTGAAAACAACGGCTGGCGGCGGGCGGCTTTTTCGGGGGACCGATGGCAATGCAACTCGGACCTTGTGGATCTGACGACGCCCAGCGTCGACTACGGGCCGTCCACGCTGTTTTTTCTGATGCGCGGACCCGATGAAGAAACGGTCGATTATCTCCGGCTGAAGCTCAATGTCGAAGATCCGAAACAGATGGAGATCGGCCAGGAAGCCGCCCGGCTGGTGATCGGCGCCTTGTCCGACCGCTATGCCTGGGCTGTCCCGGACAAGGTTCTGGAGGCCATTGCGCATTTCAAGGCGCTGGAAATGACGGACAGGGGCGTCCGGCTTTCGGTCGCGCCGGAGGATCCGGACCTGACGGGCGATCCCACGGCCCGCCAGCGGCTCAATATCATCATCGACTTCGGCAAACCGGACTTGATCCGTTCGGCAAAGGAATTCGAACCGCAGCCGCGCACGCGACGGAGGCCTATGCCTCCGGCAGTGGAATGAAGTCCTTTTCGTCCCCCGGGACCGTATCGAAGCGGCCCTGACGCCAATCTTCCTTGGCCTGCTCGATCCGTTCCTTCGACGAGGACACGAAGTTCCACCAGATGTAACGCCTCTCGTCCATGGGGTCGCCGCCCAGGAGGACGAAGCGGGCCGGTTCCGGTCCGGCATTCTCGATTACCAGCCTGTCGCCCGGCTTGAACACCAGAAGCTGGGCCGGTTCGAAGGCTTGCCCGGCAATCGTGACCTGGCCTGAAATTGTGTAGAGACCACGCTCTTCATGGGCAGCGTCCAGCGGCATCCGGGCGCCGGGATCCAGCCGGACGTCGGCGTAAAACATCTCCGAAGCGATTTTGGCAGGTGCCTTGTGGCCGAAGAGATCGCCGGCAATCAGTTTGACGGAGGCTCCGCCATCGGCGAATTCCGGCTGGGCGTCACTCGGCAGGTGCTCGAAAGTCGGATCGCCCTCTTCCATATGTTTTGGCAGGGCGACCCAGCTCTGTAACCCGAACAATGGCCTGGAAGATGTTTTGCGCTCCGGGCGTTCCCGTTCCGAATGCACGATGCCTTTGCCGGCCGACATCCAGTTGAGCGCGCCGGGGGTAATTGCCTGCTCCGTGCCCAGGCTGTCGCGGTGATAGATCTCGCCATCAAACAGATAGGTTAGCGTCGCCAGCCCGATATGCGGATGCGGACGGACGTCGATCCCACCGCCGACCAGCAGCTCGGCCGGGCCCATCTGGTCGAAAAAGATGAAGGGGCCGACCATCCGCCTGCGGGCGGAGGGCAGGGCACGACGCACCTCGAATCCGCCGAGATCGCTTGTCCGCGGCACGATTACGGTTTCCACCGGGTCACAGGAAAGCGGGTCTCCGGGGATCGGATCAGGTCCGTTAATCCAGCTCATTGTCTTGTCTCCAACAATTCCGTTCAGCCAGATCTAGGGCGCCTGCCGCGCCCTCGCCATTGAACGGATTGTTCAATAATCGAGCGGTTATTGCGCCTTTCCGTTCTCTTGGGTCAGACAGTCACCAGATGTCGACGTCCTTGCCTTCCGCTCTCAACTTCGCGGCCCGGTCGTCCAGATAGCGCTGGAAGTCGCCGCCGCCCTCGTAGGCATCGGAGGTGATGAAATGCATCATGGTGTCGAAGTGGAACGGCTTGAAATAGCCGGGCATCACCATAACGGCCCGCTCCTTGGCATTGCCGGACCCATCGGCCGCTTCCTTGGGGATGAAAAGCAGTGTCGGGGTAAAGGTCACCCCCCATTTGCGTACCAGGTCGCGTTCCTCCATGGCCGTTCCGTCCATGTCGGTCACTTCGCGGGAGCCGCGCATGTCGAGCTGCACGACCATGAAATTGTCCTTGATGTCATCGACGATCTGCGGGATGCGCAGGTTGACCTGGTGCATCTCCCGGCAATAGGGGCATCCGGGCTGTTCGACGAGAATGAGAAGGTCTTTGCCTTCATCGGCAGCCGTTGCGAGGTCGTCTTCCAGTTCCAGAAAGCCCTCATGGAACCAGTCCTGGATATGCAGCCCATTGTCGCCGAGCCTGGGCTCCGGCAGGCGATCAGCCGCAGACGCGCCGGTTGCGATAACCAGGCTAGCGATTGCGAAAAATGAACGGAAAACACGCATGGCCTCTCCTCCTGTGCCGCGGTTTTCCTCATCTTACATCAAATCGGTGGCCCCTTCGGATCACATTCGCGCGTGCAGGGTGGCGTACGGGCTCTAAACGAAAATCTGCTTTTCCCTTGTGACCAGCCCGCCGATGAACTCCAGCACCGCGTTCACATGCCTGAGCGGCCGGGTGCTTTCGTGGGACACGGTCCAATAGGCGCGGTTGATCACCTTGTCAGGCAGAACCTGTTCCAACTCCGGATCCCCCTTGGCGATGAAGGTATGCAGAATGCCGATGCCCGCACCGGAGCGGACCGCTTCCGTCTGTCCGAGCGCCGAGGCGATTTCGAACCGCGCAGGCCACTCCCGGAAGATTTCCGCCGCGTAGTTGAGCGAGGGGGAATAGACCAGGTCGTCGACGTAGCCGACCAACTGGTGGGACGAGAGGTCCGCGGCCGTTTGGGGAAGGCCGTTGGCGGCCAGGTAGGATTTCGACGCATAAAGGCCGAGTGAGTAGTCGACGAGCTTCCTGGCGATCAGCCGGCCGTGCTCCGGACGGTCGACCGTGATCGCGATATCGGCCTCCCGTCGCGACAGGGAGAACGAGCGTGGCACCGGCACCAGTTGCACCGTAATGTCCGGGTAGGCCCGGCTGAGTTCGCCGAGCCGTGGGGCAAGAAAGGCAACGCCGAACCCGTCCGGCGCACCGATCCGGACCGTTCCGGAAATAGCGACGTTTGTGTCGGCGATCTGCGACTGGGCGGCCAGCATCTCTGCTTCCATGCGTTCGGCATTCACCAGCAGTTGCTGGCCTTTTTCCGTCAACACGCAGCCGGACGTGGACCGGTCGAAGAGCTTGGTCCGCAGATCGCCTTCCAGCGCGGTCAGGCGGCGGGCGACAGTCGCATGATTGACGCCGAGCCGCCGGGCGGCGGCCAGGATCTGGCCGGAGCGGGCCACGGCGAGAAAGATGCGAATATCGTCCCAGTTCATGGCAGACTGTCTGTAAGAAGGATCGTTGCTTTATTTTTTGCACATTGGGTGCGGAGATCATACGCTTGTTTGCGACAAAAATAAAAGGCACTAAAGGCCAAGACAATTTGGCGTCCGTGCAATCTTAATCAGGAATACGGCGCGCCTGATCAGGGAGAAACGCTATGCAGACCATTGGGCATTTCATCGGCGGTAAACTCGTAGAGGGCACCTCCGGCCGCTTTGCGGACGTCTATAACCCGGCAACCGGCGAAGTTCAGGCAAAGGTCGCACTCGCCTCCAAGGCCGAAATGGATGCCGCTGTTGCCAATGCGGCCGCAGCGCAGCCGGCATGGGCCGCGACCAATCCGCAGCGCCGCGCCCGCGTGCTGATGAAGTTTGTCGATCTCCTGCATCGCGACATGGACAAGCTTGCCGAGGCGCTGTCGCGCGAACACGGCAAGACCCTTCCGGACGCCAAGGGCGACGTGATCCGCGGTCTGGAAGTGGCCGAGTTCTGCATCGGCGCGCCGCATCTGCTCAAGGGCGAGTTCACCGAGGGTGCAGGTCCCGGCATCGACATGTACTCCATCCGCCAGCCGCTTGGCGTCGCCGCAGGCATCACCCCATTCAACTTCCCGGCCATGATCCCCATGTGGAAGTTCTGCCCGGCGATCGCAGCCGGCAATGCTTTCATCCTGAAGCCGTCGGAACGCGATCCCTCTGTGCCGATCATGCTGGCCGAACTGATGTTGGAAGCCGGGCTTCCGGCTGGCATCCTCAATGTCGTCAATGGCGACAAGGAGGCGGTCGACGCGATCCTGGACGATCCGATCATCCAGGCCGTCGGCTTCGTCGGCTCCACCGCGATCGCCGAATATGTGTACTCCCGCGGCTGTGCGGCCGGCAAGCGCGTGCAGTGCTTCGGTGGCGCCAAGAACCACATGATCATCATGCCGGATGCGGATATGGATCAGGCCGCCGACGCGCTGATTGGTGCCGGTTACGGCGCTGCCGGTGAGCGCTGCATGGCTGTGTCCGTCGCCGTTCCGGTCGGTGAGACGACCGCCGATGCGCTGATGGCAAAGCTCGCGCCGCGCGTCGAGGCCCTGAAGATCGGGCCGTATACCGCCGGCGACGATGTCGACTTCGGCCCTCTGGTCACCAAGGAAGCGCTCGCCCGGGTGAAAGGGCTGGTCGACCAGGGTGTCAAGGAAGGCGCCAAGCTGGTCGTCGACGGTCGCGATTTCACCCTGCAGGGTTATGAAAACGGAAACTTCATGGGCGGCTGTCTGTTCGACAATGTCACCAAGGACATGGAGATCTACAAGACCGAGATCTTCGGTCCGGTGCTGTCCGTCGTCCGCGCCGGCGACTATGAGGAAGCCCTTGATCTCGCCATGAGCCACGAATACGGCAACGGCACCGCGATCTATACCCGTGACGGCGACACCGCCCGCGATTTCGCGTCGCGTATCAACATCGGCATGGTCGGCATCAACGTGCCGATCCCCGTGCCGCTTGCCTATTACACCTTTGGCGGCTGGAAGCGTTCCGGCTTCGGCGATCTCAACCAGCACGGCCCGGACGCCTTCCGCTTCTATACCCGGACGAAGACCGTTACCTCGCGCTGGCCGTCCGGCCTCAAGGACGGGGCCGAATTCGTCATTCCGACGATGAAGTAATCGAGCAAGACGAAATTTGAGGCCAATCCTCCCGGCCTCAATTTCTGGAGCGGCAGATTTCTGCCGCTCTTTTTTGTGAAACGCGCAAAAAAAAGCCGGCGGGGGAGCCGGCTTTGTAAAGTGTATTGATACCCAGGTGACGTACGCAAATCCCCAAGGTGGAATCGCCTTCTGACCGCAGAAATAATGCAGCCGCGAAGTTGATCCAGAGTCTCGAAAAGGCCGTGAAGTCGACCTAGCGAGAACGTATGCATAACAACATACGCCACGTTGGTTTTCACCCCTCATAAATGGGGGAATTGCGCGGAAATAACATATAGGACGTCAGGTCGCAGCCGTTGCGTGAGATGTGAGCGTATCGGGATTTTTGTCGTCCGCATGTTCGTGAAAGGATTTGGAAAAAGAAATAAATTCAGAACCTTGTTGTGCTTTTGTCGATTCCGGAAGCGCGGTTCCCACCGTCGTGCAAATGCGATGCACCTTCGGAAACAGCTCGCGGGCCCATGATATCCGGACAGGCAAACCTTCCAATTGCTGTATAAATATGCTGAAAGGCCACTGGAGGGCATGGAAGCCGGTCTTCGATCAGGCTTCCGGGGCATGAGCCGGCAATGAAAACAAGGGACGGACGATTGACGCGGAAACTGGCCCCCTTTGGCGCCCAAGGGATTGAAGATGCGCCACCCTTAAAAAGCAAGAGATCTGTTCGCGGCAAGGGGCAGGCATGACTGTATCCGCAGCGAAAGATGCTGCCGAAAGCGGAGAGCAGGGCGAACCGATCGCGGATCTGGTTCCCGCCGAAAAGCGTCTGGTCCGCAAGGCCGGATGGTTGCTTTCGATTGCCGATCTGTTGTGGATCGGTCAGGCCGCATTGCTGAGCCTTGTCATTTCCGAATTTGTCACGGGCAGACCGCAAGCCGGGTTCGTGCCCCTGCTTGCCGCGGCTACCGCCGGTTTCATCGCGCTGGCCGGTGTGCGCCAGTGGCTTGGACTGAAAGCTACGGCATCCGCGCGTTTGGCTGCCCGGGCCGTCAAGACGAGGGTGCGGACGACACTGCTTGCTGCCATCGCAAAGACGTCCCCGGCAGCGGCTCTGCCGTCCAGCGGACACGTGGCAGCCACTTTAAGCGAGCAGGTCGATGCGCTCGGCCCCTACCTCGGCAACTTCTATCCGCAGCAGTTCCGCTTGAAGGTCGTCCCGCTCGGCATTCTCGCCGTGACTTTTTATGTGAGCTGGTTGGCTGCGGTGATCCTTATGATCGCCGGGCCGGTCATCCCGCTGTTTATGGCGCTCATCGGGATCCGGGCGAAAGCGGCAAGCGAGGGACAGCAGGAAGAGCTGACCCGCATGAGCGGGTTTCTGCTCGACCGCGTCCGCGGCCTTGAAACCCTCCGCCTGTTTGGAGCCCTTGGGCAGACCGAAGCGCAGATAGATCGTGTCGGCGAAGCTTTCCGAATCGGCACAATGCGGGTCCTGAAAATAGCCTTCCTGTCCTCCACGGTGCTGGAGCTGTTCAGCGCTCTGGGGATCGCCTTCGTCGCCGTCTTTGTGGGATTTTCACTTCTGGGCAGTGTGACCGTGGGCACCTGGGATGCGCCGCTGACCTTCGGCGGTGGGTTCTTTGTTTTGCTGCTGGCGCCGGAATTCTTCGCTCCGCTCCGCGCTTATGCCGCCGCCTATCACGACCGGGCCGCGGGCCTGGCCGCCAAGGAAAAGCTGCAGGATCTCTATTCCACGATCATTGCCCAGGGCGTTCAATCTGGTTCGCCTGAAGGATCGGGTGGGGCGGAGGACAAGGCGACGGAGCCGGCATCCGGGCAAATAAGTGCACCTGGAATCAGGCTCGATCACCTGACCGTCTCCCTTGGCGGCAAGAGCATCATTCGCGATTTTTCGCTTGAAATACCGTCCGGCGAGACCGCGATCCTCACCGGACCGAGCGGGGCCGGCAAGACGACGCTTCTCGATTGCCTGCTCGGCCTGCACCGTCCCGACAGCGGGCGGATCGTCATTGACGGCAAGGATCTCCTCACGCTTGATCTCGGCCGTTGGCGCCAGGAGATCTGCTGGGTCGGCCAGAACCCACGCCTGTTCCACGGGTCCCTGCGCGCCAATCTCCTGCGCTCGGACCCGCAGGCTTCAACGGAAGACATGATGCAGGCGGTCCGCCTGGCAGGCGCTGCCGCGCTGGTGGAAAGCCTGCCGCGCGGTCTGGAGACCATCATCGGCGAAGACGGGTTTGGCTTGTCCGTCGGCGAAAAGCGGCGCATCGCATTGGCGCGGGCGGCCCTGCGAAAGACGGCCGGCCTGATCCTCGCGGATGAGCCGACCGCCGGCCTCGACGACCAGACCGCGAATGACGTGATTGCCGGTCTGACTAAGATGGCGGCCGGCCGGACGCTCATCCTTGCGACCCATGACCCGAAACTCATGTCTGTTCCCGGTCAGCGGATCGAACTGGACGCCGCCCATCTGACGGAGGCGACCGCATGAGCCCGCTCCGCCGGATCGTCTTGTGGCAATGGCGCCACTCGCCGACCGCATTTCTGTTGGGAATTGCGGTCGCTCTGATACCCGCGCTTGCAGGCATTGCACTTCTGGGTGTTTCGGGATGGTTCATCACGGCAGCCGCCTTTGCGGGGCTTGGCCTGTTCGCACTGAATATCTTCATTCCGAGTGCGCTGATTCGGGCGCTGGCGATCGCCCGGACCGCCGGCCGTTATGGCGAGCGCGTCCTCACCCATGACGCCACCTTCCGTTTTCTGACCAATTTGAGAAAACGCATCTTCCAGGGTCAGGCAGCCAGGATCGGCGACGGGACCCGCCCGGCGCGAAGCGGCGCGGCCCTCAATCGCTTGACCTCCGATATCCAGGCGCTCGATGCGGTTTATCTCCGCCTGATCGTCCCGGCAGTCCTGTGTCTCGTAACCGGACTTCTGGCGCTCGCCTGGGTCTCGAAAGTGGCGCCGATTGCGGGGCTGGGGATTGCAGGGTTCGTGCTCTGGGATCTGGCATTCTGCGGCTATCTTCTGAAAAACAGGTATGCGGAGTCCGCCCGCCGGCAGGAAGCGGCGCACGAGGCCATGCGCCTCAGAAGCGTCGATCTCGTCGCCGGGCGCCGGGACCTAGCCGTATACGGGGGTCTCGAGCAAAGCGCGAATGCCATTCTGCATGCGGAAGACAGGTTGGCGGCCTCCGTCGAGGAAATGGAGGCGCGGACCGCCCGGATCCTGGCGCTTCATGGCTTTGCCGGACAGATTTCCGTTGTTCTGACGCTGGTTCTGGCCAGCATATTCATGTTGCGCGGCGAGTTGGCGCCGGTCTGGGGGGTGGCGCTTATCCTGGTTGCGATTGCGCTTCCTGAAGTGCTCGGAGGGTTGGTCCCGGGTCTCGCCAATCTGCAAAGGACGCAACTTGCCGCGAGACGGGCCGCCGACGGCGCGCACGAGGGGGGCGACCCAACCGGACAGAGAACAGCGTCGGCCAGCGGGAATTTCGCGACCGATCCCGTCCTTTCCTTCACCTCCGTGACCTTTGCCTATCCCGGTGCCGAAAGCGCGGTCCTGTCGGATTTTTCCTTTTCGATCGCCAGGGGCGAGGTCCTGGCTTTGATCGGGCGAAGCGGCTGCGGCAAATCGACGATCTCCGCGATTGCCTCCAGACTTCTCACCCCGCAGGGAGGTTCGGTGACGCTTTGCGGGCAGGACCTGCAGACGTTACAGGAAAAAGACCTGCGCGAGACGGTCACGGTTCTGGGACAGAAGCCGTACCTGTTCAATGATACGGTCGCCGCCAACCTTAGGATCGCCAAGCCTTCGGCCACGGATGACGAATTGTGGGCCGCGCTGGATATGGCGGCCCTCGGATCCCGGATCCGTGGCAGCGAAATCGGTCTGGAAACGGTCCTGGGCGAGGGGGGGCTGGGCCTGTCCGGCGGCGAACAGCGGCGCCTCGGTCTGGCCCGGGCCTATCTGACCCGCCCGGTGCTCTTCATTCTGGACGAAATGACGGAAGGTCTGGACGAAAAGACCGCGAAGGATGTTCTGGACCGGTTCGAGGAGTTCCGCGGCGATGCCGGCGTCCTCATGATCGCCCATAAATCGATGGAAATCGCCCGCGCCGACCGGGTTCTGGAGCTTCGGGACGTGGAAAAGAGCGTGGCCGCGGAATAGGATAGGTCGTCTTTTTCGTTTCCAGAAAGGCTACATACGCGTTTTCGGGAGGAAACCGCCACGCTGGGGGCAGTACACGAAATTTTTGTAAACTGACCCCAGTATGATCTTCAATTGCCGGATTCGGAATCCCGATCCGGCCAAACCCGAGGTATCGCGATGGAACTTGATGTTGTCAGCCTGTCCAGGCTGCAGTTTGCGATGACGGCGCTCTACCACTTCCTGTTCGTGCCGTTGACTATAGGCCTGTCAATCCTGCTTGCGACCATGGAGACGGTCTACGTCATGACCGGGCGTGAAGTCTGGAAGCGTATGGTCAAGTTCTGGGGAACCCTGTTCGGCATCAACTTCGTGCTCGGGGTTGCGACCGGCCTGACCATGGAGTTCCAGTTCGGCATGAACTGGAGCTACTACAGTCAGTATGTCGGCGACGTCTTTGGGGCGCCATTGGCCATCGAGGGACTGATGGCCTTTTTCCTGGAGGCGACCTTCGTCGGACTGTTCTTCTTCGGTTGGGACAAACTGTCGAAACGCCAACACCTAGCGGCCACCTGGGCGGTTGCCATGGGCACCAACCTGTCCGCGCTCTGGATCCTGATCGCCAACGGTTGGATGCAACATCCGGTCGGCAGTGAATTCAACCCCGAAACGATGCGCATGGAAGTGACCAGCTTCTTCGAGGTGCTCTTTAATCCGGTTGCCCAGGCCAAGTTCGTGCATACGGTATCGGCCGGTTATGTCACGGCCTCGATGTTCGTTGTCGGCATTTCTGCCTGGTATCTGCTGAAGGGGAGGCATATCGAGATTGCGCGGCGATCGATCGCCGTTGCTGCCGCCTTCGGTTTTGCTTCTTCCCTGTCCGTGGTCGTTCTTGGGGACGAAAGCGGTTACGAGGCGAACTTGAATCAGAAGATGAAGTTGGCGACCATCGAGGCCATGTGGGAAACGGAACCCGCTCCGGCTTCCTTCAATCTCATCGCCATTCCGGATATGGAGGCAAGGGACAACAGCTTTGCCATCGAGGTTCCCTATGTCATGGGGCTCATCGCCACCCGGTCGCTGACCAAGGACATTCCCGGCATCAAGGAACTGGTCGAGAAGTCCAAAGATCGGATCCGCCAGGGCGTGATCGCCTGGGAAGCCCTGCAGAAGATCCGGGCCGCGGGCGATGCGGGTGAGACAGTCGACCCGGCCGTGCGCAACGACTTCGTCGTCAACCAGCACAATCTCGGTTACGCCTATCTGCTGATGCCCTACGCCAAGGATCTGGCGAATGCGACCAATGAGGAAATCGATGCGGCCGCCTGGTCCGCCGTCCCGAACATCTGGCCGATGTTCTATGCGTTCCGGATCATGGTCGCCTGCGGCTTCTTCTTCATCCTGCTGACCGGGGTGTTCTTCTTCCTGGCCTCAACGGGCAAGGTGGAAGGCTTGCGCTTCAAGGGACGCTGGCTGCTGCATGTCGCGGTCCTGTCGATCCCGCTACCGTGGATCGCCTGCGAGATGGGCTGGTTCGTCGCCGAATACGGTCGCCAACCCTGGATCATCGAAGGCATGCTGCCGACACATGCGGCCGTGTCCAACCTGTCCGTGGCCGAAGTCCTACTGACCTTGGCCGGCTTCGTCGCCCTCTACAGCACGCTTCTGGTGATCGAGGTCTCGCTGATGCTTAAATACATCCGCAAAGGGCCCGACGACGGCGACGAACCGCAAGCCATGCCGGCCGGAACCGGCGGTATGTCCCCTATCGCAGCGGAGTAGACCGATGATCCTTTCTGAACTGATCGACTATTCGACATTGAAGCTGATCTGGTGGCTGCTTCTGGGCGTTCTGCTGATTGGCTTTGCCGCAACAGACGGTTTCGACATGGGGGTCGGAACCCTGCTTCCCTTCGTTGGCCAAACCGATACCGAGCGCCGTGTGGCGATCAACTCCATCGGTGCGACCTGGGAAGGAAACCAGGTCTGGTTCATCCTCGGTGGCGGTGCGATTTTTGCTGCCTGGCCGCCGCTTTATGCCATCAGCTTTTCCGGCTTCTATCTGGCGATGTTCGTCGTGCTGGCGGCAATGATCCTGCGCCCCGTATCGTTCAAGTACCGCTCCAAGCGACCCGACCCGTCGTGGCGCAACGGCTGGGACTGGGCGCTGTTCGTTGGCTCCTTCGTGCCGGCGCTGGTCTTCGGCGTGGCGGTCGGCAACGTCCTGGAAGGCGTGCCCTTCACCCTCGACAGGGACCTGAGGATGACCTACGAGGGGTCCTTCTTCGGACTGTTCACGCCGTTCTCCCTTCTGTGCGGACTGCTGTCGGTCGCCATGCTGGTTATGCACGGCGGCGCCTGGCTGGGGCTGAAAACCGACGGCATCGTCGCGGTCAGGGGACGTCGCTACGGTTCGATCGCTGCGATCGCCGCCCTGGTGCTCTTCGCCCTCGGCGGCTACCTGGTCTACTCCGGCTACGTGCAGGGCTACCGGATCACCTCCGAGATCGACCCCAACATGCCGGCTAATCCGCTGTTCAAGAAAGCGGTGATCGACGGCAGTGCCTGGATGGCGAATTATTCGGTACATCCCTGGATGATGATCGCGCCGGCGCTGGGCTTCCTGGGAACCTTCGGTGCGCTGATCGGATTGCAGACCCGGCTGGAAGTGCTGACCTTCGTCTGTTCCAAGCTGGCTGTCTTCGGCATCATTTCGACCGTCGGTGTCTCGATGTTCCCCTTCCTGCTGCCGAGTTCGGTGCAGCCGGATGCGAGCCTGACTGTCTGGGATGCATCGTCGAGCCACCAGACCCTGTTCAACATGCTGGTGGTGACCATCATCTTCCTGCCCCTGGTTCTGGCTTATACCGCCTGGGTCTACAAGGTGCTGTGGGGCAAGGTCGACGAGGCCACCATCGAACGCGACAACGACACGGCGTATTGAGGAGAAACGACATGTGGTACTTCGCCTGGTTCCTCGGCATGCCGCTGGCCTGCTGCCTCGCCATCCTCAATGCCATGTGGCTGGAATTGCGTGCCGATGACGAAGAGAAGGTTCGCAACGGCCGGTAGTCCGCGGACGGAATTTCAAGCTGATTAGAAAAGTGTTTGAATTTCCACGTTTATCGCTCGCCGACGTTTGTTCGGATTGAGTAATGTGCCGGCATATCGGGTGAATGGGGCGTATGGCTTGGATCAAACCATGGGAAAGCGTGGAAGAAGCACCTGAGAGCGAGGATTATCGCCGCTCTTGGGAGGGAGAATTGCATCGCGAAGTTGGTCCAAAGCACTGTTTGTTCGGATGCCAAGTGAAATTGATCGGGCGCCGATACGACACAGATGATGCCCTTTTCCTGCTTGAAGGCGGCAGGGTTGCCGAGGTCCATCTAACTTGGAGCGGGCATCAGGAACCGGATCCGCAGTGGCCGGGCACATCGATCTTCGCGACATTGGAAGAATGGCAATCAATGTCGTCAAATGCGGATTGCTAGAGAAACAGAAAAGCCCCGGAGCCGTTCAGCTCCGGGGCTTTGATTTTCAGGCGGTTCCTGAGGCTCAGGCAGCTTCGGTGGAAGCAGCGGCCTTCAGGTTTTCCAGGATGTTCTGCGGAGAGGAGACGCCGTAGGGGTCGCTCTCGCAGTTGTCGGAGAAGCCTTCTTCCTCGAACCACATTTCGACGACGCCGTCGTTGATCACGGCACCGTAGCGCCAGGAGCGCATGCCGAAGCCGAGGTTTTCCTTGGCGACCAGCATACCCATCTTGCGGGTGAACTCGCCGGAGCCGTCCGGAATGACCTTCACCTTGTCGACGCCCTGCGCCTTGGCCCAGGCGTTCATGACGAAGGCGTCGTTGACGGAGACGCAGTAGATCTCGTCGATACCTTCGGCCTTGAACTCGTCATAGAGCTTTTCGAAGTCCGGCAGCTGGTAGGTGGAGCAGGTCGGGGTGAAGGCACCCGGCAGGGAGAAGAGAACGACGCGCTTCCCGGCGAAATAGTCGTCGGAGGTCTTGTCCTCCCACCGGAACGGGTTCGGGCCTTCGATGGACTCGTCACGCACGCGGGTGCGGAAGGTCACGTTCGGAACTTTTTTGCCGATCATGGTCAACTCCTGAAAATAAATGAACTGGAACCGCCCCGGTATGCAGATCAACGTCCTGGAAAAGCCATCGGGAGGGAGGCTTTACCTGATCGAAACTGCACAAGGAGCGATGTTCGTCTTCCGGTAGCGCAAATATTGCGACGCAGCAAGGTGGAACAAGCCATTGTTCGTCGGTTTGACCCGATTTTAGGCGTTGTGCCGGGGGAATATGCACTTATCGATTGATAAGTGATTAGTATGTATACGTATTTTGTCCGCGGTGGAGACACGCTGTCTAAGCGGCGACGGGTGCATTCCTGCCTTCATGTTACTCCCGCAGCGCCATAAGGCGATCGATCGGAGCATAGTCGTCCGTCAGGATGAGCGCGTTTTCATGCGTGGCCAGCCGCCTCACTGTATCCTGTGTAAGCCGCCCGGCCACGTATGGCTCCGGGTCAAGTCCGTCCAGCCTGGATGTCTTGGAGCGGGAATTTCCGGCGGCCAGAATGAAGACCAGACGCCCCTCCAGCGGTTGGCCGGTGTTCTGCACCCAGATTTCCACTTCCGGAAAAACCGATTGCAGCGTTGCGGCGATCGAGGCCAATGCCTGCAGCTGGTCCGCATGATCGATGACATTCATCAGGTAAACGCCGTCATCGGTGAGACGGCTTCTGACCAGTTCGAAGAACTCCTTCGTGACCAGATGCTGCGGCACGGTGATATCGGTAAAGGCGTCGCCGATCACCACGTCATATGTGTCGGGCCGCGAAGCCAGTGCACGCCTGGCGTCCTCGTGGAAAATCCGGGCGACCGAGGGATCGAACCAGAAATACTTTTCGGCCATTTCGGTCACCGCCGGGTCGATCTCGGCCACGGTGACCTTAACCTGTGGCTTCGGCCCCCAGGCTCTGGGGATCGAATAGGTGCCGCCACCGATAAAGAAAGCGGAATACGGTCTGTCTTCCATGCGGGTTCTGGCAATCAGTTCCAGCATAGAGGCGTGCGGTGTAAACATGATCTCGGGATAGTCGCGCGCCGAAATTCCATGGGCGAGATGATCGAGCACCATCAACCTGACCGGCGTTTTCGCCTCCGGATAGACGTCCACGACCCGGATGCAGAAGTAGTTGCTTTCCCGCTTGCAGGGATTGTCCGCCGCCAGACCGGACCCGGCCACGGCCAGGGCTGCGACAAGCACCATGCCTGCCGGAATGATCACCGGGGTTTTCCGGCGCGCCAGGCCAAGAAGGAGTGCAGCGCAAAGAACGTAAGTAGCGGTGACGACCGCCAGGGTGCCGATGGTCCCGAGGAACGAAATGAAAACGAAACCGGCCAGCAGCGTCCCGGCGATCGCCCCGAGGGCGCCGGCCGCAAACATCGCGCCGAGCGCCCGTCCGGCCTTTTCACGGTCCGCGTCCACTGCGATCCGGGCAAGAACCGGCGCCGGGATGCCGGCGAAAAACGACGGCAGGAAGAAGACGATCATGGAGATTGCGGTGATCGAGGCGATGGGTGCCGTCAGCGCCTTAATGAGCGGTTCCGCACTCCAGCGCAGCAGGAACACGGCGGCCGCCGTGGTCAGGGCCGCGCCGGCCAGTCCGAGCCCTGTCGCCGTGAGTCCGGTCGCCGCGGGTCTTTCGGCAAGCCGTCCCCCGGCCCAATGGCCGGCCGAGAACCCGGCCAGCACCACGGCGATGATCGAGGTCCATGTGTAAAGCGACATGCCGACATAAGGGGCAAGCATGCGGCCGGCCACGATCTCGACGACGAGGCTTGCAGCCGACACGACCGCCTGCAGGAAGACCAGCAGGAAAACCGGCGGCAATCGGGGAGGGTTTGTTTTATCCGGTTGCGATACGGGCTCTTCCAAGGATGTTCCTAATTCGTGACGACAGTGTAGCGGACGATGCGGTTGTTGCCGGAATCGGAAATATAGTAGTCATTGCCGCGGATCGCGACGCCTTCCGGATTGGCGAACTTGTTCGCCCCCGCGCCCGGAGTTCCGTCGCCCAGAACGCCCAGAAGCGTGCCGCCGTCCGGCCCGTCCGGATCGATCAGAAGAACCCGCTGCGCATCACTGTCGGCGACCACCAGACGGCCCTGTGCGTCGATATCGAGATAACGAGGCGCAAGGAAGCCGAATTTCGGCTGATCCAGCACCTGGAGTTCTTTCAGGTCCGGGCTGAACTTGACCAGCCGCCGCCTGCGGGTACAGGCGACCCAGATGTTGCCGTCCGGGGCTTCGGCCACGTCGTGGGTGCCGAACAGGCCGCCGACCGAGCCGATTTCCTCACCATCCTGAAAGGCGACCAGATGCCCGGTCGTTCCTGTGGTGGCGTAGATGCGGCCATTGGAATGGGACAGGACCCCTTCCGTGCTGGAGGCGGGCAGGAAGTCTAATGCCTGCGGTCTTTCGCCTTCCAGCCGATCGAAGATCAGCACGGCACCGAGGCCGGTCGCCGCAACCGCGGCAGCGCCGTTGCTGCTGAAAGAGATGTCATGGACGTCGGGAACCTGTCCGGAGGCTACGGATTCGACGAGGTTCAGCGTCTCGGGATCAAGGACCGCGATCCTGTTGCCCCGCTTGTCGGCGACGTAGAGCCGCCCGTCGGGTCCGAAGGCAAGGTCAAACGGATCGTTCAGGTTTGAGGGGCCCGCCATGTCGAAGGCCGCAAACGGCCTCGGCTTGTCCCCCACCATGGCGGCTTGCGCCAGACCCAGGCCAAGCAACAGAAAAACAAGGCATGTCGAAAGACGCATGGACCCCTCCCGGTCAACCTGAGCTTATCATCAGTTCCGGCTTCGTCTAGAAGAAGGTTTTCCCATGGTTTTGTCCGGAAAGCGTTCCTGCTCTATTTTAGGCGTCGATACTCTGGCCAACTGACCGATCACGGAGCCCGACTGATGCGTCCGCCTTTGCCGCCGAGCCGTCTGCGCCAGTCTCTGGTGGCTGTTCTGATGGTCTTCGTTTTGCTTGCTGCAGGAATCCGGGAGGCTGAGGCCTTGCCGGAAAAGACGCTGCAGTCGGTCGTCTCGGTCTTGCCGCTCTGGCCCGGCAAGCCGCAGGGAGGCGGGGGGACACCCGCCGGCAGGGCTCCTGAAGGATCCGGCGTGGTCGTTGGCGAGAATGGTCTGATCGCCACTGCCTACCATGTGGTGGCGCCGGCCAACCGGATGCCTGACCCGCGGATTGATGTGCGCCTTGTCGATGGACGGATCCTACCTGCAAGGCTGAAGGCGTTCGACGAAGCATCGGATATTGCCCTGCTCGATGTGGATGCGGATCTGCCCGTGTTCGATCATGCCCCAGCGCCGTCTCTCGCCGATCCGGTCTGCATCGTTTCGAACGCCTATGGCCTCGATCTGTCGGTAACATGCGGTGTGGTTTCCGCCCGCCACGTCGCGAATGCCGGGTTCAACCGGATCGAGGATTTCATCCAGACGGATGCGGCAGCCAATCCGGGCAGTTCCGGCGGAGCGCTGGTGGATGCGGACGGGCGTCTCGTCGGCATGATGTCGGCGATATTCGCCTCTTCCGCCGATACCAATATCGGCGTCAATTTCGCGGTCTCGGCGGATCTTGTGACGCGTGTGGTGGAGGATCTGAAAGATGACGGCCGGGTCGACTATGTGTCGGCCGGATGGGGTCTGGAGCTGCCGTCTCGTTCGGAGCTTGCGATCCGCGCCGGGGTTCGAGTCGCTTCGCTGTCCGATGGACCGGCGGCAAAGGCTGGGCTTCAGGTCGGCGACCTGCTTGAGGCCGTCGCCGGCCGCGCCGTCCGGCATCCGCGCGATGTTGTCAGCGCGCTGGCGCTGGTTCGTCCGGGCGACACAGCCGAAGTCGTCTATGTGCGTGCCGGGCTGGAGGCCAAGGTCCGTCTCTCCTTCGCCGATGCTTCGGAGGCGCCTCGAAAGGCGGCAAACCCGGCGATCGGAACGCCCGATTGTCCCTATGCGAAGGCGGTGTGCCGGACACGGCAGGCCGTCTTTCCGGTGGAAAGCTTCGATCCGCTGGCAAGTGCGGTCCGCATCGGCAGCGCACTCCTGGTGACCAATCGCCACGTGGTCGCCGACCGAAGCGAGGCGACCGTGTTTACGCCGAATGGTCCCTTGAAAGGCAAGGTGGTGCCCTCCGCTTACAGGGGTGATCTTGCGTTGATCGAGGTGGAAGGCCTTCCCGAAGACGGGGTCGTTCTGAATCCTGACGCGGATGGCGACCTGAATACTGCACTTTACGCCGTCGGCGCCGATATCGCGCGACGCCAGATCCGGGTCTTCCGGCCCGGCGTGATGCTTCTGCCGCCCGACCCGGCAGCGGATCTGGGGCGCCTTCAGGTGACGAGCTTCATGCAGCCGGGTGTGAGCGGCGGGGCACTTGTTGATGTTAACGGCCGGCTCGTCGGAATTGCCGCCGGAGGCGGGGAGGGGCGTTTCGAAGCCTTGCCGGTCCGGGATGTGCGCGCCGTGCTCAAAGGCCGTGACGCGCCGGATGCCGCTTCGGTGCAGGCCGAACTCGGCAGGGCACTGGCAGATTGTGAAACGGCCTTGGAGAAGATTGAAACGGCTGAAGCCGGGCGGGCCGCTGCCCGGCTGATCGAAAAGATCCGCACGGCCTGCATATCGGCAGAAAATGAAGGTCTTTATCTGGAAGCCGGACGTGCGCTTGCCATGGCGGGGGCATTTGTTCAGGCGGTCGCCCTGCACCAGGCAGCGGTCGAACAAGTGCCCCATTCCCTGAATGCCCGGCTGTCCCTGCTGGTTTCCCTGCAGCTGGCAGGCCGGTTCAAGGCCATGCTACCGCATGCGGAGTTCGTCTTGAAAGCCCTGCCGGACGATCCGCAGGCCTTGCGTCTGGTCCTTCAGGCGGGGGTCCGCGGCGGCAGGCCCGAGCTTGCCGAAAGGGCCTACGTACGGATGGAAAAAGCCGATCCCCGGCAGGCTGCCGCCGCTCGACAATTCATCGACAATCCGCCGCCCGCAGTGGAACAGCGTTAGATCGGATCCGGCCGCCGCCCGCGTCCGTTCAGAAATAGACTTCCCAACTGTCATCGTCGGCGCTTGCCTCGGGAAGCAATGCGCGCAAGGCCGCGATCGCCTCCGGTTTGCCGTAGACCACATGGTCCGTGCCTTTCAGGTGGATCGCTTCCATCCGCATGCCCGTGACCTGCTGCGTCTCCTGTCCGTTGCGGTCGACGATCACGCTGCTCAGTGGGGTTTTTGCGCTTTCGTAGAATTCCACCTGGGACGCGAGGGAGCGCAGGCATTTCCCGACGACATCCGCGACAGCGTTCAGACGCTCATGGCCAAGTTCCTGAAGGCCGTCCTGGAGTTTGCCGAGGGCGGACAGTGCGTTTTGTACGGAGGCGGTCATTATACGAATCCCTCAGTTGTGTGCTGCAGGGCCTCTCATATCAGAACGTGTGACGGCACAGGCCGGTAAATCTGTTTCGGTCACGAACGGTGCTGTACGCGGCTTGACACTGAGGGGAATTCCAATCGCTTCCCGGCCGGATTTTGACCGCTGCGGATGATCGAATTTGTGGTGGGCACGATGTGGACGGGGGGCAGGGGTGCGTTTTTGCGCATCTGTCCGCATGGAGAAAATGATGACTATCCAAGATGTCAAAGCATGGAATATCAGGATTGCCGCGGCTGAGCCGGAGGGGCGAGGGCTGAATTCTCTGGACCTGTCCAGATCCGTAATGGCGCTCTGCGGCAAGCTTATGGAACTCGGCGTCGCCGAGCTTCGCTGGCATGACACCGTTCCGAGTTACACCGCGGCCGTGGCTGAATCCAAAAAACGGATCGTCGGCGAGTATTTTCGCGATGATCTGAATACGCTGCCGCCGAGCCGGTTTTTCGGCGTGACCGGGCACGATGAAGCCGGCCGAACGGTCTGTACGACGGCCAACCGCTATGACGACGTGGCCGGATGGGACTTGCGGGAATACATTCAGCGGTTCTGGTACCGGAATTACCGGGCGGAAGGCGGTGGACAGGCCCGTCTCGCGCCAACTTCCGTCCCGTTTGCCCAGGGTCTGACCGGGCCGTTCGCCTATATTGGCGACACCTCCGTGGATCCGGCTCTCGCGGGATCGGATGTTGCGGCCTATCTCGTCCGTCTATGCATTCTCGGATGTTACCTGGAATGGCGTCCGGCCAATTTCTATGCCTGGATGGCCCGTCACCACGCAGCCAAGGGCCTGCCGTTCCGGTGGGGCTTCCCGACGGTCTGGCCGAGCGGCTTTATCTGGGATGCAGCGCCGGAAAACAGGGCATATTCAGATTTATGCCTCCTGCTGTGCCCGCCTCAGGGAGTTGCGATTGTCGCGAACTCGCCACTGGATATCGGGGCGGCTCCAGATCCAGCGAATAGCAAAGAGTGAAACGGGCGCCCTGATCGGTGAACACCGGCAGGAGCAGCCGGTGATAGGTCTGTTTCTGATAGTCGCCTGAAATCATCGGACGGGACACTCGGACCAGATCGAAGATCGGTTGCCCGCCCGAGGCCGTATCGAAATAGGCCTGAGCGCACATGCGACGGTAGTCCGCGGAAAAATCGTTTCGCTTGATCTGCGGACTATCCGCCATCGGGTTGTTGCCGAGATTGCGCTTGAGCAGCGAATTGGCGCCGTGAAACAGCACCTGGGGCGAATCGATCTCCTGGGGCTTACCGTCCAGAATCACGAGCTGATCGGTAAATCCCGCGATTTCATCGCAGATGCGGCCACCGTTGGCGCGCCACGTATCCAGGAGCGCGCGTGCCGTATCATCGGCGCCGCCGCGCAAGATGTCATCGAGTTCAAAACGGACTACAAAATCATCTGCCATAACGGCCGTCACTAAGGGGCTCACTGCTGGGAACGCGCACAGTATACGAGCTCGCTTACCGCTTCTATCAACAATTCCGCCTGCCAGCCAACAAGCGTTTCCGGCCGCGGATGGTCAAATAACTGATCGCAGATGGACCGGACGAAGGGATCGACACTGTATTTACGGGCTTCTTCCAGAAGGTTGGCGAGCTGCTGCTCCACGTTGGCGGTGGTTTTTCCCCAGTAGGCGTCGGCATTGAATGCGTTTGTCAATGCATCGTCATTTTCGTTGCTCATCGCAGTCACTCTCCTCGAAACCGTCTCCAGTATCGGAGTAAGGCTTCTGGTTGTATGCCCGTGCACCTAGCGGAAAGGTAGTTTCGGTTATGCCCCTTGAGCAAGAAAAAATTAACGCTATCGATCAAGAGAGCGGAACTCCGGCGTATTCTGCAGATCCCGTTCCGGCATTTTCCCTGATAACCTCGAAGACGCGCCGAAACCAGCCATTGACGTTACCGGCACGAATTCATCCTAAACGGAAATTGTGCCACTGAAAGTGCAAGCCGAAAGGCCCGTTTTCGGCGGTCGCGCGCAATCTATTGATCCGACAGAACTTTTGCGTTCCGTGCTTGAGCCTTGTCAAATATCTGCAGCGAAAAAGCGATAAGCTGGTCCGACCGCGAAGGACTGCCCGTGACGCCTGATACCATGATGCCGGAAATCGTTCACTCTGCCGTGCCGGGCCGTCTACGCCTGAAGGTTCCCCGGATTCAGAACAGACCGGAGCGGGCAAAAAATCTGGTGACACATGTCCTTAGCCTCGCCGGAATCAGGAGCGCCAACGCACGCAGCACCACCGGCAGCCTGATTGTCACCTACGATCAAAAGATTGCAGCGGACGAAATCCGCAAACAGATCTCCGATCTTCTGAACCTGGTCGACAAGCCCGCACCCAACACTGCGGCATCCTCGCCAAGAGAACGACGGACGGGGAGAAATGGCCGGGAGAAGCTGGTGCGCACGCCGCAGCGCCAAGCGACCGAGTGGCATTGCCGCACCGCCGGCGAGGTGATCGGAACCCTTGGGACCGACGAGAACGCCGGTCTCGACAGCAGCGAGGCGGCGGACCGGCTGAAACGGTTCGGTCCGAATGTTCTGCCACATGAAGCGGGCCCGTCCAATCTAGCGCTCTTTGCCAAGCAGTTCGAAGGCCTGCCGGTGATGATGCTCGTCGGATCGGCTGCTGTTTCATTTGCAACCGGAGGCGTGGCCGATGCGGTTGCCACGCTGTCCGTTGTCGCGCTCAACGGCGTGCTGGGTTACGTGACCGAGGGGCAGGCGGAGCGCAGGATCCATGCGCTGACAGGACAGAGCGATCATCCCGTCCGTGTCCTGCGCAACGGCGCGGTTCTGAACCTGCCATCCAACCGGCTTGTGTCCGGCGATGTGGTTCTGGTCTCCGCGGGAAGCCTTGTGCCTGCCGATGCCAGGCTTCTTTCGGTCGATGGCCTCATGGTGGACGAATCCGCCCTGACCGGTGAGAGCATGCCTGTGGCCAAGTCCGACATGGACCGGCTTGTGCGCGATACGCCGATCGGCGACCGGTCGACGATGCTCTATGCCGGAACCATTGTGGCCGAAGGCCGGGGGAGGGCGGTCGTGGTTGCGACCGCCGGTGACACGGAAGCGGCACGCCTGCAGCGCCTGTCGTCCACAGCGACCCGACCCCAGGCGCCGGTGGAAGCCGAACTCGACCGGCTCGGCAGCAAGCTCGCGATCGCCAGCCTCGCCGCCTGCGGCGTCTTTGCGGGCGTCGGGATCCTGCGCGGCTACTCCGCGTCGATGATCCTGAAGGATGCGCTGGCGCTCGCGGTCGCCGCCGTTCCCGAAGGCCTGCCCATGGTGGCAACGACGACCCTGTCCCTGGGCCTGGGCCGGATGCAGCGCAGGGGAATCCTGATCCGCCAGTTGAGCGCGGTGGAAAGCATGGGCGCCCTGCAGGTGCTGTGCCTCGACAAGACCGGTACGCTCACCCAGAACCGGATGGAAGTGGTAACCGCGGTTGCTGGACGCGAGGAAGTGCCTCTCGACCGTAAAGCGGAACTTGGCGCGCTCGCTGCGCTGGCTGTGCTCAACAACGACGCTTCGGTCGAGGACGGGGCTGCGAACGGCTCGTCCCAGACGGAACATGCCATTCTGGGCTTTGCGCTTTCGCAAGGTCTCGACGCCTGCCAATTGCGGCAGCACTATCCGAGAAAAGCGACGATCGAACGCAAGCCCGGCCGGCCCTGGATGGCGACGCTTCATGAGGACGCGAGCGATGACCGTCTGTTTCTGACCTTGAAAGGATCCCCTGAGGAGGTCCTGAATCGGTGCAACCGGCTTGTGACGGACGAAGGCTCGGTGCCGCTGGAGGCCTCGGACAAAAAGCGGATCATCGAACTCAACGAACGCCTCGCCGCCCGTCCGGCCCGCGTTCTCGCCTTCGCGCGGGGATATACCGATAGTCCGGATGCGGACCCGCAAGGTTTGGAGTTCGTCGGCATGCTGGCCATGGTCGATCCTGTGCGGCCAGGGGCGAAGGCACTGATCCGGAAAATCCGTCGCGCGGGAATCCGGCCTGTGCTGATCACCGGCGATCAGGCCGCAACGGCCGCGGCAGTGGCGAATGAGGTCGAATTGACCGGCGGCGGCGCGCTTCGGGTGATCGATTCGACGTCGATTGCCGATCTGTCGCCGGAACTGCTGGCAGGCCTTGCCCAGGACACGCATGTGTTTGCCCGCGTTGCCAGTCATCAGAAACTCGCCATCGTCAAGGCGCTTCAGGCGAGCGGCCGGGTCGTGGCCATGACCGGAGACGGGGTGAATGACGCCCCTGCGCTGGCGGCGGCGAATATCGGCATCGCCATGGGCGAGAGCGGGACCGAGCTCGCCCGGGATGTCGCCAATGTCGTCATTCGCGACGACAATCTGGAAACCCTTGTCGAGGCGATCGCGCAAGGCAGGGCCATTTATCGGAACATCCGCCGCTCCCTGGAATATCTGGTAACCACCAACATGTCGGAAATCGCGGTTTCGATCCTGGAGGCCCTGCATGGGCCCGGAGAACTGGAAACCCCGATGGAGCTCTTGTGGATCAATCTGGTCACAGACGTGTTTCCCGGTCTCGGCCTCGCTCTCGCCGATCCGGATCCGGACGTGATGGACCGGCCGCCGCGAGGCGCGAACGAGCATATCGTGCCGGAACGCGATTTCGCCCGCATGGCGCAGGACAGTGGGGTTATCGCGGTTTCCGCCCTCCTGTCCCATCTGGTCGGATTGACCCGCTACGGTCCGGGCCCGGAAACCCGTGGTATGACCTTCCTGACCCTGTCCCAGGCGCAACTGCTTTATACACTCGTCTGCCAACGGACCGATCCGAAGAAGCTGCATCCCGAAAAAATGCTGGAGAACCGGACGCTGGACCTGGCGCTGCTTGGATCCTCGGCGCTGGGTGTCTTACCCTTCTTCGTACCCTTCCTGCGTCGTCTGCTCGGCATTGCGCCCCTGCGGGCGTCGGACATGGCCTTCTCGCTCGGGGCTGCGGCCATTCCACTGGCAACCGTGCTCGCGCGTCGCAGCATTCAATTGCATCTGGATCCGGAGGACCCGCCAAATGCGTGATTTCGTTTTGATGTCGGAGGCGGTCACCGCCGCCCATCCGGACAAGCTGTCAGACCAGATCAGCGATGCGATTGTCGATGCCTGTCTGACAAGCAGCCCTGCCGTCGGGTGCGTCGCAGAATGCGCGCTTGCGAGCGGCGTGGTGTTTCTGTCCGTGCGCCACGGGGCGCCGTTGACCTTCGATCCGGCAAATGTCGCACGGCGGGTCCTGGCGGAAGAAGGGTATGCCCAGCCGGAGGGAGAAGCACCGACGACGGTGATTCTGGATCTGGTTGAAACGCCGGAACTGGTAGGCCCGATTGAGGCTGCGGATGCTGTCGCCACCCGGATGACGACGGCCTTCGGTTTTGCCTGCGACCAGACACCGGAGCGTATGCCGTTGCCGGTCATCTGTGCCCGAGACATTTGTCTGGAGCTGGAACGGACAGCAAAGGCCGGCTTCTCCTTTTGGTTGGCGCCCGACGCCCAGGCACAGGTCGCGGTGCGGTTCGCGAACCGGAAACCAATGGATATCACCGGCATCGCGCTTGGCATTTTCACAAGCAATGAGGAGGCCGCGGGCGAAGGCGAACTGGCGGCGAAGCTCCGCGCTGGACTTGTCGACCCGGTCATGGCCGCAAGAGATCTGGAACCGGCAAAGGACATGCGCTTTTCGGTTCATCAGGTGGCAGGCGCGGGTGGTCCGAAAGCCCATGCGGGGCTGACAGGGCGCAAGACGGCCAGTGATTTTTACGGCGGCTACGCCCGCCAGAGCGGATCGGCCTTGAGCGGCAAGGATCCGTCACGCATCGACCGGATCGCCGCCTATGCCGCCCGTCAGGCGGCCGTCAGTGTCGTCGCCGCTGGTCTTGCCCGTGAATGCGAGGTGCAGCTTTCCTACGTTCCAGGGGAACGGGGACCGGCCAGCATCGAGATCGACTGTTTCGATACCGCGGTAAAATCGGAACCGGAAATTTCGGCGCTGCTTGCCGAGAAATGTGATTTTCGGGTCGGGGCAATCGTCGAGCAACTGGGGCTGTGGACCCTGCCGTTGTCTTCCGGAGACGGGTTCTATCGGGCGCTTTCCCGTTATGGCCATTTCGGCAGGGGCGACATGGGCCTTCCCTGGGACAAGCCGGTGGCACTTTAGCCTAGCGTGGCCTGGACCCGGTCTCCAGAAGCGCCAGCGCATTGACCAGAAGCGTTGCGGTCGGTCCGAAAACGCGCCCGCGCCCTAACTGGACCAGCGCCGCAACCAGAAGAATTGCGCCAAGAGCCGTGTGCAGGTTGAGTTGTCCGAAGGTGCGTCTGCGGACCTGTTCGTCGGTCTGCAGGACACCGAGCTGCAACGCCATGCCAAGGGGAGGGACCGGCGGTTTCTGTTTGAGTTTCAGGCAGTCCGCGGTCTCCAGAAGGGCGCGAAGAGCTTCTTCGGCCAGATCGGCCTCGATGATCAGGCTTCCCGTATTGGGGCGTGCGAGGGTTCGGGTAATGCCGGGCACGACGGCCAAGGCATCCAGCGCGGCATGCCAGGCGTCTTCCGAGGGTTTCCCGACCGCGCGCAACCGAGCCCGTCCGTCTGTGGCGTGGGCGATGTAAACGGGAAAGGGGGAGGAGGCCGTCTCAGGCACGTTCCGTCCCCGGCGCCGCATCGGCGGCCGAGTGGACGGTCTCTTCCGCTGCAGCGGTGTCTTCGTCCGTTCCGCCCATCTCGGCACGGACTTCAGCCGCCATATCCTCGAAATGCTCGTAGGCTTCTGCTCCGGCCTTGCGGAATTCGTCGAAGGCGGTGGCGCCGGTCTTCATCGCTGCGCGCATGACCGGCCGCCCGGCACGTGCCACGGCGGCGGCAACGCCCGGAACGAGCAGCAGGCCGGCTGCAGCGGCAGCAGCCCCAAGAACAAATCCGCGTCCAGACATGAAAACCTCCAGTGCTGTTTGGTCAACTTAAGGGACCTAATGCCAGCCCTCCGTGACATTTATCAAACAAAACGACGGTTTGCGTTCAAATCAGGGGAGGCGGTGTCGGGCCTCAGTCCTCAACGAACGAACTCCGGTCGTGGAAATTGAGACTAATCTCACCCAAGCGCTGCATGTTATGTATACTTGACGCGAATTGTCATCAGCATGGGAAAAAGGGAGTGGCAGTAGGGAATGGCGGAAACAGGGGGTAGTAGCCACACAATCCGGGCCTTGACGGAACTTCGGCAACGGATTCTGAGCGGGGAATTCAAGGGCGGGGAGCGATTGTTCGAAGTGCCCCTGGCCGAAATGCTGAATATTTCCCGGACACCGGTCCGCGAAGCGATGTCCAGGCTGGCGGAGGAAGGCCTTCTGGAGAGGGCGAAAAGCGCAGGCTTTGTCGTGCGGGAATTCGGTCTGGACGATGTGATCGATGCCATCGAGTTGCGCGGGGTCCTTGAAGGCACGGTCGCAAGATTGGCCGCGGAGCGCGGTGTCGGGGCCGATGATCTGGCCCGGATCACCGAGATCGTCAACGGGATCGATGGCTGTTTCAAGGCTGACGGCGATGTCGATTTCGACTGTTATTCCAAGCTGAACGCCGAATTTCACGAAGCGCTCGCAGGTCTCTCCGGCAGCAAGCTCATCCAGCGCGAACTGGATCGGGTTGTTCGCCTGCCTTTCGCATCTCCCTCCGCCTTTCTGCCGGACAAGATGCAGATGGAAAGCCGCCGGGGCTCGCTCGAACTCGCCCAGGCCCAGCACCGTGAAATGATTTCGGCGATCAGGAACCGGGAAGGGGCGCGGGCCGAGGCCCTGGCTCGCGAGCACGCCCGCACCGCCCGCCGTGACCTGGAATATGTCATGAAGGAAAAGGCCGGAATGGTTCAACAGATGGCAAGTCTGGCCCTTATCAAGACCTGACCTTTCGGGAAGGCTGAGATCGGTTTTGGAAATCCACTCGAAGCGGAAAAGCATACATTCTGAAAATTTTTCTGGCATTTATCGCGTATTTTGATAAGGAATGTATACATCTAGTTTCTGTCTCAGGGAGGAAGAAGAATGTCTGTATCCAGCTTGGAAGCCGTTTTGTCCCAAAGCGGCGGTGCCGTGAACCTGCTGCGCAATTCGAAAATCGGGATGTATGTATACCCGGTCGTGGCACCCGAATTCACCAACTGGCGTGACGAGCAGCGGGCCTGGCGCGAGTCGGCTGTCCTTTTCGATCAGACCCATCACATGGATGAACTGATTGTCGAAGGTCCTCAGGCCGAGGCTTTCCTCGCCTATCATGGCATCAACGCGTTCGGAAACTTCAACCTCAATCGCGCCAAGCACTTCGTGCCGGTGACCCCGAACGGACACGTGATCGGCGATCACATCATTTTCCGCGAGCGTGAAGACAAGTTCATTCTCGTCGGCCGCGCGCCGACCTCGAACTGGCTGATGTTCTGCGCCGCTTACGGCAAGTGGAATGTCCGCATCAAGCACGATCCCCGCTCGCCTTCCCGTCCGGACGGCGAACGCGTGCTGCGGACCCATTACCGCTATCAGATCCAGGGTCCCGACGCGCCGAAGATCTTCGAAAAGATGAACGGCGGTCCTGTGCCGGACATCAAGTTCTTCCACGTCGACTGGATCAACGTCGGTTCCAAGAAGGTTCAGGCCCTTCGTCATGGCATGTCCGGCGCACCGGGTCTGGAAATCTGGGGCCCCTATGAGGATAAGGCGTATATCCACGCGACGATCCTTCAGGCGGCGCGCGATGCCGGTGTCAATCTGGTGCTTTGCGGCAGCCGGGCTTATTCGACCAACACCCTGGAATCCGGCTGGATTCCGTCGCCGCTGCCGGGCATCTACACCGGCGACGGCATGCTGGCCGAATACCGTCAGTGGCTTGGTGCGGATTCCTACGAAGCAGCCGGCGCCATCGGCGGGTCCTTCGTGTCCGACAACATCGAGGACTACTACGTCAACCCGTTCGAGCTTGGTTATGACTTCTACATCGGCTGGAAGAAGGACGACTTCATCGGCAAGGCGGCCCTGACCAAGATGAAGGAGCAGACCAACCGCAAGAAGGTCACCTTCGAATGGAACCGGGAAGATGTGCTAAAGGTCATCGCCTCCAGCTTCGAGCAGGGGACGCCCTACAAGTGGATCGACTTCCCGCAGCCGAACTACGCGTCCACCAGCGCGGACATGGTCATGCACGGCGACAAGATGGTCGGTATGTCCATGTTCAACGGTTACTCGTTCAATGAGCGCTGCCTGTTGTCCCTCGGTGTCGTCGATGCCAGCGTTGAGGAAGGCGATGTTCTGACCATGATCTGGGGCGAGCCGGAAACCACCGGCAAGACGTCGACGGAACCGCACAAGCAGGCGGAAATCCGCGTGCGTGTCGCTCCGACGCCTTATGCCAGCGAAGCGCGCGAGAACTACGCCGACAGCTGGCGGACCAAAGGCAGCAAGTAAGTCTTACCCGCATTTGGGAGCCGGGCCTCGGTCCGGCTCCCGGTCAAATGAGAACAGGTGCTGTAGAGAAATCTGCGGCACCCTTCTTTCTTTCATAATAAGCTATTTCTTTTGGTGGGTTTTCTTCCGACTTCCGGAGATCGGAATTGATCGCCTTGTTTCGGAATTTAGAAAAACACATAAAAACAATTATATAAGAGATATATTTGCAGGACTCCTCAAGTGGGTGTCGTCGCGTTTGAGCGCGTAGGAGATCCGGCTTGGATCTCTGAATAATAGCTATAGATTATGATCTCCACTTAAAACGAATTCGTCATGCGCCTGTTTTTGGCGTAAGCTTTCCTTATCCAGGTCATCTGCGGATAGGGTGGCCTTGTGTCTGACGTAACGGGAGGTTACAAAATGTTCAATCGATCCCTGCGCCGCATTCTGATGTGCGCTGCAGCCGCCGGTGGCGTGGCATTGATGGCCGCGGCCGTGCCGGCAAAGGCTGAAACCCTTAAGCTTGGGCACTGGGTGCCGCCCGCGCATACCCTGACAAAATCGACGGTAGAGCCGCTGAAAAACGGCGTGGAAGCCGATACCAATGGTGGCCTGACCATCGATGTCTATCCGGGCGGTGCGCTCGGCAAGGGTCCGCTGGAGCAATACGTCCGTGCCGTTCAGGGTGTTGCCGACATCACGTGGGGCCTGGAAGGCTATACGTCGTCCCAGTTCCCCAACACCATGATTTCCGAGCTGCCGGGTGTGCTGAAGCCGGGTGGCACCGGATATGACGCGATCTGGAATGCCTATGACGCCGGTCTGCTGGACCGGGAGTTCCCTGGCACCGTGCCGCTGGCTCTGTGGTTGTCCGAGCCGAACATTTTCATCATGAAGGACCGGGATATCCGCAAGCCGGAAGATCTCAAGGGCCTGAAGATCCGTGTGTCCGGTGCGGCAGCTGCTGCCGTCATCGAAGCACTGGGTGCAACGCCCGTCCAGATGCCGGCCGGCGAGCTCTACAACTCGCTGCAGACAGGCCTGATCGACGGCATCGTGACCGGTGCAAGCGCCGTCGGTGACTTCAAGCTCGACGAAGTGGCCAACAGCTACACGCTCGGTGCCCCGCTTGGCCGCATTTCCTTCTATCTGGTGATGAACAAGGATCGTTTCGACAGCCTGTCGCCGGAATACCAGAAGGCGATCATGGACAACAGCGGTCGGGGCCTCTCCAAGAGCGCCGAAGACGGCTGGAATGCCAAGGCGCTGCAGGTGATCGAGTCCCTGAAGTCGGCCGGTGACAACACCGTCATCGAGCTTTCGGACGACGAAGCTGCCGCTTTCGGTGCGATTACCCTTCCGGTTACCGACAACATCGTGAAGAGCCGGAACGCGGAGATCGTTCTCAAGACGATGCGCGGGGAGTAAAAAACGCCGTGTACGCGTTTTTGACACGTTGGGCGGACAGGCTGATCAGCCTGTCCGCACTTGTCGGTACACTCGGTCTTCTTGCCGAGGTGCTTGTCATTCTAATCGATGTCATCGGCCGGTATTTCGGCGCGCCTTTGGTCGGCTCGCAGGACATCAGCCAGATGGCGATGGTGCTCGTCGTGTTCGGCGGTATGGCGCTGTGCGACAAGGTGGGCGGGCATGTGTCCGTCGATGTCTTCGAAAGGCTGTTGCCGACGCGCGCATTGTGGCTGGGCGACGTTCTGGCGCCCTTGCTCGGTGCTGTTATCTTTTGCGCGATTGCCTGGACGGTTTGGGAATCCGCAGCCCTCTCGCGGATGCTTAATCTCGCGACCAACATCATTTATCTGCCCAAGGCGTGGTTTCAGTATGCCGTCGTGGTGATGTCTCTCATCACCGCGCTCGGAATGCTGCTCAGAGGGTTCGGAATCGCGGTCAGCGGTAAGCCGATCCACCATATGCAGGAGCGGGAAGAAGTTCTATGAGTGCGTCCGTTATCGGCCTGATCGGCATGGCCGTTCTTCTCGTCCTTATGGCGTTGCGCGTGCCTGTGGCCTTCGCAATGTTTGCTGTGAGCCTGGCAGGGATTGCCGTTCTCGATAGCGTGAAATCAGCGCTCAGTTCACTGGCATCGAGCAGTTTTACGGTGGCGTCGTCGGCTGAGCTGGTCGTGGTGCCCCTGTTCATTCTGATGGGCAACGTCGCGACCGAAACCGGTATGAGCCGACGGCTCTATGACGCGGCCTATGCCATTATCGGCTCGGTCCGCGGCGGACTTGCCTCCGCAACCGTGATCGGCTGCGGCGGCTTCGCGGCCCTGTCCGGTTCTTCCGTTGCTTCGGCGCTCACCATGGGCAAGGTGTCACTCGGTGAAATGGACCGCTTCAACTATGACCCTAAGCTGTCGACGGGTGTCGTGGCTGCCGGCGGAACGCTCGGCATTCTGATCCCGCCTTCGGCAGGATTCGTGATCTATGCCATTTTGGCGCAGGAATCCATCGGGCGCCTGTTCCTGGCCGGCGTCCTTCCCGGGCTTCTGCTCCTGACAATGTTCATCCTTACTGTTTCCGTCTTGTGCTGGATCAATCCGCGCATGGGCCCGGCCGGACCCAGGACCACCATTTCGGAAAAGGCGAAGGCTCTGATCGGGGCAATGCCGATCCTGATCGTCATTCTCCTGACCATCGGTGGGATCTACAGCGGTTTGTTCTCACCGGTCGAGGCGGCTGCGGTCGGTGCCGGCCTAGTGATCATCTACGGTGCCTTTTCCCGAACCCTGACCTTGGGCAGGCTATGGAACGCGACGCGCGATTCCGTGGTGACGACCGCGACGGTCATGCTGATCCTGATCTCGGCTTACCTGATCAACCAGTTTCTGGCGCTGAGCCATATTCCCCAGGCGATCGGCGATCTGCTCGCCGGGATGGATCTGCCGTCGGTCGGTACGTTGATCCTGATCCTGGCCTGCTATCTGGTGCTCGGGTGTTTCCTGGAGGGGCTTGCCATGCTGGTGCTCAGCATGCCGGTGTTCTTCCCCGTGATTACCCAGCTGGGGATCGATCCGATCTGGTTCGGTGTGCTGGTCGTGCTCACGCTGGAAATGGGGCTGATTTCCCCTCCGGTCGGCGTAAACGTTTTCATCGTGAAATCGGTCGCGAAGAATGTTTCGCTCGGCACGATTTTCAAAGGGGTGATGCCGTTCTGGCTCGCCATGCTTGCGACGCTGGCGCTGCTGGTGGCTTTCCCGCAGATCTCGCTCATTCTGCCCAATACGATGATCAACTAGCTCTGCGCCGGGTGAAAAGCCCGGTGCGGATCATGTGAAGGTCAGGATGATAGAGCCCTTTTTTGACGTTGCCGCCTTCGGATGCGTTGAATCGGTGAGGGAGTGCGCGCGGAGCATGCGTTCCGCCTGACGTTATGAGGTTGTTCGTCCGTGTGGCGGTCTTTTCGCCCGGTCGGAGGAGCGATCAGGCTCCGGGCCTGAAGACAATCGAGAGTTTCCATACCCACGGCACGAGGCCGGTTGGAGAACCAAAAGAAAGGGATTGACCATGTCCGACAAGAAAACGGCATTGGTTATCAGTGCGCATTCGGCGGATTTTGTCTGGCGTTGCGGTGGCGCGATCGCGCTGCACGAGGAGCGTGGCTACGACGTGACGGTGGTGTGCCTGTCCTACGGCGAGCGCGGCGAGAGCGCGAAGCTGTGGAAGCAGGAAGGCATGACGCTGGACCGGGTGAAGACCGAGCGGCGCAAGGAAGCCGAGAATGCGGCAGCCGCCCTTGGCGCTTCCGACATCCGCTTCTTCGACCTCGGCGACTATCCGCTCAACCTGGACCGGGACGCCAAGGACCGCATGGTCGACGTCATCCGCGAAGTCCAGCCGTCCTTCATGCTGAGCCACTCCAAGTGGGACCCTTACAACACCGACCACATGGCCACGACCCAGTTTGCCATCGAGTGCCGGATGATCGCCCAGGCCTGGGGCCATAACCCGGGCCAGAAGGTACTTGGCGCGCCGCAGCTCTACCTGTTCGAACCGCACCAGACCGAGCAGATGGAATGGAAGCCGGACGTGTTCCTGGACATCACCCCGGTGTGGGACAAGAAGTGGGCGGCGATCCAGTGCATGCAGGGCCAGGAGCACCTGTGGCACTTCTACGAGAACGTGGCCGAAAACCGCGGCAACCACTTCCGCCGCAACTCCGGCGGCCAGGCGGGCGGGCGTGACTGCCGCTACGCGGAAGGCTTCCAGTCGATCTATCCGCGCACGGTGGACGAACTCTGATGGCCGGCGCGGTAACCCAGTCGGGCGTGGTTGTTCAGAACATCGAGCGCGCCGACAAGGACATCATCGCGGCCCTTGGCGCATGCGGGGTCGCGACGGTGCACGAGGCACAGGGGCGCAGGGGCCTTCTGGCGTCCCATATGCGGCCGATCTATTCCGGCGCCCGGATCGCCGGCTCTGCGGTGACCATCTCTGCGCCTCCGGGCGACAACTGGATGGTGCATGTGGCGATCGAGCAGGTGCAGGCCGGCGACATGCTGGTTCTGGCGCCGACGTCTCCGTGCGAGGACGGCTACTTCGGCGACCTGCTTGCGACCTCCATGCAGGCGCGCGGCGGCATCGGCCTTGTGATCGACGCGGGCGTGCGCGATGTGCGCGACCTGACGGAGATGGGCTTTCCGGTGTGGTCGAAGGCGGTGTTCGCGCAAGGCACGGTGAAGGAAACGCTCGGCTCGGTGAACGTGCCGGTGGTCTGCGCCAACCAGCTGGTGAACCCGGGCGACATCGTCATCGCCGACGATGACGGGGTCTGCGTGGTCCGCCGCGAGGAGGCGGAAGCGGTTCTGGAAAAGGCCCGCGCCCGCGAGGCGGCCGAAGAGGACAAGCGCAAGCGGCTCGCCGCCGGCGAACTCGGCCTCGACATCTACAACATGCGCGGCCGCCTTGCCGAAAAAGGATTGAAGTATGTCTGAGGCAATCACCACTGAAGGCATCCGCTGCATGTGGATGCGGGGCGGTACGTCGAAGGGGGGGTATTTCCTCGCCGACGACCTGCCCGCTGAACAGGTGTCCCGCGACGCGGTTCTCCTGCATGTGATGGGATCGCCTGACCCGCGCCAGATCGATGGTATGGGCGGCGCCGACCCGCTGACCTCCAAGATAGCCGTCGTCCGGAAATCGGATCGGCCCGGCGTTGATGTCGACTACCTGTTCCTGCAGGTGTTCGTCGATCAGGCGATCGTCACCGACGGCCAGAACTGCGGCAATATCCTGGCCGGGGTCGGGCCCTTTGCCATCGAGCGTGGCCTGGTCGCTGCTGAAGACGGCACGACAGACGTCCGCATCTTCATGGAAAACACCGGCCAGATCGCGACCGCGAAGGTGGAAACACCGGGCGGCAAGGTGACCTATCTGGGCGAGGCACGCATTGACGGCGTGCCGGGAACCGCCGCGCCCGTGCCGACCGTGTTTGAGGACACGGCCGGCTCCAGTTGCGGCGCCTTGCTGCCGACCGGCAATGAAGTCGATGTTGTCGATGGCGTCGAAGTGACCCTGATCGACAATGGCATGCCTTGCGTGATCATCCGGGCGGCCGATATGGGCATATCCGGCGAAGAGAGCCCGGAAGATCTCGAAGCCGATGGCGAGTTGAAAAAGCGTCTCGAGGCGATCCGCCTGAAGGTGGGATCGATGATGAACCTGGGCGATGTCACGGAGAAGTCCGTGCCCAAGATGACGATGGTCAGCCCGGCGAAACACGGCGGTGCGATCTCGACGCGCACGTTCATTCCCCATCGCTGCCACAAGGCGATCGGCGTCCTTGGTGCCGTCAGCGTGGCGACCGCCTGCCTGCTGTCAAAGGGACCGGCCGCGGAGATCGCCGAAAAGGGTGCGGGCACGGACCGTGCGCTTTCGATCGAACATCCCACAGGCGAGTTCACCGTGCTCGCAACCATCGGCGACGACGGTTCCGTTCAAAAAGCTGGC
The DNA here is from genome assembly GCF_963675985.1 of uncultured Roseibium sp. Lineage (NCBI taxonomy): Bacteria > Pseudomonadati > Pseudomonadota > Alphaproteobacteria > Hyphomicrobiales > Stappiaceae > Roseibium > uncultured Roseibium sp. The sequence goes on along the minus strand of NZ_OY780958.1, from coordinate 2,581,078 downwards.
GTTCTCAGAACGGCAAGGAAGCTCTTCGACGGACAGGTTTTCTGAAATTCGCTGAATCTGAAATTCCTTGAACATGGAAGTAACCGACATGAATTGGATTTTGACGGTCAAGTGCAAGAACCGGCCGGGAATCGTGGCAGCCGTTGCGACAGAGCTGACCAATAGCGGCGGTGACATCACCGAAGCGCAGCAGTTCGACGACCCGCAGACCGGTATGTTTTTCATGCGCATCGCATTCGCCATGGACAAGCCGATCGACGGCTTCATGGACGCCTTCTCCAGGCATGTCGGCAAATTCGGCTTCGAGTGGACCCTGAGGCCGGCGGACCAGAAGCGGAAGGTTCTGATCCTGGTGTCGAAATTCGACCACTGCCTGGGCGATCTGCTCTACCGGATGCGTATCGGCGAGATCAACATGGAGTGCGTCGGGGTGGTGTCCAACCATCCGAGCTCGGCGCTGAACCTGATCCTGCATGAAGGCCTGCCTTACCATCATCTGCCGATCACCAAGGACACGAAGCCGCAGCAGGAAGCCCAGATCAAGGCGATCATCGAAGAGACCGGTGCGGAACTGGTCGTGCTGGCGCGCTACATGCAGATCCTGTCCAATGATTTTTCCGCCTTCCTCGATGGACGGTGCATCAACATTCACCACTCGTTCCTGCCGGGCTTTAAGGGCGCAAAGCCCTATCACCAGGCTCATGAGCGCGGTGTGAAAATGATCGGTGCCACGGCCCATTACGTCACCAAGGATCTCGACGAAGGACCGATCATCGCCCAGGGCGTGGAGCATGTGACCCATCGCGACACGCCGGAAGACATGGTCCGCAAGGGGCGCGATGTCGAACGGTCGGTTCTGGCAAACGCGGTCAGCCTGCATTTGCAGGATCGGGTCATGCTGAACGGTACCAAAACGGTGGTGTTTGCCTGATGCTGATCGGATTTCTGGGATTTGGTGAAGCAGCCCGTGCGTTTCAGGAAAGCCTGGCCGCTCGCGACTCGAACCTTCGTTTCACGGCATGGGACATCAAACTCCAGGATCCGGCGACTGCACAGGAGATGAAGACGGCAATGGAAACGCGCGGCGTTACCATTGCCGATCCGGCAGGCTTCAGCGACGTCGACTGGATCATCAGCGCGGTGACCGCGGACCAGAGCTTCCTTGCGTTGCGCAGTATCCAGGATCACATCGTCCAGGGACAGGTGGTCATCGATATCAATTCCGTCTCTCCGGGCCGCAAGCGGGAAAGCGCTTCGCTGGTCGAGGCGAGGGAAGCCGCCTATCTGGACATGGCCGTCATGGCGCCGGTCCATCCCCGCGGTCACCGGACACCGGTGCTGATCGCCGGAAGTGTTGCCGACAAGGTCATTCTGGTGCTGGAGCGCCTTGAGTTCGACTTCCGCACCATGGGAGATGAGCCGGGGCAGGCAACCGCGATCAAGATGGTTCGCTCCGTCTTTGTGAAGGGGCTGGAGGCGATCACCGTCGAGGCTTTGCTTGCGGCCAGGGCGTCCGGTTGCTTCGAAGAGATTTCAACCTCTCTGGCAAAGAGCTTTTCCGGTCTGGGATGGCCGGAGTTTGCGGCCTACGAGTTCGAGCGGACCATGCAGCACGGCAAGCGGCGGGCCGCGGAAATGCGTGAAAGCGCGGCGACCGTCAAGGCGCTCGGTCTGAATGGCGATCTGGTCGACCAGATCGCGGAGACCCAGGATCTCATGGGCGGGATCGATATAAGCGACCTTAATAAGGATTCGCTTGAGGAACTTGTCGATCGGGCACTCTCGGTCCGCCTCAAAACCTGAGCGTTCCGACATCCCTCCTGAATGACCTGAACCCGCTGAGCAGCTGACGGCCACGAAGCGGGACCGGCTGTCGATCAGCGTGCTTTTTCCGTCGTGCCATGCAAGTCATCGCCAGCTTGTTTGCGCGGATAGGTGATCATTTTCCGATATTTTCTGACGTTTTAAAGCCAGTCCGGACGTTGTGAAGACGTCAGACTGAAAATCGACCTTGCAAGGGGAGCGGATAACCGCTCCCCCGGCGTTGCCGGATCGGTCTGCGTGCATCCGTTGAGATCACGGAAATGTATTCATCGAAAACTGAGTAAAGTTACAAACTGCCGGAAAAGTGCCAAAATCACAGATTTGGACAAAAGAGCTTTTTATCCAATCTCGTTTCGTGTATACATTTTTTCGGAGAGAGGTAGCATGGATGTCTGTCATGGATGGTCAAAACGGTCTGAATCGTAGCGCGCTTTTGAGGGCGAACGGGGCAACGGTTGGAGGGATGCTTCAGGGCTATTCCCTTGAGGTGCTTCCGCGCACGGCTGCGAAAATCGAAAGTTTCAAGTCACTGTTGCCGGCTGGTACGCGCGTTTATATCGCGAACGTCGAAGGCACGGACTTTGAGGACATGATCAAGACGGCCCGCCGTATCCGCGGCGAGGGCTTCGATGTCATGCCGCATTTCCCGGCGCGCCTGATCAAGGATGCCGCCGAGTTCGAGACGTCGCTGACCCGTTACCGCAATGAAGCGGGTGTGGATCAGGCCCTGCTGATCGGTGGCGGCGTTACCCGGCCGGTCGGAGATTACGACAACACCATGCAGCTGCTCGAAACCGGTCTGTTCGACAAATACGGTTTCAAGCGGATCCATGTGGCCGGTCATCCGGAAGGCAATCCGGATATCGACAAGGACGGCACCAGCCGCCGCGTAGACGAAGCGCTTCTGTGGAAGCAGTCGTTCTCGGACCGGACCGATGCCGAGATGGCGATCGCGACCCAGTTCTTCTTCGATGCGAAACCGGTTTTCGAATGGGCCGCACGGCTCAAGGAAATGGGCGTCGAATTACCCATTCACGTCGGGATTTCCGGACCTGCCAAGTTGCAGACGCTCATCAAATACGCGATTGCTTGCGGCGTCGGACCGTCCATCAAGGTCCTCAAGAAGCGGGCCATGGACGTCACCAAGCTTTTGATGCCATATGAACCGACAGATGTCGTGTCCGCGATTGCAGCCCACGTGGCCGCGACGCCGGACACCACAATTCAACAGGTTCATCTCTTCCCGCTCGGCGGGATCAAGGCTTGTGTCGAATGGGCGGACAGGCAGAACGAAAGCATGCGCCAAGCCGGCGCCGCCTGAAAGGTGGCGTTGCAGGAAGGCGCGGAGCGGCGCTGAGGTGAAGACCTATCCAAACCTCAGGCATGCGCGGCTGTTTTGCGCTTGTCTTTCCTTGGGGTCGGTAACGCGGGCTGCCGAAATGATCGGCGTTTCCCAGCCTGCGGCCTCCCAGGCGTTGGCGCGTCTGGAGGACATTTTCGGCGCTGCCCTCTTCGACATGACAGACGGCCGGCCGACCGCAACGGAGGCGGGGCGGATCGTTGCCGCCCGGACCCAGCGCGCCCTGGATCTGATCCGGGCGGGGTGCGCGCGCCTGCGCCACCCCAGTGTCGGCAATGCCGACGCCGGGGCCGAAAACCTGCTCAGCACCCCCCAACTCAGGGCGATTTCCGCCTTTGCCGAAGGCGGCAGCTTCAGTTCCGCAGCCCGTGTCCTGCAACAGTCCCAGCCCGCCGTGCACAAGATGGCGCGCAGCATTGAGGCAAGCCTGCAGCAGTCCCTGTTTGAAGGCGCTGGACGCAGCATTCATCTGTCCAATACCGGCATGGCGGTGGCGCGATGGGCGCGGCTGGCGCTGAACGAATTCGAAAGCGCTTCCGCCGACGTGCGTGAACTGCGCGGCAGCTTTGAGGGCGAGGTCCTGATCGGGGCACTGCCGTTCTCCCGCACCAGCCTGGTTCCCGACGCGATTACCCAAATCGCCGCCCGTCATCCCAAGGCCCGGTTTTCGATCGCCGAGGGGCCTTATGATGACATGCTGCATGATCTGGAAATGGGCCGGCTCGACATCCTGGTCGGCGCCATGCGCAGGGACTTTGCCTCCGCGAGCCTCGTTCAGAACGAACTCTTTACTTACCGGCTCTCGGTCCTTGCCAGGGCAGGGCATCCGCTGGCCGGAAAACGAAATCTGACCCTGGATGACCTGGCGAACTATCCCTGGATCGCGGCCCGTCGGGAAACACCGTCGCGTGCCCTGTTCCAGAAGCTTGCGGCCAGTTTCCCCAAGGACAGGCCGATTGTCTGCAGTGTCGAGACCGGTTCCCTGGTCGCGGCACGGGGCATCTTGATGAACACCGATCATCTGGCGCTGCTCTCCGACCATCAGGCGGCGTATGAAATTCGTGCCGGCATTCTGGGCATTCTTGACTTCGATACCGGCGACTCGGGGCACATGATCGGCATTACCACCCGAAAGCATTGGCTGCCGACGATGCTGCAGAGCGAATTCATCAAGGAATTGCATCAGGCCGCCGCATCGGGAGATCCTGATCTGTCGCCGGACACATACCGTGAGGTGCCGGGTCGTAAGGCGGGCAAGGCCTGAGTGCGTTTTCCAGTCTCCGATCTTCATTCGGTCGCATGACGAATTCAGCCGGACCGGATCGGTCCGGTTTCCAGGTCTTCATTGCAAACCCTTCGGCGTCCCTATCTGACGGCGCTTGCGTTGGTGTCTGAAATTCCACTTGACGCATCGCTGATCAATCTGTTCATTGTCGAATAGTTCAAAAATGAATAGTGTCATTTTGAATGAAAAATGATGCCTTGGGATGGAGTGTTTTTGAGGCGCGAGGGGAAGCGGAACGGGAGCCGTCTTTCGACCCTCGACAGGTGACTGGCAATGCCATTCCTGGAGGATGGGCGCCGGAAACTGTGAAAAATCACGCTAAATCAGATGGTTGTCGCTTGAATGGGCGGGTGGAAGACCGTGGAAACGCAGGTCTGCCCTACGAATGAGGATTACGATGGGATTTTCTGAACAGGTCAACCTGAGCCTTTGCCTTCTCAATGCAAGTCCGACCTGGCATCAGGTCCGCGAACTGGCCGAGGGTCTGGATGAAGACCTGGCACGTCAGGTCGTGCTGGCGGCTGCCGATATATCGGAAAATCTCCTCCTGCCTCTGAACGGACCGGCCGATGCGGCGGGCTGCCGGATCGAGAATGGCCGGGTCAAGGTACCGGAAGCCTATCACGCCGCCTGGGCAGGCTTTGCCGGCGATGGCTGGCTCGGCATCGACGCGCCGGAAGACCTGGGCGGGCAGGGCCTGCCACTGGCCCTGCAGGCGGCCTGCCAGATGTTGTTCGATCGCTCCGCGATTGCCTTCGGTATGCTCGGTGGTGCCACCCGCTCCGCCGTCTTCGTCCTCGATGCCCATGCGGAAGAACCCCATCGCAGCCTGTGGTCGGAAAAGCTGCTCTCCGGCGAATGGTCCGCGACCATCTGTATTTCCGAACCCGACGCCGGTTCTGATCTGGGACGCGTCCGCACGAAGGCGGAGCAGGGCGCGGACGGTATCTGGCGGGTCACGGGCAACAAATGCTGGATCTCCTATGGCGATCACGACATGACCCCGCGCATCGGCCACATGCTCCTGGCGCGCACCGGCGATGCGGCGAGCGGCACGCGGGGCTTAAGCCTGTTTCTGGTGCCGAACACGACAGACGACGGCGCGTTCAACGGTGTCACGGCGGAGCGTCTTGAGGAAAAGCTCGGCCTGCACGGCTCGCCGACCTGCGTCATGCGCTTCGAGGAGGCCGAGGCCATCCTGATCGGCAAGCCGAACAACGGTCTGCCGCAGCTTTTCGCCATGATCGAGCGTATGCGGCTCCTGACCGGATGTCAGGGGGCGGGTCTTGCCCTGTCCTCGCTCGATCTTGCCGTTGGTTACGCGGCCGAGCGCAAGCAGGGCGGGGCGCCCGCCGAGCCGCCGGTGCCGATCAACCAACATGCTGACGTTCAGCGCCAGCTCGCCGAAATGGCAAGCCGCAGTTATTGCCTCCAGGCCTTTCTTTTGGAACTGGGCGCCGTGCTCGACTTGTCGGCCAAACACCCGGACGCGGCCGTCCGCGCCGAAAATGGCGACCTGGCAGCCTTCCTGCTGCCGATCGCCAAGAATTTCGGCGGCCTTGCCGGCTTCGATACCGCTAGCCGGGCGATCCAGATCTTCGGCGGGGCGGGCTATACCCGCGAGTGGCCGGTGGAACAGCATCTCCGCGATGCCCGCATCCTGACCATCTATGAAGGCACCACCGGCATGCAGGCGCTGGATCTGCTTTACCGGCGCCTGTGGAAGGAAGAAGGCAAGGGCCTTCAGATCCTTGCAAAGCGCATGCGCACCGACATCGCGTCCGCACAGGCCGCCCATGGCGACCATGCCGCTCAGGCGGAAGACGTTCTGAGCCGCTTCCTGGAGCTTGCAGACGCCCTCACGCAGCAGCAGGGGGAACGCGTAAAGGCCGAGTATGGCGCAGACGCCCTGCTTAACGCTGCCTGGTCGGCGGTTTCGGCCTGGATGGGGCTGCGCCTGATCACGATTGCCGATGACAGTGCCCAACTGGCCGCGGCAGGCCGGCTGCGAATCCGCGAAGCCGATATCGCCCTCAGCGAATCCATCGCCCGGACGCAGATCCCTGCCGATTGCTTCGAGGCCTTCCGCGACGAAGGCTAATCGGGTCAGCCTTCCCGATATAAAAACAACCGCCCGGACCAGGGTCCAGGCGGTTGTCGTGCAGTCTTCCGGGAGGAAGAATGAGCCGTTTACCGCGGCGCCATGCGGATGGCGCCGTCGAGTCGGATGGTCTCGCCGTTCAGGAACTGGTTTTCCACGATGTGGCAGGCAAGTGAGGCGTATTCTGCCGGATCGCCTAGTCGTGACGGGAAGGGAACCTGGGCGCCGAGCGAGTCGCGGGTTTCTTCCGGCAACTCGCCCAGCATCGGCGTGTAGAAGATGCCCGGCGCGATTGTCATGACCCGGATTCCGGCGCGCGACAGGTCACGGGCGATCGGCAGGGTCATGGCCGCGATACCGCCTTTGGAGGCCGAATAGGCGCACTGGCCGATCTGGCCCTCGAAGGCCGCGCAGGAGGCGGTGTTGATCACGATCCCGCGTTCGTCGCCTTCCAGCGGATCGAGCTTCTGGGTCCGGTCGGCAACAAGGCGGGTGACGTTGAAGGTGCCGATCAGGTTGACCTCGATGATCTTCTTGAACATGTCCAACGGATGGGGGCCGTCCTTGGAGACCACCCGGCGGGCGCCGCCGATGCCCGCGCAATTGACCAGGATGCGGGGGACGCCCAGCTCCTTTTCGACCGTATCTAGGGCTGTGGTAACGTCCGCCTCACTGGTAACGTCGCACTTCACGGCAATTCCGCCGATTTCCTCTGCGACCTGCTTTGCCTGATCGACGCCGATGTCGAGGAGCGCGACGCGGGCGCCTTTTCTTGCCAGTTCACGGGCGGTCGCGGCACCGAGGCCGGACCCGCCGCCGGTGACGGCGGCGATGGCGTTTTCGATTTTCATGATGACTGTCCTTCCGCGAGGCCTTCGCTCAGATGGAGATCGTTTCGGCGGTGTCGTTGTAGATGGCTTCGACGGTTTTCGCGCGCAGCTGCAGAACCTTGCGCTGGTTCACCGAGCCCTTGTCCGTGATTTCGCCTGCATCGAGCGAAAGCGGCGGATACATCAGCACAATCTTCCGGATCAGCGTCGACGAGCCGGTGGCCTTCTTGGCAAGCGACCGCAGCTTGTCCTGGTATTCGGCGATCACGGCCGGATGGGTGAACAGGACATGGGGCAGGGCGTCCGGACCCAGACCACTGATGCTGTGCAGTTCGTGGAAATTGGGAAAAACGAGCGCAGACAGATACGGCTGATCGGCGCCGGCAATGGCGATGTCATTCACCAACGGCCCGAAATGGTTGATGAAACCGGTGCGCAGCGCGCCCGTCGACACCCAGGTGCCCGTATCCAGCTTGAAGTTTTCCGCGGTCCGGCCATCGAAGAAGAAACCGGCGCTAATGTCGTCCGGATCGGCGAGGCGCAGGGCGTCCCCGAAGCAATAATAGCCTTCCTCGTCGAACGCCTTTGCGGTCAACTCCGGCGCGTTCCAGTAGCCCGGCGTGATGTTCGGTCCCTTGACCCGCGCATCCAGCTTGCCGTCGAGCGGAACCAGCTTGAGCTGGACGCCGAAGCAGGGCAGGCCGACGTTGCCGGCTGTCGTTACCGGCCAGGTGCAGAACAGGCAGCCCGGCGCCGTTTCGGTCGCGCCCAGGCCTGTCGCCAGCAGGACTTTATGGTCGAGGGTCAGCGCGGAAAGCCGCTCCAGATCGTCCCAGGTGTGCTGGGCCATGGCGGCACCCGCGTACCACAGCATCTTCAGATCCTTGAAGAAGGTGGTGCGAAGCTGTTCGTCCCGATCCAGATGCGGGATCAGCGCCTCGTAGCCCTTCGGCACGTTGAAGTACCAGGTTGTCGACACGTCCTTGAGGTTCCGGACGGTTTTCTCGACGCCTTTCGGGGTCGGATTGCCGTCGTCGATATAGAACGTGCCGCCGTTGAAGATCGGGATAAAGAATTCCTTGTTCCCGGCGGCCGTGTGGTGCCAGGGAGCCCAGGACAGAAGGATCGGCGGCTCGTCCTTGAAATAGGCAAAAGTTTCGCGCGCCATGATCTGGTTCGAGCAGATCATTCGGTGCGTGTTGATCACGGCCTTCGGGCTGCCTGTGGAACCGGACGTGAACAGGAATTTCGCGACCGTATCCGGCGTGACCTTCGCAAAGGCCTCGTCGACGGCGGTCGTCGGTTCCGTTTCAAGGGCGGTTTTGAAGTCCTGCGCCGGAGAGGGAGCGTTTTTGCCGAAGATCGTTTTCAGGTCCGGTCCTGCGACTGCAGCGATTGCCTTGGCGAACAGCTGTTCGTCGGCCGCATAGATCAGGCCGGGGTTGATGGTGGCAAAGACCTCCTTCAGCCGGGCGAAGTCCTGGGATACCAGCGAATAGGCGGGGGAGATGGCGGCTGAAGGAATGCCCACGTGAATGGCGGCAAGCGTCAGCAGCGCATGTTCGATGTCGTTGCCGGACAGGATCGCGAGCGGTCGTTCGGCCGAAAGGCGGGCATCGAGCAGGAACTGGCCGAGCGCGCGGATCTTGGCGACCGCATCGCCGTAGGTCAGGCGACGCCAGTTGTCGTCCTCGTCACGCTGGGCGAACAGCGTCTTGTCCGGGTGACGTTCGGCAAAGGCGAGCAACGGTTCGGTAATCCGGTCCGGATAGGGCGGAAGCGGCTTCGTTTGCTCGATATACATGACCCCGTCATCGGTGACCCGAACATCGAGTTCAGGTTTCCACACGTCGATCGGGCGCATGGGTACGTCTGACAGATGCGCGGTCTTCGCGCCTGAATTCTGCATGGCTCTCCTCCCAGTTCCAGCCTGCTTTGCGATCGGTGCAATCCGTCATTTTTCGCTTGACGGACAACGCCCCAATCTGTTCAGTATCTAATAGTTCAAAAATAAACAGTGTCAAACGAAACAAAAAACAATATCTCCGGGAGGAGCCAGACGAATGGCGTTTGTGGAATATGAGCTGCAAGGCGATGTCGCGATTCTGCGGCTCAACCGTCCCGACAAGCGGAATGCGATGAGCGATGCCATGGTCGCGGATCTGGGCGTCGTGGTGGACCGTGCCAATACGGAAGCCAAGGCTGCGGTGATTGCCGGTAACGGCAAGCATTTTTGCGCTGGTCTCGACCTTGCGGAACATTCCGAGAAGACCGTCATGGAAGGCGTCGCCGGCTCCCGGGCGTGGCACGCGGTGTTTTCCCGTATCCAGCATGGCCAGATCCCGTTTGTTTCCGCGCTGCATGGGGCGGTGGTCGGCGGTGGCCTGGAGCTTGCCTCCAATACCCATATCCGCGTGGCCGATCCGGAAACCTATTTTGCCCTGCCTGAGGGGCAGCGCGGCATTTTCGTCGGCGGCAGCGGTTCGGTGAATATCACTCGTCTGATGGGCGTGGCCCGTATGATGGACCTGATGCTGACCGGGCGCGTGCTTTCGGTGGAGGAAGCCGAGCGCTGCAACGTGGTCAGCTATATCTCGGAATCGGGGAAGGCCTTCGACAAGGCGCTGGAACTGGCCCAAAAGATCGCCACCAACGCGCCGTTGACCAATTATCTGGTCATCAACGGCCTGCAGCGCATCCACGACAGTGGTTACGACGAGGGGCTGTTCTTTGAATCCATGGTCGCGTCGATGACACAAACGACGCCGGAAGCGCAGGCGCGATTGAGAGAGTTTCTCGAAAAGAAAGCCAAACGACTGGATATTCCGACAGATAGCTGAGAGAGTTTCGTGCCGTGAGCATGCTTGAGACAACCGACCAGGACGATCTTGTCGCCGAAGCAGGTCCCGAGACATTGCGTTTCGGCCAGCAGGAGCAGGCAGCCGGTTTCGTGTTGCGCATAGCGCAGCTCGCCGCCTTCGATCGGTTCTTCAAGTTGTTTCCGGTCGATGGCATCAAGATCTCCGAATATTGCGCCCTGGTCGGCATCGCGGAAAATCCGGGCGTGCGCCAGGGCGTGCTCGCCGACTTCCTGAAAATCAAATGGTCAAACATGACCAAGCTGGTACGTTCGCTGGAAGACATGGAGCTCATCGGCCGCAGGATCCCGCCCAACGACCGTCGCTCGGTGGAACTCTATGTCACCGAGAAAGGGCACAAGCTGATCAAGGATGTCGGACCGCTGATGAGCGACGCGGACCGGAAGGCCGTTTCGATGCTTTCCGACGAGGAACACGCGCAGCTTTTGATGCTGCTCAGAAAAGTGGCCGGCTGGCCGCAAGCCGAAGCGGCAGGGGAGGCCGCAAACAAATGAATCTGGACGAACTCGTAGCCATCGATATTCACACCCACGCCGAGGAACCCTGCTGTGGTCCGCGCGATGACGGGTACGATGAATTCCAGGCCGGCATGGCGAAGTACTTCAAGAACCCGGCCGGCGCCAAGGGCATGCTGCCGACGGTTCCCGAAACCGCTGCTTATTACCGCGAGCGCAAGATCGCCTGTGTGATCTTTCCCGTGGATGCGGAGCGCGAAACCGGCTTCCGCCGCTACAAGAACGAGGAAGTCGCCGAAATTGCCGCCGAAAACAGCGACATCATGATCCCCTTTGCCTCGATTGATCCGGCGAAGGGCAAGGCCGGTGCGCGCGAAGCCCGGCGGCTGGTCCGGGATTTCGGCGTACGTGGCTTCAAGTTCCATCCGACCATGCAGGGGTTCTACCCCAACGACCGCAACGCCTATGTGCTTTACGAAGCAATCGCAGAGGAAGGCGCGATCACCCTGTTTCATACCGGTCAGACCGGTGTGGGAGCCGGCATGCCCGGGGGCATGGGCATGCGCCTGAAATATTCCAACCCGATGTATCTGGATGACGTCGCCGCGGATTTCCCGGACATGCCGATCATCCTCGCCCATCCGTCCTTCCCCTGGCAGGAAGAGGCGTTGTCGGTCGCGACCCACAAGCCGAACGTCTATATCGACTTGTCCGGCTGGTCGCCCAAGTATTTCCCGAAGATCCTGGTCCAATACGCCAATTCGATCCTGAAGAAGAAGATGCTTTTCGGGTCGGACTGGCCGGCGATCACGCCGGACCGTTGGCTGTCGGACTTCGAGCAACTGGAAATCAAGCCTGAGGTTCGTCCCCTCATCATGAAGGAAAATGCCCGCAGGCTTTTGAATATGTAGGAAGAAGACCGTGTGAAGCGGCTGTGATTTTTAACTGGTGCAGCTCGAGGAGGGCTGCTGGGAGGAATGCCATGAAATCGACTTTGAAAGCCCTTGCGCTCGTTTCGGCGCTGGCAATGACAGCAGGCGTCGCCGACGCCCGTGAACTGCGCGTTGCGCCTGCCGCGCCGCCGGCCCACCCGGCCAACGGCGTGATGTATGAAAACTTCATCAAGTACCTGCCCGAGGAATCCGGCGGCGACCTGACCGGCACGATGATCGGTCCGGAAGTGGTGAACCTTCTTCAGATGAAGGACGCCCTGCAGAGCCAGGTCGTCGAGGTCGGCAACCTGTTGCCGCTCTATTTCCCGGCGGATCTGCCGATGATGTCGGTCACCGGGCAGCTGTCCCTGATCGGTACCAATTCGCAGGCCATGGGTGCCGCGATGACCGAATTCATCGTCAACTGCGCTCCGTGCCAGGACGAGATGAAAAAGCTGGGCATGGTCTTTCTGGGTTCCGGCGCATCGGACGGCTATGAATTCCTGACCACCAAGCCGATCCACAATGCGGAAGACCTCAAGGGGCTGCGTCTGCGCTCCGGCGGGGCACCTTGGGCCCGTCTGGCCGAACACTTCGGTGCGACCCCGGTTCAGATGTCCGTTTTCGACCAGTTCGAGGCCATCAGCGCCGGTGCGATCGACGGCACCATGGCGTCCATCGGCGACATGCTTGCCTTCCGTCTGGTCGAAGTGGTCAAGGACGTGACCTTCGCGCCGATCGGCATGTATATGTCGACCTCCAACTTCACCGTTTCCAAGGCAACCTGGGACAGCCTGTCGGCTGATGAGCGGGCAGCCATGACCCGTGCGGCCAACCGGGCGAACGCCGACTTCACCAATCGCTGGGGGTCCGAACTGCCCAAGATTGCCGAAGAAGCCGCCAAGAAGAAGGGCATCAACCTGATCGAAGCGGATCCGGAGTTCGTTCAGCAGATCAAGGACTTCATCAAGGCAGACATCAAGACGGCCGGCGAATACTCCCAGAAGGAATTCGGTATTCAGGATGCTCCGGAGCAGATCGAAGTGTTCCTGAAGCTGGTCGACAAGTGGACGGCCATCGCCGAAGAGGAAAACAGCGATCCGCAGGCCATGGCCAAGCGCGTCTATGACGAAGTCTGGTCCAAGGTCGATTACAGCACCTACGGTGACTGATCGTTAGACCTGTCGGATACCGGGGACCATGCGTCCCCGGTATTCTGTGTCTGGATGACAAATTTACCGGTAACTGAGGATCACCCGATGCGCCTGCTTTTTCGCGTGCAGGACGGCCTTCTGACGCTGCTTGCGCTGATCGGCGCACTCGCCATCATCACGCTCATGCTTCATGTCGTGGCTGACGTTGTGTTGCGCAACACCGTCAATGCGCCGATCCCGGCGACCTATGAGATCGTGACCCACTACTACATGATCGCGGCAGCCTTCATTCCCCTGGCCTGGGTCGAACGGGGCGGCGGTATGGTGCAGGTCGAGGTCATCGAATCCTTCCTGGGACCGCGCGGGCTCTACTGGTCCAATCGGTTTGTGGCGGCGTTCTCGACCATCATCTACGGCGCACTCGCCTGGGTGACCTGGTTGACCGCGCTCAGAAACTTCGACACGGGCACGTTCGTGCTGGCGCAGAGCCTGCGTGTTCCCACATGGCCGGCTTATTTCCTCGTGCCGCTCGGCTTCGGCCTGGCAACGCTGACAACGGCCGTTCGCATATTCGTACCCAAGCAGGAGCCCAGGAAATGAGCGTCGCAACCGGCTTTGTGGGCGTCCTTGTCCTGTTCCTTCTGCTCGCGCTTCGGGTGCCTGTCGCCCTTGCTCTGATCGCGGTTCCCGTGGCAGGCATTGCCTGGCTTCTGGGTATCACGCCCGCCATCGGCATCCTGTCCTCGACGCCGTTCTCCTTCGTGTCCAACTGGACACTGTCCGCTGTGCCGATGTTCCTTCTGATGGGCTTCATCGCGTTTCACACCGGTCTGACCGGAGGGTTGTTCGATGCCGCCAAGGCGGTGTTGCGCCGAATACCGGGCGCTCTGGCTATCTCGTCGATTTTTGCCTGTTCGGGCTTTGCCGCCGTCTGCGGCTCGTCGCTCGCCACGGCTGCCGCCATGGGCCGGATCGCGATCCCCGAAATGATCAAGTCCGGCTATTCGGCCAGTTTCGCCAGCGGATCGATCGCCGCGGGCGGGACGATCGGAGCCCTGATCCCGCCGTCGATCCTGATGATCGTCTACGGTGTCTTTGCCGAAACGTCCGTGACCCAGGTTTTCGTCGGCGGCATTACCATCGGCATTCTGACCGCAATCGCCTATTCGGTCGTCGTGCTGCTGACCTGCTGGTTGAGGCCGGATATCGCGCCGCCGCGGCCGCTCGATGCCCATGATATCGACACGCGCAAGGCGGTGCTTGAGATCTGGCCGGTGCTGGTGCTGATGCTGATCGTCTTCGGTGGCCTGTTTTCCGGCATTTTTACGGCCACGGAAGCGGGGGCGGTCGGCGCACTCGGGTCGATCCTGATCTCGGTTCTGACGAAACGTCTGACGTTCGGCCTCTTCAAGACGTCGATGATCGAAACGCTGATGACCGCGTCATCGCTGTTCATTATCGGTGTCGGGGCAGCCATGTTCACCCGCTTTCTCGGACTGACCGGACTGACGGGCTTTCTGGCGAGCGCGGTCAATGGAGCCGATCTCAGCTATGTGGAACTGATGCTCCTCATCGTCGTGCTTTATTTCGTGCTGGGCATGTTCATGGAGCCCTTTGGCGCCATGTTGGTAACCCTCCCGGTGCTGCTGCCGATTCTGAAGGCGGAATCGATCAGCCTGGTCTGGTTCGGCGTTCTGGTGGTCAAGCTTCTCGAGGTCGGCATGATTACCCCGCCGGTCGGGATGAACGTGTTCGTCATCAAGAACGTTGCGGCCCGATATGTCACCGTGATGCAGATCTTCAAGGGCGTGATTCCGTTCCTGATCGTCGACCTGGTGGTCGTGGCCATCGTGATCGCGTTCCCCGGTCTCGTCCTCTACCTGCCGTCCCTGATGAATTGACCGGCCTTCCGTCGAAATGCATACACGAAATCGAGCGACGATGCCTTGTCCTTCTGGCCTTAGTCCTGGATGAAATATCTATAATAAACAATGAGATAAAAGATTATTGCAAAGGGTACAGATCGGTGTGATCTGCACCCTTTTTCTGTTTTGATGTCGATTATCCAGATCCGAACTCGAGAATTGTATTCATTTTGGGGTGAAAAATTCACAAGAGCAGCGGAAAGCTCTGGATTCTACGTAAGTAGAAATGTATACATAAGAGGGAATGTATACATGAGGGCGTAACTGAAGGGTTGCGTCGAGGAGGGTGAGATATGACCGGACAGACTTTCCCGCTGAATGCCTGGTACGCGGCTGCCTATGACGTTGAAGTCGGGCGCTCGCTTCTTTCACGTAAAATCTGCAATAAGCCTTTGGTTCTGTACAGGAAAGAGAACGGTGAGGCGGTTGCTCTTGCCGATGCTTGCTGGCACAGGCTCGTTCCGCTGTCCGGTGGCGAACTGAACGGCGACAATGTCATCTGCCCGTATCATGGGCTTGAATATGACGACAGCGGCCGGTGTGTATACATGCCGTCGCAGGAAACGATCAATCCGTCAGCCTGTGTCAAAAGTTACCCGATCGTCGAAAAGCATCGCTTCATCTGGGTCTGGCCGGGCAACCCGGCGCTGGCCGATCCGTCCAAGGTGCCGGACATGCACTGGAACGACGATCCCGACTGGGCCGCCGACGGCAAGCATATTCATGCCAAGTGCGATTACCGGCTCGTGGTCGATAACCTGATGGACCTGACCCATGAGACCTTCGTCCACGGCTCGTCCATCGGCAATCGCGCCGTCGCTGAAGCGCCGTTCGAGACTACCCATACCGACCGCAAGGCGAAGGTTACCCGCTGGATGGTCGACATCGAGGCCCCCCCGTTCTGGGCAGCTCAATTGGGCCAGAAAGATCATGTCGACCGCTGGCAGATCATCAATTTCGAAGCGCCGAGCACGATCGTTATCGAGGTCGGTATCGCTCCGACCGGGACGGGCGCACCGGAAGGCGACCGCTCCAAAGGCGTGGATGGTCGGGTGCTCAACACGATGACGCCGGAGACCGATACGACTTGCCACTATTTCTGGGCCTTTGCCCGCAACTACGACCTGAAGAACCAGGCCCGCACCCATCAGTTGCGCGAAGGCGTGTCTGGCGTGTTCCGGGAAGATGAGGCGGTTCTCGAGGCCCAGCAGAAGGCGATCGAGGAGAACCCCGATCACATCTTCTACAATCTCAACATCGATTCCGGTTCCATGTGGGCCCGCAGGCTGATCGATCGAATGATCGATGAAGAGCAGGCGGTTAGGGTCGCGGCCGAGTAAGGCCCTGGATACGAGGGAGAGCGATGAAGAATCTCATTGATTGGCGCAAGGCCCGGGTCGCGTCCGTGACGGACGTGGCGAGCGACGTACGCCGGCTGGTGTTCGATGTCGAGGGCGGTTTGCCTGCCTTCGATGCGGGCTCGCACACCAACATCAAGGTGACGATCGGCGGAAAGCCGGCGATCAGAACTTACACCTGCCTTCCTGCCGGTCAGGGCCGGCTTTCGATCGCGGTGAAGCTGCACGAACAAAGCCGCGGCGGATCGAAGTATATCTTTACCCTTGAGCCGGGGATGGACGTCGAAGTCACGGTGCCGGAAAACCGGTTCGAACTGTCCTGGCGGGCCAGCGAATACCTGCTGCTCGCCGGCGGGATTGGCGTGACACCGATTTACGGCATGGCCAAGGCATTGGCGAAGCAGGGCGCGACGGTGCGGATGCACTACGCCGCAAAGAACCGCGCCGCGATGCCGTTCGTCGACGAGCTTTCGGAGGTCCTCGGCGAAAGCCTGTCGCTTTATTGCTCCGATGACGGTCAGCACATCGATCTGGAACGGGAAATCGCAACCCTTCCCGCCGATGGCGAGCTTTATGTCTGCGGGCCGCTGGGCATGCTCGAAGCCGTCAAGGCGGCCTGGGCGGCATCCGGTCGTCCGGTCAGCCGCCTGCGCTACGAGGTCTTCGGTGACAATGGAAAGTTTGCCGAAAACACCTTCCAGGTCGATGTCCTCAACAAGAACATCACGGTGACCGTGCCGCCGGACAAGACGCTGCTGGCGGCCCTGACCGACGCCGGGGTCGAGATGATTTATGATTGCCAGCGCGGCGAGTGCGGCCTCTGCGCGGTCGATATCGTCGAAGCCGACGCCGATGTGGACCACCGTGACGTTTTCTTCTCCGAAGAGGAAAAGCGCGAGAGCCGCAAGATGTGCAGCTGTGTCTCGCGCCTGACCGAAGGCCACGCCGTCATCGATATCGGCTACCGCGCCTAAGCGATCACGACGATCGGGCTCTCGCCAGAAGATAATTCAGGATCAGACGATCTCGTCTGGTCGCGAGATCCTGAAGAGAAGCACCCTGCATCATGTCATCGACCCCCTTCTCCAGGGTGTCGATGACATCTGGGGTAAGTTGAGGCTTGCCGAGATCTTCCCACCAGCCTTGAATTGGTTCGCCCAGGTGATCGCAGAAGGCCCGGATGCCGCCGGGACCGCCTCCCAGATGGAACAGGCTGTTGGGTCCCATGGCGGCCCAGCGAAGGCCGGGTCCGAAAGCGACGGCCTTGTCGATGTCCTCGACACTGGCAACCCCCTCGACGGCCAGATGGATCGCCTCGCGCCAGATTGCTGCCTGCAGTCGGTTGGCGATATGCCCGGGAACCTCCTTACGCAGGCGGACACAGACCTTGCCCATGCTTTCATAGAAATCCTGGGCCGTGTCCAGAACGCCGTTGGCCGTCCGCTCGTTGCCCATCAGCTCCACCAGGGGAATGAGATGGGGCGGGTTGAACGGGTGGGCGAGAATGAAGCGGCCGGGGTCGGCAAATCCATCCTGCATTTCGGATAGCCTCAGCCCAGAGGTCGAGCTGCCAATGATGGCGTTGTCGCCCAGTTCGGGTTCGATCTGGCGAAAGAGCCGGTGTTTGACGTCCAGCCGTTCGGGAACGTTCTCCTGAATAAAGTCCGCGCCCTTGACGGCATCCGCCGCATCGCCGGTGAAGCGGATTTTGCCGGTATCGCCGGCATGGTCGAAACCCAGGGCGTCGAGCGTTTCCGCAACATGTTCGATCAGCGACAGGACGCGGGTCTCTGTGTCCGGAGACGGATCGAAAACGGCAACTCCTCGGCCGGTTGCAGCGAAGAGCGCGGCCCAGCTCATGCCGATCGTGCCTGCTCCCAGAACGGCGGTGTTTTTAAACAGCATCGTGTCAGTCCTGTTTCAGTCCGGCATAAACGGCGTTTCGCAAACCGATCCGGTGTTGCCCCCGGTGTTCCGGGGCATGGGTCAGAAACACTGTGATCAGATCGTTTTCCGGGTCCACCCAGAAATTGGCGCCGGACACTCCCGGCCACAGGAATTCTCCCAAACCGCCGGGCAGATGGTCGCGTCGTCCGGTCCTGACCGCGAAGCCGAGTCCGAACCCGAGGCCGTTTTCAGGTGTGGGCGCGGTGATGCCGAGGCCACCGGTGTAGGAGCCGTAGCCGACATCCGCGGGAAGCTGGTCCCGCAGCATGGTGGTCAACGTTTCCGAACGCAGCAGGCGCACGTCCTCCAGGGCACCGCCTTGCCGGAGCATCTCGGCAAAACGCATGTAATCGGGCACCGTCGAACACAGACCGCCGCCGCCCGAGAACCACGTCTGCTCGGGCGTGAGAGGCGGGGCAAGGGCCCGTTGCGTCGGGGAGGGCGGAAGGACCGCGATCCTGACCGGGTCGGGAAGGAACGCCGTATCGTCCATGGCAAGCGGATCGAGCACGAGGTCCCGCAGAGCGCGGTCCAGCGCCGTGCCGGTCACGACTTCGATCACACGCCCGAGAAGGTCCGTCGACATGCCGTATTCGAACACCGTGCCCGGCTGGTGCAACAGGGGCAACTCGGACAAACGTGCCGCCATTCGGGCATTGTCTGAAAAGAAGTCGTAGACCTTTTTCTCCAGGTAACGGCCATGGATGGTCTCATTGCCGAACTGGCCGTAGGTGACGCCGGAAACATGGGTCATCAGATCCCGGATCACCGGTGGCCTCACGGCATCGACAATGGTGCCGTCGTCACTCAGGACGCCGTTCTCGCCGAAGCCCGGAATGAAGTCGCGGACCGGGTCGCTCAGGCCGAAGTGCCCTTGTTCGACGAGCCTCATCGCCGCCACCGAAACGATCGGCTTGGTCATGGAGGCGATCCAGTAGGCGGTATCGGCGGTGACCGGTGTTCCTTCGGTGTCCTTTGTACCGAAGGTGCTGGAGAATACGGTCGCGCCCGCCTGACGGATTTCCATGACGCCGCCGCTCAACCGGCCGGCCACCCGCTCGCTCTCAAGCCAGTCTTCGACCGGGCGGCAGTCGAAGGGCGTCTTTGTCTGATCGGTCATCTGAGCATCTCCGGCAGGAAGGTGATGAACTCCGGGACGGCAAATAACAGGAAGACCATGGCCAGAAACGCTCCGACGAACGGCAGGGTTCCGATCGAAATTGTGCCCAGCGAAACCTTCTGCTCCGAAACGCCGGCCAGGACATAGAGGATCATGCCCACGGGAGGCGTAATCAGGCCGATCTCGACAAGCATGACCAGGACGATCCCGAACCACAGCGGATCCCATCCCGCTGCCGTGATCACCGGTAGCAGGATCGGTAGAGTCATCAGCACCATGCTGATCGGTTCGACGAACATGCCGAGGACCAGGAACAGGACGACAATTGCCGCGAAGAGGCCGATGTCCGACAGGTTCATCTGCTTGACGACATTCACCAGTTCCTGAGGCATGGACAGAAAGTCGACCGCGAACCCCATCACCGACGATCCGACGGCGATCATCAGCAGGAAGGACGTGGCCAGAGCGGCTTCCTCCAGAGAGCCGATAAAGGCGCGCCAGGTCAGGGTGCCGCGCGCGAGGCTGATGCCCAAGGCGCCCAGCACACCGACCGCTCCGGCTTCCGTCGGGGTCGCGACCCCGGCATAGAGGGAACCGAGCACCAGGATCATGAGGACGAGGAAGGGCATGACCCCTTTGAAGGCGGCAAGCTTCTGGCGGAGCGTATAGCCTTGGCCCGCAGGTGCGGCCGCGCCGTCGACCATGGTCCAGACCAGCACGACCAGGGCGAAGGCCGCGATCATCAGAAGACCCGGAACGATACCTGCCATGAACAGTTCGGTCACCGGCACGCCGGCCAGCGGACCGTAGACGATCATGGCGATGCTTGGCGGGATCAGGATACCGAGCGTTCCCCCGGCGGCGAGAACGCCATAGGCGAGTTCCGGGCGGTATCCTTCCGACATCATTTCCGGTCCGGCGACGCGCCCCATCGTGGCGGCCGTGGCAAGGCTCGACCCGGAAACCGCCGCGAATATCCCCGAGGCGAGGATGGAGGCATAGGCGAGCCCGCCCCGAACGCGGCCCATGCCCAGGCGGGTTGCCGCGAACATTTCGCCGGAGGCATTGCTGCGCACCAGCACACTTCCCATCATGACGAACATGGGAATAGCCGCCAGTTCAAACGTGTTCACCGCCTGCCAGGCCCGCTCGCCGATATAATTGAGGCTGATCGGCGGGAGCCAGAACAGCATGGCGGAAATTCCGATGGCAAACAGGCTGAAGACCACCGGCAGACCGGCGAACAGCAGAAAGAATAGAACAAGGATCATTCCAGCCGATTTCGAGGCGAGCGTCATGTCCTTCGTTGCCAGGAACACTATGACAGCCGGTGCGGCCAGCAAGACGACGGCAGAGGCCGCGCAACGGCCGGAGCAGAGAGCAGCGGCAAGAACCGTCAGGCCGCCAAGCAGCAGAATAGACCGGTGTGGCGACAGGCCGCCGGGAATGAGGCCGGCCCCGTCGAGAAGAACGTAAAGCAAGGCGGCCGCGACCGGACCATAGCCCCAGGCACGGGAACGGGAAGCCGAAGACAAGGCGAGGGTCACAACCAGCCCGCTCAGACCGACGACCGCCGAAAGCTGGGGAATCCAGAGCGGCGTGTTGAGAAGGCTCCAGCTTCGCGCGCCGCTTTCGTAGTTTTCGGCCCAGAACCCGGTGACTTTCCAGAGAACCACAAGGGCGATGAAAACCGAAAGCCAGGCCAGCGCTTTCGAGACAGTCGCCTGGAAGGCCGGCGACAGCCGGTTGAGCAGCAGGTCCACCCGTACATTGGCGTCCCGGCCGGCGACGAAGGCCGTGCCGGCGAAGGTAATGACGACCACCAGATAGGTGGAGACTTCCGTTACCCAGATGGTTGCATGACCGAAGAAACTCCGGCCGATCACCTCGAAATTCACGCTCGCCAGCATCGCGAAAACCGCGAAGAGTGCCAGAAAGCGCGAGCCGGCGGTCACGAGGCCGGAGACCGTCGAGGGCTTATGCGCCCCCGACACCATGCCATCAGCAATCGTCATCATCAGTTCCCGACAGCGGCTTTCGCGCTCGACAGCACCGCATCGGCATCGAGGCCCGCACGTTTCATGTCCTCACGCCATGCGGCCAGCACCGGCGCCTGAACCTCTTCGGAATAGACCTTGTCCATCTCCGCGTCGGGGACATTGATGTAGTCGACACCGGCTTCACGCCACAGGGCGGGCATCTCGGCCACGCGCTCGCGCCACCGGTTTTCGAAGTCCGATTCGATCTTTCGGAACTCGGCAGCGACGGTTTCCCGGAGATCTTCCGGAAGGGAGGCCCAGGCATCGTTGTTCACCAGCACCGGCGTCGGTACCACACTGCCCATCGGCCAATCGGCCGCGTTGGAGATCACCGTGCTGAAGCCGGCGCCATAGGCCCAGCAACTGTCGGTGATGACGCCATCAATGACGCCGCGCTCCAGGGCCGGCAGAACTTCGCCGGCGGACAGCGAAACGCTGATTGCTCCGAGTTCGGCCGCAACCAGGCCGGTTCCCCTGTTGTTCACGCGCAGCTTCTTGCCCGACCAGTCTTCGACCATCGTGATCGGCTTTGTGGAGAACAGCGTCTGCGGGCAGAAGGCAGTGCCCATGAGTTGTGTGGCATTGTAGGTGTCGTGATAGATTACGCGCACCTTGTCGCCGTAGTCGGAGGCCATGAGCGCTTTCAGGTCGTCATAGCTTTCCGAAATCCCCGGCAGGCTCGGGACGGTGAACAGCGGCTGCGTGCCGCTGTAGTAGCCCGGCAGCGGCAGGGTCATGGCCACAAGTCCTTCGCGCACGCCCTCCAGAAAGCGGTTGCCCTTCATCAGGGACGAGTTCGCGGTGATTTTCAAACGGCCGTCCGTGACCTTCTCGATCCGCTCGGGAATCGCGAGGGCGACTTCTTCGTAGATCGTCCCCTTGACCGGAAGATAGGCCAGCGTCCACTCGGTCGTCTGTGCCCGTGTCGGGCTCGACAGGGCGACGATGCCGGCGGCGAATACAAAGGTGATGGAATGTTTCATGCAATCCTCCCGAAATTCCTCACCGTCGACTCTAGGACCAGGCTCCCCGCCGGGCTTGCGTTGGAGCACACTTTCTTTTGTGCTAGCGTCCACTCGCAGGTCTGTGGGAGGACACATTGACGGAATTGATGGAGTTGGGTCCGGATCCCGGGGCAAGTTTGTTGCCGCTTGTGGTGCACACGGACGCTGTCAGCGACAGGCACAGGGCCGATCACTGGCGGACCGTGTTCGGGCAACTTTGGGGGGCCGTGAACCTGCGCGCCATCCGGGACGGGGAGATGACCGGCTGCCTCTACAGCCGTAAGGTCGGCGCGCTCACGTTCAACCGGATTGCCTTCGGCAATCAGCAATTCGAGCGCACGCGCTCCTCTCCGGGCAATGATGAGGAGCCGTTTTACTCGCTATCCTTTCCCGAAACCGGGTCCGCAGACATCCAGATTGCGGATGCGTCTGCGCATCTGGTGCCACGGAACGCCTATCTGCTGAACAATGGCCTTGCCGCGAAGCTCAAGGTCGCCGAGGAATATTCGACCTTCAACATCAAGATCCCCCTGTCCGCGCTCGAACATCGCGTGGGCCGGAACACCGACATCCTGTCGCGGGAAATCGTCCAGCCGGACGCGATTTTCCACATGATGCAACGCCTGATCATCGAGCTTTTGAAAAACGCGGACAGCCTCGACGAACGCTCCGTGGATTTCATGACCAACCAGATGCTGGATACCGTGGCCTTCTTTCTGGTATCCGGAGGCGCCTCGTCTGAAGACAGCCTGGCAATCCAGTCCATTCGCGCCCGCGTGGTCGCCTTTCTCGACGCGCATTACAGGGATATGTCCCTGACCCCGGAAAAGATCGCCGCCGGCTGCGGGATTTCGCGCAGCTACCTTTACAAGGTGTTCTCTGACGGCGAGACGGTCATGGAGCGCCTGAGGCACCGCCGCCTGGGCGCGGCGCGGGGGATGATCGAGACCAACGCGGCGAACCGGTCCCTGACGCAAATCGCCTATGCCTGTGGCTTCAGCAGTTCCAGCGAGTTCTCCAAGCAGTTCAAAGCCGCTTTCGGCGTATCGCCGAGCAAGCTCTGACGCGTCTTTTGCTTAAATAAGGATCGAGCCTCAACCTGCCAGGGCCGCATCCACCGCATCGCCCAGCCGCTCGACAATGGCGTCGATGTGGTGCGGTTCGGAAATGAACGGCGGGGCGATCAGGACGTGATCGCCGGTCAGCCCGTCGATGGTGCCGCCCATTGGATAGACCATCAGACCCCGGGCCATCGCCTCGCGCTTGATTTTGGCGTTCAGCTTGAGCGCCGGATCGAACGGGGCTTTCGTCGACCTATCCTCAACGAGTTCGATCGCCTGGAACAGGCCTCGGCCGCGGATGTCGCCGATATGATGGTGATTGCCGAAGCACTCGGTGAGACGGCTTTCCAGAAGGCCGCCCATGGCCTTCACATTGGCCAAAAGGTTGTCCCGCTGGATGATCTCCTGCACGGCCAGACCGGCAGCCGCCGCCATGGGATGGCCCATATAGGTATGCCCGTGCTGGAAGAAACCGGAGCCTTTTGAAAAGGCCTCGAAGATCTTGCCCTGCAAAAGCACCGCGCCGACCGGTTGATAGCCGCCGCCAAGCCCCTTGGCGATGGTCATCAGGTCCGGTGAGATGCCGTCCTGTTCGCAGGCATGCAGTGTCCCGGTCCGGCCCATCCCGCACATGACCTCGTCGAGGATCAGAAGCACGCCGTAGCGGTCGCAGATCTCGCGGATCCGTTTGAAATAATCTCCGACCGGCGGCACGGCGCCTGCGGTCGCTCCGACCACGGTTTCGGCGACAAAGGCAATCACCTCATCGGTGCCAAGTTCCAGGATCTTGTCTTCCAGAGCCTGCGCCGCGCGCGCGGCATAGTCCGCATCGCTTTCGCCTTCCTGCTGAAACCGGTAGGCGAAACACGGGTCGATGTGGTGGGTCTCGACGAGCAGCGGCTTGAACTGGCTCCGCCGCCATTCGTTGCCGCCGGTGGCAAGCGCGCCGAGGGTATTGCCGTGATAGCTCTGCCGGCGGGCGATGATATGCCGGCGCTGCGTCTCGCCTTTTTCAACGAAATACTGCCGGGCCATCTTTAGGGCCGCCTCGACCGCTTCCGAACCGCCACTGACCAGATAGACATGGTCCAGGCCGTCGGGTGCATGGGCGACGAGATTGTCGGCGAGCTTTTCGGCGACATCCGTCGTGAAGAACCCGGTGTGCGCGTAAGCCAATTGATCCAGCTGCCGATGCAGGGCGCCGAGCACATCCGGATGGCTGTGACCGAGGCACGAGACGGCGGCCCCGCCCGAGGCGTCGATATAGGCCTTGCCGGTGCTGTCGAAGAGTTCGACGCCTTTGCCGCTGACGGCAACCGGCATGGTGGCATTGGCATTGCGATGCAGAAGATGGGTCATGATGACCTCTTGGCTGAGAGGGACTGGACGTGGCTGCCGAGCGCGGCGTGCAGGGCGTCGACATGGGTGAGGGCCGCAAGGGCGTCCTCCCCGCTGCGCCCGGCGACGATCGCTCCGAGGATTTCGGCGACGATGAAGCCGGGGGACATGGTGTGAAAGAACGACGGGCTGCCGGTCGGCACCAGAATCGTGTGCTTTGCGATCTGGGCGAGCGGTGCGACGGCACTGTCGGTCAGAGCGACGACGGGGATGCCGTTTTGAACAGCATAGTCGGCAAGCTCGAGGGTCAGCTTCGTATAAGGCGCGATGCTGACCGCGAACAGCACATCGTCCGGCCCGGCATGAGCGAGGCAGTCGGGGCCGGTCGCGGCAATGCCGTCGACCTGAACAGACTGCCGGCCGGTCAGGGTGAGGACGTAGTGAAGATGCCAGGCAATGGCATGGCTTGCCCTGAGACCGAGGCAGTAGATGCGCTGGGCGCGGGAGAGGGCATCGGCCGCGGCCACGATATGGCTGAGAAACTCCGGATTTGTAAGGCTTTGAACCTGAGTGCCGATCGCGCCGAGCATGTCCGCGGCAAGCGCTTCGTCGCCTTTCAGCTTCTGGTTGGCCTGCTGGGCAGTCACCTTGCCGGAGAAGCCGAGGCCGCCGCCGCGTACGGCTTCCGCGTAACGCTCCCGGATGTCCTCATAGCCGTTCAACCCCAGGTGCTTTGCAAGGCGCGTCATCGTTGCCGGCTGCACGCCCGCCTGCCGGGCCTGCTCGCGCATGGACAGCAGCGCCACGTCGCGCGGGCGGTCCAGCACGAACCGCGCCGCAGCCTGAAGCTGCGCCGACATGGTGTCGAACCTGGTCAGAATTTCGGTGTTCAGAGGCGCGTGATGCATAGCAAGGATTTTACGCCGCCTCATGAGTTTTGCAACAAGTAAATCATATTAAAAATAAATGATCCATTTGGATCATTTTAGGGCGCAAAAACCGGATGCGACGCCGATACGAAAACGCCGGACGCCGGCCTACTGCATCTTTTTCAGGAGCCGCAGGAGGGTGCGCTGTTCCGACTGGGTCAGCGGTGCAATGGTTTCCTCGGAGACTTCAAGACCAAGCGAAGCGTTGGAGAGGAAATGTTTCCAGCCCTCCGGGGTGAGGGAAATCAGCTGCCGGCGCTTGTCGTTCGGATCTTTCCTCGAATGCACGAGCCCTCGGGCATTGAGGCGGTCGACCACGCCCTTGGTGGTCGCCACGTCCAGCCCGACCGTGCGGCCGAGCTGGTTCTGGGAGACGGAGCCGAGTTCCGTCAGCCGCGCCATGACCGCGAACTGGGTCGGCGTCAGGTCGTGGATTTTTTCGGAAAAGATGACCGCGTTGCGCTGATAGGCCTTGCGCAGGATATAACCGATCTGCTCGTCGAGAACATAGCCATGGTCCGGGCCGTGGTCTGGCGCCGGTCGGGTTTCCTGACTTTGTCCGGATGCCGGTTCCAGGGTTTCGTCGGCTTGATCGGTCACGCTTTTTCCTCAATCGCCGCGGCTGCTACACGGACAGGTATGCATCGCGGATCTCCGGTTGTTTTTCAAGCTCGGAGAATGTGCCGTCGAACTTCTTTTCACCGCTCTCGATGATGACCGCCCGGTCGGCGACGATCCGGGCAAAATGCAGGTTCTGCTCGGAAATGATAACCGTCAGGCCTTCCTGCTTGAAGCGGAGGATGGTCTTGGCCATCTGCTCCACAATTACCGGCGCGATGCCTTCCGAAGGTTCATCGAGCAACAGAAGCTTGGGATTGCCCATCAGGGTGCGGGCGATGGTGAGCATCTGCTGCTCCCCGCCGGACAAGGCCTTGCCGCGGTTGTAGCGCCGTTCCGAGAGGTTGGGGAACAGCTCGAACAGGGCTTCGGCGGTCCAGGAGGGCGCATCCTGCCGCACGGCCTGCCGGCCGACTTCCAGGTTTTCCAGAATGGTCAGATCGGTGAAGATGCGCCGTTCTTCGGGAACATAGCCGAGGCCGAAGCGCGCCACCTTGTGTGACGGCATGGCGGTGATGTCCTTGCCGTCGAACGTCACCTTGCCGGATTTTGGTCGCACGAGCTGCATGATGGATTTCATCGTCGTGGTCTTGCCTGCGCCGTTGCGGCCAAGCAGGGCGACCACTTCGCCCCGGGAAACGGAGAAGCCGAGATCGTTCAGGATATGGGCCTTGCCGTAGAAGCTGTTCAGACAGGATATCTCAAGCATCGGCCGTCTCCTGTTCGTAAAGAGTGCCGCCGCCGAGATAGACTTCCTGGACTTGCGGGTTATTGCGCACCTCGCTCGCCGTGCCGTCGGCGATCAGTTCGCCCCGGTTGAGCACCATGATATGGTGGGCATGGGCAAAGACGACGTCCATGTCATGTTCGGTGAATAGCACGCTGACACCACGCTCTCGGACGATATCGGCCGTCAGCTGCATCAGGTTGATCCGCTCCTTCGGCGCCATGCCGGCGGTGGGCTCGTCCATGAGCAGAAGGGTCGGTTCGTTGGCAAGCGCGATCGCCAGCTCCAGCCGTTTCAGGTCGCCATAGGCCAGAATGGCACAGGCCCGGTCGGCCTGGTCCGCCATGCCGACCACATCGAGCAGGGCAATCGCTTCGTCCCGGTAGAGCTTGTAGGCATAGGGCCGCACCGCAAACAGCTTGCGATGATGGGACATCAGCGCCATCTGCACGTTCTCCGCCACCGTCATGCTCTGGTAGGTGCCGGTGATCTGGAACGTCCGGCCGACGCCCCGCCGCCAGATATCGCGGGGAGGGCGGCCGGTGATGTTCTCGCCGTTCAGATAGACCTTGCCGGAGGTGGGCTTCAGCTGTCCCATCAACATGTTGAAGCAGGTGGACTTGCCCGCGCCATTGGGCCCGATCAGGGCTTTCAGTTCACCGGGTGCGACTTCGAAGCTGACGCCTGCGACCGCCTTGACGCCGCCGAAGGTCCTGACGAGGTTTTCGACCTTGAGAACAGCTGTCATTTCATGAACTCCTCGGTCCGGCGCAAGCCGATACGTTCGGCGACCTTGCGCACGGTGCCCACGATGCCGTCAGGCGCGATGATGACGACCCCGATGATCACCAGGCCGAGGACCAGACGCCAGTACTCAAGGCGGGTCAACCAGTCCTTCGCGCTTTCCATGAAGGCCGCCCCGACCACGCCGCCGGAAAGGGTCTTCACACCGCCCAGGAACACCACGATCAGCGCATCGAAGCTTTTGCCGATTTCCAGTTCGTTGGGGAAGATCGAGCCCTTGGAGAACACGAACAGCCCGCCCGCAAGGCCCGCCATGGCGCCCGCGGTGGCGAAGGCCACCCACTGGACGCGCTTCACGTTGATGCCGGTCGCTTCCGCCTGACGGGCGCTATCGCGGGTTGCGCGCAGGGTATAGCCGAGAGGGGCATGGGTCAGGTGGCGCAAGAGGATGATGCCGCCGATGCCGACGATCAGGGTGAAATAGTAATAGGCCGTGGTACCCGACAGCCATTTTGCCGGCCAGATATTCACCAGGCCGTCGTCGCCGCCGGTGACGTCGTACCACTGGAACACCAGCGACCAGACGAGCTGGCTGAAGGCGAGCGTCAGCATGGCGAAATAGACGCCGCTGAGCCGGATGCAGAACCAGCCGAAGATGATCGCGAGAAGACCTGCGGCCAACGGGGCAAACAGGAAGGCGAGTTCCATCGGGCTGCCGGCATAGGTGACCAGAAGGGCGGCCGCATAGGCGCCGCCGCCGAAATAGGCGGCATGGCCGAAACTGACCAGCCCGCCGGTGCTCAGCATGAACTGCAGGGAGGCGGCGAACAGGCAGAAGATGAGGATGTCGGTGATCAGCACCTGGGTGAAATTGCTGCCGAAGACCGGAACGAGCGCCAGCACCGCGAGCAGGGCGGCAACGAGAAGCCGCCCGCGCATATTCGCCGGGCGGATCGGCCGCTCCGGTTCGCCCACCTGTCCATGCTCGCCGGCCTTTTCCTCCCGGCCGAACAGGCCGTAGGGGCGGACCAGCAGGACGATCGCCATGACCACATACATTAGCACCAGTGTGCTCTGCGGCAGGTAGGACACGCCGAACACGTTAAGAACGGAAATGAGGACCGAGGCCACGAAGGCGCCGGGAATGGACCCCATGCCGCCAATGACGACCACGACGAAGACGGCGGATATGATGTTCAGGTCCATCAGCAGATCCGCGCCCCCCTTTGGCAGCTGAATCGCGCCGCCGAGGCCGGCAAGCATCGAGCCGAGGAAGAACACGCCTGTAAAGAGCCAGGACTGGTTGACGCCGAGCGCGCCGACCATTTCACGGTCCTGCGTGGCGGCGCGCACGAGAATGCCGACGCGGGTCTTCGCGATCAGCCACCACAGACCCAGCAGAATGACCGGGGTGATCGCGATGAGCGCCAGATCGTATTGCGGGACCGGTTCGCCCAGGATGCGCACGACGGATTTCAGGCCGGGAGCGCGCGGTCCGAGCTGATCTTCCGCACCCCAGATCATCAGGGTGAGGTCCTGGATCACCAGAATGACGCCGAAGGTGGCCACGAGCTGGAACAGCTCCGGCGCACGGTAGACGGGCCTCAGAACACAGATTTCGATGACGATGCCGATCAGGCCGACAATAAGCCCCGACATGAGGATCGATCCCCAGAAGCCGAAGGCGCCGGGCAGCATGTTCATCAGCGTCACGCCGAAATAGGCGCCCAGCATGTAGAGCGATCCGTGCGCGAAGTTCACGATCCGTGTGACGCCGAAAATCAGCGACAGTCCGGAGGCGACGAGAAACAAGGCTGCCGCATTTGCAAGCCCCGTCAGGAGCTGTGCCACAAAAAGACCCATGACGATCTATCTATCCGAAACCAAAGGGGGGAGGTCCGTGTCCGCCGCGCGCAGATGGGATAAGCGCGGCGGACGTTGTGCGAAAAGAGAAACCTGCGTCCGGCTTACTCGGCCGGGCGAATCTTCTTGATTTCCTCGTCGCTCGGCATGTACGGGACCGGGCTCTTGTATTCCCAGTCGACCATCACGCCCTTGCCGTCCTTGACGGTGGTGGTGCCGACATAGGCGCCCATGGTGGACTGGTGATCGAGGCCGCGATAGGTGATCTCGCCCATCGGCGTCTCGACTTTCAGGTCCTTGAAGGCGGCCAGCAGGGCCTTGGTGTCCGTGGAACCGGCTTTCTTCAGGGCGGCGGCAATGGTCTCGACGGTCATGTAGCCGACAAGGGAGCCGATCTTCGGGGTTTCACCCGGATAGGCGGCCATATAGGCATCGACGAAAGCCTTGGCGGGACCGTCCGTGACGCCGTACCAGGGGTAGCCGGTCACGAACCAGCCTTCCGGCGCTTCATCGCCGAGCGGGTCGAGATATTCCGGCTCGCCTGTGAGCAGGCCGTAGACCTTGCGGCCGTCGAACAGACCGCGAGTGTTGCCTTCGCGGACGAACTTCTGCAGGTCGGTGCCGAAAGTGACGTTGTAGATCGCATCGGGCTTGGCGGCTTCGATGGCCTGGACTTCCGCACCCGCGTCGATCTTGAACAGGGCCGGCCACTGTTCGGTGACGAATTCGACTTCCGGCTTCAGCTTCTTCAGGTTTTCCTTGAAGGCTGCGACGG
This sequence comes from uncultured Roseibium sp., assembly GCF_963675985.1. Lineage (NCBI taxonomy): Bacteria > Pseudomonadati > Pseudomonadota > Alphaproteobacteria > Hyphomicrobiales > Stappiaceae > Roseibium > uncultured Roseibium sp. The sequence goes on along the minus strand of NZ_OY780958.1, from coordinate 2,550,810 downwards.
CAGCCGTGCCGTAGGCGTAGTTCGGCGCGATGGTGGCGTAGCGGATCGCATCCGTCTTTGCGGCTTCCTCGGCCAGCATGGCTGCCTGCACATATGTGGAGGTGCGCAGACGGAATGTATAGGGGTTGCCAGACTCCCAGACGATGGCATCGGCCAGCGGTTCTGCGGCCAGGTAGATGTATCCCTTTTCAGCGGCCAACGAAGAGATGGCGAGGCCGACGTTGGACAGGATGGTGCCGGTCAGCATGACGGCGCCGTCGCGGGTCATGAGTTCCTCGGCGATCTTCACCGCATCGCCCGGCTTGCCGTTGTCGTCGCGGAAGATGAATTCCAGCGGACGGCCGAGGACGCCGCCGGCACCATTGACTTCGTCAAGCGCCAACTCGATGCCCTTCTTGTAGGGTTCGGCAAAGGCAGCCATGCGCTTGTAGTGGTTGATCTCGCCGATCTTGATGGGGTCTGCGGCATGCGCCGAACCCGCAACAGTCAGGAGCGTGGTGGCCGCTGCCACCAGTGTCTTCAAATGCTTCATGTTTTCCCTCATTCTGGTCGGTGATGACGGCGGCCTTTTCGGCCGCTCTTTATCTGTTGTTCTGTTGGATCCGGGGCCGGTTGATCCGGCTCTTGTCCGGGTCAGTCGTGATAGACGTAGGCCGGTGTCGGATTGGACGCAACGTCCTGTGTCCTTTCCTGCTCGATCAATTCACTGATGCGTTTGCGGTAGACCATCGGTCCCTTGTCGATGGCGATGCGGATCGGGCGGCGCTTGGCGGGGCGGTCTTCTTCCAGCTGGATGGATTCCAGAATCGCCTTGTCTTCCTGAAAGGCGACCCGGAACATGGCATCCATGCTTTCTGACGCCGTTTCGTCGTCAATCGCCGTGTTGCGAATGTGCATCCAGCGGTCAATGGTGTAATTCTCGGTGACCGGCGTCATGAAATGCAGGGCGAAGATGCGGTTGCCCTTGTCGCGGTCCTCTTCGGCGAGATTGTCGCGGGTGAGCGCACTGCCGAAATCGATGACCGCCGTGCTCGGCGTATAGAGATAATAGTAGTGCCAGCGGTCGACGTTTTCGGTGAACCCGCCGAATTTCTTGAAGAAGCCGATCGGCTCCGCATCCCGGATCCAGCGCCAGGCGACAATCGCCTTGCCTTCGGTCGAGACGTGAACCGGAACGTTCTCCGATGCCGAATTTCCAAGTGTCGTCGGATGGACGAAGCTGACATGCGCCGGATCGACGAGATTTTCCGCGACATTGAGATAGTTCGACTTCAGATGCAGCGCATCGCCCTGATGGGCGGCCCATTTCGGGTCGTCGAATTCGGGCATGTCGAAGATATCGTCCGGATCGGCCTTCTCCTTGTCGCCCATCCAGATCCAGACGATGTCGTGGCGCTCATGGACCGGGTAGGCGTCCACATAGGCGGAGGAGGGCAGGTTGCTCTGACCGGGAATGCGCACGCATTTGCCGTCGCAATCGAAGGTCATGCCGTGATAGCCGCACTGGATGTCGTCCCCGATGCGCTTGCCCTGGGATAGAGGCAGCAGCCGGTGCGGGCAGCGGTCCTCGAGGGCCGCTACGGAGCCGTCGGACTTGCGGTACATCACGATATGCTCGTCGAGGATCGTAAAGCGGCGCAGTTCCTGATCGATCTCGGAAGACCATCCTGCGACGTACCAAGCGTTTCGAACGAATTCCATGGCTCTTCTCCCTCGAGTTAGCTATCTCAATCCATCGGTTCCGGTGACTTTATCATGCGTCAGCCCACCAACCCGCGGCAACGGGCGGCCCGTGGGGGCAAGGGCAATGGCAACCAGAATTTCATTGGCGCGCGGACCGTCGGAAATCCGGACCGGCATACCGTCAAAATGGGAACGCACATAGGCCGCGTCCTTGTGGCCGAGTGGCACGTCCAGCGTGTCACCGGGGCCGCCCATCTTTTTCGATGACGGCACCAGCGCCTTGCCGCCGCCCAGAACCTCTCGGAGTGGAGCGCCGAGCGCCGGGTGCAGAACGGCGGCCGCGTGTTCGATCTCCCCGGCTTCGCCGACCATGGCCGCCTTGCCGAAACTCTGGATAGCGTCCGGTTTAAGCCCGCTCAGGTCGAGACAGCGCCGGGCTAAAAACGATCCCATTTCCGCACCGATATCGATCAGCTCCGACAGATCCTCAACGTATCGCCCCGCGAACGGGTTGGCGATGAGGGCGGCACAGCAAACCCGCACCGCAGGCGGCGAGACCGGCTGGCCGGCCTCCCGCTCGACGGCTTCCATGATGGTCACGAGTTTGCGGATCCAGGCGGTCATCGCAGGCCGTCTTCCCCCTTGATTTCCGAGGCCTTAAGGCCGCCGACCCGGGCATGGATGCGGGGCCCGGTGGTCATCACCAGGACGACCATCATCTCATCCGCCTTCGGTCCGTCGGCGAGGCCGACTTCCATCGCGTCGAAATGGGATCGGACATAAGACGCATTGCAGTGGGTGACCGGCACGTCCAGCCGGGTTCCCGGTCCGCCGATCTTTTTGGTGGAGGGAACGATGGCATTGGACGATGGCAGGATTTCCCGCATGGAATAGCCGCCGGGCACATGCCAAAGCGCTCCGTGTTCCAGTTCGCCGGCCGTGCCGATGATCGCACCCTTGCCGTAGCCCTCGACGACGCTTGCGTCGCCGCCAAGCGCCTCGACCAGCTTGCGGGCCATGTCGACGCCGAGCGGTTTCAGGTCGTCCATGAAGCCGGCGATGTCTTCAACGTAAGACCCGGCAAAGGGGTTCTTGATGACGCAGAGCATGGCTGCGCGGCGCAGCGGTGTTTCGGCGACGGGGCCGCCTTCGTGAAAGATTTCCTCGACGATGAGCGCGGTTTTGCGCACGACTGGTTCAGGCACAGACGGCCTCCCTGATGTTTGTTATTGCGTTTTGATTGAGATGTTCGGCGCCGGGAACGGCAATGATCCGCCGTTCTCCGGCAAGCCCCATATAGGCCGCCTTGAACAGACCGCGGTTTAGGTAGGCCTGCGCAGCCTGTTCGCCGCTTGCCAGGGCTGTATGGGTTTCGCTCATGGAGAGGTCGCCGACGTCCGTGGTCACCGGCCGGTCGCCGAGATCCGTGTCCGGAGACAGGTCGGAGGCGAGCTCCCGAGTGACTTTCGTGGAGCCAGGCAGGTCGACCCTGTTGGCGATCATGGTCGCCGCGGCATCGGCCTGGGCGGCAGTTTCGGCCAGCACAGAAACCGCGTCGGCAATACCAAGGGAATGAGACCGCCCCCGCCATCCGCTCGTGGCGATGCCGCCGATCCCGTCTTCCGGCCGCAACTGGACGAAGCCACCGGCCTTGCCAGTCACCGGATCGTCGCAAATGCCGATCCGGAAGGTGCCTTCTGCCAGATGAAGGGCGATGTCGCCGCCGTTGTTGACATAGGCCCGGGAGAGGGCGGGTCCTGCAGTCATCCGCTGCAGGATGTGGTCGGCGACGCTGCCGGCAACGGCTGCCATGGGCGTGATGAACTCCGGCGCGAAGGCGGAGGTCGCGGCCCACATAACCCGGGCGATCTTGCCCTGAGGCACCGGGCCGGCGGATGCGCGCAGGCGCGGAAGCTCGGTGACCAGATCCGCCAGAACCGTTTCGAAGGCGGCGAGAGCCTGATCATAGGCTTTGGCGATTTCGCCGTCTTCGCCGCAGGCCTCGATGATCAGATCGATCGGGCCGTGCTGCAGGTGCAGCCGGCGTCCATCCGGAAGAAGTTTTGCCGATACCGCTTCTGACCAGGCCCGCTTCGTCATCTGGCGCCCTTCTTCCAGGGATAGTTGCCGGAGCCGGTTGGCCAGGGATTGTCGCCCGGAGACGACACGCCGCGGCGGCCTTTCAGGATGTGGTCGTTCTGCGGCCCGGTCTTGCCGGTGAGGGCTTCGGCCAGCGGCATGACGTAGTCCATGTGTCCACCAAGCGCCCGGTAATCGTCCGCCCGCATGGTGAATTCTATCGGCGCGACGAGGGCAGGGGTGGGCACATAGCCGAACGCGTTCTTCGGCATGCGGGTAACATCGGCCATGAAAGTGATACCGCCGCCCGGCCAGATATATACGGGTGCACCGCCGCAGCTCACGTAGGTCAGAGAATTCTGGACCGAACGGGTCAGGCCCACCGGATGTTCGGTCACGCCGGAGCGCAGGGACCCACCGGCACCGGCCATGAACAGGACCGATGTCATAGCCGGCTCGCAGTTTTCCTCGATCCGTTTGACCGAGGGCTGGAGCCGGTCCGGCATGTCCTTTCGAATCGGCATCAGGTCTTCATCGAGTTCGTAATAGGCGGAGTGCTCGCCGGTGGTCGACACCATCAGTATCGACAGGCCAGGCTTGGCGTCCTTCGGATTGAACTTGCCGATGATGGCGAGCGGGTCCTGCAGGTTGGTTCCGCCCCAGCCGGTGCCGGGTTCGGCGACCTGGAAATAGCGGCCGGGCGTGGAGCGACGGCCGTTGATCTTGATACCGGTCGGCTCCCAGCCGATCACCTTGCCGGCCTGGTGTTCGGACATGACGCCGGTGATGTGATCGTCGACCACGACGACTTCGTCGACAAGGCCTTTCCACTGGGCGGCGAACATGCCGACGGTCGCCGAGCCGCAACCGACCCGCATGCGCTCTTCCAGCTCGCCATTGATGATGGGCGGCTGACCGGCCTGAACCTTGAGCTCCACGCCATCGTCGATTGCAAGTTCGACTTCCTCGCCGTTGCACAGCGCCAGCATGGCGGAGCAGGTGACGCGGCCTTCCTTCTTGGAACCGCCGGTCAGGTGATGCACGCCGCCGAGCGAAAGCATCTGGCTGCCGTATTCGGAGGTGGTCACATGACCGATGACCTCGCCCTCGGCACGAACGGGGGAGCATTCCACCCCGAGATGCCGGTCGGTATCGATCTTCAGCTTGACGCCGCAGTAACTGAAGATGCCTTCGGTCACCACGGTGATCATGTCCACGCCATCGACTTCGGAAGACACGATGAACGGCGCGGGCTTGTAGTCGGGATAGGTGGTGCCGGCACCGATAGCGGTCACGAAACCGTCGGTCGGGGGCAGGATGTCGCCGTCCCATTCCTTGTCCAGGAAGGGCACGATGTCGCCGCCGGCGGCTTCGGTCTTTTCCAGGATCGTCAGTGGGTCGAGGCGGATAAGCTGGCCGTTGTCATTGGCATAGCGGTCGCAAGCGCCGGACCGTCCGTCGGCGATGTAGCACATGACCGGACAAGCATCGCAACGGATCTTTTCTGGTTTGCCCTCGGCTGCGGTCAACGTCGTGACTCCTCAAATGCCATGCCTGCATTTCGTTAGTATGCAAACATGTTTTCAAATTTGGTGTCAATGCGGTTTGCATCCGGCATGCGCTGATTTGCTGGGCAGCCTTGCTGCAAATCGCATCAATTCGTCAGTCCACGAAAGCGCGTTCCACGACAAATTGTGCCGGTTTGTTGTTCGCGCCTTCCTCCAGTCCGTGACTGAGGCAAAGTTCCTTCGTGTCTTTCAGCATGGCCATGGATCCGCAGATCATGCCCCGGTCTTCTTCGGGGCCCATGCGCGGCAGGCCGAGATCATCGAAGAGTTTACCCGAAACGACCAGATCGGTAAGCCGGCCCTGGCGGACGAAGTCTTCCCGGGTCACGGTCGTGTAATGAATGAGCTTATCGCGCACCAGCTCGCCGACGAGGGGATCGTCCCGAAGACTTGCCACCAGATCCTCGCCGTATTTCAGTTCCGCCACAGTGCGGCAGCCGTGGGTCAGGATGACCTGGTCGAACTTGTCGTAGGTCTCCGGGTCCCGGATCAGGCTGGCGAAGGGGGCAATGCCGGTGCCGGTGGAAAACATCCAGACCCGTTTGCCGGGCAGAAGCGCGTCGTTCACCAAAGTCCCGGTCGCCTTCTTGCGCATCAGGACCGTATCGCCCGGCTGGATTTTCTGCAGGTGTTCGGTCAGCGGTCCGTCAGGCACCTTGATGGAGAAGAACTCCAGCTCCTCATCCCAGGACGGGCTTGCCACCGAATAAGCACGAAACACAGGTTTTTCCGCGTTCGGCAGTCCGATCATGACGAATTCGCCGGAGCGGAAGCGGAACTGCATCGGCCGTGTTACCCTGAATCGGAACAGGTTGTCGGTGTAATGCTGCACCTCTTGCACGGTCAGAGCGTAGCAGCCGGCCGGAACCGGAAAAGGCGAGGGCTTTCCTGCCAGAATGGGCGTTTCGATTTCGAGCGTTTCGGACATGAGCGCTTCTCCTGTCTGTCGGCGGTGCTGCCGCATCGGCGGTATATTTGTTAGTATACAAATGAATATTATGGAGAAAGCAACCGAAAAATGCATGCGCAAAATTTAGGCGCGATTTCCAGGAGGCATCGCTTGACAGATTTTTTAGATGTGGTTCTAATTCGTTAGTATGCAAACGAAATGCATTGAGGACGCCGATGCAATTCCACAGACCCGAAACAGTAGCGGCCGCCTTGCATCTGATGGCCGGGCAGCCTGTCAGGATCCTTGCCGGGGGAACCGATTTCTTTCCGGCTCTTGGCGGACGAACGGCGACGGACCCGGTGATCGATCTCAGCCGGATCAACGACCTCAGTGGTATTTCAAAAAGCGGCGGCGTCTGGCGCTTCGGTGCGACGACAACCTGGTCGGAAATCCGGGACGCGAACCTGCCTGCGCAATTCCGCGCTCTTCGGCAGGCGGCGCGGGAAGTCGGCTCCATCCAGATCCAGAACGCCGGCACGATCGCGGGAAATCTCTGCAACGCATCGCCGGCAGCCGACGGCGTGCCGCCGCTTCTGGCGCTCGATGCCGAGGTCGAGATCGCCGGTCCGGCCGGAACCCGGGTTCTGCCGCTCGATCAATTCATCACAGGTGTCCGCCAGACCGCCCTTCAACCGGGTGAGATCGTCACCGCCGTTCTGGTTCCCGACCGACCGGCGTGCGGTTCTGCTTTCCTGAAGCTCGGCGCCCGGCGCTATCTCGTCATTTCGATTGCCATGGTCGCGGTCGTCCTGGAGTGCGGGGACGATGGCATCATAACATATGTATCAGTCTCCGTCGGCTCCTGTTCCGCGGTCGCCCAGCGGCTGACCGCAGTGGAGCATGCCCTGAACGGGGCGAAGGCAGAGCCGGACGCGATCAAGGCCTGCCTTGAAAACGCGGATCTTTCACCGCTGGCTCCCATCGACGATGTGCGGGCATCGGCCGACTACCGTTTGACGGCCGCCCGTGAACTCATAGCGCGTGCGGTCCTGATGGCGGCGCAGGAGGGGAGATAACCATGGCTCTGGCTGATATGGACGAGATGGAAGGCGTTGCCTTTCACCTGAACGGACAAGCGGTCCGGGTCGACGGGCCTCCGGCCGAACGACTCTCTTATGCCCTGCGCGAACGGGCCGGGGCGAAAGACGTCAAGGTCGGCTGCGATGCGGGCGACTGTGGCGCCTGTACCGTCCTGATCGACGGCAATCCCGTCTGCGCCTGTACCACCGCGCTCGGCCAGGTGGAAGGGGCGGCAGTCGAAACCCAGGTCGGCCTTGCGCAGAACGACGAGATCGGCAAGGCGCTTGCCTCTTCCTTCCAGCGCCATCAGGCCGCCCAATGCGGAATTTGCACGCCGGGCATGATGGTCTCGGCAATCGGCCTGCTCCGAAAGCAGGAAAACCCGAGCGAAGAAGCGGTCATGGATGCCCTCGGCGGCGTTCTGTGCCGCTGCACCGGCTATCGCAAGATCATCGATGCGGTGCTGGACATCGGTAACCCCGCCGAGACGCCAAGCGGCGGTGTCGGCATTCCGATGGCCCGCATTGACGGTCTGCCCAAGGTCTCAGGCACCGAACGGTTCGGCGACGATGTCGCCCCGGAGGATGCGCTGACCCTGCGCGTGGTGCGGTCTCCCTATCATCATGCGTCTTTCAAACTCGGCGATCTCGACGCCTACAAGGCCGCAAACCATCTCGACCTCGTTCTGACGGCAAAGGACATACCGGGCAAAAACTGCTTTGGCGTGATCCCGGGTTTCGAGGATCAGCCCATGTTCGCCGAGGGAGAAACCCTGTTCAAGGGTGAGGCGGTCGCCGCCATCGTCGGTCCGGCGGATCTCGCCAACGGGCTCGATCTGGCGGATTTTCCCGTCACGTTCGAACCGCTGCCCCATGCGCTCCTGCCCGAAGAAGCAGCCGGAATTGCGAACCTGCATCAAAGCCGTGCGCAGAACGTCATGTGCCGAGGTTTCGTCAAACGCGGCGAACCCGAAGCCGTAATGTCCGAAGCCGCCGTTGTCGCGGAAGGGTCGTTTTCGACCGGCTTCATCGAGCATGGCTATATCGAGCCGGAAGCAGCCTTCGCGCGTCGGGTCGGTGACCGCATTGAGGTGCATTGCTGCACCCAGGCCCCGGTCATGAACAAGGAGGGCCTGGCAGTTCTCTTGGGGATGCCAAAGGAAGCCATCCGCATTATTCCGACAGCCGTTGGCGGCGGGTTCGGCTCCAAGCTCGATCTGACCACCCAGCCTTACGTGGCGCTCGCAGCCTGGCTGCTCGACCGGCCGGTGCGCATCACCTACAGCCGGACGGAATCCATCTCCACCTCGACCAAGCGCCACCCATCCGAAATCACCATGCGGATCGGCGCGGACGCGGACGGCAACATCGTTGCCGCCGAATTCGACGGGACCTTCAACACAGGCGCCTACGCAAGCTGGGGCCCGACGGTTGCCAACCGGGTGCCGATCCATGCCTCCGGCCCTTACAAGACGCCGAACTATGTGGCCCGCAGCGCCGGTATCCACACCAACACCGCGCCATCGGGCGCTTTCCGGGGCTTCGGCGTACCGCAATCGGCGCTCGCCCAGGAACCGCTCTACGACGATCTCGCCAATGCGCTCGGCATGGACCGGCTGGAGTTCCGCCGCCGCAACGCCCTGCGCAACGGCGATCCGACCGTTACCGGTCAGATTTTCGAAAACGGCATGGGCATCGCGGATTGTTTCGACGCCCTCGAAGACCATTGGAAACGGGCGCTGGCGGACGCCGAAGCCTTTAATGCCAAAGGCGGGCATCTCCGCCGCGGGGTCGGGATTGCCGGCGGCTGGTATGGCTGCGGCAACACCTCCATGTCCAACCCGTCCACCATTCGTGCCGGCATCACCCCGGATGGCCGGGTCGTGCTCCATCAAGGCGCGACCGACATCGGTCAGGGCTCCAACACGGTGATCACCCAGATCTTCGCCACCGCGCTTGGCGTACCGGTCACGCAGATCGAGCTGATCGGTCCCGACACCGACCTGACGCCAGACGCGGGCAAGACGTCGGCCAGCCGCCAGACCTTCATCACCGGCAATGCCGCCCGGCTCTGCGGTGAAGCCCTGCGCGCCCGGATCCTGCGCCTCGCGAACGTATCGGACGCCGCTGAACTGGAGGTCGTCGCGGGCGAGATCCGTATCGCGGACGCCACCGGCGACCACAGGATCGCGCTTTCGTCGCTCGAAGCCGACGGGGAGGCTTACGTTCTGGAGGCCGTTGAGTCTTACGATCCGCCGACTTTGCCGTTGGATGAAAACGGTCAAGGCTCGCCCTATGCGGTGTTCGGAACGACCGCCCAGATGGCGGAGCTCGAGGTCGATCTGGCGCTCGGCACGGTGAAGCTTCTGAAAATCACCGCGGCCCATGACGTCGGCAAGGCGATCAATCCGCTGTTGGTGGAAGGCCAGGTCCAGGGGGGCGTCGCGCAAGGCATTGGTCTGGCGCTGATGGAGGAATTCCTGCCGGGCCGGACGGAAAACCTGCATGACTACCTGATCCCGACCATCGGTGACGTGCCGCCGATCGAAACTCTGATCCTGGAAACCGGTGACGAGCACGGTCCCTATGGCGCGAAGGGCCTAGGCGAGCACTGCCTGATCCCGACGGCGCCCGCGATCCTCAATGCGATCAAGGATGCTTGCGGTGCCAGGGTCTCCAATATGCCGGCGACACCGGACAAGGTGCTGGCGGCGATCAAGGCCAATCAAGACGTCTGAAAATACGAAGCGGGCGAGGAACTGCCCGCCAATTCCTGTCACTCTGCAACTCGGATTGATTTTACCATGAACGTGTCCCCGTCCATCGCCGACGAAGCGTCGAAGCGCCAGGAAACGTCGAATGTCGCCGGCATCGATGTGGGCGGGACGTTTACAGACCTTGTGCTCTATGACGCCCAGTCGAAGACGGTCCGCTTGGCGAAGACGCCGACGACGCTGGACAATCAGGCCTTCGGCGTTCTGAAGGCGCTGGAGATCGCCGAGGCGGATCTGGCGGCGCTGGACCTGATCGTTCACGGCACGACGACCACCACCAACGCGGTTTTGGAACGCACCCTGTGCAAGACCGGCCTGGTCACCACCGAAGGCTTCCGGGACATTCTGGAACTCGGCCGGCGCACGCGGCCCCATGCCTATGGCATGAAGGGTGAGTTCCGCCCGGTGATCCCGCGCGACCTGCGCCTGGAAGTGCCAGAGCGGCTTTATGCGGACGGCACTGTCTACAAGGACCTGGATGAGGGCGCCTTCCGGGCCGCCTTGAAGGAGTTGCTCGACAAGGGCTGCGAGGCCCTGGTCATCCATTTCCTGCATTCCTACGCCAATCCGGCCCATGAACTGCGCGCCGGCGAAATCGCCGTGGAGGTGTGGCCGAACGAAAACATCACCCTCGGACATTCGCTCCTGTCGGAAAGCCGCGAGTTCGAGCGCGGGGTGACGGCGGCCATCAATGCCTCGGTCCAGCCGCTGCTGCGCCGTTATGTCGAACGTCTCGCCGATCAACTGGCCGAAAAGGGCTACCGGCACGACGTCCTCGTCATGAACGGCAACGGCGGCATGGTGTCGGCCCGGCGCGTGGCGATCGAAGCAGCCAAGACCGTCATGTCCGGGCCGGCGTCCGGCGTCATGGCCGCCGCCTATACAGGTCGCCGCGCCGACATCCCGAACCTTCTGACTTATGACATGGGCGGAACCTCCACCGATGTCGCCCTGATCCGCAACGCGGAACCGGCGGTCTCCAATGAAATCGAGATCGAATACGCCATGCCGATCCATGTGCCCATGGTCGACGTGCGCACCGTTGGCGCCGGCGGCGGCTCCATCGCCCGGATCACCGAGGCGGGCCTCCTGCAGGTCGGGCCGGAAAGCGCCGGCTCCACACCGGGGCCGATCTGTTATGGCCGGGGAGGGCAGGACCCCACCATTTCCGATGCCAATCTGTTGCTCGGCCGCATGAACCCGGAAAAGCTCAATTCGGTTTCCTCCACCGTATCCCTTTCCGATATCGAGGCGATCTTTGCCGAAAAACTCGGCAAGCCGCTGGGTGTCGGCGCAAAGGAAGCGGCCGCTGCCGTTTTGCGCATCGCCAACACCCGCATGGCCGATGCCGTGCGCATGGTCTCCGTCAGTCTCGGCGAGGACCCGCGCGACTATGCGCTCTTTGCCTTCGGCGGCGCCGGCCCGTTGCACGCAACCGCTATTGCCCGAGAACTGGGCGTGCCGCGCGTGCTGGTGCCCTCCCGTCCGGGCATCACCAACGCGCTGGGCTGTGTGGTGGCCGACCTGCGCCATGACTTCGTCAACACGGTGAACAAGCCGCTCGCGGAACTCGACATCGAGACGGTGCACGCGCTGTTCGACCAGCAGCAGGCCGAAGGCCGCGGGCTGATCGCAAAGGAAAACGTGCAGATTGAAGAACTGCGCGAGATCTGGTCCGTTGACATGCAGTTTATCGGCCAGACCCACCTCTTGCGCGTACCGCTTCCCGGCCCGCGCCCGACCCTGGATGAGTTGCAGAGCCTGTTCGAACAGGCCTATTTCAACCGTTTCCACGTCGCGCTTCCGGAGATCAAGGCGAGCCTTGTGAATGTGAACTGTTCCGTCATCGGCCGCCGCTCCGAAATCGACCTGTCGCTGCTGATCGATCCGGCTGGCCGCAAGGACACGCTGGAAGACGCGCTTACCGGTCATCGTCAGGTCTGGTTCGACGGGCTGGTCGAGACGCCGATCTACTGGCGCGATCACCTGCCGCTGTCCGCCGAAATTCATGGTCCCGCCATCGTGGAGCAGATGGACACCACCATCGTCATCGATCCGGGCGACAAGGCGGTCCAGGACGCGGACGGTAACATCATCATCGAACTGGGAGCCGGCGCATGACCATCGACCCGATCACCCTGAGCGTCATCCAGTCGGGCCTGCAGCAGGTCTGCGACGAGATGGACCTGAGCTTCTCCCGCGCTGCCTTTTCCCCGGTCATCGCCGAGGCCAACGACCGCTCCGACGGCATCTATTCCGCCGTGGATGGCTCCCTGATTTCGCAAGGTGCCGGCGGCCTGCCGGTCTTCGTCGGCACCATGCAGTATTCCACCCGGACCCTGATCGAGATGATCGGCGACGGCCGGGTGGCGGCGCCCGAGCCGGGCGACATCTATATCGTCAACGATCCCTATCTCGGCGGCACCCACCTGATGGATGTGCGCTTCGCCATGCCCTTCTATCGGGACGGCGAGATTTTCTGCTGGCTTTCCAACACCGGCCATTGGCCGGACACCGGCGGCGCCGTACCCGGCGGCTTCTCCGCCTCGGCCACTTCGGTCGAGCAGGAAGGCCTGCGGCTGCCGCCGGTTCGCCTCTTCAAGCAGGGGAAGATGGACAATGAGATCTATTCCATCATCTGCTCCAACATCCGCGTGGCGGAACAACGTATCGGTGACGTGAAGGCCCAGGCTGCCGCCCTTCTGGTCGGTGCCGAACGGCTCGGCCGTATCCTGGATCGCTACGGCGACAACGTGGTCAAGGAAGCAATTGCCGAACTCCGCCAGCGCGCGGCCGACCAGATGCGGGCCAACGTCCGCCTCATCCCGAACGGCATCTACCGCTCCACGGCCTATGTGGACTCAGACGGCGTGGTCAACGAGCCGCTGGAGATCAATCTGGCGATCACCGCGAAAGACGGCGAACTCACCTTCGATTTCGCAGGCTCCTCCGCGCCCTGCCGGGGGCCGATGAACTCGGTGCTGGCAACCACCTTGTCCTCGGTCTATCTGGCCATGCGCCATATCTTCCCGGATGTGCCGATCAGCGCCGGAGCCTTCGAGCCGCTGAAGGTGATCCGGCCGGAGGGCACCTTCCTCGACGCGCAATATCCGCGCCCCGTCTCCGGCTGTGCGGCGGAAGTCAGCCAGCGCATAGCCGAGGCGGTCTTTGCCGCCCTGGTCGAGGCTCTGCCGGATCGTGTCACGGCAGCCCCCGCCGGCAGTTCCGGCAACTTCGCGCTCGGCGGCTACGATCCGTCACACAAGCGCGGCTTCGTCATGTACCAGATTTCCGGCGGCGGTTACGGCGGCAACTCCGACCACGACGGCCTTTCTAACGGCTGCTCCACCATCGGCATTTCCAAGGCCCCGCCGGTGGAGATCATGGAACAGCAGTTCCCCGTGCTCTATCACCGTTATGCGCTACGCGAAGGCTCGGGCGGCGCGGGCAAGCATCGCGGCGGCTTCGGTCTCGATTACGAGATCGAACTCCTGCGCGGCTACGCGACCGCCAGCTTCGTCATGGACCACGGCCGCTTCGGGCCCCAGGGCGCGCTGGGCGGCAAGGATGGCATGCCCAACTCCGTCACCGTCTGGCAGGACGGCAACGCGATGGTGCCGGAGCATCTCTCCAAGGCACAGGACATCCCGTTGCAACCGGGCGACCGCGTCCGCGTCGGCACCCCGGGCGGCGGCGGCTATGGAAATCCCGAGGACCGCGACCCGGCCCTCGTCGCCGAGGACGTCCGCCTCGGCCGCTATACGGCGGAGGAGGCGAGGGACCTGTTCGGTGTCGACGCGTCAGGCGCATAGAAAGGCGCCTGCTGCAGAGGTTCAGATGTATAGGTTTAGGATGTTGTGGAATTGCTCCTCCGATAGGACCGGGATTGCAAAGTGCTGTCGGCCCACGATCCGGGGTGCTGCCTCATAATGGATTTGCGGTCGGGCTAGCAGTTGTCGGACTGTTGGTTTTCAGGCCGGGGGCGTTGAAGGGCAGGCTCGGCTGTAAATTTCCGCGCAATTTTATCCCTTCTAAGAACCGGTTCTGATTTCGCGTGCCGGCAAAATGCCGGTCTCGTCGCACTTGTGCGCTTAACAAATGTTAAGTGCGTTGACCTTGTTTAGTGGCCTTTCTAAACTTCATCGAAATGAGACGCGTCGGAAAATTCCCGCGAGACTGAAGGCCGTGATGAATATATGCCAGGATTTCGTATCGAAGGCAGTGGGGAGCGGAGTTGGCCGATTTCCCCGCGTGCCGAAATCCGGCATTCACGCCATTTCCGGCCATCGCTGTGTTGGCTTGTACGCCGGAAATACTGCGTTCTCTCGGATGAAATCGACAACGCAATTGGATACGGGACAGTTTTCTCCTTCCTGGATGGTCGCTTTCGGATCGACAGCCGGTTTGTACACACAGATGCCGGCAAACAATGCGGGAAGTTGCAATGAGTTTTGAGAATTTTCTTCGCGGCCGGTTGAGACACGCTCTGACGAATGAAGAGCTTGAAGTTCTCGAATCTCTGGTGGAAAGCACCGAATATGTTTCTGAACAGCGGACCATCCTGCACCGTGGAGATGTCGTCGACTACAGCACGATTCTCATAGAAGGTTTTGCGCTGCGCACAATTCGCGACCATTCAGGCAAACGCCACGTCGTCGGGGTTCAGGTCAGCGGGGATTTCGCCGATCTGCATGCGTTCGCCCTCAAGCGGCTGGACCATAATCTGGTCACCGTAGGTGGTGCGACGCTCGGATATGTGCCGCATGAACGCTTGAAAAACGTACTTGAGGAAATGCCTCACCTGACACGGATATTGTGGTTCAGCACGTTGCTCGATGCCGCAATACACCGGGAATGGATCTGGAAACTGGAGCAACTGAATACGGAGGGGTGTCTTGCCCATCTCATTCTTGAAATCTGGTATCGCCTCGATTTTGTGGGGCTTGCCGAACCATCCGGCTTCAACTTCCCCTTGACCCAGATCGATCTCGCCGATGCATGCGGTGCTACCGCGGTCCATATGAACCGCACAATCCGCAAAATGCGCAGTTCGGGACTGATGGATATCAATCGGGGCCGGGTTACTCTGCTGGACATACCGGGCCTTCAGGAACTTGCGAAATACGACCCCACCTACCTCTATGGAAAAGGTGATCTGATGGTTGGGCACGAATTGGATTGGTCATGAATTTGGTTTGAATGTTAATTTAGTTGATATGTGAACCGCGGTCGCTATGATGCCTCCATCTAGGAGGTGTTGTAGTGCTGGATTCTTCATTCCCGATCGTTGGAGTCGGGGCGTCCGCAGGTGGGCTTGAAGCGCTTAGACAAATGTTCTCCGGTGCAGCAGCAAACGCGGGGATGGCATTTGTTGTGGTGCAGCACCTCGATCCGAACCATGAATCCATGATGGCCCAACTGGTGGAACGTCACAGTTCGATGCCGGTGCGGCAGATTGTTGGCGGAGAAAGCATCGAGGCCGACCATGTCTACATCATTCCGCCGGGGTACGGTCTGGCCCTCAAGGATGGCGTCATATCGCTGACCGAGTTTTCCGATCCGAGGGGCATGCGGCGCCCGATCGATGATTTCTTCGAATCTCTCGCTCTGGACAGGAAGGCTTTCGCAGCCTGTGTCATCCTTTCGGGTACAGGCGCCGACGGCAGCCGTGGGCTGCGGGCCATCAAGGAACATGGCGGAATTTGCGTCGTGCAGGAACCGGAGAGCGCACGCTACGACGGCATGCCGCTTTCCGCCGTCAGCACGGGTCTCGTTGACTATGTTCGTGAGCCGGAAGCGATTGTTTCGACACTCAAGGCGTACTTTGACCGACGCTTCTGCAATTGCGATGAGAGCGAGCACGATGCAATGGTCGTCGCCGATCACGTCGACGATCTGTGCAAGAGTATCCGCGATCTCGTCGGACATGATTTTTCCGGGTATAAACGGCCGACCCTCACCCGTCGGATTGCGCGCCGCATGCAGGTGCTCGGGATTGAGGACGCTGGCGAGTACAACGCAAAAGTACGCAATAACAGTGAAGAATGTTCCGTCCTGTTCAGGGATCTTCTGATCAACGTCACCCGGTTCTTCCGCGACGGCGACGTCTTCGGTTGCCTGTTCGACCGTGTCATTCGTCCAATGATAACGGCGCGCGCGTCGGAGGACGAAATTCGGGTCTGGGTGCCCGGGTGTTCGAGTGGCGAAGAAGCTTATTCCATAGCCATGTTGTTCGCTGAGGCGACGCGGCTGGAAGGAAAGCAATCTATCGTCCAGATCTTTGCGACGGATATCGATGAACAGATGCTGAGGATAGCACGTGAAGGCAGCTATCCGGTCGCGGCGCTTGCCGACATTCCTGAGGACATGCGCTCGCGATACACGATCGGGCACGGGGATACCTTCACGGTGACCCCAGCCATTCGCGATATGGTGCGTTTCAGCGCGCACAGTCTCATAAAGGACCCTCCTTTCAGTCGCATCGATCTGATCTCGTGTCGCAACCTTTTGATATATCTGGGAGACCGGCTTCAGCAGGCGGTTCTGCCGATCTTTCACTATGCGCTCCGCCCTGAGGCATATCTGCTTCTCGGCCCGTCGGAAACGATCGGAAGGTTCGACGACTTGTTTGTACCGATCGATCAGCGCAACAGACTTTTCCGCCGCAATCGCGGCCGGCCTCAATATCCGCTCGAATTGCCAGCTTCACCCCTGCGCAAACGCCGCCATACCATTGAACGGCCAATCGTCGAAGATGAAGCTCCGAACTGGGTTCAGGGGGAAGCTCTGAAAAGGTTGACGCAGGCCTACGGGCCGCCAAGTCTCTTGCTCGACCATGAGGGATACATAATCGCGAATTGGGGTGCTATCGGCCGTTATCTGGATTTTCCGGGCCAGGAGGAGCGCAGATTGTCTGCGCCGTCGCTTGCGAAACCGGGCCTGCGCGAGATCATGGGCGCGCTGGTTCGCGAAGTCCAAAATGGCGGTAAGCGGCGCGTCGCACGCGATGTCAGAGTGATTGCCGACTTCGGAACGCAGCGTGTGAATGTTGTTTGCGAACCGATACGCGCTGGCAATCTACTGATGGTGATCCGAGAACTGGGGCCGATGCAGATCCTTAGTGAAGAGGAGATGGATGAGCTCGGAAGCATCGATGGCCAGGTTCAGGCGCTGGAAGACGAATTGCGAATGACCCGCCACCGGCTCCGGTCCACTGTGGAAGAGCTGGAGACCGCCAACGAAGAGCTTAAAAGCTCCAATGAAGAAATGATGTCGATGAACGAGGAGCTTCAATCGACCAATGAGGAACTTACGACCGTCAATGACGAATTGAAGACCAAAGTGGACCAACTTACGGTCGCTAATGCGGATTTGAAAAATTTCTTCGATTCCACGCAGTTGGCAGTCGTGGTTCTCGACAAGGGGCTGCATATCCGAAGCTACACGGATGCGGCTTGTGAAATCTTTCCCTTTCAGCCTGCCGATCGAGCCAGACAGCTCAGTGATGTTGCATCGTCCCTAGAACATCGAGACTTCCTGGAGGACGCTGGGGAGGTCATCTCCACAGGCGAAGCCCGAGACAAAATCCTGCGCGATCAAACAGCAGGTCGGGACTATTCCTTGCGGATCATTCCTTACCGTACCCTTGAAGGCAATGTGGATGGCGCCACGCTGGTCTTCACCGACATTACCGAGGCAATGAAGCTGGAGTTGGAACTTCAAGAGGGGCGGGACCGGTTGGAGTTGGCGATTGAAGTCGCGGGAATAGGCATCTGGGAATATGACTCGGAAACCGGCGAGACTTTTGTCGATCAAGGTGCTCTTGACCTGTTCGGCCTTAGCGGGGACGGCGGTTCCAGAATCGAGAGCCTGTTGGATCGGCTCCATCGAGACGACCGCGAACAGGCGCGGGAACTGCTCAACAAGGCCTTCACGTCCAATGAGGATTATCGCTCGATAATCCGGGTGCCGCTCGACGATGGCAGGGTTCGATGGCTGCGGGCTTTGGGGCGCGTGATATCGAAAGATGGTCGCCAGCGCCTGCTGGGCGTGTCGTTTGACATCAGTGCGGAGCACCAGATCCTGGAGACCCGTGATCTGCTGCTGCGCGAGATGAACCACAGGATTAAAAATCTGTTCTCCGTGGTCTCGTCATTGGTGACCCTGGGGTCACGCGATTACGATACCGCAGGTGAGCTGGCAGATGATCTGCGCGGTCGTCTCTTGGCTCTTTCACAGTCCCATGCGCTCACTCAAGTCTCCGGTGAAGCGGCACCCACGGATTTGGGCAGTCTTGTCCGGACCGTCATTGCACCGTCTCTTCGTACTCAAAAATTCACGATAAGTGAGGATCTGGTTGCCGTTGCCGCGGGGAAAGTGACGCCCCTGACACTCATCCTGCACGAGTGGGCGACCAACGCCTCAAAATATGGGGCCCTGTCAGAACCGAACGGAGAACTGGAGATCCGCTGGAAAACTCGAGACGGACACGTCACATTGGATTGGAATGAACGATCGGAAGCCATTCAATCGGGTAGTGCAGACGACGGTGAAAGACCTGTCGGATTCGGAACGAAGCTTATCGATGCAACGATCTGCCAACTTCAGGGCAGTTTGGAAGGCTCCCAAGGCAACGGTTTCTTCCAGAGGAGGTTTAGTTTCCAGCCGCAATAAGGCTGACTGTCCCGGATAGGTATCATCCGCTCGGACAAGGAGAGCTGGGCGGCAAGTACGGCAAGCTGAACTCCGTCACCATCTAGCAGGAGGGTAAGGACCTATCCTGATCCCTGTGCTTAGGTTTTGTTCCGGCGCAACAGTTCCCGCCGGAAGCGGTCCGGATCGAAGGTCGACGGGTCAGATCGCTCTGCAAAGATCTCCCGGTCGAGTTCCCGCGTGGCCGCGTCCTGTTCCGGCAGGCCGAGCGCACGGCGTCTTATCAGATAGCGTTCAGCGGCTGCTCGCAGCGCGAGCAGATCCTTGTTTTCTGCTGCAACCTTCAGCGCCTTCCGGGTCGGATCGAACGGCGCGTACCGTTTCAGAACCTTGAGAATTTGTGTGCCCTTGCGCCGGGAGAGGCCCGCAAGGGCAAGGACCAGCCCGGATAAAAGACCTGCCGCAAGCAGTGCCCAGGCCGTTACGACCTGAACTGCGGGAAGGCTGTCGGCGCCAGTGCGGTTGGATGCGAAACTGGCATAGCCGAAGGGAAGGGCCGGGATTTCAGCTTTTCGCATCTGCCGTGACACGGTATCGAACCAGGGGATTTCAATCGGCGGCAGCACGCCCGGTTCCCCGGTTTTCGGGCGCAGGTGCCATTCCCAGATGACCGTCGTTTCCGGGCCGTTCGGCGTCGGCTTCACCTTGCGGACTTCCGGTGCGGTGAAACTGATCAGCCAGGGCGCCCGGATTGCCGGGCGGGGTGGCAGGAGATGCGGGAGTGTATCGTCAGCACGCAGGGTCACCCGGCGAATGAGGGTCTCGCCGTCGCGCAGTTTGCCGGGCGATGTTGAAAGGGAGTCCTCCACAGTGAGTGCGCTGGCGGAAAGCGGCGAACTCTTCGCCGGAAAGGGGCCCACCTGGATCGTGAGCGGATCCGCTCGGACATCCATTTCCTCGCGCCCCCCGGTTTTGCCCACCACGGTGAGGTGATGGGTGACCGGCCCCACCGTCAACGGCCCGGCATGGCGGGGAAACAGCGCGATCCGGCGTTCGAGGACCTTGACCAAACGACCATCCACCCGTTCGTCCCGCCAGCTGTCGCGGGCAAGCTGCATCCAGTCATAGTCGGCGGAATCCGGAAATGTGAGGGTTTCCAGGGTGATCCGGCGACTGTATTCGCCGCGGATGGTAAGCGGGATCATTTCGCCGACGACGGGATGCACGTCGGGTATTACAAGTCGTAAGCTTTCGGCGCGGGCGCCGCCGGTGATCAGGACCAGGAGAAGTGCGAAACGGATCACCATGGGTCGCCTTCCTCCGGGCGTATCAGGCCGAGGCCCGCCCGGCGTTCGTATTCCTTCGCAAGCCGCAGACGCAGGAACGTGCCCGGGTCGTCCGAAAGCGTGTCGAGCCATTCCTCCGAGGCCGCAACCCCCCGGGCCGTGACCCTGCGCTGCCATTCGGGATCGGGTGTGTCGGGCCAGCCCCACGGGCTTTTCTCCTTTCCGCCAGCGCGGCCGCCATGTCCCGGCAGGCGTCCCGGCGCGACGCTGTCGCCGCTCGTCTTTGTAACCATCGTGTCGACGAGGGCACGCAGGCGGCGGGCCTCCGCATCGGACGGATTGGCGAACAGGACGGCGTCGAAATAGGCGACCGAAAGGGCATGGTCCCCGTTGGCCGCCAGTGTCAGGGCGCGGTTGAAGGTCTGGCCCCGTCCTGCTTGGGCAAAGGCCGCGTCGGCGGCGTCATAGGCGCCGGCCCGGTAAAGCGCGAGCCCTCTGGCAGCGGGGTCGCTTAGGAGTGCGGCGGAGCCCGGTATCCCGGTCCACAGCGCAAGCCGGCCCCAGGCGGCCGGACCAGCAAGAACCATGCAAGCGAGCCCGGCCAGAAAAACGAATAAAACGCGCTTCATTCCGGCCTCCGGAACAGGCCGAGCAGGGGAAGCAACGCCAGGGCGGCGACATAGGGCCCGAGATCGCGAAATCGCAGAGCGGTCACCGCGCGGTCCCGGCGGAAGGAACTGGCGGCCGAAACCCGGCGGAGCACCGGTCCGGGGGCCCGGGCCGGTGCGGATGCGGAGACCCCGGCAAGGCGCGCAAAGGCGCTCGCATCTTGTGAAAGCGTCAACAGCATCAGACGTGTGCCCGTGCCTGTCAGGCGTTCGGCTTCAGCCGCCGTGCTCGCATCAATGCCGCCGCCGTCCGAAATCAGTACCAGATCGGCATCGGGAACGTTCAACAGCATTTGCCGGGCAAGCGCGAGCGCGGCGGTGGGGCGGCTGCCTTTTCCCGGCATGGTGTCGGGCCCAAGCACGGCAATCTGGGTTTCCAGCGTTGCGGGATCCTCGGTCGGGGCGGCCACGTCATAGGCTTCGCCTGCGTAAAGAATCAGCCCGACGGCTCGCCCGTTGGCGGCTCGCAGGATCTGTGCGGCAGCGGCCTGGGCGTCGGCCAGCACCGGACTGGTGGCGACGGAGGGTGACATGTCGATGGCAATCAGGATCGCGCCGCTTCCGGCAAGGACAGGCGCATCCGTGCGGGGCACGGCCGGGCCGGCAAGGCCGAGTGCGATCAGCCCGGCTGCCAGAAAGGGGAACAGGCCAATGCGGCCGGTGTCACCGCTTAAATGCCCGAACCGCCGCATCGCCATCAGCATCGGCGCCGGCATCACCTGCTCCCAACCGCCCGCATCCGGCCCCCGTCGCCAGCTCCACAGAGCAAGCGCCGCCAGTAGCGGCAGCGCCGCCAGCCACCACGGGCGCAGCAAGGCGAAGTCGGTCATGTCCGCCTCCTGAAGGCGAGCAGAACCAGCAGGACGAAGGCCGCACTGCCGGACCAGATCCAGAGCGGCCGCCAATAGTGCAGGGGCGGGCGGCGCATGGGGCTCGGTTCCAGCCGGTCCAGGGTGGCGGCCATGGCCTGCAGGTCGGCCATGGTGCGAACCCGGAATCCGGTGCCATCGCCGATCTCGGCGATGGCTTTCAGGGTCGCCGCATCCACCGCGTCCCGCGACAGGGGCTGTGTTTCGAGGTCTTCCGGGCCGAGCGCAATGGTATGCACTTTGATGCCGTGGCGCGCCGCCAGCCGGGCAACATCGTCGGCGCGCACCTTGCCCGACGTGTCGACGCCGTCCGACAGCAGTACGATGATCCTGCTGGCGGCCTTGCTCTTTTCCAGTCTTCTGACGGCGAGGCCAAGCCCGTCCGCGATCGCCGTTCCCCGGCCCGAGATGCCGATCTGCGCCGTTTCGATGGAATGGGCGACCGAGGTGACGTCGAAGGTCGGCGGTTGGGCGACATAGGGGCGCTCGCCGAAGACCACGAGGCCGATCCGGTCGCCCCGGCGGGCCGCGACGAAGGCAGAGGCGACCCGTTTGACCGCATCGAGCCGCGACAGGGGTTTGCCGTCCAGAACGAAATCCTCCTTGACCATGCTGCCGGACAGATCGAGCGCCAGGATGATCTCCCGACCGGAGAACGGCAGAAGGTCGGTTGTCTGCGACAGGCGGGGTCCCGAAAGCGCCGCCACCAGCGCCACCCAGGCCAGGATCAGCAAGGCTCTGCCGGTCCGGTCGCCCCGCTCCGCAGCCGGGAGGGCCGCGTTGAACAGGTCTGCTGGAACCAGCAGAGCGGCATGAACGGCCCCGGCCCGTGTCAGATACCGATGGACCAGGAAGGGTAGAGGCAGAAGCAGAAGCGCGATGGGAAAGGCAAGGCTCATCGGTCCGCCCTCCTTGCAGTCAGCGTCTTTGCCTTCAGGGCAATGCGCTCAATGGTTTCATTCGACGGAGGAGCTTCGCGCCCATAGGCAGCGGGCCTGAGTTTTTTCGGCAGATACCCGAGAATACGGGCAATCGCGAGCATGCGTTCCTGAGGAGGCAGAGCGCGGGTCGCCCGGATCAGGGCCTTGCGCGAGGGGCGGCGCGCCAGAAACGGCGCGACAAAGATCGAAAGAACGGCCGAAATCATAAGCCCCAAGCCGAACAGAGCCAGCAGGTCGGTCGGCCTGAGCCCCATCAGGTCCGGCGGCAGGCGTCCCGCCGGCAAGGCGGCGATCAGCTCAGCTTGGGTCATCGCAGACGGCCTCGAGAGTCACATTCAATGTCCGCATCCGCGCGCTTAAAAGTGTCGGATCGAAGGGACGCAGCCGTGCCATCCGGCCGGACGTTCCGGAACGGACGGAGAGCGCCCTGGAGGGCGGGGATACTTCGATCGGATCGAGCGGACACAGCAGCATCACCCGTCGTCTGCGCGCCAGACGGCCAAGGGCCGGCTCGTCCTCCGGCGCAACGCCCTGGGTGTCGGTTGCAAGCCACACCTGCGCCCCGGCGGGAGCGAGCCGCACCGCGCACACAAGGGCCGTTGCAAGAGATGTCGGGGAACTGTCGGATTGCTCCAATGCCCGGTCGTGCTCGTGGGCGAACATCTGCGCGACCGCGCTCAACTGTTGCGCGCCCGTGCGGCCGGGAAGCACCGAGATGCCGGAGGAGGTGATGGTCATCCCGGCAACCGAAGCGCCACGGGCGACAGCCTCCCAGCCATGCCTTGCGAGACATCTGGCGGCCCGGACCGAACGCAGGGCCGGTCCCGTTCCCCACAGCATCGCCGGCCTGAAATCGGCGATCAGCAGTGTCGTATCGTCTCTGTCCTCATGGAAACTGCGGACATGCGGCAGTCCGGTTCGCGCTGTCGCTGCTGGATCGATCCGGCGGGTGTCGTCGCCTTCCGCAAAAGCGCGGATCTCGCGAAGATCCATGCCGGCTCCGGGCAATCTGGCGGGAACCGCGCCGGGCCTGCGGGTTGCCGGGCGGTGGCCGTTCCGAGGAGCCCTGGTGTCGCGCAGGGCCAGCAGTTCCTCTGCCGTGAGGCGAATGCCCGGATGGTCGAGGGCGGCGCTCACCATGGCTCGACCATGCGCAACACGTCGGCAACAAGGCTGCGGCCGGTGCGCCCTTCGCTGACGGCGGCCCAACTCGGGATCAGCCGGTGGGCGAGCACGTCGGGCGCAAGGGCTTGCGCGTCCTCCGGCAGGCCGTAGTCGCGGCCCTTCAGCCACGCCCGCGCCCGGACCGAGGCTGCCAGGGCAAGCGTGCCGCGCGGCGACACCGGATGTTCGACCCACTCCGCAACCGCGCCGCCGGAGCGTGACGCCATGACCAGCCGCACGATGAAGTCCTTCAGCGCCGGGGCGAGATGCACCTGAGCGACCTCCGCCTTCGCGGTGTGAAGCTCGTCGCCGGACATCGGCCGGGACTGGGCGGTCGGTATCGCGATGTCCTCCGCCTCCACCAGGTCCAGGATCGCGCGTTCCTGTTCAGCTTCCGGCAGTCCGAGTGACAGATGCAGGAGAAACCGGTCCATTTGCGCCTCGGGCAGGGGGAACGTCCCCTCGTGCTCGATCGGGTTCTGTGTGGCGACCACCATGAAGGGATCGGGCAGGGGGCGGGTCACGCCGGACGTGGTCACCTGACGCTCGGCCATGGCCTCCAGCAGGGCCGATTGCACCTTGGGCGGTGCACGGTTGATCTCGTCGACCAGCACCAGCGAGTGAAACAGGGGCCCCGGATTGAAGTCGAAGCTGCCGGTTTCCGGATGGTAGACCTGGGTACCGGTCAGGTCGGCGGGCAAAAGATCCGGTGTGCACTGGATGCGGCCATGGCTGCCCGGCAATTGCGCCGCCAGAAGCTTGACCGTACGGGTCTTGGCGACGCCGGGCGGCCCCTCGATCAGCACATGACCGCCGACCAGCAAGGCGATCAGCAGGCGCTCGATCATATCCTGATGCCCGATCAGCCCAGCGGAGACTTGCGACTCCAGACGGGTGATCGGATGACTGAGATCATCCATAAGCTTCCTCCTCTTGAAGAAGAATGGGCCAGGTAGCGTCACCGCGCCAGAGATGTCTTCCCGTTGAAACCGGGAAGATTTCCCGGATCAGCGTGTCAATTCCACGCTGGCAAGCATACCGTTTTCGGCAGGCTCCAGCGTGAAGCTTCCTCCCAGCGCATTGACCCGCTCGCGAATGCCGAGCAGACCGTAGCCGTCGCCGGCGGGAGCCGCTTCGCGCGCACCGCCGTCATCGTCGATGCTCAGGGCGATTGTTTCGGCCGCCTCCAGCCTGACGGTCACGGTCTTTGGCGCGCCGTGCCGGATCGCATTGGTCATGCATTCCTGCGTGATCCGGTAGAGGCTGAGGGCCAGGTCGTCCGGGACCGCATCGAGATCGCCTTCGAGCTCCAGGACAAAGCGCACATTCGGCAACCGGCCGCGCCACCCGGCCACGAGACGCTGAAGCGCGGCTTCCAGCCCGAGTTCGTCGAGATCGGGCGGGCGCAGGCGGGCAAGTTCGCCGCGCAGGCTCTGCATCATCTGGCCGGAGATTTCGGCGATCCGTTCCCCGTCCCGGGCCGTGGTCTCGCCCGATTGCGCCACCGCTGTGCCCAGGGCGCGGGTTGCGGTCAGGCATTGGCCGAATTCGTCGTGCAGTTCGCGCGCCAAGGCGCGGCGTTCGCTTTCCTGAACGGTGAACAGCCGCCGGGTCAGTTCGGTTCGTGTCTCGCGGGCCTCTTCGAGGACACTTGCAGTGTCGTTGAGCGCAAGGCTCAGCCGGTCGAATTCGGCGACGCGCTGGCGCGGTTGGCGCGTGGAAAAATCGCCGCTTTGCAGCCGTTCGATCCCGCGCAGGATCGTGCCAAACGGGGAGAGCAGGCGGGCGACCAGAAGGCCGGTCAGAAGCGCTCCGCCGATCGCCATGCCAAGGGCCAGCCGCATCAGATCGCCGGTACGGTCCCAGGCGCGTGCGATGATGACTTTCGGGTCGGCGAAGGCTGTCACCTGGGCATTGGTGACGTAGCGCGTGCGCACCGGCCGTGTAATGGGGGTCGGAACCAGTCCGATGGTTTCCGCGAGTTGCCCGAACCACTTCGGCGGGGGCGTGTCGGCCGCAACATAGGAGCCGCAGCGGCGGTGGTCGGGCCGTTCGTCCGCGCCGAACTCGACACAGATGCCCGGTGCGATCAGGGTCCACCGCGGAAACGCCTGCCAGTCGAGAAAAGCCGGCACCGGCGCCACGCCGCCAAAGGCAAGGCCCATGAAGTCCGGACGCGCCGCGATTGCCTGGGCGACACGCTCGGCGGTGATGCGCGCATCCTCGCGCGCGGCATCCGCTGTCGCCCACAGCACCCATGCCGCCCCGAGCAGGACGGTCACCAGCCCCGCGGCGAGCACCCGTAACACCAGTTGAGGCAGGAGGCCGTTCATTGTCCGGAAGGTGTCAGGCCGGCTCGCTGCGCCTTGAGCACCAGGTCGGCGTCTCCCGTGGCATCGAGTTTGGCCCGAACCTGAGACAGGTTGTTCTGGATCGTCTTGGCCGAGAGCCCGAGGCTTCGTGCAATCGTTCTCCCGTTCATCCCCCGCGCCAGAAGCTGCAGGATTTCAAGCTCGCGTCGGGTCAGCGCCGCGATGTCGTCTCTACCGAGCGATGTCTGCGCGACCTCCTGCGCCATGTCGGTCGAGAGCGCCCGGCGGCCGGACATGACCTTAATGATGGCGCTGACCAGTTCTTGCGGCGGGCTGCTTTTGGAAACGAAACCGAGCGCGCCCGCAGCCATGGCTTTCTGCGCGAAGATCGCGCCCTGATGCATCGACACCACGATGATGCGCGCACGGGGATCGCGCGCCAGGATAGCCTCGACCGCGGCCAGTCCGCCGGCTCCGGGCATGGACAGATCCATCAGAACGATGTCGGGTGTATGGGTGGCAAAAGCAGCCGGCGCCGCCTCTCCGCTGCTTGCCTCGGCAACCACCGAAAGTCCGGGCTGCCGTTCGAGCAGACGAAGATACCCCTCTCGTACGATCGGGTGGTCGTCGACCAGGAGAATACGGATCGTTTCCATGACCCATCCTACCGCTTCACGGGCGGGCCGCTCAATGCATCCTTTTTGGGGTAAATCCCGTACCGAACCGATATCCGCGAACGTCAATTGGCCCTTGATTTCTCCGATTCAATGACCCGCCGGAAGAGATCGCGGCTGTTCCTGGGCTCGTAGCCTGAAATATGTTTCAGGAGCGCGCGGAAGGCTTCGCTGGCGTTTTGCGGATCGGTCACGAGATCGCGCATATGCCATCGCACGATGCGCCAGTAGCTGGCGGAAAAGGCGTCCAGGAGGATCGGGTCGGGGATGACACTCGAAAGCACGCTGTAGAGTTTGTGCCTGAGATCGTACTGAAGGTCGCGATCGCCGTCCTTTACCATGGACGCAATCCCCGCCAGCGCCAACACGTCCGAATGCTGGGCAATGGTCAGTTCCGGAACATCCAGCGACAGGACGGCTTCCAGAAGCCCGCAATGGACCAGCAGGTCCCGCTGGTGCTGGTCTTCCCTGAGTGGCGTGACGACCGTTCCAACACCGCTCTTCGTTTCGACCAGGCGTTCGTAGGCGAGGCGTTGCAGGATCTGGCGAATGGGCGTGCGCGACATGCCGTAGCGGGCGGTCAGCGCGGTCTCGTGCAGCGTGAGGTCCTCACCGGGCGTCGCCATGCAGATGATACGCCGCAGGTCTTCGAGCGTCCTGGCGTATCTGGTGTCAAATTGTGCAGTCTGGTTCATTGTTCATCATTTGCCAGTTTGTCGCTGTAGGAAGCTTTACGGCTCAAAAGTACACCTGTATACAGGTTTTCTAATCTTTCGTCATCATATACCAGCAGGGCATGATTCCACCAAGCGCACCACCCCCGGTCAGGAAACGGCTTCGATTTTCCGAGGTATTTATCATCGGGGCAATCGCAGCGCTCATTGCGCTGGCGGCCATGAATGTGCTTGCCAATATGGCCGCGGCCGGCGTTCAGCCGGGTTTCTCCTTCCTGTTCAAGGAAGCCGGGTTCGATGTCAGCGAATCCCTGATCCCTTATGGTCCCGACGATTCCTACGCACGGGTCATCCTGACGGGGCTGATCAACACGATCTTTCTTGCGGTGGTGTGCCTGGTCCTGTCCACCGTGATCGGCGTCTTGTTCGGCCTGATCAGCGTGGGCCCCAGTCCGATCGGCCGGGGCCTGGCCCAGGCTTATGTCGAACTCTTCAGAAACCTGCCCAAGATTCTGATTTTGCTCGTGCTGTTCGTTGTCGCGGTGAATGGCCTGCCGCATGTGCGCGACGCGCTGGCGCTCGGCCCTTTCAGGCTGTCCAACCGCTCGATCAATTTTCCGACCGTCGTGTGGAACGCCCGACTGTGGATCCCGTTGGCGGCAATTCCGGTCGGTATGGGCATTGCGCTCTACTGGAAATACTGGGCGGGCCGATACCGGCAAAAGACGGGCCGGGACATTCCCTGTTACCCGCTGGCGGTGGTGCTCGCTGTTCCGGTCCTGTCCGTCTTTCTGTTTGACGTGCCGATCGGTCTGTCCGTGCCGGAGTTGAAGGGGTTTGATTTTGCCGGCGGTGGAAGGCTGTCGATCCAGTTCGTGGTGATTGCCATCACGCTCAGCATCTATCACGGCGCCCAGATCGCGGAAGTTGTCCGCGGTGGCCTGCAGGCCATTCCGCCGGGGCAGACCGAGGCGGCGAGGGCGCTTGGGCTCAAAAGCAGGCAGATCGTCCGCCTGATCGTGTTGCCGCAGGTCATTCGCATCATCATTCCGCCGATGAACAACCAGTATGTCAATCTGATCAAGAACACATCGATCGCAATTGCCGTCGGCTATTCGGATCTGATGTCCGTGTCGGGAACGATCATCAACCAGACGTTCAAGCCCCTGGAAATGATGTTGATCACCATGGGCATTTACTTGGGTCTGTGTGTTTCTCTGACCACCGTGATCAACCGCTTCCATCAGCATCTGACCGCACGGGAAACAAGGTAGACCATGAGAGCGATATCGACCGGCCGCGCCGGAGCCCTTCTCAAGGAAGCCTTTTCAACACCTCTGGCGGCCTTTCTGTCTCTTGCCGCAGGTCTGGTGTTCGTCACGCTTGTTTGGGGTTCCGCGCGATGGCTGATCCTCGATGCGGTCTGGCCCTGGCAAGATGCCGGCCTCTGCAAGGCACAAGCCGGTATCTGCTGGCCGTTTCTCGTCGAAAAGACGCGGTTCATTCTGTTCGGAACCTATCCTTACGAGCTGCACTATCGGCCGGCACTCGTCTCGCTGATGCTGTGCGTGCTGGCGGTGACGACCTGCCGGCAAATGGTCGGCAAGGGGTTCCGGCTGACGGCCGGACAGTTGGCGGCGAGTTGGCTTGCCGTGATTGTCCTGTCCTTCCTGCTGATGGGGGGAGGGGTCCTGGGCCTGGAAGCCGTCGATCCGGTGCGCTGGAACGGATTGCCGATCCTTCTGATGCTGTCGATCATTGCGGTTGCGCTGGCCTTTCCGTTCGGGGTCCTGCTGGCACTCGCCAGGACACAGACGACCTACAGGCTTCTCGCACGGTTGGCGGCCGTCTACGTGGAGGTTGCACGCGGCGTGCCGATGCTCACTGTGCTGTTCGTCGGAATATTCGTCCTTCCCCTGACACTGCCTGAAGGCACAAGCATCTCGCCGGTCGTCGCCACGCTCGTCGCGCTGATCTTCTTTCATGCCTCCTATTTTGCGGAAGATATCCGTGGTGGGCTTCTGTCGCTGCCGGCCGGACAGGGCGAAGCGGCAATGTCCTTAGGCATGACATACCGGCAGGCCATTCGCCTGATCATTCTGCCCCAGGCCATCCGCCGCAGCCTTCCCTCGATCGTCAACAGCACGATCGGCGCCTACAAGGACACGTCGCTGGTGGTTGTCGTGGGCATTCACGACCTGACCGCGACGGCGCGCATGTCCTTCGGCGATCCGCAGTGGCGCGATAATGCGCTTGAGGCCTATGCCCTTGTCGGAATTTGGTTTTTCCTGTCATGCGCGTTTTTGTCGGGCATTGGTCGCCAGTTGCACAAGACGCCTTCACGCTGACTGCGGTCTGTCTGCCCCGTCTCCGGAATTCAAAATTCAACCGCTCTCAGGATCACGCCACTTGCGGCCTTCAAAAAAGTGTAACAATATACCTGTATACAAGTATATGAAATGAACCTCCCAGACTGCCAAGGAACACTCCAGATGAAGACACTTCTTTCCCTATCCGCCGCTCTTGCCGCGAGCCTTCTGGCCGCACCGGCTCTGGCCGGTCCGGTCCTCGATGACATCATCGCCAAGGATCAGCTGATCTGCCTTGTGAATCCGAACTCCCCTGGCTTCTCGGTGCCCGACAGCAAGGGCGTCTTCCAGGGCTTCAACACCGACTTCTGCCGGATGGCCGCAGCAGCGATCCTGGGCGATGCCAGCAAAGCCGACATCCGCGGCATCGGCTTTTCCGACTCCATGAAAACTCTGGTGGCCGACGGCGCTCACATGGCATCGCGCTCGATCACCGAGACCGGCACCCGCGATGCCGATCCGGGCCTCGCATTCGTTGCGACCACGTTCTACGACGGGCAGGGCTTCATGGTGCCCAAGTCCCTGGGCGTGAAGAGTGCGACGGAACTGAACGGCGCCACTGTCTGTGCCGAAGACGGATCGACGACGCTTCTCAACATTGCCGACTGGTTCGGCGACCGGGGCATTGAGTACCGGGTCGAAAATATTGCGGACAAGACGGCGCGTCTCGAAGCCTTTTTCTCCGGCAAGTGCGATGTCTATGCATCGGACGTCACCGCCCTGATGAGCGACCGTCTCCTGTCGGGTTCGCCGGATGCTTACGCCATCCTGCCGGAAGTCATTTCCGCGGAGCCTCTGACGCTGGTAACCCAGCCGGATCAGGCGCTTGAGGCAGCCGTGTTCTGGGCCTTCCAGGTGATGCTGAATGCCGACCAGTATGGGGTGACTTCAAAGAATGTCGCCGATATCGTCAAGGACCTGGATAACCAGCCCAAGGCCGTGAAGCGGCTCTTCGCCGAAGACAACGCGACTGCGGAAATGGCGGAAAAGCTCGGCCTTCCGAAGGACTGGGCGTTCCAGGTCATCAGCCAGGTCGGCGCCTATTCGGAGGTTTTCGAGCG
Organism: uncultured Roseibium sp.; assembly: GCF_963675985.1. Lineage (NCBI taxonomy): Bacteria > Pseudomonadati > Pseudomonadota > Alphaproteobacteria > Hyphomicrobiales > Stappiaceae > Roseibium > uncultured Roseibium sp. Next base: position 2,520,065 of record NZ_OY780958.1, on the reverse strand, counting down.
TCACCTCGGTGCCGAAACGCCGTTTGGTATCAAGTTGACCGAAACCAGCAACGCGCTCGTTCGCGACGGCGGCCAGATGTACGCCTACCCGATCCGGTAACCCAGGTACTGTCCCTGAAACACGCGGATGCCCGGTTTCCGGGCATTCGTTTTTCCAGCAAGAACAACAAAAGATCCGATAAACATGGAAAAATATCCGTCTGAACTTCGTGCGCAACTGATGGAAGACGAAACCAGCATCCGAACGCAGATACCGTGTCCCGGTGCGGGGCACATCGTAACGCTGGGCTTCCCGGGCCTGGCATTCGATGTTTCTGGCAGTGCCTATGTCGACAGGGAACGCATGGAGGCCACGCTGTCGGCCGCTGCCCTGCGGACCTGCCGTATCCTCATCGTTCTTGTCGAGCAGACGGAAGTACCCGATGTCGCCTGGACGCTTTTGCACGATATTGCGGATGAAGGGGACATCCGCATCGTTCATATGCCCATCCCGGATTACGAGGCGCCGGATGCGCTATTCGCGGAACAGTGGGCAGCCATCAGCGATGACCTCAACGAAATTTTAGATGCCGGCAACACCGTCGCCCTCTCATGCCACTATGGCGCGGGCCGGTCCGGCACAATCGCAGCCAGCATGCTGATGGACCGGGGCCTGTCCGTCACCGCGGCAATAGAGGCGGTGCGCGCAGAGTTTGCCGAGTCGATCGAGAGCGAAAAACAGCTCCTCTGGCTGCAGCAGAAAGAGCAGGCGGCGTAATCGGCCGGCACGAAGCCGCGAATCCGCGCTAGCGCTTGTTGGCAGGTCTCCGGAAAACCAGCCCCTTCATACTGAGGCGCAATTGCTTCTCGATCTCGATGATCGCGAACAAAGTGACACCGATTGCGACGATCAGCAGCCCGTCGAACAGCGGGACACTTTCCGTTGCGAAGATGCGCTGCAAGGGCGCCAGGTAGGTAATCGCGAATTGTGCGGCGGTCACCGTGATCACCGTCGCCCAGATGACCGGCGTGGCGCGGACGGCTTTCCAGGTGAGCGAGGTGCCATAGATGTTGCGGATGAAGAACAGGTGGAAGATCTCCATCACCACCAGTGTATTGACCGCCATCGTCCGCGCCAGTTCGATCGAGTAGCCGCGATCGATCGCATAGGCATAGATGCCGAATACGCCGCCGAGGAATAGCAGCGAGACCAGCACGATATGCCACACGAGCCCACCGGTCAGTAGAGCCTCGTTTCGCGGGCGTGGCGGGCGGCGCATGGTGTCGTCCTCGGTCGGCTCGAATGCCAGCGCGATGCCTAACGTGACCGCGGTGATGAGGTTGACCCACAGGATCTGGACCGGAGTGACCGGAAGCGTCAGTCCGAACAGCAATGCGACGATGATCGTCATGGCCTCACCGGCATTGGTCGGCAGGGTCCAGCTGATGACCTTCTTGATATTGTCGTAAACCGTTCGCCCTTCGCGGACCGCGGCGACGATGGAGGCGAAATTGTCGTCCGCGAGCACCAGTTCCGCGGCCTCCTTGGCCGCTTCGCTGCCCTTGCGACCCATCGCAATACCGGCGTCGGCGCGCTTTAGCGCGGGTGCGTCGTTGACCCCGTCGCCGGTCATCGCCGCGGTGAGGCCCTGCGATTGCAGGGCCATGACGAGGCGCAATTTGTGTTCCGGATTGGTGCGGGCAAAGATGTCCACGCCGCCGACCGTGGCGGCCAGTGTCGAGTCGTCCATGGTGTCCAGGTCTCTGCCGGTCAGCACCCTGTCGGGGTTCTCAAGACCGATCTGCCGGCCGATCGCCGCGGCCGTTCCCGCGTGGTCGCCGGTGATCATCTTCACTCGAATCCCGGCCTTGCGGCATTCGGCGATCGCCTCGATCGCTTCCGGACGCGGCGGATCGAACAGACCGACGAGGCCGACAAGCACGAGGCCGCCTTCGACATCCGCGAAGCTGAGTCTGGTTTGCGCGTGCCCCACCTCCCGGGTCGCGATCGCCAGCACGCGCTGGCCGTGGGCGGCCATGTCCTCTGCACAGTCCATCCAGTAGGAGGCGTCAAGCGGCTCGCTTTCGCCAGAGGCGGCACGCTGCAGCGCGCACATCGCCAGAACCTGTTCCGGCGCGCCCTTGACGAAGATGTCCGCGTGGTCAGGCTGGTCGTGATGCAGGGTCGCCATGAACTTGTGGCGGGAATCGAAGGGGATCTCGTCGGTACGCGTGCGCGCCGACAATTCCTGGCTGACATCAACTCCGACCTTTCCGGCGAGCGCCAGCAGCGCGCCTTCCATCGGGTCGCCTTCCACGGCCCAGAAGTCTTCGCGGTGATGCAGGGAGGCATCGTTGCAGGAGGCCGCCGCGCGGGACAGTTCGGCCAGATGGAGATGGTCAAGTCCGTTCACCCGGGTCTCGGCAAGATAGATCGCCCCGTCCGGCGCGTAGCCGTCGCCGGCGAAGGAAAAACGGTGGCCGGACAGAGCGACGGAGGCGACCATCATCTCGTTGCGCGTCAGCGTGCCTGTCTTGTCGGTGCAGATCACCGACACCGAACCGAGCGTTTCGATCGCCGGAAGACGGCGCACGATGGCATTGCGCCGCGCCATCGCCTGAACGCCGACGGCCAGCGTGATCGTCAGGACGGCAGGAAGCCCCTCGGGGATCGCGGCCACCGAAAGGCCGACAACCGCCATGAACATCTCGGTGAAATCGTGGTGTTCGACGAAATAGCCGAAGACCAGCAGAATGGCCGCAATCAGCAGGATCAGCAGGGTGAGCCATTTGGCAAAGACGTTCATCTGGCGCACGAGCGGCGTCGTCAGCACCTCCACATCCGCCAACAAGCCGCTGATACGGCCGATCTCCGTCTTCGCACCTGTGGCAATGACCAGGCCTCTTCCCTGTCCGCCTGTCACCATCGTGCCGCTGTAGGCCATGCAGGAGCGATCGCCGAGCGCGGCGTCTGCCGCCACCGGCGCCGTGGATTTTTCCACCGGCACGGATTCACCCGTCAGGATCGCTTCCTGAATATGCAGCCCGGAGGCCCGGATCAGCCGCAGGTCGGCGGGCACCTTGTCGCCTGCTTCCAGCAGCACGATGTCACCGGGAACCAGTTGTTCCCCGCCGATGCTGTGACGCTCGCCGTCGCGCAGCACAGCGGCCTGCGGCGCGAGCATCTTGCGGATGGAGTCCATCGCCTTTTCGGCCCGGCCTTCCTGGATGAAGCCGATCACCGCATTGGCGATCACCACGGCGAGAATGACGGCCGTGTCGACGTAGTGCTGCATGGCTGCCGTGATCACGGCAGAACCAAGCAGCACATAGATCAGAATGTCATGGAAATGGCTCAGGAACCGGAGAGCCGAATTCCGTCCGGGCGGTTCTGGAAGTCGGTTCGGGCCGTGGGTCTCAAGCCGCACAGCTGCCTCGGGGGAGGACAGTCCGCCTGTTGGCGTGCCGGACGCCTCCAGACACGCTTCTATCTCGGATGAATGGGTGTCGACTGGGGGTCCGCTCATCCTTGCCCACGTCTCGTTTCCCGCTTGAAGCGGCCTTGCTGGCTGACCTGGAGACCGGTCACACCCGCTAATGCGCCATAAAGACGGGGACCTTCATATCTTCGAGAACCTGCCTGGTCGCGCCGCCAAGCACCCATTCCCTGAACCGTGACCGGCCATAGGCGCCCATGACGATCATGTCCGGCTTCAAAGTCTCCGTATGTTTCAGGATTCCCGCGCCGGCATCCGTATCCGCCTCTGCCAGATCGGCTATCTCGACATTTACGCCGTGTCTGGAAAGATATTCTTCGATGCTGACGGGAGTGAGCCGCATCCGTTCGGGCGGTGCTTCGCGATTCTGCCCCTTCAGCACGGTCACGGTGGAGGCTGTTTTCAACAGCGGCAAGGCACTGCGCGCGGCGGCGGCCGACTGCGCACTTCCGTTCCAGGCCAGGAGCACGCGTTGCGGCAACTCGGTGCGGGACCATCCGGCAGGCAGGATCAGTGTGGGGCAGCCGGACAGTGCCAGTTGCGTTGCCGCACCCCATAACAGGTCCTGCTCCGCCCCGGATTGCCCGACGATGATCAGGTTATACAGGCGGGTCGCTTGAAGCAGCACCTCAGCCGGATCGCCTTCTGCAGTCCGCCAGTCATGAGAAACGCCGGCCTGCTCCGCCGCGGCGGCGAATTGTTTTTCGAGTTCGGCGACCTTTTCGTACTCGAGCCGGATCGTTTCCGAGGCTTCTTTCTCGTTCATGAGAATGAACGGGCTTTGAACCGCATCCCGAAGGATCGCAGCCTCAGGCAAGACGCAGATGCCGGTTGCGTGGGCGCCGAACTTCTTGGCGACGGTGAGTGCAAAATCAACCTGATGGCTGTTTCCGACCAACGGAACATTCACCAGGATATCCTCATAACCCATTATCCACCTCCGGCTGCTGGTTTCGAATTTTAGCTCAACATTCCTAATATCGGGCCGCCTTGATCCGTTTCAAGCACGCAGCCGAGCGATTTGCCAGATGGAAATATGCAGACGAAAGTCAAATGAAATATGAAGCGATCGGATTTTGCGGGCGGATTCTGTGGAACCGATGCGTCAAACGATGATATTGCAAGAAAATCGCGGTTTAACCGTGGATTTCCACGCACAAGATGATCAGATAAGCTACAAGCCGCGCTAAGACACCTGAAATTATCTGCCCGAAGGCGCGAAGCGTCAGAGTATGGATCGATACAAGACACATAAATTCTCCATCGCGCCCATGATGGACTGGACGGATCGCCATTGCCGGGCGTTTCACCGGCACTTGAGCCGGCACGCGCTGCTTTATACCGAAATGGTAACCACCGGGGCCGTGATCCATGGCGATCGGGAGCGCCTGCTCGGATTTTCCGATCTCGAACATCCCGTTGCCTGCCAGCTCGGCGGGTCCGATCCCGCGGACATGGCAAGGTCGGCGAAGATCGTCGAGGCGTTCGGCTACGATGAGGTCAACATCAACGTCGGCTGTCCGTCCGACCGGGTTCAGTCGGGTAGTTTCGGCGCCTGCCTGATGCAGGAACCGGAACTGGTTGCAGACTGTGTCCGGGCCATGAAGGATGCTGTTGCCATTCCGGTCACCGTCAAATGCCGCATCGGCGTCGACGAACAGGATCCGGAGACGGCTCTCGACGCTATGGCCGATGCGGTCGTGGCCGCCGGTGTCGATGCGCTTTGGGTCCATGCCCGCAAGGCCTGGCTGCAGGGGTTGAGTCCCAAGGAAAACCGGGACATACCGCCCCTCGACTACGACCGGGTCAAACGGCTCAAACAACGGTATCCGGATCTTTTCATTGGGTTGAACGGCGGATTGCAGACCCTCGACGACGCCGAGACCCATCTGCAGGATCTCGATGGCGTCATGTTTGGCCGCGCCGCCTACCACACGCCGCAGATCCTGGGCGAGGTGGACCGGCGCATCTATGGCGTAGCGGGGGAGGATGTCTCTCCGTGGCAGGCGGTCCGGGCCTATTTGCCCTACATCGAAGACCAGCTTTCCAAGGACGTGCGCCTGGCGCACATGACCCGGCACATGCTCGGCCTGTTTCATGGTCGCCCGGGGGCTCGGTCCTGGCGTCGGATTCTGACCGTGGAAGGGATCAAACCCGGCGCGGGAACGGAAATCGTCGAAAAGGCCCTTGCGGCCGTCAGTCCCGTGGATGAATGTGAGGATCTTTCCAGCCGTCAGGCCGACCATGCCGCCTGAAACGGATGACAGGTTCAACGCGCTCTAACACGGATTTCATAACTTGGACGTCTCGTTTTTTACCGGCGAAACCCTCGGTCTGGGTCTGGCCCTTCTGGCTTCTGGACTAGTTGCCGGGTTTCTGGCCGGCATGTTCGGCATCGGCGGCGGTGCCATCCTGGTGCCGGTGCTTTACCAGTTCCTGACGACCGTTGGTGTCGATGAAGGCGTCCGCATGCACGTTTCCGTGGCGACATCGCTCGGCATCATCGTGCCGACCTCGGTTCGCTCGTTCATGGCTCACAAGAAGCGCGGTGCGGCGGATCTGGAACTCTTGAAATCCTGGATCATTCCGGTGCCGTTCGGCGTCCTCTGCGCTTCGCTGGTCGCCGCATACGTGTCCGGCGACGGTTTGAAGGGCATTTTCGCGTTCATCGCCTTCGTTATCGGCCTGCGCATGCTGTTCAACAAGCCGCACTGGCGGATCGGGTCCGACATCCCGGGCTTTCCGATCCGGCCGATCTGCGGCGTTCTGATCGGATTTTTCTCGACCCTCATGGGCATCGGCGGCGGCGTGATGAACAACACGTTCATGACGCTCTACGGCCGGCCGATCCATCAGGCGGTTGCGACCTCGTCCGGCACGGGGACCCTGATTGCCATTCCAGGCACCATCGGCTTGATGTGGGCGGGGTGGGGTGCTCCGGGGCTGCCGCCGTTTTCCGCCGGTTATGTCAATCTGCTCGGCGTCGCACTGATCATTCCGGTGACGATCTTTGCCGCGCCCTTCGGCGTGAAGGTCGCCCACCTGCTGCCCCATCGGACGATGGAGCTCTTCTTCGGCATTTTTCTTCTGCTGGTCGCCGTCCGGTTCGCGTTCAGCCTCTACGGAATGTGAGGAATAAGCGGGAGACGCGGTCTAGGGCGTCAGGACCAGCTTGTCGCCCTCGATCTTCCAGCTCTTGAGCCGGTCGAGCACGGACATGCCGAACAGGCTTGTTTCCAGGGCATCCGGCTGTGCCACGAAAGCGCGCACGTCCCGGAAGCTGGCATCGCCGACCTGAATGCTGCTTATCTTCACTGGCGCAACGACAGCCCGGCCATTCGCGGTGGAGACCGGCATGCTGTAATTCAGGTCGCCGGTCGAGAAGCCGGCCGTCTGCGCATCCTCATAGGTTAGTACGACTGCACTTGCGCCGGTATCGAGCAGAAACGTTACAGGGCGGCCATTGACGTTCGCATTGAGGTGAAAATGCCCGGTGGTGTCGCGCACAACCAGGATGGTCCCGTCCTCCTGATTGACGGCAAGCCCCGGAGCCAGAGCGCCCAGCACCCGGTATCCGCCTGCGACCAGGTCGCCCCGGAACGTGTAGCCGACGACAAGCACGCCCAGCAGGCCGCCCCAGAAGACGACACCCCGGAAGATGTCGCGGACCTTCGGTTGGCCGAAGACAAGGCTTGCCATGAACACGAAGGCGAGGATCGACAGGGCGACGATCCGCGGTCCGGTGGTGTCGAGATCCACCTCTTCCGGTGAGGTGGGAAACTCGAAAACGGAATAAAGCACCGCGCCCAACATGATCAGCACGATGATCGCAAGCGCCAGTCCCCGAAAACGGCTTCCGCCCATGGTTAGGATGCCTCCCGTTTGGGACGTCGCAAGTCCAGTTCGGCCATAACCCGTTCGCGGTCTCCGGATGTCATGCCGCCCCAGGTCGCGATTTCATCGAGCGTGCGGTAGCAACCGAGGCAAAGCTTCGTCTGTTGGTCGATCTGGCAGACTTTGGTGCAGGGCGATTTCATGGGTCTGATATAGAAATCCGAATATGGCTTGAGAAGGGCCAATCTCTCTCGCAAGCATGTATGACCCCGTTACGGATTACTCGTCACGGATTACCGGTCGCCAGATTGATCGGCGCTGTGACCACGGCGACGGGCAGGGTCACGACAACCTTGGCCGTGCTGGAGATAAAGGATCCCAGATCGTTGCCGGCGGCACCCAAGTGGCTCTGTCGTCCCGCAGCCCCTCGCATCACGCCCGGTTGCGACAGGATTTTCTGGACTTGCGGGCTGAATTCGGCGAGCTGGGTGAATTTCGCGTGGTGAGCGGAGTCCGTTGCTTTCAGATCTGTCAGGTCGATGACGATGGCACCGAGCTCCGCAAGTTCCTCGTCGTTCTGATAGGCGCCGACCCTTTCCTTGCCGCCGGCGATGGTTTTCGAAAGCTTCAAGGCCCGATCGTCACGGGACACGAGGATCACATAAGGCTTGCTCTGGTGTCCGATGCGTTTCAATTGGGATTTGAAGACATCGATATCGATATCCGGTGCGGCGAGGAAAACGCGCTGGACCTTGCGCGAAAGCTTTTTTCTCTCAGAGGGCGAAAGCTGGCGGACCGTTTCCATCATCAGCCAGTTGCCCATGGAATGGGCGAGGATGACGATCTGTTCCGCCTTGCTGTTGTCGATCAGGCGCAGTGTCTTTTCCAGGCCGTCGCGCGCGATCGCCGCGCTGTTCAGGTCGTAGACATAATCCTGAAGTTTGCCGCGTGACGCCCAGCTGAAGAGCACCGGGACGCCGCTGAAGTCTGCATCGTGAACAAGCTGGGTGAACCGGTAGAGGCTTTCGGGAAACCGCGTGTTGTAGCCGTGAATGAACAAAAACACCGTCCGTTGCCCGCGCGGCAGGGCGGAAAGCCTCTGGTTCAGCCTGGACGTGAAAGCCGCCGATCCGTCAATGTACCCGGCCTGCCGCGGGACGAAATCCTTTTTCGGATCGCCGGGCAGGACCGATGGCCATTCGATATCGCCCGGCTTGTGCTGTGGCGGCACGGATATGGTGGCTTCGGCAAAATCGATCCTTTTTCCCCGTTCGCCGTTGAAATAGGTGTCCGGACGGTCATCGCGCTCGCGTGTCGAAACGACCAGAATGTCGTGGGTCACCGCGTCGGGCGCTTGCAAAGTGCTGATGGCGAGTGCCCCGGCATCCGGACGTGACGCGCAGCCGGCAAGCACCAGAAGCAGTCCGACGCACAAGGCCGCGAACCGGATCGTCACGCTGAAATTGGTCTTCGAGCTGCGGTACATGCGACCCAATCTCTGGTTTCAGTTCGAACAGTCAACGCTTGTCGGCGCAAAAGCACAACTGGGATCGTGATATTTACCCGACATTGATTAAGGGACCATGGCAATGCCCAGGAAAAAGGCGATGATCGTGACCTGCTGGATCGCGCCCAGCACATCTCCGGTAAAGCCACCGATCTTGGCCCGCGCAAGACGACCGATGCCATGCGCGGCAAGGCCGGCCAGGATCAGCCCGAGCGACAACGCCGGCACCGACAGGGCAACCGCCGATGGCAACAGGCACAAGGCACCGAAGACTGCTGCCTGACCTGCCGCGCCCGTATCGGGTGTGCCGAACCGGTTGCCGAGACCGTCCGGCCGGGAGCTTGGAAGCTGCGACCATTGCCAGACGAGCAGCGCCCGGCTCAGGGCTTCGGCGCCCAGAAACAGAAGCATGGCTTCGCCTGCGCCGAAGCGTTCAAGCAACGTCGCCAGCAGGACGGAACGCAGACCGACGGACACAACCAGCGCAAGGGCGCCGAAACTGCCGATCCGGCTGTCCTTCATGATCTCCAGCCGCCGTTCCGCCGTAGCGCCGCCGAAGAAACCGTCTGCGACATCCGCCAGGCCGTCTTCGTGCAACGCTCCGGTTGTTGCGGTGAGAGTTCCGACGATGATGAGGGCGGTTGCCAGCGCCGGCAGGACGGTCAATCCGAGAATCAGCCCGAGGAGTGCGGCTGGCAGGGCGATCAGAACACCGGCAAGGGGCGCGGTCCGGGGTATGCGCCTGAAATCGGGAAGTGTATCCGGATCATCCGCGGGGCCGAGCTTTGGAAGGGGCAGGCGGGAAAAAAAGCGCGTGCAGGCGGCCAGATCGGCGAGAAGCCGGGCAGGGTCGGTTACCACGGTCATCTCCGCGTTGGGGCGAGCGTTCGGCCCAGCGTTTGGACCATCTTGTCGCAATGCTGATCCATCCGGTCGGTCTCATGCTTGTGTTTTGACAGTCCGCCGTTATAGATCGGCCACACGACCAGACCAAGTCCGGTCTGTTGAAGAGCCGCTGAAACCGGAGTCCCTTGCTGATGCCCCTGTCTGAAACCGCGCTTCCGTTCGATGATATCCGCAACCTGGTGAAGTCGATCCCCGGTCCGGACGAGGAGGCGCTTCAGACGACCCGGGCGCGGGACGCGCAACTGACCAAACCGGCAGGCTCGCTCGGAAAGCTCGAACAGATCGCCGAATGGCTGGCGGCATGGTCCGGCAAGGCGCCGCCGAAAATAACGCGGCCGCTGGTTGCCATCTTCGCCACGGCCCATGGGGTTGCCGACAAGGGCGTCTCGGCGTTTCCGAGCGCGGTCAACCGCCAGATGGTTGACAATTTCGCCTCCGGCGGCGCCGCGATCAACCAGATCTGCCGGGCGAACGATCTCGGCCTCAAGGTGTTCGATCTGGCGGTCGACATGCCGACCCCGTCGATCACCGACGAAGATGCGCTCGACGAGGCCAACTGCGCCGCCACCATGGCCTATGGCATGGAGGCGCTCGCCGGTGGCATCGATCTCGTCTGCCTGGGCGAGATGGGGATCGGCAACACGACGATCGCGGCCGCCGTCCTGAACGGCCTGTTCGGCGGTTCGGCAGAAGACTGGATCGGTCGGGGCACCGGTATCGATGACGAAGGGCTTGCCCGCAAGCGGGACGCGGTTGCCGCAGCGGTCGCCCGCCTCAACGGCGAGAAGGATCCGCTGGAGGTTCTGCGCAAGGTCGGGGGCCGCGAAATCGCGGCAATGGCCGGCCTCATCATCGCCGCCCGCCTGCAGCGCGTGCCGGTGATTGTCGACGGGTTCGTGACCACAGCGGCGGCGGCAGTGGTCTACGCAATGGATCCTGCAGGTCTGGACCATTGCCTGTTTGCCCATGTCTCGGCGGAAGCCGGCCATCGGCGGGCGCTGGAAACCATGAACAAGGAACCGCTCCTGGATTTCGGCATGCGTCTGGGCGAAGGCTCCGGCGCCGCACTCGCGGCCGGCATCGTCAAGGCGGCCGCCGAAATGCATTCCGGCATGGCGACCTTCGCGGACGCTGGTGTCGCGGAAAAAGGCGTCGACTGACGCAGATCACCTCACGGGTCAGAAAAAGCGGGTTCTAACCGGATCAGGCGCTCTTGCGGTGGCTGCGTTGATCTTTGGCCTGTTCCCGTTCGGTCTGCGTGGTGTCCGTAGCGAAATTCATGGTGCGGGTTCTGGGAAGGGTAACGATCACTTCCGTTCCCTGTCTCAGTTTCGATTTCAGCTCGAACTTGCCGCCGTGCATCTTCACCAGGGCCTGAACAATTGACAGGCCGAGACCGGTCCCGGGCTCTGCACTCTTGATCGCAACCGCGCCCTGGCCGAAGGCTTCCAGAACGATCGGGATTTCCTCTTCCGGGATACCCGGGCCGGTATCGGAGATCGAGACGAACTGACCTCCGTCTGCGGCTCTGCCGACGGAAATGCGAATCTCTCCGTTCGTCGGCGTGAATTTCACCGCATTCGACAGAAGATTGAGGATCACCTGGCGCAAGGCGCGCTCATCGGCCCAGACCTGGGGCAGATGCGTGTCGTGCCGTTCATGCAGGGTAATGTCCTTCGCCTTGGCGCGGATCTGCATCATCGCGCTGCATTCTTCGACGATATCGGTGAGATGGAGCGCTTCTTCCTGCAATTCGTGCCGGCCGGCCTCGATCCGGGACAGGTCGAGGATCTCGTTGATGAGGTTCAGGAGGTGCTGACCGGAGCCGTGGATGTCCGCCGCGTAGCCTTTGTAATTGGCATTGCCCATCGGGCCGAGGACTTCGTCCTTCATGATCTCGGAGAAGCCGAGAATGGCATTGAGCGGCGTGCGCAGCTCGTGGCTCATGGTGGCCAGGAACCGGGATTTCGCAAGGTTTGCCGCTTCCGCCCGCCGGCGGGATTCGTCGGAAAGCGCATTGGCCGTTTCGAGTTCAGCGATCAGGTAGTCCTTTTCCGCCCGGTATTCCAGCATGGTGTTGGCGTTCTTGATCAACTGGTTAGCCAGGATCAGAAAGAACCCTTGCGCGCCCACGGCCATGGCCGCCAGCGTGTAGTGGATGGAATCGGCGGCAAGCAGGAAATTGATCACGACCGTCAGGGTGATCGGCAGCGTCCCGGCAACGAGCGCGCGAGGCAGGGTCGCCGACTGCATGGTGTTCATCGCCACGACGATCAGGAACGTGGCGAACTGGAATTCCAGGAATCCGGCTCCACTGTTGGGCTTTTCCGGAAGCAGGAAGAACACGCACCAGCAGATGCCATAGAGGAAGTCGCCGAAGGTGAAGCGCCGTAGCCAATGCTGCTTGGCGCGTTCCTCCGAAGAGGCTTTCTCGTAGGACTTGCAGGTCAGGACGATCAGAAGATGCATGCACAGCGTGAACACGAACCAGATCGTCACCAGTCCCTTGTTCAGCCACATCGTGGAAATCGCGGTCACGATCATGGCGAGCATCGGAACGGCAAAGGCCGCGCTCAGCCGAGTGTCGGCGAACAGATGGCGCCGCTCTCCCTCGAATTTGCTTTGCAGGCTTTCCTGGGTCCCCATGGCGCCGCGGAAATCCCGGATGGTCTGCGCAAGCTCACGCCGGCGCATCGCCCGCCTCCGGTTGAAGGCCGTTCTCCGGTCGCCGGTCATTCGTCTGTCGCCGATTTGAGGCGTCTCGGGGTCCATGGTCCTCGCGTGCCGGTTTGCAAAAACTTTCCGTGTTAGGTTTGGATCTTAGGTTTTGACTCACCATTTCTTAAGATCACGCTCAAAGGCGTGGTTAACGATTCATGAGCAAGTTCAATCAATTGGTCGGTAGTTTCCGGGAATGAACATGAAACTTGAGGACCTTCGGGCGGAGATCGCCGCCTGCCGTATCTGCGTCGACAGCCCTCTGAAAGAGCCGTTGCCTCATGGACCGCGGCCGGTTCTGCAGGTGTCGCGAACGGCGAAGATCTGTGTTTGCGGACAGGCGCCCGGAACCCGCGTCCACCAGAGTGGACGACCCTTTACCGACCCGTCAGGCGACAGGCTGCGCGACTGGATGGGGATCGGGTCCGAGATTTTCTATGACCCGGACAAGCTCGCCATCATTCCGATGGGCTTTTGTTTTCCGGGACTGGATAACAAGGGCGGGGATCTGCCACCCCGGCCGGAATGCCGGGCGGCCTGGCATGACAAGTTGTTTGAGGCCATGCCGCAGATCGAGCTGGTCCTGGTGATCGGCCAATATGCGCAAAGCTACCACCTGGGGTCTGCGCGCAAGAAAAGCCTCACGGAGACGGTTGCCGCCTGGAGGGCGTATTTCGAAGCCCCACCGGCGAAAGGCAAACCCGCCGTCCTGCCTCTGCCGCATCCGTCCTGGCGCAACAATGCCTGGCTGAGGAAACATCCGTGGTTCGAAACCGACCTGCTGCCGGTTCTGAAACAGGAAGTCGCCCGGCTCATATGAACCGGGCAACGTCTTTTCATCTGCGATACCGCCGTCAGTTGGAGGCGACAGCCTTGTCAGAACCGGAAATCGGCAGATCTTTCTGCCGGCTCCAGCCGACCATGCTCGCGTCATAGACGGTGACGTTCTTGCGGCCGAGCAATTCGCTGAGCACGAACCAGTTGGTGGCAGCCCAGTGACCGGTGTTGCAGTAGGAGATCACCGGCGCATCGGTGCCCTTGACAGCGGCCGGCTCCAGGGCGGTCAGCTCCGCCGGAGACTTCAACCGGTTGGTCTTGCGGTCGTAGAACATGTCCTGATCGAAGTTCACGGCACCCGGGATGTGGCCGAAGCGGGTCGCAGCCTTGTGCTTTTCAGCGCCGCTGAACTGCTTTGCGGGGCGCGCGTCGAGATAAACGGCCTTGCTTCCGAGGCCACCCGCCACGTCATCGGTTGAGACCAGAAGGGCTTCATTGGGTTCGGCAACGAAAAGATCGCCGACCGGAACGACGTTACCGGTGTCCAGCGGGCGCTTTTCAGCAACCCACGCCGCCTGGCCGCCGTCGAGAATGGCGACATTCTCATGGCCGAGATACTTGAATGTCCAGTAGATACGGGTCGCTGCGCCGAATTCGAGGCTGGACTTGCCGTCGGGAACGATCACCACGGCCTTTTCGTCCGAAACACCCAGTTCGGAGAGCACGGCCTCCATCTTTTCGACCGACGGGAGGACACCTTCGACACCGTCGCGCTCCGTGCGCCAGTAACCCGGATATTCGCTCCAGATCGCGCCGGGGATATGGCCTTTCAGGTAATCGTCCTTGCCGGACTTCGAGATCGGCGAACGGGTGTCCAGAATGAGGACCTGCTCGTTGTCCAGATTGTCCTGCAGCCACTGGGTCGAAACCAGCGGTGTAAGGTCAGGGGTTTCGGCTGCGGCCGGAAGAGCGAGGCCGGCGACCAGAACCGCGACGGCACCGGCCGTTTTGATCAGTGAAGATTGCAGGAAGCCATACATGGCAAACTCCGAAAGTGTTGTGCATTGAATGAGAAAAATATTCTCCGATAGCAAGGGAATTGACATTCGAAAGGAATGTTGGCAAGGATTTACGGCGATATTCTTAGAAGAAAAATCTAATTTTGCGCATCGATGGTCAGGATTAGAAAGTGGTTCTAATCCGCTCCGTCTCCCTTGAAACATAAATCCAGGCCATCAGGCGCCATTGGCGTTTGCTGTGCCCACTGCCAATGCGGAACCCAGCATGATTGACCGTATCGACCGTCGGATTCTTTCCATTCTGCAGGAGGACTGCACCGTCCCCGTCGCCGAAATCGGCCGGCGGGTGGGCCTGTCCACGACGCCGTGCTGGCGACGGATCCAGAAGATGGAGGAGGAGGGGGTCATCACGGGCCGCGTTGCCCTGCTCGATCCCAGGAGGGTCAATGTAAAGGTGACGGCCTTCGTCGCCATCACCACCAGCCAGCACACCGAAGACTGGTTGAAGAAATTCGCAGATGTGATCTCCGAGTTTCCGGAGGTCGTCGAATTTTACCGCATGGCGGGGCAGGTGGATTATCTTTTGCGCGTGGCCGTGCCGGACATTGAGGCCTATGATGCCTTTTACAAAAGGCTGATTGCCAAGATCGACATTTCGGACGTCTCGACCACCTTCGCGATGGAGCAGATCAAGAGCACGACCCAACTGCCGCTCGGCTATGTGGTGACGGAAAAACCGAAGCCGGAGTGACGTCGCGCGCAGAGAGCGCCTTGTGTTCGGGTCGGATCGTCGATGACAAGAGCGTGATTGGCAGTCCGGTTCGTGCGGATGTATTCAGAAATTGAGATGTATCAAACAGAAGAATGTCCGGTTCGCTTAAGATAATCGAACTGGCTAAATTGGGAGGATAGCATGACTGGATTCTTCAAGAAAATGATGCTCGCTGCCGGAATGGTGGCGACGCTGAGCACAGCGGCCATGGCAGCCGATGTGCCGCCGAATGATGTCACGACGACCTACACGGTCGAGGGTGAGTTTGAGGATGTCCGGTTCGCCCTGGAAAACGCCATCGTCAACCGTGGCCTGGTTGTCGATTATGTCTCCCATATCGGCGACATGCTGGCGCGCACCGGTGCCGATGTTGGCGCCAAGAAGGACATCTATGCCAACGCACAGTCGATGCTGTTTTGCTCCGCCGTGCTGTCGCGTGCGGCCATGGAGGCCGATCCGGCCAACATCGCTTTCTGTCCCTATGGGGTCTTTGTCTATGAGGCAGCCGACAAGCCGGGGACCATCGTTGTTGGCTACCGCAACTTGACCGCAATCGGCGACGAGGCTTCCATAAAGGCGATCGCCGATGTGAATACGTTGCTGAACGACATCGTCAAGGAAGCGGCCGAGTAACAGTTCCTCCGCAGCGACTTCGGGGAGTTCGCCTCCCCGGAGCGCGCCAACTGCCTCTCCCTCGATGATCCGGGAGGGACATTTTCAATTGATCTTTTTGAAGTCTGATGACGGATGCCTGCCCGCCTTCTGCGCTTTCTGCTGCAGCCGGAGAAGGGTCTTTTCAGCGGTGAGCTCGCGGCAGGCTTCCCTGCCGATACGCCGTTCGGTCTTGTCGCTGGAGGCCGTAAGGCGCTCTGCGAGCGCAAGTGCCGGCCTGTGCAGGGGTAAGCATCGTTTGCCGATCTGGCGCAAGGCCCAGCTCACCGCCTTGAAAACATAGTTGCGCGGATCAGCTGCCTTGTCGGCAATTAGGTCGAGATAGCCAAGAAACTCGTTGTCCGGCGCTTTCTTGGCGTGAACCGCCCGCCAGGCAATCATGGCGAAGCCGGCTCGCCGGACGAATTCCCGTTCATCGGCCGCATAAGCGGCAATCTTTTCGGCGGCATGGTCCGTTTTGGCAAAGACGGCGCAAACCTGATCGCACAGATCCCAGGAATTGAAGCCACTTACCCAGGCATCCATCTGCGCCGGAGTGATCTGTTTGGGATCGGCAATCAGACCCGCAAGGAACCGCGCCTCGTGTCAGCCGGTTTCCCAGAGTGCCGCCGACAGCGCCGGGTCCTTGCCGATTGTCTTCGCGAGTGGCCGGGTGACCGCCATCGGCACACCGAAGGCCCGGTCAACCTGAATACCGAACCGCTTCATGCCGACCCGGTTTTCTTCCGAGCCGGCTTGTCTGAGATCCGCCAGAATCGCCTCGACGGTCCAGTGGGCAGCGGCGGTCAAGACGCCGGGCCTATTTCTTGTCGGCGTTTTCCAGTCGGGCGATCAGGCTAGACGTGTCCCAGCGATTGCCGCCCATAGCCTGGACTTCCGCATAGAACTGATCGACTAGGGCCGTGACCGGAAGCCGGGCACCGGTGTCGTTGGCGGTCTTCAGGCAGATGCCGAGATCCTTGCGCATCCAGTCGACCGCAAAGCCATAGTCGAACTTGCCATTGTTCATGGTCTCCCAGCGGTTTTCCATCTGCCAGGATTGGGCAGCGCCCCCCTTGATCGCCGCAATCACCTTGGGGACGTCGAGCTCGGCTTTCTTGGCGAAATGGATCGCTTCCGAAAGGCCTTGGACCAGGCCGGCGATGCAGATCTGGTTGACCATCTTGGTCAGCTGGCCGGCACCGGCCTCGCCCATCAGGCCCGCAAACTTGGCAAAGCAATCGATGATCGGCTTGGCCTTGTCGAAATCCGCCTGATCGCCACCGCACATGACGGTCAGGACGCCGTTTTCGGCACCCGCCTGGCCGCCGGACACGGGCGCATCGATGAAACCGCAACCCTTGGCCTTGGCGGCCGCGTAGAGTTCGCGGGCGACTTCCGCGGAAGCCGTTGTGTGGTCGATGAAGACCGCTCCGGGCTTCAAGCCGTGGAAGGCGCCGTTTTCGGCCGTGGTGACGGAGCGAAGGTCGTCGTCATTGCCGACGCATGCGAGGACGAAGTCGCAGCCTTCCGCGGCCTGTTCCGGGGTCTGGGCGACATGGCCGCCGTACTCGTCCGCCCATTTTTCGGCCTTTGCCGTGGTGCGGTTGTAGACGGTAACGTCATGTCCGCCCTTGGTCTTCAAAAAGCCGGCCATGGGGTAGCCCATGACGCCCAGACCGATGAATGCAACCTTTGCCATATCCCGCTTCCTCCTCAAGTCGCAGTGAAAGGCCCGGCAATTCGCCGGGCCTTTCAATTCAGTGTTTCGGGTTCTAGCGCATCCGCAGCCATCTGTCAGGCTAGAGCGTCGGTCGATAACTTTGAACCATTTGACCGGTGCGCTTTTGTCTGCTGACAAGGAGGATTGCGCGCCGTGGTGGATCCCACCACAAGTGCGAGCCAACGCAGTCAGCGGGCAAAAGAGCTCGGCCCTTCGGGTGGCAGAAAGCAGTTCATCGGCTGTGTTGCGCCGCTTGCACGATGCACCGCATCGCACTTCGCGACGCGCCTAGCCGAATGAACCGCTTTCTGCCATCAAATGGTTCAAAGTTATCGACCGACGCTCTGAAGCCGTCAGATCCAGAACCTCGGGCGGTACTCCGACCGCTCCTCAGTGGAGGACGTCCGGGGACGCTTTGCAAGCTTTTGCTCTTTCGACGGATGCGGGCGGGAATAGGGGCTGTACCGGGCGGCGGTCATGAATGCCTGTGCAAAAACATCGAACATTGTCTAACACTCCTCTGCGTCTTCGATGGTTGGACAATGCCGGAGTTCCGCGATAAATTCCAATCATCTAAAATTTTCAAATGTAAGTCAGGATTACATATGGAGTGGCGTAACCTGCCTTCGCTCAGCAGCCTGAGGGCATTTGCGGCGGTGGCTGAGAAAAAGAGTTTTTCCGCAGCCGGAAGGGACCTGAACGTTTCCCACGCAGCAATCAGCCAGCAGGTCCGATCGCTGGAGGAACGGCTGGGCGCCCGGCTTGTGGTCCGGGAAGGGCGGGGTGTGGCGCTGACACCGGAAGGCCTGCAACTGGCCGATGGGCTCAGGGAAGGGTTCGCGATCCTGCAGGAGACGGTGGACGGCCTCCTTCAGACGGACCAGTCACGCGCACTCAACGTGACCATGACACCGGCCTTCGCCGTCAGTTGGCTGATGCCGCGGATTTCCGATTTCAAGCATCAGTACCCGGACATAGAGTTGATGCTGAACCCGACCGGCGATGTCGTCGAATTCGCACCGGGCGGGATCGACCTTGCCATCCGCTTCGGCGACGGCAACTGGCCGGGCCTGGAATCGGAAATGCTGCTGCCTTCCAACTACGTGATCGTCGGCGCGGAAAGCCTTGTCGGTGACCGGTCCATGTGCGATCCGGCGGAGATTCAGGACTTTCCGTGGCTCCAGGAACTGGGCACCAATGAATTGTCACTCTGGCTCGAACGTCAGGGGATCGTTCCCAGATCTAAGCTGAACATCACCCATCTTCCGGGCTTCATGGTGCTCGATGGTCTGCGCCGGGGCCACGGCATTTCCGCGACCGCGAAGATTTTCGTGGAAGCGGATATCGACGCGGGCAATCTCAAGGTTCTTTATGAGGATATCAAACCGACATCTTCGGGCTATCACATGGTGACCAGGCCCGGCGTGCGGCGCCCGCCGCTGAAGATGTTTATCGCCTGGCTCAAAGCGCGCGCCGCAGAGGCAGCCGCGCGTTGCGCTTAAGAGATAGGTGCGGTTCAGCGTATCAAATGACGGGTCAGGCGAGCTTCAAACTTATCCCAGAGCCGGCGCAACATTTCCACCAGGAACAGATACAGGACCGCTGCCCAGATATAGGCCTGGAAGTCGTAGGAGCGCGAATAGGCGCGCCGGGTTTCCCCCATGATGTCATAGATGGTGACGATGGCGGCGATCGCGGATCCCTTGATCATCAGGATGATCTCGTTGCCGTAGGGCCTCAGTGCCACCATTAGCGCCTGGGGCAGGATGATCTTGAAGAAGATCACCGGCCTGGACAAGCCAAGGGCTTCAGCGCCTTCCCATTGGCCCTTAGGCACATTCTCGATCGCCCCACGCAGGATTTCCGCCTGATAGGCCGACGTATTGAGCGAAAATGCAAAGATCACACAATAGGTCGCGTCACGGAAAAACCACCACAATCCGATATCGTCCAAGGCATCTCGAAAGGAGCCGGCGCCGTAGTAGATCAGAAACGTTTGCGCCAGCAGGGGCGTGCCGCGGAAGAAGTAGACATAGCTGTAGGAGAGGCCGTTCAGGATCGGGTTTTTGGACGACCTGGCGACCGCGATCGGAATGGAAAGGGCCGCGCCGATCAGGAGCGACAGGCCGACGATCTTTATCGTGACGATGAAGCCATCGATGTATTTTGGCCAGTACTTCAGGAAGAACGGGCTGACCACATTGAGACTGAGATAGTAGAGAAGGGCAGCACCGGCGACGATCCAGAGCGCCATCAGCACATGTCCGACGATCCGCGACTTGCTCCAGGGGCGGGCGACCGGCGGCGGCGGAAGGGTGGGGGAAGCAGGAGAGGCCATTACCGTTCGCTCTCCCCGCGTTTCGACCAGATCTCGATCCGGGAGAGGCCGATAGAGGAAATCATGGCGAGCACCACATAGATCAGGCAGGCAACGCCGAAAAACAGAAACGGTTCCTTCGTGACACGTGCGGCAATACCCGACTGCCGCACGAGGTCGGAGAGCCCGACCACCGAGATCAGCGCGGTGTCCTTAAGCAGGATGAGCCAGAGGTTTCCGAGTGCAGGAAGGGCAAGCCGGATAAGTTGCGGCAGGACGATGAGCCGCATTGTCTTGCCACGCGACAGGCCGAGGGAATATCCGCCCTCATATTGTCCCTGGGGGATACCGCTAAAAGCGGACAGAAACGCTTCCGAAGCATAAGACGAAAAAACCAGGGCCAGCGCGACCATGCCAGCGACAAAGGAATTGACCTCGACATAGGCGTCCACTCCCATGAGCTTCAGAGCCTGCTGGATACCGATCTGTACACCGAAATAGACCAGAAACAGGGTGAGCAGTTCAGGTAGGCCCCGGAAAATGGTCGTGTAGATATTGGCCGCGAGGCGAAGGGAAGGCTCGTTACATTTCTTGGCAAGAGCCAGGATAAAACCGAGGGCCAGTCCGAAAGGAAGCGTGGCAACGGCGAGCGAGACGGTGATCAGAACACCCTGAGCGATTTCATCGCCCCAGCCGGCGTCCCCGAAGGACAAGAGCGTCAGTGCCTCGTTCATCCGCTTGGCGCCGCCTTCATTCTGTTACCCCTTCATGGAAAGAGCGCGGCGTAGGTTTTCCGCCGCGCTCTGGTGTCCTGCGGTCTACAAGGTCTGACTAGCCGCCATAAACGTCGAATTCAAAGTACTTGTCGTTGATTTTCTTGTATTTCCCGCTGGCCAGAATTCCTGCGATGGCCTTGTTGAACATTTCCTTCAGGTCACCGTCTTCCTTGCGGATTGCGATGCCGGCGCCTTCGCCGTTGATCACCGGATCGGGCTTCAGCGTGCCGAGAAGTTTGCAGCAGGCGCCGTCATCGGACTTGAGCCAGTCGGACAGCACAACGACGTCGTCGATCACGGCGTCGATACGGCCGTTGGCAATGTCGAGTTTGTATTCATCCGGCGTCGGATAGAGCTTCAGGTCGGCCGACGGCAGCTTTTCTTCGGCGTAATTCGAATGCGTCGTGGAAGACTGCGCACCAAGCAGCACACCCTTGAGGTCTTCGTCGGTCGTGCCCTTGAGCTTGGAATCCTTCGGCACGGCGATCGCCGGCGGGGTGTTGTAGTATTTGTTGGTGAAGTCGACCTTCTGCTTGCGCTCTTCGGTGATCGACATGGAAGCGATGACCGCGTCGAACTTGCCGGCCTGCAGAGCCGGGATCATGCCGTCCCAGTCCTGGGTAACGAATTCGCATTCGACCTTCATCTCTTCACAAAGCGCGTTTGCGATATCGATGTCGAAGCCGACGAGCTGGCCATCCGAGGTCAGGGAGTTAAAGGGAGGATAGGCGCCTTCGGTGCCGATCCGGACCTTCGACCAGTCCTTTGCCTGCGCGCCGCCAACTGCGGCCAGAACGATAGCGGCGGCGGCAGCCAAACGCTTGATGTGCATAATTTTGGTCCCCTAAGTAACTTGTTGAGCGGAGCGGCACGATTTTGCCAGTCTCGCCGAAACCCAATATTCCCATCATTTTTTCGTAAAATTCAACCGTTAATCCCGGGGTGTAAGGCAAGATCTTGTAGGAATGCGGGATGATGCCGCAGCGTTTTCCTGTTTCGGCCGTTTCAGGGGGGGGAATTTTTCCAAAGAAGCTGGTATAGCGGATGAAAAGGCCCATTTGAATTCGGTCGACTGTGGGAAAGCCGGAGAGAGTTCTTGCCAGATTTTCAGTTGTTCATCGGAAACAAGAATGACTCGTCCTAGTCGTTCCGACCCTGGATCGGTCTGAAACAGGCCGGAGTTCCCTTTTGGGAGGAATTGGTGCCGTTTGATTTCAAGAACGGCAATCCGGCCTTCCAGCCATTCTCGCCGACCATCAGAGCATCGGGCAATCCCTTTGCACCATGTGATGTCTGAAAGCAGTTCACTCGGCTAGGCGCGTCGCGCAGCGCGATGCGGTACATCGTGCAAGCGGTGCAACGCAGCCGATGGGCTTCTTTCAGACACCCGAAGGGCCGGGCTCTTTTGCCCGCTGACTGTGTTGGCTCGCGTTTGTGGTGGGAAACACCAGGGCACGCAACCCGCCTTGTCAGCAGACAAAAGCGCGCCGGTCAAATGGTGCAAAGGGATCGCCCGATGCTCTAAGGTGCCGATTCTCAAGGACGGGCCCCTGACGGTCTGGGAATCGCTCGCGATTCTGGAATACGCGGCGGATGTCTTTCCGGATGCGGGCCTTTGGCCGGGCGAACTCGACCTGCGCGCGCATGCCCGCGCGATTTCCGCCGAGATGCATTCAGGTTTTGCCGCGCTGCGGTCCGCTTGTCCGATGAACATGCGCCGGAAGCCGGGCCGGATCGCCATCGATGGAAAGGTGCAGGCGGACATCGACCGGATCACCGCCATCTGGCGCGAATGTCTCGACCGCTCCGGCGGTCCTTACCTGTACGGCCATTTTACCATCGCCGATGCCATGTATGCCCCGGTGGTCAGCCGGTTCGGCACCTATTTACTGTCCGACGATCCTGTGGTGGCCGCCTATAGCGCAACAATGACATCATTGCCTGTGCCTGGATCGAATGGCAGGAGGCCGCAGTCCAGGAGCCGTGGGTCGTCGAGGAAGAGGAGGTCTGAGACCGGCGTTCTAAAAAAACGGAATGAAATCGACGAGGCTGCCCCGGGGAACCGAGGTCGCATCTTCCGGGATTTCGATCAGGCCGTCCGCTTCGCGCAAGCCGGTAATCAGGCCCGACCCGTCCCGGTCGAACTTGCGCACAACCGTCCGCCCGTCCGCATCCTTGTCCAGGATACCCCGGTAGAATTCCCGCCGGTCCGGCTTCTTTTTCGCAACCTCGAAATCGGCGGGAACCTGAAACCGGCACGGCTCCCGGAATGGGCCGCCACCGAGCACCGACAAAACCGGGCGGGCGTAAAGCAGAAAACACACCATGGCCGCGACCGGGTTGCCGGGAAGGCCCAGAAAGACGCATGAGCCGATCTGGCCGAACATCATCGGCCGGCCTGGCTTGATCGCCAGTTGCCACATGTGGCGCTTGCCCAGCCTGTCGAGGCTGGACAGAACGTGGTCTTCCTCGCCGCGGCTGGCGCCGCCGGTGGTCAGCAGAACGTCCGAGCGCTCCGCAGCGGCTTTCATGGTTTCGGCAATCGTCTCTGCGCAGTCCTTCAGGACCCCAAGGTCCTCGATTTCCACGTCCAGGTTCTGGCACAGGGCACGCAGCAGGAAGTGATTGGAATCATAGACTTCACCGGGCTCAAGCTCCGTTCCCGGACGGCGAATCTCGTCGCCCGTGGACATCAGAGCGACCCGGACCTTCCGGTGGACCCGAACAGTGCCCCGGCCGGTCGAGGCGATGGCGGCAAGGTCCTGCGGGCGCAGGCGTTGGCCGGGGGATAGCAGTACGGAGCCTTTTGCCAAATCCTCTCCCGCCTTGCGCCGGTTCGCGCCTTTCTTCAGGCCGGCGGGGACGATTACGAAAGACTGTCCGTCCTGCTCGTGGGTTTCACAGTCTTCCTGCATGGCAACCGTATCGGCTCCCGGCGGCATGAGCGCGCCGGTGAAGATCCGCGCAGCGCCCCAGGGTCCGAGCAGCCTCTCGCTCGGGTGTCCGGCGGCGATCCGTTGCTCCAGGCGAAAAAAACCGCCGGCTTCTTCATGATCCTCGAAGCGGAACGCATAGCCGTCGACGGCGGAATTGTCCGACTGGGGAACGTCGCGCGGCGCCGTGATTTCTTCCGCCAGAATACGGCCGTAGGCCTGCTCCAGCGGGATCTCTTCGGGCTCGGTCACGCAATGCATCCGCTCCTTCAGGATCGCCAGCGCCTCGGCGTGCCGCAGCCGGTCCTTGTCATGCAGGAAGCAATCGTCGAGCAGAGGTTTAGCCGTCACCGTCCGGGTCCCCGAGTTGAACGTGATTTGCAATAAAGTCGGCCATCGCGCCGATATCGTCCAGGTCGAAAACCGGCAGTCCCGCATCCGCAACAGGGTGATCCGCAGCAATCGCGACAATGGCGGTATCGTTTGGCGCCAGCGGTTCGGAGTTGGTCGATTCCGTCCGCCGGGCCTCGATCTTCGGATGGCCTTCGCGTTTGTAGCCTTCGATCAGAACCAGGTCGCAGGGCGCGATCCGCGCCAGGATGTCTTCCAGGGTCGGTTCGTCTTCGCCCCGGAGCTCATGCATCAGTGCCCAGCGGTTGCCCGACACAAGCGCGACTTCGACCGCTCCTGCCTCGCGGTGGCGGTAGCTGTCGGTGTCTTTCTTGTCGATGTCGAAGTTGTGGTGAGCGTGCTTGACGGTCGAAACCTTGAAACCGCGCCGGGTGAATTCGGCGACGAGGCGGGTGACGAGCCGGGTTTTCCCGGAGTTCTTCCAGCCGGTAATTCCGAAAACGCGTTGCTCGCTCATCCCGATATCAGCTCCACGGCGCGGCGGGCGGTTTCAAGATCCTCCGGCCGGTTGGCGTTGAAAAACGGATCCATGCCCGTTTCGTCGTCCTCGAAGGCGACTTCGATGCTGTCGTGACGGTCGACAAAGGCCAGGACCTTGCCGCTCTGACCGGTGGAGAGCCAGTCATGCAGGTCATCGGCGAGGGCGATGGGCCACAATCCGAAAACCGGATGAAGACGGTCATGGGAGCTCGCCAGGGCGATCACCGGCCGGTCGGCCGGCACGGCGTTCAGCAACCTGGTAACGAGGGCCTTTGGAAAGAACGGCGTATCGCCGGCAATCGACACCACGTAGCGCACGTCGGGGGTGTGGTCGCGGGCATAGGTGAGGCCGGCCAGGATGCCGGCGAGGGGGCCGGCATAGTCGCCCACAGGATCGGCCGCGACGGGAAACCCGAATTCCGCAAAGCGCGTCGGATCGCCATTGGCATTCAGGACAATGCGTGTCGCCTGCGGTGACAGCCGGTCGAGAATATGGGCCAGCATCGATTTGCCGCCGATGTCGATCAGCGTCTTGTCGCCGCCCCCCATGCGCCGGGATTGGCCGCCTGCCAGGATACAGGCGAGAACGCTGTTTTCGTCCGGGTGTCGCGTATGAGTTTTGATCATTCTGCGGCAAGGCTCCCCTTGCGCCGGACCTTGTCCGGTTCGTCCTCAGCGGAAGACGGTTCCATGTCAAAGTCGATCCGGTCTTCACCTGACAGGGCAATGAAGCGCTTGCCACGTGCCCGGCCGATCAGGGTCAGTCCGGTGCGCCGGGCAAGGTCGACGCCCCAGGCGGTAAAGCCGGAGCGGGAGACCAGGATCGGAATGCCCATCATGACGGTCTTGATCACCATTTCCGATGTCAGCCGGCCGGTGGTGTAGAAGATCTTGTCGCCCGCCGGTACGTTGTTGAGGGTCATCCAGCCGGCGATCTTGTCGACCGCATTGTGCCGGCCGACATCCTCCATATAAACTAGCGCCTTGTCTTTCTGGCACAGCACGCAGCCGTGGATCGCACCGGCCTCCAGATAGAGCGAGGGCGTGGTGTTGATGACCTTGGTGAGCGAGTAGAGCCAGGAGGTCTTCAGCCGAGCGTCGGAGGTCAGGCGGACTTCGTCGAAACTCTCCATGACGTCGCCGAAGACGGTGCCCTGGGCGCAGCCGGAGGTGCGCACCTTCTTCTTCAGCTTTTCCTCGTAATTGGTTTCCCGCTCCGTGCGCACCACGACCACGTCCAGATCGTCGTCAAAATCGATGCCGGTGATGACATCGTCGGCGCGCAGCATGTTCTGGTTTTTCAGATAGCCGATCGCCAGCAGGTCCGGATGGTCGCCGATGGTCATCATGGTGACCACTTCCTGGGAGTTCAGGTAAAGCGTCAGGGCCTTTTCCGTCACCACCTGGGTGTCGACCGGACGGCCGTCCTGATCGATCCCGCCGACCGTGGTCGACAGGCGCGAATCCGTCGGGTCGGGGCGCAGGAGATAGCTGTCTGTTGAAGAAGGTTCGTCGCTCATTCTGGAAAGAGTAGGCAGTGTGTCCGTGTTGGGCAAGATGATTACGGCGCGTTGCGCCTGAACCGCATCAGCGCCATGAAGGCCCCGCCGGCGATCAGTCCCCAGAATGCCCCGGAGACACCGAAAAAACTCAGGCCGGAAGCGGTAATGAGAAAGGTGAGGATGGCGGCTTCCCGCGTTTCGGCTTCCCGGGTCGCGGCCATGAGAGAATTGGCGAAGGCGCCGATCAGGGCAAGGCCGGCCACCGCCTCGATCAGGACCGGCGGCGCGGCGGCGATGAATGTGGTGGCAGCGGCAGCCACGAGGCCGAACAGAATATAGAAAAAACCGCTGAACGCGGCCGCCCAGTAGCGGCGCTTGGGATCCGGGTCGGCATCCTCTCCGGCACACATGGCAGCCGTGATGGCCGCCAGATTGACCGCGTGCCCGCCGAAGGGAGCCGCGAGCAGGCTAAAGACGCCGGTCAGGCTGAACAGCCGGCCGGCGTCAGGGAAGTATTTGTTGACCGAAAGCACAGCCATTCCGGGAATGTTCTGCGAGGCCATGGTGACAATGAACAAAGGCAGGCCGATCCCGATCGCAGCGCCCACAGTGAATTCCGGCATGACGAAAACCGGGCGCGTCAGGACGCTCAGGCCTCCGAACTGGGCCGGATCGCTGGTGATATAAATAAGGATCGCGGTCGTCAGCACGGCGAGCGGGACGGCGTAAAGGCGCCGGAATCGGAACGCGAGCGCCCAGACAACGATGATGGTCAAGGCTTCGACAGGAAACTCGCCGATGGCGCGGGCCGGTGCCAGGCACAGACCGAACAGGACGCCCGCCAGCATGGCGTTGGCAAGCGGCATGGGGATCGCGGCCACGGCCCGTCCCAGAGGCCGGAACAGGCCGGCTGCAATGATCAGGAATGCACACAGGATGAAGGCACCGACCGCCGCCGGAAAACCGCCTTCGACCGCGCCGCCGGTCGCAAGCAGGGCGGCACCCGGGGTCGACCACGCGATACTGATCGGCATGCGCGTGGCAAGGGCCGCCACGATTGCACAAGCGCCCATGGCGATGGAGAGAGCCATCAGGCCGCTGGCCGCCTGATCTGAACTGGCGCCGACGGCAAGCAGGCCCTGCACGACCACGGCAAAGGAACTGGCGGTGCCGACGATGGAGGCCAGAAGCCCGGCGGAAAAGGATTGCAGCGACGGAGGCGAAAGCGTCATGACGTGTATCAGAAAGGAACAGGGAAGGGCTGTGGAAAGAGAAGCCCATCCTTACCGGAGGCAGGCGCGAAAGCCACGCTAAAAAAACGCAAAAATGGAATGGGGATGCCTGCGCACGCCCGCATACGCGCGAGGCGGCGGACCTCAGATCATCAGCATTGTGTTGGTCAGGCGACCTTCGAGCAACTCCGAGGAATAGTGCTCGACGGCTTCAAGGGCTGATTCACGCGTGAGTTCCGAGGTGTTTTCCAGGAGCGGCTTCAGGATCGGGTGAAGCGCGGCGTCGACACCATCTGTGAGGTCGCGAAAAAACATCAGGCAATTGGGAAAGAGCCGGTCTTCGGCCGGTTCCTGGAAGATGGCTTCCAGCGTGTTCAGGCGCGGATCGGTCAGGACGCAATAGACCGTGTCGAGTACGGGGCCGGGGTCGCCTTCGAGAACCTGAACAATGTGCTGGTCGGCAAGGAACAAGGCTCCGGTCACGCCGGATCGGCGGTTGATGCGCCGGACACGCGACAGACTTCTTTCGATTTCTGCCGAGAGCGGTCGCGACAGAAGCCCCCAATCGATCCGGCACCGGTAACAAACACGGTATAAATGCATGGCTCGTCTCTTCCCATCGACGTCCCGATGTTTCGAGCCTGCGCCTCAATTCGTTCAAATTTTATGAAAATTCGGCTGAAATCCACGCAAGAAAAGTCATTATAGAATTCTAACCTTACGGCAGCATTGCCGAATGGTTACGGATTTCCCCGAATGTTTGCTTTCTGGTGTGTTCGATTGCGCCGGTTGTGGTGCCGGGCCGGAAACGCGACTCGCCCTAAAACGGCCGCTCTTCACCCGACCATTTGAAGAACTTCCCGGTGTCGTCCATGGACAGGCGGTCGGCGATGCCAACGATGCCGGCAGCGACATCGGATGCCTCGTGATCGGCAGCCGCTCCGCCCATGTCGGTACGTACCCAGCCCGGATCGATCAGGGCGACCGCGATCTTGTCTGCTTCCAGGTCGGTGGCAAGCCCCTGCATCACCTTGTTGACGGCTGCTTTCGAGGCCCGGTAAGCGATCCGGTCCGACTTTCCGTAGCCCATCCAGGCCATCTGGCTGGAAACGGTCAGGATCCGGCCATGCTCTGCCTTGCGCAATTGGGGCAGAAACGCCTGCGCGACGGCGAGCGGCGCCAGGGTGTTGACTTCGAGTGTTTTCGCAAAGCCTGGAAAATCCATATCCAGCGTGGACTGACGATCCGGCCCGATAATGCCTGCGTTGTTGATCATGATATCGATCGGACTGTCGAAACTGGCGGATGCCCGCCTGACGGCGTCATGGTCGGTCACGTCGAAGGCGAGAGGGTGGAAGTCCGGTCCGAGCTCCGCCGCTGCTTCATCCGCCTGGGCCTGGGTGCGTGCGGAACCGTAAACGGTCCAACCTTTTGAGAGAGACGCCTTGGCGAGTGCGAAGCCGATACCGCGATTGGCGCCGGTGATGAGGATCGTGGTCATGGCAAGTCTCTCAGTCGGGAAGGGAAGGCGATGCTTGGAAAGTCATGCTGCGATTCTCCGATCGAGGCTACCCGTGACAAGTTGATTTGCCCACGCACGGCCAAAGGCTCTCCGGTTTCCATTGACGCCCCGCAATGCGTGACTACGTTAGGCGCACATGTGAAGGCCGAGCAGCGGCCATCGGAATTGAGACGGGAACCGGGGCAACGGAATGAGCGAAGAAATCAAGAAGGCAGTGCTGGAGCGGCTGTCGAAGGTCAAGGGACCGGATCTGGAAGGAGACCTGGTCTCATTGGGTCTCCTGTCGGAAATTTTCGTTTCCGATGGTCGCGTTGCCTTTTCCATCACCGTACCGGCCGATCGTGCCCAGGCGCTGGAACCTTTACGTCAGGCTGCGGAAAAGGTTGTGAAGGAAATTCCGGGCGTCGAGACCGCCATGGTTGCTCTGACGGCGGAAAAAGCCGCCGGCAGTTCCGGCGCAGCGCCGGTGCGCCCTGCACCGTCAAAGGCGCAGGTTGGCAGCGTGCCGCCGCCCATGCAGGCGCGCGCGCAACAGCAGGCACCGGAGCAGCCGGTTCAAAAGCCGGGTGTCCCTGGCGTCAAGCACATCGTCGCCGTCGCATCGGGCAAGGGCGGCGTCGGCAAGTCGACCACTACGGCCAATCTCGCATTGGCGCTTCAGGCCAACGGCCTCAAGGTCGGAGTGCTCGACGCGGATATCTACGGCCCGTCCGTTCCCCGCCTTTTCCGGGTGACCGGGCGGCCGGAACCCGTATCAGGCCGGATCCTGAAGCCGCTGGAAGGCTACGGGGTAAAGGTCATGTCCATGGGCTTCATGGTCGAGGAAGACACGCCGATGATCTGGCGTGGCCCGATGGTCATTTCCGCGCTGACCCAGATGTTGCGCGAAGTCGCCTGGGGCGAACTCGATGTGCTCGTGGTCGATATGCCGCCGGGAACGGGCGACGCACAGCTGACCATGGCGCAACAGGTGCCCTTGGCTGGTGCGGTCGTCGTCTCTACGCCCCAGGACCTGGCGCTGATCGATGCGCGCAAGGGGCTGAACATGTTCCGACGCGTCGATGTCCCCGTTCTGGGCATCATTGAAAACATGAGCTATTTCCTGTGCCCCGACTGCGGCAGCCGGCATGATATTTTCGGCCACGGTGGCGCACGGGCGGAAGCGGGAAAGCTCGGTGTGCCGTTCCTGGGCGAAGTGCCGCTCGACATACAGATTCGCGAAACGTCGGATGCCGGCACGCCGGTCGTTGTTTCCGATCCGGACGGTGCTCACGCGAAGATCTACCGGGAGATTGCGGCAAAGGTGATGGCCGAAATCGCTCGATACGCGGGGGATGAACAGCGGGCTGCCCCGAAGATCGTCATCGAATAGTTCGGTCCGGTTCCTGCACGGACTTTCTATCTCTGCGTAAAGAGCCGCCTGATCCTGAGGCGGCTCTTTTAAGTTGAGGGACAGCGGCAGCTTTTTTCTGGGCGAAAAGGTCTTTTTCAATTTGATATGTTGCAGTGCAGCATATCTTCGGCGCTCACCTGTCCGGGTGCCGGGGAAAATGCCCGTTGTGTAGTTTTCGTCAAGTAGCAACGAAAACGGGCATTCACGACATCGTATCGTATAAATAATTGAAAATAAGACATAAAATAAGGTTTTGCGTTTTATTATATTCAGAAAAATGAATATATTATTGCTGAGCAAAACTGAATCCAGTGACTCGTGAATCAAAGAGTCTGCTTCGAGTCTCGACTGAAAAGGTGTTTCGATGTCTGGGGCGGCTCGCGGTGCTCGATTTTGCGGCGCACTATGGTTTGCTGTTTTGTGTCGTTTGATAGTAAAATTTCCTACAAAAAGAAGAAATGAAAAACAAACACAAGCTAAAAACGATTGGTTTTGCGGCGCAGTATTGATTTCATTTGCGGCCCGTCAGGATCGGAGCGATTATTCCGACCTGAGGGAGAATGCATAGATGTCGCAAATGACGTCGCAGGAAATTTCGATTGCGCCGGAAGACAGTGATCGTGCCGTCTTGTACGGCTTTGTGGGCCGCCTGTTGCAGGCGGCGCCTTCCGACGAGGAAATTGTGGCCATTCGCGCCCTGGCTGTCGATGACACGCCGGTCGGGGAGGCGATTGGCCGATTGGCTGTGGCCGCCCGGACCGAGGATGCCGGCAGCCTGAAACGCGCCTATCAGGACCTCTTCATCGGCCTCGGGCGCGGTGAGTTCGTTCCCTATGCATCTTACTATCTGACCGGTTTCCTCCACGAGAAGCCGCTCGCCGACCTCAGGGCGAGCATGGCCGCGCTCGGCATCGAACGTGCCGAGGGCGTGAGCGAGCCGGAGGATCACATCGCCGCCTTGATGCAGATGATGGAAGGCATGATCGCTGGCGAGTTCGGCGAGCCGGCAACGCTTTCCGAGCAAAAGACGTTTTTCCAGAAACATATCGGTTCGTGGGCGGGGCATTTCTTCAAGGATCTCGCCGCCACACAGACCAATGCGTTCTATGCCGCTGTCGGGGTGCTCGGCGGCGTTTTGATTTCTGTCGAGGACGAGGCATTCGGCATGGCCCAATAGGTGGTCGCCGAACGGCTGTTTGAGAAGCCGCCGCACGATTGGCCGGAGAGGCCTGATGCGGCATCCAAAAGATGAGAGCTGGAGAGAAAGAATGAAGGACAGGAAAGAGCAGGACGTCGGCGGACGGCGGAACTTTTTGAAACTCGCCAGTCTTGGCGCTCTGGCAAGCGGAGCGACCGTCGTGGCCGGTTCCGCTGAGGCTGCGGAAGCCGTCGAGCCGGGCGGAAGCGGATATCGGGAAACCGATCACGTGAAGAAAGCTTACGAAACCGCACGGTTCTGAACAATTAACCGGTCTGCGACGCGGCGGATCGGTTCGGGGAATTGGCTGGACGGCTGTCCTTCACGGTTCCGATCGAGGGAGAGACAAGAATGCTCAGAAAAAAAACAAGCGGTGTGGCGCGGCGCGGCCGGCTTTCATCTGCTCTGGCCGACTTTGGCGCGACCACCATGGATCGCCGGACGTTCCTCCGCCGGTCCGGTGTTGCTGCCGGCAGTCTGGCCGCCATTTCGGCCGCATCCGGCGGCATGGTACAGAAGGCCCAGGCCCAGGCGGCCACCGCCGGCAAGGTCGATATCAAGAAGTCGGTCTGCACCCATTGCTCTGTCGGCTGCACGGTGCTGGCCGAGGTCAAGGACGGTGTCTGGATCGGTCAGGAACCCGGTTTCGACAGCCCGTTCAACCTCGGTTCCCATTGCGCCAAGGGCGCTGCGGTGCGCGAACACGCCCATGGTGAGCGCCGGCTGAAGTATCCGACCAAGCTGGTCAACGGCAAGTGGGAGCGTATCTCCTGGGATCAGGCCATCGAGGAACTCGGCGACAAGATCCTGGATGTGCGCGAGAAGGACGGTCCGGACAGCGTCTATTGGCTGGGCTCGGCCAAGCACAGCAACGAGCAGGCCTATTTGATGCGCAAGTTCGCGGCCTTCTTCGGCACGAACAACGTCGATCACCAGGCGCGTATCTGTCACTCGACCACGGTCGCAGGTGTTGCCAACACCTGGGGCTACGGCGCAATGACCAATTCCTACAACGACATCCACAATTCGCGCGCCATCTTCATCATCGGCGGCAATCCGGCCGAGGCACATCCGGTATCACTTCTGCATGTGTTGAAGGCAAAGGAAGAAAACAATGCGCCGCTGATCGTTTGCGATCCGCGTTTCACGCGCACAGCGGCCCACGCCTCCGAATATGTCCGCTTCCGTCCCGGAACGGACGTCGCCCTCGTCTGGGGCATTCTGTGGCACATCTTCGACAACGGCTGGGAAGACAAGGAATTCATTCGCCAGCGCGTCTGGGGCATGGATGAGGTCAAGGCCGAAGTGGCCAAGTGGACGCCGGAAGAAGTCGAGCGTGTCACCGGCGTGCCCGGCTCGCAGCTCAAGCGCGTTGCCAGGACGCTGGCCAACAACCGTCCGGGCACCGTGATCTGGTGCATGGGCGGCACCCAGCACACCAACGGCAACAACAATACCCGCGCCTACTGCATCCTGCAGCTTGCCCTGGGAAACATGGGCAAGTCCGGCGGCGGCACCAACATCTTCCGCGGTCACGACAATGTTCAGGGTGCGACCGACCTTGGTGTTCTGGCGGATACCCTGCCGGGCTACTACGGTCTCGCCGACGGGTCCTGGGCTCACTGGGCGCGCGTCTGGGATGTGGATGTCGACTACATCCGCGGACGTTTCGCCAGCATGAAGGGGGCGGACGGCAAGGACGTCGCCATGATCAACCAGAAGGGCATTCCCGTGTCCCGCTGGATCGACGGCGTGCTTGAGGACGAGGACAATCTGCAGCAGCCGCACAACACCAAGGTGATGGTGTTCTGGGGGCATGCGCCGAACTCGCAGACCCGTTTGCCGGATATGAAGGTGGCGATGGAAAAGCTCGACACGCTCGTCGTGATCGATCCCTATCCGACCATGTCCGCGATCCTGTCCGACCGCAAGGACGGCGTCTATCTGCTTCCGGCCTCGACCCAGTTCGAGACCTACGGATCGGTGACGGCCTCCAACCGGTCGATCCAGTGGCGCGAGACGGTGGTCGAGCCGCTGTTCGAATCCCTGCCGGACCACATGATCATGTACAAGCTCGCCAAGAAGCTCGGCTTTGCGGACGAGATGTTCAAGAACATCGAGGTCAATGGCGAGGAGCCGCTGATCGAGGACGTGACCCGCGAAATCAACAAGGGCATGTGGACCATCGGCTACACCGGCCAGTCGCCGGAGCGGCTGAAGCTGCACATGGCCAACCAGCACACCTTCGACCGCACCAGCCTGCGGGCGAACGGCGGTCCGTGCGATGGCGATTTCTACGGCATGCCCTGGCCGTGCTGGGGCACGGCGGAGATGGGCCATCCGGGAACGGCGAACCTCTACGATCCGTCGATCCCGGTTGCCGAAGGCGGCCTGTGTTTCCGTGCCCGCTTCGGGGTGGAACGCAACGGCGACAACCTTCTGGCCGAGGATTCCTGGCCGGAAGGCTCGGAAATCAAGGACGGTTATCCGGAATTCACCATGGCGATGCTGAAAAGCCTCGGCTGGGACGGCGATCTGACCGACGAAGAACGCGCGTCCATCGAAGCGGTGGCCGGAGACAAGACCAACTGGAAGACCGACCTGTCCGGCGGCATCCAGCGGGTGGCGATCAAGCACGGCTGTGCGCCGTTCGGCAACGCCAAGGCCCGCGCGGTGGTCTGGACCTTCCCGGATCCGGTGCCGCTGCACCGCGAGCCGCTCTACACCAATCGCCGGGATCTTCTGGACAAGTATGCGACCTATGACGACAAGACCTTCTGGCGCGTGCCGACGGCCTACAAGTCGATTCAGGAAAACGACTTCTCCAAGGACTTCCCGATGATCCTGACCTCCGGGCGCCTCGTCGAATACGAAGGCGGTGGCGACGAAACCCGGTCCAACCCGTGGCTGGCCGAGCTTCAGCAGGACATGTTCGTGGAAATCAACACGGCCGATGCCAACGATATCGGCATTCGCGACGGGGAGATGGTCTGGGTCCACGGTCCGGAAGGCGGCAAGGTCAAGGTGATGGCCATGCTGACCGAGCGGGTCGGCAGGGGCGTTGCCTTCATGCCGTTCCACTTCGGCGGTCACTACCAGGGCGAGGACCTGAGAAGCAAATACCCCGCCGGCGCAGACCCCTACGTTCTGGGTGAAGCATCCAACACGGCTCAGACCTACGGATACGACAGCGTCACCCAGATGCAGGAAACAAAAGCAACATTGTGCCGCATTGAGCGCGCGGCTTAAGGGAGGGAGAAGTCATGGCACGAATGAAATTCCTCTGTGACGCCGAACGCTGCATCGAGTGCAACGCCTGCGTCACGGCCTGTAAGAACGAAAACGAGGTGCCTTGGGGCATCAACCGCCGCCGCGTTGTCACCATCAACGACGGCAAGCCGGGCGAGAGGTCCATCTCGGTGGCCTGCATGCACTGTTCGGACGCACCGTGCACGGCTGTGTGCCCTGTCGATTGCTTCTACCAATCGGATGAAGGGGTGGTTCTCCACTCCAAGGATCTGTGCATCGGCTGCGGCTATTGCTTCTATGCATGCCCCTTCGGCGCGCCGCAGTATCCGCAGGCCGGCAACTTCGGGTCCCGCGGCAAGATGGACAAGTGCACGTTCTGTAACGGCGGTCCGGAAGAGGACAACTCCGCGGCCGAATTCCAGAAATACGGCCGTAACCGCCTCGCGGAAGGCAAGCTGCCGCTGTGTGCGGAAATGTGCTCCACCAAGGCCCTGCTTGCCGGTGACGGCGACGTGGTCTCCGCGATTTATCGCGAGCGTGTGGTTGCCCGTGGCTTCGGCTCCGGCGCCTGGGGCTGGGGCACTGCCTACAGCCAGAAGGCCGGCAACTTCTAAAAGCGTCCCTTGGCGGATCGCTTGAACGATAAAAGGACGGAGGCGGCTGACCAGTCGTCTCCGTTTTCTGCCTTGATAGCAATGGAACCGCGGACTGTAGTCGGGAAGTCGGATCGATGATCTCCAAATCCACCAAGACGGCGGGGCATTTGGTCCTGGTCGGTGCGCTGTTCGCTTTGACCGGACTTGCCGGATGCCGCGAACAGGAAGAAAATAGGCCGATCAAGCTGGAAAAAGGCCAATATGAAGGCAAGACGGATACCGGGCTGACAGACGCGCAGCGGCGCGAATTGCGCTTCCGTGGCGAACAACAAAAGTTCTGATCGGCGAACAGACTTGCAAGCCCCATGTGCAACCGGAGGACGGAAACCCGGGCGCAGGGGAGGCATCAGGAGAACCAGATGATCTGTAACCGGAAAACGATAAGACACTTCGGCTCGCGCGGTCTTTTGCCGCTTCTGGCCTTCGCGATGATCGCCTTCGCGCTCGCCGGCAATCCGGCCGCGGCGCAGAATTCGCTTGCGCCGAATGCGGCGCCGGAGGCAAGTCCGTCCGGCGGCATGGTTCCGGGCGACACGCTGGGCACGACGTCCGATTCCGATTACTGGCGCGCGGTGCGCCACGGCCTGCAGGGCAATGTCTCCATTCCCGACAAGAAGGCCGGAACCCTGGTCCAGTCGGAAGGCGAGGCCTGGCGTTCGTTCCGCAACGGACCGCTAACGCTCTATGCCAGCTGGGCGCTGCTCGGCACCATCGTCGTCCTCGGCCTGTTCTACGCTATCCGCGGCCGCATCCGCATCGAGCATGGAAAGTCGAACCAGACCATCACCCGGTTCAAGGCGGTGGAACGCTTCGGCCACTGGATGCTCGCCGTCTCCTTCATCATCCTCGGCCTGACCGGTCTGAACATTCTCTACGGCCGCTATGTGCTGAAGCCGGTCATTGGTGACGGTGCCTTCGGCTTCCTCACACAGATGGGAAAGTACCTGCACAACTATCTCGCCTTCGCCTTCATGGCCGGTCTTGCGATGATTTTCGTCATGTGGGTGCGCCACAATCTGCCGGACCGGACCGACATCAAGTGGCTCCTCCAGGGCGGCGGCATCTTTTCCAAGAAGCTGCATCCGCCGGCGAAGAAGTTTAACGCCGGTCAGAAGGTGATCTTCTGGGCAGTGATCATCGGCGGCGTGTCGCTGTCGCTCTCAGGCTGGGCGCTGCTGTTCCCGTTCACCACCCATTTCTTCGCCGGCACCTTCGACAAGGTGAACCTGATTTTCGGTACGGAACTTCCGACGGCGCTGACGGCGCTGCAGGAGCAGCAACTCAACGCGCTGTGGCATTCGATCATGGCCGTCTTCATGGTCTGCGTGATCCTGGCCCATATCTACATCGGCTCCATCGGCATGGAAGGCGCGTTCGACGCCATGGGCTCCGGCGAGGTCGATCTCAACTGGGCGAAGGAACACCATTCGATCTGGGTGGAGGAACACCAGGCCGACATCCACAAGGCCTCCGGTTCCGGGGGCGCGCCGCAACCGGCCGAATAGGACTGTGTCATGGCAAAGGCGCGACGGCTCTGGCCCGCTGCGATGATCATGGCGACGCTGGCCGCGCCGGTGATGCTTGCCTTCGAAGCATTGGCCGGCTGGCCGGAGCGATTGGCAGGCCATGGCGGTCCGGTCAAATCCGTCAGCCTGGACAGCTCGGGCGACCGTCTGCTGTCGACGTCTTTCGACTACGCGGCGATCGTATGGACCCTGCCCGACGGGGAGGGGGAACCGACGCTTGAGCGGTTGATCGGTCACAATGCAGCGGTCAACGATGGCCGCTTCCTGAGTGACAATCGCGCCGTGACGGTGTCCGACGACAGCGACATGATTCTGTGGGACCTGACAACGCAGTCGGTGCTTTCCCGTTTTTCGGGAAAGGGCGAAAAGGTTCTGAGCCTCGACGTGTCGCCGGACGAGCGTTACGTCGCCGTCGCCTCCTGGGAGAACGAGGCGCGGGTCTACGACATTGCGGCCGATCCGCCGCATCAGGCCTTTGCCCTGACCGGCCATCGCGGTAACGTCAATGCCGTCGCCTTTTCGCGCGACGGCGGCAAGGTCTTCACGGCCTCCTACGACGGCGGCATCCGCCAGTTCGATCTGGATACGGGGGAGCTTGAGCGCGAGCTCGTCAATTTCGGCTGGGGCGTGAATACCTTGAAGGCGCTGCCCGGTGGCAAGACGCTGATGTTCGGCGTGACCGACGGAAAGGTCGGCGTGCTCGACATCGCGACCGGTGAAGAGGTCAAGGTGCTGCCGCCGCACATACGGCCCGTTCTGTCCCTGGCGGTTTCTAGGGATGACAAGCGGGTGGCGAGCGGCGGCGGGGATGGCGTGATCCGCGTGTTCGATCTGCCGAGCTTCGAATTGCTTGAGGAATTCGAAAATCCTTACGGTCCGGTTTGGGGACTGGATTTCACCGCTGACGCCAGCAAGCTGTTCTACGTCGGCCTCGACGATCAGATCCATGTCTGGCAGATTTCCCCGCGCAAGCCGTTCGAGCCGGTCGAGGTGGAGTTTCCCCGCCGGTTCCAGGTCACCAATACGGACGACCCGGGCGAGCTTCAATTTGCCCGCAAGTGCTCCGTCTGCCACAGTCTGACGCCGGACGGCGGCAACCGTGCCGGGCCGACGCTCTATGGCGTCTTCGGACGCAGGGCCGGCACGCTTCCGGGCTACCCCTATTCGAAAGCGCTTCTGGACGCCGACATCGTCTGGAACGAAAAAACGATTTCCGATCTTTTCGATCACGGTCCGGATGTGGTGACGCCCGGATCGAAAATGCCGCTCCAGCGGCTGAAGACTGTCGAGGATCGTGACGCGCTCGTCGCCTTCCTGAAACGGGCCACCGATCCGAATGGCCCGTCAACCCAATCCGGAGGAACCGCCCAATGAAAGCCTTCATCTCAGGGGTCTGTGCCATGGCCGTGATCGGCGTGGCCGCCTGGTACGTTTTGACGAGGGAACTCGACCATTCCTCCAGGGCCGTCTACACGGCCGGCAACGACTCCGTCCGCCTCGATCCTGGAATGGGCGAGCGGCCGGGCGAGCACGACTGAATCGGAAAAACGATTCACAATCAATCCCTTGCAGCGCCTTTGTGAATCAATTCCGAAGGTGGTTGAATCAGCCTCTCAACAACCTGAATCACTTTGTCAGAAAGAAAGGGTTGGATTCGGGAAGGAATCGCAAAATGAACAATGACAATTTCAACATGTCCATGCGCAAGTTTCTCAAGCAGGTCGGCGTGACTTCGCAGCAGGCGATCGAGGACCATGTGCGCAAGGCTGGCCTCGAGGGCGGTCATCTCGATGCGAAAATGACCCTGACCATCGAGGGGTCCGGCGTCGTCCATGAGGTCAAGGGGCGGATCGATCTGGACTAGGCCCACGTCATGACCGTTGCCCTGAGTTTCGACCCGTCTTTCCCACCGCTGTTGACAAGCCGCCCGGTGGTGCCGCCGATCGACCCGCTGGAAGCTGCCGTGGAAGCCGTAAACCGCGGCGCCGCGGAAGCCGGTGACCTGTTCTGGTCGTGCGACACGTCTGAGATCTCCTATGCGGTTTTTCTCGAGCCGGATGTGCCCAGAGCACGGGCGCAGGAGATGCTGTTCGTTGCCATGACCGCCATGGCCGACGCCATCGGTGCGCTCTGCCCGCCGGAGCTGGCGATCACCTGGCGTTGGCCCCATGCCGTTTATGCCAACGGGGGGCGTCTGGGCGAGGCTCGGATGGTCGTCAGCGACGAAGACGATGAGGACGGCTCGCCCCTGTGGATGTCGGTGGCGCTCAAGTTGGCGCTGAGGCCGATCGGCACGAACGAGCCGGGCCGGACCCCGGACCGCACGACCCTGTGGGATGAGGGGGCCGTGGACCTGGAAACCCTTGCCGGCCTGGAGTCGCTCTCGCGCCATTTCCTGACCTGGGTCCATCGCTGGGAGGTGGACGGTTTCAAACCGGTGCATGAGGCATGGCTGTTCCGATGCGACGGCTATCGGGACGAGGTCGCCATTGCCACGGCCGAGGGCGTTTTGCAGGGAACCTTCACGGGGCTGGACGAAAGCGGCAACCTGCTTCTGCGGGAAGGCGGGGAGGGCGGACCGGTCAAGATCCTGAAGGTCGCCGAGCATCTTTGCGACGACCGGATCGCCAAGCCGCTTGCCTCGGTCACGGAGCGCTGACGTGCCGCGCTTTTTGAGAGCCATCCGCTTTGACCAGTCGGACGCCCATGTCTTTCCCCGGGCCGCACAAGAGAACGACTGGGCCATTCCCGGCAGTTTCGTCTTTGCCCATGGTCAGTTCGGCGATCCGGCGGACCTGACAGGCAAGGAGCGGCAGGCCTTCGTCAGCGGCTTTCTGGCGCTCGGCTCGTTCGGCTTTTCGACGCTGGTCAGCGTGGCCGATGCCCGGACAGAAGACATCGATGCCTGCACCGACCTGCTGACCGGCCATCTTCTGGATCATTATGGCGCTCCGTCCGAGCAGGCCGCCCGCGAAGCGGCGGAAGCGGAAATCGCCTTCGGTCGTGAGTTGGCGGATGGGCTTGAGTTGAATACATTGCTCGCCCTGAAGCGCGAGATCGGCGAAGACGGCCCGATCCGCGAAAGTTTTCATATCGTGACGCCGCCTGGAGAAAAGCCGCATGCGCGGATCTGGGATGTGGTAGAGGAGCCTTGATGCGCCCATTCTGGAAATCCGCCGGCTATCATCTGGTCGAACGCGAAAAGAACGGCTGGCTCGTTGTGACGCCCGACCTTCTGCGCGCTTATCTCACCCGGCCCGAAATCCATCCGGTCGAGGAATCCTGTGCGGTTGAACACCGCCTGTTCGAACGCCTGATGGCCGATCCCTTCGCTACCGTCAGCGAGGCCGAGCTGCAGGAAATCCAGGACCGGGATACGGCGGACAACTACAGCGTCGTGCTGGCCTTCCGCGATCATCTGGTGAAAAACAAGACGGTGGAGGGCGCCTATTCGGCCCTGTTCCGCGAAGGCACCATCTCGGTGCCCCCGGTCTTTCTCGACCAGTTGGTTCACCTGATCCTGCGCAATATCCTGCGCAGCTGCCAGGACCCGCTGCGCCTAAGGGCCGCCGAACTGTTCTTCCGCGAGCAGGTGGTCACGCTCAACGAGGGGACAGTTACCATCGCCGATGCGGAGATCGTCGAGATGATGTCGGAAACCGGTGGCCTCGGTGGCCTTGGCGCGCTGCTGATGGAGTCCGGAACGCCCATGCGCGAGGTCGCGCTCGATGTGCTCGGGGAAGACAACGCGGAGATTTACTGGGACCGTTCCGACCGCTTCGATACCGCGCTCGATTTCCGCTTCACCCAGCCGGGCCCGGACGCCTTCTGCCGGGTGTTGGAAGCCTGGATCCGCCATTTCCATCAGGTGCAGGTCCGCATCCAGCCGGTCCGCAATATCCGCGATGAGCACTGGTCCTGGCACATCGGCCTTGATGCCGATGCGACCGCAATCCTGAACGCGCTCTTCAATGAGGAGTCGCTGTCGGAGGCTGACAACCTGCGCATTCTCGGCCTGTTCCGTCTGGACTTCGAAAACCGTTCGGACATGCGCGCCGACCTGCGTGGCAAGCCGGTCTGGCTCGGCCTTGCCATGTCGAACGATTTCAAGATCCGCATGAAACCGCAGAACCTCCTGGTCAATCTGCCCCTGGCTTCGGAGAGCTGACCGATTCCATAAACCACCGGAGGCCTGCTTTTCGGAGGCAGCGGCGGCGCCAATGAGGGGGCGGCGATATCGAGAACGGATAAGAGGGGTAAGAGGACATAGAACGACAAACGCTCTCGTAAAATGAATATTATAATTAGTGTGCATCTATTGGGTGCAATTATTAGTCTATAAGTAAATATCACTAATACAATTATTCCGTTACGTAATCATAAATTAATGTTCTAGGTGTCACATATGTTTCGTTGGATATTCGAAGTTGTCGAGGGTTGGCGGAATGTTCGGAAAGCCGAATGGAAATCTTGTTGCATTGGCAACGGATCAGTTGTGCGCAAATGTGATGATCGCGGATGCGGATTATAAAATTACCTATATGAATGAAGCGGTTCTGGGCCTTCTGAAAGAGGCCGAAGAGGATATCCGCGAGATATTTCCCGACTTCCGTGCCGACCAGCTTTTAGGAAAGTCGATCGACATTTTTCATAAGAATCCGGCGCATCAAAGAGGTCTGTTGGACGGCCTCACGTCCACCCACCGTGCGACCATCAAGGTCGGTCAGCGGTCCTTCGATCTGGTCGCAAATCATATCCGGAAGGGCGGCAAACGCATTGGAACCGTCGTCGAGTGGGCCGACGCGGCCGAACGGCTTCAGAACGTGGAATTTCGCACGAAGATGGAAGCCCTCGGCAGATCCCAGGCGGTGATCGAGTTCAAAATGGATGGCACGATTCTGGATGCGAATGACAATTTTCTGAATGCGTTGGGCTATCGCCTGGATGAGATCGTCGGCAAGCATCACAGCATCTTTGTCGAGCAGAGCTTCCGCGACAGTGATGGTTATCGTCGCTTCTGGGACGAACTCGCCGAAGGCAAATTCCAGTCGGACGAGTTCAAACGGATAGGCAAGGAGGGCAAGGAAGTCTGGATTCAGGCGACCTATAATCCGATGGTCGATGAAACGGGGCGCCCGTACAAGGTTGTCAAATTTGCGACTGACATCACCGAACAGATTCTGGAACGCAAGCGCCGTGAAAACGTGCAAAAGGACATCGACGTCCAATTGGGTGAGATTGCGAGTTCGATATCGGATGTAATGCGGCAGGCAACGGAATCCGCGACGGCGTCCACCCAGACCGCATCCAGTGTTCAGACAGTCGCTGCGGCCGCCGAGGAACTGGTGGCGTCCATTCATGAAATCGGCCGGCAGGTGCAGTCCGCGTCGGAGGTGGCTCTGAAGGCGGTCGGAGAGGCGACCCAGTCCAATGAGATCATGGTTGGACTGTCTGAAGATGCCAAGACAATCGGCCATGTGGTTGAATTGATCGACAATATCGCCAATCAAACCAACCTTCTGGCCCTGAACGCAACGATCGAGGCCGCCAGAGCCGGGGAAGCCGGTAAGGGATTTGCCGTTGTTGCCTCGGAAGTGAAGGAACTGGCGTCGCAGACCAGTAAGGCGACGGAAGATATTTCAAGCCAGATTGAATCGATGCAGGGGACGACGGAAAATGCCGTTGCCGCTATTTCCGCAATCCTGAGCGTCATCAATCAGATCAGCGACATTTCAACGAGCATCTCCTCGGCCGTGGAAGAGCAATCGGTCGTCACCCGGGAAATTTCCTCCAACATGCAAAGCGCTTCGCAAGGGGTGGAGGTCGTGACCAACAACATCCAGTTCATTTCCACGGCGACGACCCAGATCGATGCCGCGACGGACAAGGTACGGGAAGCATCACGCTCCATTGCCTGACGGTTGCCGCCGGAGGATGTCACCTTTCATCGGCCAGTTGCCAATGAAAGGTGTGTCCGAACAACAGGCCGCTCGGGAAGGCCCCTCTTTCGACGTGGTTGATCGAAAAATATTCGATGATCTCTTTGAAGAAGTCTTTCCTGTCGATGAGGATGGCGGAAACCTCCTCCCATAGCAGGAGCTCTTCGCGTGTGTAGGCCTTCGTCACGTCGAATTGGCAGTTTTCCATGATGTCGTAGAAATCCAGTTCGATCTCCGACATCCGGTCCCATACTCGAAAATCGAACGAGGTCACGATCAGCCACGCAAGGCCGAAGGCCAGTTCGTCGTCGTGCCTGATCTCGGGATACCGGGCGATAAATTCCTCGACCCGGTTTTCGTCGCCGAGCTCGACATTCCAGTCCTGTTCTCCTCCGGTCGCGTGGAGAGAAAACATCCGGTTAAGCGTGTCTTCGGCGTACCTGGTAACGTGCTTCATGCCGCGCTCCCATGAGATCTCCGAAAGATCCGGAAACCGGGCGCTGCACCCGGGCGAATCTACCGGACATGAGAAGATGATCGCTGACTTGGGCGGCTTGTTCAATCGCCCTTTCTTCTCGCGACCCTATAAGCGTTCCCTCCGGCAATATGTAGCCGCATTCGATGCACAAGTTCGTTCTCGGCGCTCCGAACGGCTTCTGTCGCTTCGGACAAAGCGAGCCGTCAAACCAAGTACGGCCGCTGCCTTGCGGCAACGAAACCGTATCGGCGATGATAATCATAGCCGTTGGCTATTGAATCCTGTGCTAGCTGGATAGTGTGAGATGTCATGACTGGTCCGGCTTGGGAAACCAATTCCGGACAAAGGCAACTGGTGTCGGGAGAGGGCATGCCGCGAAAGGAAGATACGCTCGCCGATCGCCTGAGGGCGCTGGCGGATCAGCGCAAACGCGAAAATCCGGAGTTGGACGCCGCCTACCAGCGGATGATCGACCGGCTGGACGACGCTGCCGCGCTGGCCCCGGTTGCGGGAGATCCCATGCCCGACTTCCTGTTGCCGGACGAAGAGGGGCGCCTTGTCAGCCTCGGCGAGCAGCTCAGGCACGGACCGCTGGTCGTCAGCATGAACCGGGGCCACTGGTGTTCCTACTGCCGGATGGAACTGTGCAGTTTCGTCGATATTGCACCGGAACTCGCCGGCCTTGGGGCAAATGTCATCTCGGTGATCCCGGAAAAGCGGCTCTATGCACAGCGTCTGAAGTCCGACTACGGCATCACGTTCCCGATCCTGAGCGACATCGACAACGCCTATGCCCTCTCTCTCGG
The DNA here is from genome assembly GCF_963675985.1 of uncultured Roseibium sp. Lineage (NCBI taxonomy): Bacteria > Pseudomonadati > Pseudomonadota > Alphaproteobacteria > Hyphomicrobiales > Stappiaceae > Roseibium > uncultured Roseibium sp. The sequence continues at coordinate 2,476,264 of NZ_OY780958.1, read as the reverse complement.
GTTGATGGTCTGGGTGGGCGAAGAAATCCGGGACCGTTTCCTGAAGTCGGGTGTCGATATCTCGACGTTTCAGGGCAACGACGGTTGGTTCCTCCCGGTTCCTGCCACCTTTGTCGTCGCCGGTAACGGCCTGATTGTAGATCGCTTTGTCGATCCGGACTTCCGACGGCGCATGCCGGAGGAGCGTATCTTCAAGGCTTTGTCAGGCAAGCAGGTCGGCTGAGCGCAACAGTTTCATGAAAGCGGAGCCGGCAATCGAACGGTGCCGGCCTGCTACGTCGTAGAGCCGGACAGTGCGCACCGGATCCAGGTCCTCCACCGCGAGCAGGCGGATGTCATCGGGCTTCGGCGTTGTCTGCGGCAGGACGGCGACACCGAGGTTTCTGGCGAGGAACGCGCCGACATCCTGATCGCTTGCCATGGCATGGCGCACGGACGCGGCCATGCCGAGGGCCTCCAGCTTGTCTCTCCAGAGAATGGCATCGGCACAATAGGGTCGGTCGAGGAAACGGCTGCCCGAGATATCCGCGGCCCGAATGCAGTCGCGGCCGGCGAGCGGGTGATCCCGATGTACGCAAAGCCCGGCGTCCTCGGTGAACAGTGGCCAGGAATTCAGCCGGTCCCATTGTTCGTCGAACCTGCCGGCGATCCCGAAATCCGCTTCGCCGGCCTTCAGCCGGTTCAGGATGTCGGGACAGTCGCCCCGTGACAGTGTCAGCTTGAGACCGGGAAAGGTGCGGGCCAGTTCCGTAAAGGCGGCAAGGAAAGGGGACAGGTCGACGGAAGTGGCTACCGCGACTGCAAGGGGCGCCTCGTCGCCTCTCGCATAGGACCCCGCCACCTCGCGCGCAGACCGTGCGCCTTCGTAGCATGTCTCCAGCAGCGGCAGCATCATGCGCCCCAGGTCGGTGACATGGGTGGCGCTCCGTTCGCGGCGGAAAAGCTCTCCTCCCAGTTCTTCCTCGAGCTTCTTGATGGCGCGTGTCAGGGACGGCTGGGCCACATGGCAGGCTTCGGCGGCGCGGGTGAAGTTCAGATGCTCGGCGACTGCCAGAAAATACCGGATCTGATGCATTTCCATCGTCGTGTCTCCGATCGGTGCGTCGGCCGATAGCTGCCGGCTATCGAAAGCATCGCCAGCCGATATTGGCGGGCCGTCGCCGCCCGCGAGTAAGTTACGGCCAGAACCCGGAAAATTCCACACCGGAGAATGACTTGCAGACAAGGAGATAAGTCATGATTGGAACATTGCACATGAACCGGGATGAGCGGTCCCTGTTTCCGAAACTGACGCTCGGGGTCCTCGTGACGGCCATTCTCGCCGGCGCGGCGGCGGATACGGTCTGGGAAGTCTGGGCGCGGGCGATCACGCCGTTGTGGGTCGGCGGTCCATTGCAGCCGGCCGCTCTGGTCCAATCGGTGTTCGGCTTCCGCAACCTGTTTCTGGCCGAACTGATCCACGGCATCGTCGGTGTGGTGTTTTATCCGCTCGGCTACCTGTTCATTGCCCGTCCGATCGCCCGGGTCGTCACCCCGTTTCTGCCCTGGTGGAGTGTCGGTCTCGGTTTCGGCGTCGGACTGTGGGTCTTCGCGCTTTACATCATGGCGCATGTTTTTGCCGGCCTGCCGCCATTCCTCGGCTTCGTAACCCTGACCTGGGCGTCGCTTGTCGGCCACCTCCTGTTCGGCCTGGTGACCGCTGCCGTTGTCCGGTGGCGGGAGGGCGATTTCCGGGGCTGACCGCCTTGGCCGGGTGGCGGGCCGGTCGTTTGCAGCCCGCTTCCGGACGTTCTGAAGCCGTCTTCTGCTCCACAAGGAGGTTCTCATGAGCATTTTCGGCACGATCACGATGGCCGGTATCGATTACCTGTCGTCCCTGTTTGTCTTCATGGTCGGCGTCTTCGCCCTTGCGATGGCGATCCTTTTTGTCGTCGATAGTATCCAGACAAAGGATGCCATCCGGCGCAACTACCCGGTCATTGGCCGGTTCCGGTACATTTTCTCGACGCTCGGAGAATTCTTTCGTCAGTATTTCTTTGCCCATGACCGTGAGGAGATGCCTTTCAACCGGGCGCAACGGGAATGGGTCTACCGGTCCGCGAAGGGGGAAGACAATACGGTCCCCTTTGGCTCGACGCAGAACCTGACCCCTGTCGGCACGCCCATCTTCGTCAATTGTCCGTTCCCGACGCTGGAACAGGATGCCGTTGAGGCCGGGTCGGTGGTTATCGGCCCCTATGCGCGCAAGCCTTATGAGCCGGCCTCGATCATGAACATATCGGGAATGAGCTATGGCGCCCTTTCGACGCCGGCGGTTCGAGCCCTTTCCAAGGGGGCCGCACTTGCGGGCTGCTGGCTCAATACGGGCGAGGGAGGCCTGGCTCCCGCCCATCTGGAAGGGGGATGCGACATCGTCTTCCAGATCGGCACCGCCAAATTCGGTGTCCGTCATGAAGACGGACGGCTCAACATCGAAAAGCTGCGGGAATTGGCGGAAATCCCGCAGGTGCGCATGTTCGAAGTTAAAATGAGCCAGGGTGCCAAACCCGGCAAGGGCGGCATCCTCCCTGCCGTGAAGGTCACGAAGGAAATCGCCGCCATTCGGGGCATCCCCGTCGGGCAGGCGGCCATCTCCCCGAACCGGCACCCGGAGATCGATTCAGAGGCTGATTTGCTCGACTTCGTCAATTCTGTCCGGACAATCACCGGCAAACCGGTTGGCTTCAAGGCTGTTGTGGGAGCTTACGGTTGGCTGGAGCGGATGTGCGAGGAGGTCAATCGTCGTGGTATCGAGACGGCACCTGACTTCGTCACCGTCGACAGCGGTGACGGCGGCACAGGAGCGGCACCTATGCCGCTTATGGACAATGTCGGTCTGCCGATCAGCGAGTCGCTGCCCATGGTGGTCGATATCCTGGCGCGTCATGGCCTGCGGGAGAGGATAAAGGTCATTGCTTCAGGCAAGCTGATCACGCCGGCGGAAGTCGCCTGGGCCTACTGTGTCGGTACGGATTTTGTCGTCTCCGCCCGCGGCTTCATGTTCGCGCTCGGCTGTATTCAGGCGATGAAGTGCAACCGCAACACCTGCCCGACCGGCATTACCACCCACGATCGCCGGCTGCAAAAAGGATTGAACCCCGAAGATAAGGCGGTGCGCGTGAAGAACTTCGTCGACAAAATGCGCTATGGCGTCGGCGTTATCGCTCATTCCTGCGGTGTCCGGCACCCGCGGGAGCTGAAGCGCTTTCATGTCAGGATCGTGCGCCAGGATGGCCGGTCCCTGCCATTGAATGAGCTCTACCCGCCACAGGAGCCGGCCGTTCGTACCGGTTCGGCCAGCTAGGAGGCAGGCTTAATCGGCGGCAACCTCTGCAGCTGACAGCACGAAACCTGATACTTAGGAGGCCTGATACTTCAGGGTGACAATGTTGCCGTGTGCAAAGGCGCTTGGGGATTGGTTGCTTCATATGATAAGGAAAGCGAACTAATTAAATCTCGGCGACCGCTTCCCCTGGAGATGAGCTTGGACTTTCGCGACAATGGCCGCGCGATTGCAGCAATGACGCTGTCTACGGCTGGATTCATTTTGAACGACTCGCTGGTCAAGCTGTCCGCGGATGATCTTCCGTTCGGCCAGATCCTGATCGTGCGGGGCGGTTTCAGCATCATCCTGATGCTCGCGGCGTTCATTGCGACCGGCGGTCACCGGCATATCCGCAGTCTGCTTCACCCGGCCGTCGCCATCCGGACCCTTGCCGAAACCATGGCAACGTTGTTTTACCTGACGGCCCTGTTCCACATGCCTATCGGCAACTCGACGGCGATCCTTCAGGCCATGCCGCTGCTGGTCACGGCCGGTGCGGCGATTTTCCTCAAGGCGCCGGTCGGCTGGCGCCGCTGGACGGCGATCGGCATCGGCTTCATCGGCGTGCTGTTGATCGTCAAGCCCGGACTGGCCGGGTTCAACATATGGTCCCTGAGCGCACTCGCCGGCGTCATCTGCATGGCGCTGCGGGATCTCGCAACCCAGCGGGTACCCTGGGAGGCGTCGACGTTTGGCGTCGCCCTGGCCTCGATAATCGCGGTGACGATCCTCGGCATCGGTTTCAATGTCGACGAAGGCTGGCATCCGATGGAGCCGAAGGTCTACGTTTACCTGGCCGGCGCGGCGGCGCTGATCGTGGTCGGCTATGTAACGCTGATCATGGCGATGCGCATCGGCGAGATATCCGTCGTCGCGCCGTTTCGCTATGCGGCGGTCCTGTGGGCGCTGCTTCTGGGTTACCTGATCTGGGGTGATCTGCCCGACCTTCTGACGGTGATCGGGATCCTGATCATCATTTCGACGGGCATCTATACGTTCGTCCGGGAACAGCGGTTGAGCCGCATGCCTGTGACGCGCAACTGAATAATTTACGATTCACGGTTGTTCGGGCGGTATACTCCGCCGGCCTCCGGAAACTTAACACGAAACGGACCATTTGAGTTTTTATGACTGCTGAATTTCATACCGCGGCTTCTTCCTCCGCAAGGCCGGGGCCCGCAAAGGCGCCGTCCTTGTGGATTCTGATTGCCATTTCCACGATCAGCCCCCTGTCCATGAACATTTACCTGCCGTCCATGGCGGGTATGGTGACTGCCTTCGAAACCACCACCGGTATGGTTCAGCTCACCATGTCGCTGTTTCTGGTGTCGATCGCCGTGTCGACGATCCTGCTCGGGCCGCTGTCCGACCGCTTCGGACGCCGCCCGGTGGTTCTGTGGGGCCTGTCACTTTATGTCGTCTCCAGCCTCCTGTGCCTGTTGGCGCCGACCATCGAGGCGCTGATTGCCGCCCGTATCCTGCAGGCGCTTGGAGGCTGTACCGGCATCGTTTTGAGTCGCGCGATCGTGCGCGACCTTTACGAGCGCGACAAGGCGGCGAGCATGATCGGCTATGTCACCATGGGCCTGGCGATCGGACCGATGCTGGCCCCTGTCATCGGCGGTCTGCTGGACCAGTTCTACGGCTGGCGCGGCGGTTTCTACACCATGCCGATTCTCGGCATCGCCGTACTCTTGGCCGCCTGGTTCAATCTGCATGAAACCAATTTCAAGCGTTCCTCGGGCGGCGGGCTCGGTGTCTTGTGGCAAAACATGTGCACCGTGATGCGCGAGCCGCTGTTCTGGGCCTTTTCCATGGTCGTCGGCTTCACCTCCAGCGTCTATTTCGCCTTCCTCGGCGGCGCGCCCTTCGTCGCCGGCAACATTCTCGGTATGGCGCCCGGCGAAATGGGCTTCTTTTTCATGTTCATTGCCGGGGGCTATATCATCGGTAACTTCGTATCCGGACGGATCGCGGAACGGGTCGGCATCCTGCCGATGATCGTTTTCGGTTCCATCCTGCCGACCCTTGCGGTCGCCGTGGTGGCCGGGGTCCTGATCCTGGATATCGGCCATCCCCTTGCGCTGTTCGTGCCGATGTTCTTCGTCGGGCTCGGCAACGGCATCTGTCTTCCGAGCGCCGTCGCAGGCGCCGTCAGTGCGAAGGCGGAACTGGCCGGTGCGGCATCGGGCCTTGCCGGGTCGATACAGATCGGCTCCGGCGCCGTCGCGAGTGCGGTGGTCGCCTGGATGCTGTCCGACACCATGTGGCCCACGACCGCCTGGCCGATGGTGGGCACCATGATCGTTTGCGTCATCGCGACCCTTGTAAGCGTCGTTGCCGTCAAGGCGTTCGACAGCGGCACCGAGAGCGTCTGAGCGGTAGGACGCTGAACGGGATAGGCTTGCTTCTCGAGTATCTTCTGGCAGTTGGATTATGCGTGTAGCGTTATAAAATCAGGTATTTGAACAAGCCTAAAATGGGCAGGCCTGATAGAACCAGTGCTATCCTAAACGAATAGTATTTTGAGCAATTCTTCATTTCCGCCGGGACTTCACGTATTTTGTTATGCCTAAATACTGGATATCCGGCAGCGCAGTTGTAATGATAAATACGTTGTGGATCTATGCGCGTGTAGCAATTTCTTATTTTCTTTACGGCATAAATATTATAAGCGCATGCTAATATGGCATATGTTGCAATAATGCTGTTAAATAAATGCGAAACATCAAGCATCTTGACCTATTTTATACTCATGTAAACGTCAAAGATATATATTGGATCTTTGATTGATGCATAAAAATTTTTCTTTGTCACGCTAACGTGACGCTTTGCAATCACTCTGATTTAGTCTTCCTTCAGGAAGTCATCCACCGACAGGCCTTGCTTGTCGGCGTTGAGGTAATCCTCGGTCGTGCGGATGCGCGGCCGGCTGCCGCTTCTCAGCAGGCTGTCGTCCATGTTCCACTGGGCGTCGATACGGCAGTCGTCGCACATTTCGATCAACCGGATCTGTTCATCTGAACGGAACATGTGGTGCTGCCCGCCGAGCTTCGACTTGATCCGCTCGATGGTCGAGCGCGTGCCGAAGGGCTTGCCGCAGGACACACAGTTCGCCGGTTCTTCCTCGTGCAGGATCACCGCCTGCATGGCGCTGGCGGCCGTGTTGAAGCGCGGCTCCAGAGTGATCACCTTTTCCGGACAGGTGGTCTGGCACAGGCCGCACTGGACGCAGGCGGTTTCGATGAAGCTGACCTGCGGTCTGTCCGGATTGTCGCTGAGCGCACCGGCCGGACAGGCGGAAACACATGACAGGCACAAGGTACAGCCGTCGCTGGCGACGGTGATGCGGCCGTAAGGGGCGTTTTCGGGAAGCGGGACGATCTCAGGCGCATCGGGGCTGGCCGCATGGAGGGCGGATATCGCCATGCGCACCACGTCGCGTTTGCCGCCCACCGGCGAGAAGCGATGGACCTCGGAGACGATCCGGGCGCCGGCGGCGTCACCCACGGCTGCGGCCAGCGCATCCGGGTCGCTGTCTGCGACGATCTCGATGCGGTTGGCGCTGTCATGACCCATGCCTTCAAGCAGTGCCCGGGTGAGGTCGGCTTCGGCTTCAAGCGGTGCCAGTTCATCGCTGTGTTCCGGGTCGCAGAGAATGACGATCCGCAGCGCGCCGGCGGTAAAGGCCGTCACCATGGCGTCATGCCCAAGGGCGGTGACCGCATGGAGCGACAGCGGCAGGACATTGGCGGGCAGGCCGTCGCCGAAGCGGGCCAGCGCGTTGATCACCGCACCGCCGTGATCCGCCGAATGCACCAACAGGACGGGAGACTTGCCGCCGGCCGCTCCATAGGTGCTAAGCAGCGCCTGGATCCGGGTCAGAAGGTCGGCCCGGTAGGGATACTGGTAGGTGATCGCCCCGGTCGGGCAATTGGCAGCGCAACTGCCGCAACCGCCGCAAATGCCCGCATCGATGGCGACATTTTCCCCCGTGGACGTGATCGCACCCGCCGGGCAGGCGTCGAGGCACTTCGAGCAGCCGGTCTTGCCGGCATGGCTATGAGCGCAGATGTCCTCCCGGTAGGAGACGTAAAGCGGCTTTTCGAATTCGCCGACCATTTCGGACGCTTCGTGCAGCACCGCCGCGATCCGGACCGGGTCGGAGGGCTCCGCGCGGAAATAGCCGTCGCGCCGGTGCGGCGCGGTCAGCGGCGGGGTCTCTCCGCTCAGATCGACAACGAGACTGCAGGTCGATCGCGCCCCGTCCCGAGGCATGAGGAATTCCGGCCTGGCGCGGGAAGACGGCAGCATCGGCGCATAATTGTCCAGCGTGACCTGGAAGGCGCCCAGCGATCCCGTCAGCGTCTTCAGCTTGCCCTGAAAGACCGGAAACGGCAGGACCGAGGGCAGAACCACATCGTCAGCGGAACTCAACACCAGGGTCACCGAAAGGGTTTCCTCCAGTTGCAGGGCCGCATCGAGGGCTGCCTGACCCGCTCCATAGACGAGGCACAGGCCATCGGATTCGATCGGCTTGGCCGGCGTGGGCTGGGACTGCTCCTGAAGGACGGCGTCTTCCAGCAGGGCCAGGATCTTCGCGGTGGCGGCCGTGCCTTTTTTCGTCCAGCCCGCTGTCTCTCGGATGTTGGTGAAATGAACCAGATCGGCGGCGTCCGCTTCCTCGGCGATTTCCTGAAACAGCGGGGCTTCCTGGGTGCAGGCGACCAGCATCGGTTCGCCCGAATTCACCGCGTCCTCGAAGACCGAAAGCTCGCCTCGGCAAAGCTCCGTACACACCGGCGCCTGGAGCCGGTCGGACAGGCTCTGGCCGGCCTTTTCAAGCTCCATGGTCTTGTAGCAATTGCACAGCAGGATGCGGCTGGCTGACATCGAGTTCCTCCGGGCGGGGAAAGCTCCCCGGGTAATTATAATTATTCTAAATCTACCGTTTGCGGGACGCATTTCAAGCGCAGCGAAAGTCAAAGGTGTTGTCCCGCGACACCGCTGATTTTGTGTTTCAGTTGTTTGCCTTAAAGCCGCGTTCGCCTAAAATGGATGAAACAAGACAGGGAGGACGCAGGTGGAACGGGAAATCACCACACCGGTCGGCATCATCGTGGAGCGGCGGGAGAGCGCCAGCCGATGGATAGACCATGTCTGGACGGCCCCGGCCGTGGTTCCCGACGCCCCGCCGACGGACGGCTGGCAGCTGTTGCAGGAGGGCGACGATTTTGTCAGGTATCACTATGCGCCCGTGCCGGTGACCCTCCATCGCAGGTTGGGCGAGGCCTATGACGCCAATGTGGAAACCGAGGCGCCGGCCTTATGGATCCTGCTTGATGACGCGGACACCGAGCCGGTTCCTTACAAGGTGCGCGGGGTGACCGCCGATCCTTATGAAGCCATGGGCGCGCTTGATTCCGGAGAAGGCCTCGTCGAACGCGTGCGCATGCCGGCCGAGCTGGTGCGCTGGATGGCAGACTACATGAAACAGATGCCGGAACCGGAGAAGTTCCGGAAACGCAAACGCACCGCCGCCACGGTGGAAGAACCGCAATTCGGAAAGGAGCCGATCTTCGACCGGCGCCACCGGCCCGAGGAGCAGGGGGAATGAGCGGAAAACAGGAGGACGGTGAGGGCTTCCTGAGCCGCTGGTCGCGGCGCAAGCGGGAAAGTCATCCGGCGGATGAGGAAGGCGAAAAAGCCGACCTGACCGCGGCCGAGGCAGTCGAACAGCAGGAAGGCGCCCTGTCTGAAGGGCAGGAGAGCCCTGCCGAAGACCCAGAGCTCGTTGCCAATCGCGAGGCCGCCGAAGCGGTCGACCTGGAAAGCCTCACCTACGAATCCGATTTCACCGTGTTCATGAAGCGCGGCGTGCCGGATGCGCTGAAGAACGCAGCGCTGAGAAAACTCTGGCGCAGCAATCCGGATCTGGCGGTGCTCGACGGACTGAACGACTACGACACGGACTTCCGAACCGCCGATACGGCAATGGACGGTTTCAAGTCCGCCTGGAAGGTCGGGCGCGGCTATGCCGACAAGGCCGAAGAGGTGGCCGCTGAAATGGAGAGCCGATCGACCAGGGCCGCTGAAGAGGTGCAGGCCGCCCAAAGGGAGGAGGCCGCAGAGGTGCAATCCGATGCAGTGGTTGGAGACGACATTCCGGTTGATCTGCAAGAAGGAGAAGCCGCTCAGGCAGAAACCGAAGCCGAAGAACAGGAAAGCGAAGCTCTGGCCGATGACATGGGCGGCGTCAAAAAGGCACCGCGCCGGCGCCGGATGGCATTTGATGTCGAGAACTGACAGCCTGTTCCACAATCAGCCAGCCTGGGATATTAGCGGCTCCTGGGAAACTGCGCCTCGCAATAGTCGACGGCGCGCTTGTGGAATTCGTTGTACTGGGCGGCGTTGATGACGCCTTCCTCACGCATCTTTTCGACCGCGCCGCCCCGATCTTTGAGACAGGCGTCCAGTTCGGGATTGCCCGAGCTTTCCTGTTGGGCTGCCGTCCCCGAATTTCCGGCCATCAAACCGCGAATGACGGGGACGTCATTACGGCCGAGCCAGATCATCAGGGAAAGCGCACACAGGGCAATGCCAAGAGCTGCGACCCGTGCGATGGGCGAATCCAGTGACGATGACCGGCTGCCCCCGCTCATGGCCCTATCCGCCTGTCACGCTCATATGACGCGAGACGGCCGGTTGCCGGGTGCGCCGGTCGATAACGAAGTCGTGGCCTTTCGGCTTGCGCCCGATGGCTTCGTCAATCGCCGCATTCAGCAGGTCGTTGCCTTCCGACGCGCGCAAGGGAGCCCTGAGGTCCGCCATGTCGTCCTGGCCGAGGCACATGTAAAGCTGGCCGGTGCAGGTGACGCGGACCCGGTTGCAGCTCTCGCAGAAATTATGGGTCATCGGGGTGATGAAGCCGAGCCGGCCGCCGGTTTCCTTGATTTCCACATAACGCGCGGGGCCGCCGGTCTTGTAGGGAATGTCTTCCATGGAAAACTGTTCCCCGATCCGGCTGCGGACGAGCGATAGCGGCAGGTACTGGTCGGTGCGGTCGCCGTCGATCTCACCCAGCGGCATGGTTTCGATCAGGGTCATGTCGTGACCGTTTGCATGAGCCCATTCCATCATCGGAATGATCTCGTGCTCGTTCACGCCCTTGAGCGCGACCATGTTGATCTTGATCTTCAGCCCGGCATCGGTGGCCGTCTGAATGCCTTCCATGACCTTGTCGAGCTCGCCCCAACGGGTAATCGCCTTGAAACGGTCGGCATCGAGCGTGTCGAGAGACACGTTGAGCCGGCGGACGCCGCAGTCAACGAGTTCGGAGGACAGTTTGGTCAGCTGGGATCCGTTGGTGGTGACCGTCAGTTCTTCAAGGTCTCCCGTTTCCAGGTGGCGGGACAGGCTGCGGATCAGGCCCATGATATTCTTGCGCACCAGAGGCTCGCCACCGGTCAGGCGCAGTTTCTTAACGCCCTTGCCGATGAATGCGGAGCAGAGCCGGTCGAGTTCCTCCAGCGAGAGGACCTCGCGCTTGGGCAGAAACGTCATGTTCTCCGCCATGCAATAGACACAGCGGAAGTCGCAGCGGTCGGTCACGGAGACACGCAGGTAGGTGACCGCGCGGCCGAACGGATCGATCATCGGCGCCGTACCGTGCCCCGATGCCATTTCGGTCCTGAGCGATGTGTTTGAGGACAGCGGTCTGTCCGTCGTTCCGCCCGTCATTCATGTCTCCCTCGCATGTCCGGCATCCGGGCCGGATATTTTCCATCTAACCTAGTGCAATTTCCGGTCGACGCAATATCCCGTTAGGACAAAGAATATTGATGGTTTGGCAGGATTGGGAACGGATTTTGCCCGGGAGCGTTTCCGGCTTGAAAATGAGCCCTATAAATATCGACAAGCTGGTTGAAGGAGTGCGGCTACGGGAACATGTCCGGGGCCGCTCTGTTTTCGCTGGAAAAGTGAGACGTGCACGCTAACCCGCAGATATCCGAATGACCACAATCGTCTGGTTCCGCCAGGATCTTCGCATCGCCGACAACCCCGCTCTGTTTGAGGCCGCCGCCGAAGGGGAGGTCCTCCCTGTCTTCATTCTCGAGGACGCGGACCGTGTTGGCGACACCCATCCTCTGGGTGGAGCAAGCCACTGGTGGCTTCATCACAGTCTCGAAGCCCTGCGTGGGGATCTCGGCGGTCTGGTGTGCCTGCGTGGTGATGCGCGGGTGATCCTGCCGGCTGTGGTTCGCGAAACCGGGGCAGGGGCCGTCTACTGGAACAGGTGTTACGAGCCGCATGCGGTCGAGCGCGACAGTACGATCAAGGCGGGCCTAAAGTCGGACGGGATCGATGCCCGCAGCTTCAAGGCTTCCCTCCTGTTTGAACCGTGGGAGGTCGAAACCAAGGCCGGCGGACCGTTCAAGGTCTATTCCCCTTTCTGGCGAGCCTTGCAGGAAAAATCCGTCCCCGAACCACTTGGCGCGCCAGAGCGGCTTGAGCTGGCAAGCGGCCCCGCCGGCGAAGACATCGACGATTGGGAGCTGCTGCCGTCCCGGCCGAATTGGGCGCGGGAATTCGAGGCTGCCTGGCAACCGGGGGAACGCGGCGCGATGAATCGACTTCGAAAGTTCTTAAAGGAAGGACTTGAAAATTATGGGTCTTTGCGGGACCGGCCGGACCTGGCCAACGTCTCGCGTCTGTCGCCGCACCTCCACTTCGGCGAGATCTCGCCGCGACAGATCTGGCACGAGACCAAGCGATTGAACGAGCATCCATCCGATACCGGGAAATTCCTGAGCGAGATCGCCTGGCGGGAGTTTTCCCACCATCTGCTCTATCATTTCCCCGAGATACCATCGAAGAACTGGAAACCGGGTTTCGACGCCTATCCCTGGCGGGACTGCCCGGAGGACCTGGAGGCCTGGCAACGCGGCCAGACCGGCTATCCCATCGTCGATGCCGGCATGCGCGAGCTTTGGCGCACCGGCTATATGCACAACCGGGTGCGCATGATCGCGGCGAGTTTCCTGGTCAAGCACTTGCGCCTCCATTGGCAACACGGCGAGGCCTGGTTCCGCGACACGCTGGTCGATGCGGATCTCGCCAACAATGTGGCCGGCTGGCAATGGGTGGCCGGTAGCGGCGCCGACGCGGCCCCCTATTTCCGGATCTTCAATCCCATGACCCAGGGGGCGAAATTCGATCCTGACGGGACCTATGTGCGCAAATGGTGCCCCGAACTGAAAGATCTGGAAACGGTCCATATTCATGCGCCGTTCCTGGCGCCCGATGATGCGTTGGCGAAGGCTGGCGTGAAACTTGGACAGACTTATTCGAAGCCGATTGTCGACCATGCGGCCGCCCGCAAGGCGGCCCTTGAGGGGTATGAAGAAGTCAAACGGGCAAACGACAGTGACGCTTGATCTTTCTTCAAACTGGCCTATCGTCCGCGGCAAATGCGGGAGAATCCACGTGACTCAAGAAACGAAAGCCTGGCCGACCGAGATAAGGCTGAAGGACGACAAGAAGACGTTGGTGATTTCCTTCAACAACGGCGAGATCCACGACTACAGCGCCGAATATCTCCGCGTCTGCTCGCCTTCCGCCGAAGTGCAGGGCCATGGGCCTTCCCAGAAAAAGACCGTTCCCGGCAAGATCGATGTCGGCATCATGAAAATCGAACCGGTCGGCAACTATGCCGTCCGGATCCATTTCGACGACCTGCACAACACAGGGATCTTCACCTGGGACTATTTCCTGGAACTCGCCAACGACCGCGAGAAACACTGGGGTGGTTACCTCAAGGAACTGGAAGACAAGGGCCTCCGCCGGGAGCGCTAATTGCCCGTCTTGCCCATTTGGGCGGCCATGCCCTCCACATAGGCCAGAATCGCCTCGATATCGTCGAGGCTCAAAATGACCTCATGTGTCGTGACCGGCAGGTTGTCCGGCCGGGGGTCATCCGTCTCCAGCCGGATATGGGCAGGGTGCGGATTGCGCGCCATGAAAGTCTGGAAGCGGTCCTCCCAGTCCTTGAGAACCTCGATCATGATCTTGAAGGACGGGGTTGAGGAAATGCCGCTGAAGCGATCCTTGTCGCTGACGATGTGGCAGCGGGCGCAATGCTGTTTTGAAAGTGCGAGTCCCTTTTGTGCCATGGCTGTTTCTGCCGCAGTGGCAGGCGATGTGCACATAACCATGCCGCCGGCAAAGGCAAGGGCCAGAACCGGGCTCAGGCTGGATGGCTGACGTCGCCGCGTCCTCCTCGCGGGCATCGGGCTCTCCCTTTGTTTTTTGCCATCTTAAGTCAGGAGGATTGCGTGTGACCAGAGCCGATGACGTAAGGGAAAAAGAAAAAGCCGGCGCAAGGCCGGCTTTTCCTCAGTCTGTCGAAAAGGGGTGTCAGCGCTTGACGATGACTTTGGCGCCGACATCCACCGTCTTGTAGAGATGGATCACATCTTCATTGGCGAGCCGGATGCAGCCGGAAGATACGGCGCTGCCGATGGTCCAGGGCTGGTTGGTGCCGTGGATGCGGTAGAGCGTGCTGCCGATGTAAAGAGCGCGAGCACCGAGCGGGTTGTTCGGGCCGCCGGGCATGTGCGCCGGCAGGATGCGGCCGTTGCGGCGTTCGCGAACGCGCATTTCCGGCGGCGGGGTCCAGCCCGGCCATTCCGCCTTGCGGGTGATGCGGTGGGTGCCCGACCACTGGAAGCCGTCCCGGCCGACACCGATGCCGTATTTCATCGCCCGGCCATTATTCATGACGTGATAGAGGCGGCGCTCCTTGGTGTCGATGATGATCGTACCCGGCTTTTCCGGACCGTTATAACGGACCCGCTTGCGGTGAACCGGCGACTTGCCGCCATAACCGCCCGGGCCGTAGGTGACCCATTCTCTTTTCTGCAGGTCGAAATAGGTGCCGCCACCAAAGGCGAGCGCCTGACCGCTTGCTATTGCGAAACACAGTCCGAGGACTGCCAGTACCAGCTTGCGCATATATTACCCCCGAAATCCCGAAGATGAGGAATCACTCTGAAAACTGCAGGCAAGGCTACAAATCTATCCTTGCCGGGTTATTAACAATGATGGCGAAAGCATACCAAAAACAAGGCTTGCTGACCATTCCTGAGGTTTCATGGAAACGATGTGTTGCCTCAGGGTAACGAAATTCACCTCATGGTTGAAATGGATCCTTACGCAACGTAATAATTAGGCGGTATCAGCCGGCGTTTCGATGGGCTTCGGTTGGGGCGGTGCTGGCGCGGGAGGCGACCATGCGATTTTTTCAACGACAGTGGCGATTCCTTTTTGCTTTGGTCTCGTGTGCCTTGCTGATGGGGGCGGCGGTTTCGGGCGCTGCGGCCCAGGATTCGGGCCTCGGAACCACCTGGAAAGAGGGGCCCCATTTCGCCGGCAAGAAAAAGGTGCGCAAGAGCATCAGTGGAGCGGCCTGCGCGCCGGTCGTGCCGCCGGCGTGTATAGCCGCTCTGGATGAGGAAAACCGCACCCAGTTCTTCACCATATCCGACCGGACGCTGAAACCCGGTCCGGTCATGGCGATTGTCGAGGACAATGGGAATGGAGACCCCGACACGGAAGGGGCAGCCTATGCCGACGGGTTCTTCTATCTGCTCGGGTCACATGGACTCAGCCGAAAGAAAGGCAAGTTTCATCTGTCGAGTTTTCTGGTCTTCCGTTTTCCGGTCGACAAGAAAACCGGCAAGCCGGCCTTCGACATTTCGGCCGACACGCTTGCCTCCGAAATCGCCCGTTCGGACAGGCTGCGCAACGCGATCCGGACATCTCCCGGTGTGATCGGAGACTATGCCGAAAAGCCGCTTGGCAAAAACGCCGGAGGCGCCAATCTGGAAGGCCTCGCGGTTATCGGCAAGCGCCTGTATGTCGGTTTCCGCGGACCTTCCTCCAAAGGCCGTGCCTACATCCTGTCGGTTGACGTGGATGGGCTGTTTGGCCACGGCGGCCTCGCACCGGTGATCTTTGCGCTGGAGCTTGGCAAGAACATCGGCATCCGGGATCTGGCGGCTGTTTCCGACGGCATTCTGATCCTCGCCGGACCCGTGCAGAAGGAGGGGCCGTATTCGATTTATCGTTGGGACTTGAAAAATTCGCCGCAAAAGTTGCAAGATCTGGCGATGCCGGATCCCGACGTCAAGGCGGAGACGTTGCTGGTGCTGGGGCAACAGAATGACACCTATGACGTCCTGGTCCTATATGACGGCGCCAAGGACGGCGGTCCGCGCGAATATCGTTTGTCTTATTCGCAATGATTAAGAGATGCTTCGCCTTGGCCATCTTTGTATTTTTGATGGCGCCCGTGAATTCATCGGGGGAAACCGGAAAAGTCCGACGCGAAGCAACACGCGAAGTGGCGCAGTCGGTTGGTTGCGGGGCGAAGTGCAGCGGCGTCAGAAGTTGTGTCGATGCAGTCTATATTTGGTGTGTTTGCGGATATCGGGGGGCTGATCGGGACCGGGACGGCGTTCCGTGCGAGAACGTCTGTGGTCAAAGCACGCCGGAAAACCTGAAGCGCGTCCGCTCCATCATGAAGGACCTCGGCTGCCGGTAGGAATTACCCCATGGCGGCAGCCGAGCTCGGCGCCTATCGCCTTATCCCAGGTTCAGTTCCTTGAAGAAGTCGTTGCCCTTGTCGTCAACGACGATGAAGGCGGGGAAGTCCTCGACCTCGATCTTCCAGATCGCTTCCATGCCGAGTTCCGGATACTCGACGCATTCCACCGACTTGATGCAGTCCTGGGCAAGGCGCGCGGCCGGGCCGCCGATGGAGCCGAGATAGAAGCCGCCATGGGCCTGGCAGGCGCGGCGCACCTGGGGCGAGCGGTTGCCCTTGGCGAGCATCACCATGGAACCGCCGGCAGCCTGGAACTGGTCGACGAAGGAGTCCATACGTCCGGCCGTGGTCGGGCCGAAGGATCCGGACGGCATGCCTTCCGGGGTTTTCGCCGGGCCGGCGTAATAGACCGGGTGGTCCTTGATGTAGTCCGGCAGGGGCTCGCCGGCCTCAAGCCGCGCACGCAGCTTCGCATGGGCGGCATCGCGCGCCACGATCAGCGGGCCGGTCAGAGATAGCCGGGTCTTGATCGGATGCTTGGTCAGTTCGGCAAGGATCTCCGGCATCGGCTTCGTAAGGTCGATCTTGACGACCTTGTCGGACAGATGCTCGTCGGTCACTTCCGGCATGTATTTTTCCGGGTGCATCTCGAGCTGCTCCAGGAAAATACCGTCCTTGGTGATCTTGCCCACCGCCTGACGATCGGCGGAACAGGACACGCCGATGCCGATCGGCAGCGATGCCCCGTGGCGCGGCAGGCGGATGACGCGCACATCGTGGCAGAAATACTTGCCGCCGAACTGGGCGCCGACGCCGGTTGCCTGGGTCAACTTGTGAATTTCCTCTTCCATGGCGAGGTCGCGGAAGGCGTGGCCGAGCTCCGAGCCTGCCGTCGGCAGGTTGTCGAGATAGCGCGCAGAGGCAAGCTTCACCGTCTTCAGGTTCATTTCCGCTGACGTGCCGCCGATGACGATCGCCAGGTGGTAGGGCGGGCAGGCGGCGGTTCCCAGCGTCAGGATCTTTTCCTTCAGGAACTCGATCAGGCGGTCATGCGTCAGCAGCGAAGGCGTGCCCTGGAACAGGAAGGTCTTGTTGGCCGACCCGCCGCCTTTCGCCATAAACAGGAACTTGTAGGCGTCCTCGCCCTCCGAGTAGAGCTCGATTTGGGCCGGCATGTTGTTGGCGGTGTTTTTCTCCTCGAACATCGACAGCGGTGCGAGCTGCGAATAGCGCAGGTTCTTCCTGAAGTAGGCATCGCGCGCGCCTTCGCCGAGGGCGGCTTCATCCGATCCGTCGGTCCAGACCCGGCGGCCCTTCTTGCCCATGACGATGGCCGTACCGGTGTCCTGGCACATGGGAAGGACGCCCGCGGAGGAAATGCTGGCGTTTTTCAGAAGGTCGAAGGCGACGAACTTGTCGTTTTCGGTGGCTTCCGGATCGTCCATGATCTTCTTGAGCTGCTCCAGATGACCGGGGCGCAAATAGTGGTTGATGTCCTTGAAAGCTTCCTCGGCCAGAAGCCGCATGCCCTCGCGCTCCACCACCAGCACGTCCTCACCGTTGAACTCGGCCGTCTTCACGTAATCCGAAGTCAGCTTGCGGTAGGGCGTTGTGTCCTCGGAAAGCGGAAACAGGCTGCTGTGCTTGTAGTCGGGAGGCGTCAGGGGAGCGTTCATGGGTCTCAAGGTCTTTCTGGCTCTGGCGTCCGGCGCAGGGAAGCGTCGACCGGGGCTGGATCAGTGTTGAGGTCTTTTACGCAAAACGACCGGAAACGCCAAGCGCTCCGGTCGTCAACCTTGGTTGAAACATTGAAAAGCTTCAGCGCGTGGCGGTCAGGTCCAGCTTGACTTTGACCGCATCGGCCAGGGTGTCGGTTCCAACGCCGGCACCGACCTTGTGGGCGGTGCGGCTGACACTGGCCGTTCCGTCCGCTACGGCCGTATCGCCGGTGATGGTCAGGGTGAAATCGAGGGTCACCGGCTGGCTAATGTCGCGGATGGTCAGCGTGCCTTCCGCGCGATAGGCGTCGTCACCGAGGGCGGTTACTTTTTCGGTCTGGAACACGGCTTCCGGAAAACCGGCGGCATCGAAAAAGTCCGGCCCGGGCAGCATGCCGTCGAACTGGGCGCTGCCGGTGCTGGCACTGCCGGTTTCGATGGTGGCCTTGATCCTTGCCTGTTCGGGAGCTGCCGGGTCGAAGTCGATCGTAGCGTCCCAGGTGCCGAAGGATCCCGTGACAGTCTCGTCTCCCTGGGCCACTTCAAAGGAAAGACTGCTCTTGTCCTTGTCGACGGTCCAGGTTTCGGCGAAAGCAGGCTGCGCGAAGGCTGTCGCGAAAAGTGCAAGCACGGCGATCGCATGATGTTTCAGATGCATTTGAATAATCCTTGGATAAGGTCACGCTGCGCTTTTCGCCGGGCCGGTGGAAACCATCCGGCGCAGGGTTTCGTCGCGCGCAATGAAATGATGTTTGAGGGCCGCACCGATATGGGCGACGAGCAACCCGATCAATGCGTAGGCGGCCAGCGTGTGCACGGTCTTGAGCGTGGCTTCGGCCTCTGCCTTCGGACCGAGCGCTTCCGGCACGGGCAGGTGCGGCACCGGCAGAACATTGAACAGGATCGTCGGAATGTTCCAGGGCGACGCGGACACCATCAGCCAGCCCGAAAGAGGCAGGGCGAACATCAGGACGTAAAGTCCGATGTGTCCGGCATGGGCGGCCAGCCGTTCCCAGAGCTTCATCGTTTCGGGAAGCTTCGGTGCCGGGTTCATGAGCCGCCAGACAAGGCGGAGAACCGCAAGTGCCAGAACGACGAAACCGACCGACTTGTGCAACTGGTAAAGGCGGAAAGTCGCCGGATCCGTTTGCGGCAGTTCGTGCATGTAGAGCCCGAGCGCCAGCATGAAGACGATCAGGACGGCCATGGACCAGTGAAAGGCGATGGCCACACGACCGTAGCCGCCAGGCGTATTGCGGTTCATTGCTGACTCCATAGGTGAAAAGACCGGCCCCGCGGGAGGTCGGGGCCGGTTTGCAGCGGGTTTAATTGGTCGCTGCGGCCTTGAGGCTTTCGCCGTGGAAGACCACGGTGACGTCGTCACCCACATAAGGCACAAGCATTCCCATGCCAAAATCGGAGCGCTTCACGGTCGCTGTCACGGCAAAGCCGGCGGCCGGCTTCTTCGCCATCGGATGCTCACCCAGCTTGGTGACGTCGACGTCGAGCGTGACAGGTTTGGTGATGTCCTTGATGGTCAGGTCGCCAGTGACTTTCAGCGTGTTGTCGCCGGTCTTTTCCACCTCGGTGCTCTTGAAAGTGGCTTTCGGGAATTTTTCGACGTCGAAGAAATCCGCGCTCAGGAAGTGCTTGTCGCGCTCCGCGAAGAACGTATCGAGGCTGGCAACATCGATGACGAACTCAACGGAGGAGTTCGCCGGATTTTCCTGGTCGATGATCAGCTTTCCATCCCAGTCGCCGAAACGGCCATCGGTCGTAGAAAAGCCCAGGTGGTCGTAGGAAAACGACAGGTTGGCGTGGGACTTGTCGAAGGCATATTCGGTCGGCTCGGCGACCGCGGCACCCGTCAAAGCGACGAGGGCGAAAAAAGTGCTTGCAGGGCGGATCATGTTCAAACCTCTGGTTTAGATGATGTGGCGTCTCGGGAGGAACGCTCAGTCGCTAATTAATGCGCCCGTTGAAAGAAACAATTATACTGTCTGTTCACTAAACGGAAACGATGGGGAGCGTTTCTTTGGTCTGGGGAGGAAGTCCCTGAAGCCGCCTCCGCTGTGTGGCTGCGAAGGTCGGCTGGGATCTGGAAATTGCTCAAGATTTCGGCAAAATTCTGCGTCTTGCCTTTGCCTGTCATTAATTCATCAAGAAAATCAGGCACTCAAATCTATCTTCTTTTCAGCGATTCAATCAGCATGTTCCGGATGCTGTGCCAATAACAGCTCCTTCATTCAAGCCTTGAGCGACCGGTGTGGAGACAGGAGATCACAACGTGAAAAAAGCCGTCATCGTTTGCCATCGGGGCGCCTGTCTGAAGGCGCCTGAAAACACGATTGCCGCCTTGAACGGGGCGATAGCCATGGGGGCGGACGTGGTCGAATTCGACATCCGAACCAGCAAGGACGACGTGCTTTATGTGATCCACGACGAGACGGTCGAGCGGACGACCAACGGGAGAGGGCGGATCGCGGACCTGACGTCCTTTCAGATCGACCAACTGGATGCGGGGAGCTGGTTTGCGACGGAATTCGCAGGCCAGAAGGTTCCAAGGCTGACGGACTTCCTGGATGTCTGCGCCGGGCGGATCGCCACTTACGCGGAAATCAAGATGGCGGATCCGGCGCGGGTGCGAGATATGCTCGCGGCTCGCGGCATGCTGCAGTCCGCCTGGACATTCTCATTCGAGCAGTCCATCCGGGCGGAGACCCGCGCCAAGGTTCCCGACTTCCGCAGGATGGTTCTGTTTTCCCATGTCGGTTCGGTTGAAAGAGCGATCGCGCTCGACGCGCATGTTCTGGAATTCCACGTCGACAACCTGACGGCTGAACGGGTCGCCGCTGCCAAGTCTTGCGGGATCAAGACACAGTTTTTCTATGACGGCAGGGATCCTGCGGTTTTTGCAAACGCGATCCATTGCGGCGTTGAGCAGATGAACATCAACGAGGTGGACCTGTTTCGCGAAGTCGAAACGGAACTGAGGTCCGCCGTCGCGTGAGAGGCATGTCAGAGATATACATTACAGGCGGTAGTATAGAGCGGCGCGCTTCTTGGCTTGTTCTTCCAGAGCAAATTCATCGGAGAATTCGAATGCGCGTCATATTCGGAAAATAAAACTATAACGCGTAATGCCCTAGGGGTCCTTGTGGGAACTACAGGAATCTGGAAAATTTTAGCGAAATATTTTCATCTCATGTTAAGCGGTGAACATTAGAGTTTTTGCCAATTAATGCCTGAAAAAGGTGTGGCTGCTGTGTTCATGTCTTCAGACTTTATAGTAAAAAATGCCGAACCGTCAGGCGATTGCTGCGTCTGCAGTCCTGTTGTTGTCCGGTATCGATTTCTACTGGCGGCTATAATTTCTCTGGCTTTGCTATTCTCGGCTCCTGCGCCGGCTTTTGCAGCCGATTGGGTTTTGGCTCGGGTTTCCGGAAGCGTTTATGTCGTTGCTCCAGGAGTCAAGGCGACGCGTGCCAGAAAGGGTATGGTACTCAATCCTGGCTATACGATCGCGACAAAGAGCGGTTCGCGGGCGATGCTCTCGCGTGGTCGGGAAACCATTCAGGTGGGGCCAAAAACAACGTTTGCCCTTTCCAGATTTCGCACCAAAGCCGGCTGGACAACCTTGCTGCAGAAGACCGGCAACCTCGTGATCGACGTCGATCGGAGGGCGCATCCGCATTTCTCGGTCGAAACACCCTTTCTTGCCGCCGTGGTCAAGGGGACCAGGTTCGGCGTGAACGTCACTTCCAACTCCGCGAGCGTCAATGTCGAACGGGGATTGGTCGAGGTTGACGACTTTGCGAGCGGCGATGTCGCTCAAGTGGGCCCCGGACAGGCCGCTTCGACCGCGCCCGGAAACAAGGTCGGCCTGTCGGTCTCCGGCAGTCCCGCGCCGTCCGTGCGCACAGGGCCGGTACGGGCTCCGGCATTCGTCACGCCAGCCACGAAGAATGTGCCCGCAAATGCCGCTGCCGCCGCCGCGGCGAATGCAGCAGGCCGTGGAAACGCCAAAGGTGGAAACGCGAACGGCAACAGCAACGGCAATAGCGGAAACGGCAACGGCAATAGCGGAAACGGCAACGGAAACAGTAACGGAAACGGAAACGGAAACGGCAACGGCAACGGCAACGGGAACGGAAACAGTAACGGAAACGGCAACGGCAACGGCAACGGAAACAGTAACGGAAACGGAAACGGGAACGGGAACAGTAACGGCAACAGCAACGGAAACGGAAACAGTAACGGCAACGCCAACGGAAACGGGAACGGCGGTATCAGCGGCGGCACTGGTAACAGCAACGGCAATGCCAACGGCAACGGCAACGGCAACGGCAACGGAAACGGCAATGGCAATGGCAATGGGAGATGATCGGGGGTGAGGTCATTTTTATCGTCCGTTTCGCACCTTGCATCCGGTCGTCGTCGGGGTTCCCTGGTGCCGGCCATTGCCGTTTTGTGCGGTATCGCACTGGCCGTCCTTCTTTGTAACGTCGCTGGCGTCACCTCGGGTATGACCCGGTTTCTGACCGGGCTTCGCTTTGAATTGCTGGAACGAGAGCCGACCGGAAAAATCGTCGTTGTCGATATCGACGGGCGAAGCCTTGCCGATGTCGGGGTCTGGCCATGGCCACGCCGCCTGTACGGGGACCTGATCGACCGGCTGGTTGAGGATGGGGCGGAACAAATCGCCCTCGATATTGATTTCAGCACCGTCAGCACGTCCGAAGACGACACGGCATTCGCTTCCGCAATGGAACGGGCCAACGGAATCGTCAGCCTGGCGATGTTTCACCAGAAGCCCAGTCAATCTGCCGTCGATAGCGGTAACTTGATGGTCAACCGGCCGATCGACCGGTTCCTGGATGTGTCATGGCCGGTCGTCGTCAGCGTTCCGATCGAAGCCGACAGCAGGGTTTGGCGCAACTATTGGGGAGAGGTGATCGACGGGGTTCCGGAGCTTTCCCTGCCTGCATTCCTGGCGGATACATCCGGCCCGCCGGGTGACCTGTTCTGGATCGATTACAGCATTGACCCGTCCAGGCTCACGACGGTTTCTTTTATGGACGTCCTGAAAGGCACGGTTCCCGAAGGCACGTTCCGGGGAAAGAAGGTTGTCGTTGGCGCGAGCGCTCAGGAATTGAGGGACATTTTCCCGGTCCCCGTCTACGGCATGCTTCCGGGAAGCGTCATTCAGGCCGTTGCCGGCGAAACCGCCCTCCAGAACAGGGCGCTTTCCAGAACGAATGGCGATCTGCCTCTCGCTCTGGTGCTTGTTCTTGTATTGCCCTTGATCCTGCTGATCGACACCAGTTGGAAAAAGCGTCTTGCGGTTCTCGCAGCTATCTCTGTCGGCCTGGAGCTGGCCGGTCTGGGGATCCAGTCTCGTTATCCGGTCATTCTGCAGACCGGCCCGGCCCAGCTTGCGCTCCTGCTCGCAGGGTTGCATCTGGTGTTGAAGCAGATCGGTTTTCACCAGTTTCTCTTGCGCATAGCACGCGCCCAGACCCAGAACAGCCGGCGCATGCTCGGGCAGGTCTTCGACGACAGTTTCGA
Source organism: uncultured Roseibium sp. (assembly GCF_963675985.1). Taxonomy (NCBI): domain Bacteria; kingdom Pseudomonadati; phylum Pseudomonadota; class Alphaproteobacteria; order Hyphomicrobiales; family Stappiaceae; genus Roseibium; species uncultured Roseibium sp. The sequence goes on along the minus strand of NZ_OY780958.1, from coordinate 2,453,007 downwards.
TGCCATCGTCGTGATCAATTCCGAACGGAAAATCGTTGCTGCAAGCCGAACGGCAATCGGCATGTTCCCTGCCGGGTTGAAAGCCGGCGTGGTCGCATCCGAGTATCTGCCAGCCGAAATGGTCGCGGCAGCCGCGGCGGTTCTCGATCAAAACGGACCAGCAGCGGCCAAGCCGGAAATGAAAACCGTGAAGCTGAACGACAAGTCCGGCGAACCGAGGGTCATCGAATTCATCGCAACAGGGTCTTCGCAACTCGACATCTCCGACGAGGGGGTCAACGAGCACTCGGCGGTGTCCCTGGCGTCTCTGACTTGCCGGGATGTCACAGAGGAACGGCGCGCAAACGAAAGGCTGGCCTATCTTGCAAAATTCGAGCCTCTGACCGGCCTGCTGAACCGAAACAGTTTCGTTGACGGGATAGCGGGCCATCTACGACCGATGAACCTGCAGCAAAAGCCTTGCATCCTTGCGATTTTTTCCGTGAGAGATCTGGACCGTATCACCGCGTCTCTCGGGTTTTCCTATACGGACAGGCTTCGGAAAAAAATTGCCTGCCAATTGACCGGTTTTCTGGAAGCAGGCGATCTTGCGGCTTCGATCGGGGATGACAGCTTCGCTTGTCTGGCGTGGATCGATGACACGTCCATCGCCCCTGGGGACTTTGCGCAGCGTCTGCACGATGCCATCGCGACGGAATACGATATCGGCGGAAACAGGACTCCGGTGACCGTCAACGTCGGTTACACGATTGCTTACGGTGAAATCGAGGATCCCGATACATTGCTGCGCCAAGCGCGAAATGCTCTGTCGCGGGCGCAGACCGGTCTGGCGACCGAGATCGTGGGGTTCGACAAGACCATGGAAGACGGGGTTCATCGCCGTCAGAAGTTGGAAGTCGAACTTGCCAAGGCGCTGGAGCGCGACGAAATGCGGATGCTTTATCAGCCCCAGGTCGACCTTGCGACGGGAGAACTGGTCGGCGTCGAGGCGTTAATCCGCTGGAAGCATGCCGAACTCGGGATGATTTCGCCGTTGGAATTCATCAGTATCGCCGAGGAAAGCGGCCGCATTATCGAACTGGGCGCGTGGGTGCTGGAACAGGCGATGCGCGATGCGGCCATGTGGACGCGGCCTCTGCGGCTGGCGGTCAACGTCTCCGCCGTGCAATTGACCCGCAGCGATCTCCCTACCACGGTGAAAACCGCGCTTGAGAAAACGGGATTTGCAGCGGACCGGCTTGATCTGGAAGTCACCGAGTCGCTCTTCATCGATGAGAGCTTCGACCTGAAAAATCCGATTTCCAGACTGCGCAAGCTCGGCTGCTCGCTGGCGATGGATGATTTCGGGACCGGTTATTCCGGCCTCGGTTACATCCTGAGATTCCCTTTTACCAAGATCAAGATCGACCGTTGTTTCGTCGCGAATGTGGAAAAGGACCCGGCGAATATCGCAATCGTCAAGGCGGTGGTGGATATGGCGGAGGCGTTCGGCATGACCGTGGTCGCAGAAGGCATTGAAACGGCCGAACATCAGAAAATGTTGCTCGATCTCGGATGCACGATCGGCCAGGGCTATTACTACAGTCGCCCGGTGCCCGCCTCGGAGATCGAAAGCCTGCTGAAGATAGCCGCTTAGCCAGTTGGTCTGACCTCCATCGGCCTTTTCAGTTCCGCATTTCCCGTCTCAGAGGCCGAGGCCGCCGATGCAGGAATGTGTGACGTTCAGATCGCCATCCAGGCCGTATCTGGAGCCTTCGTTGCCGACGCCGCTTTCCTGGACACCGGCGAAACGAGCGGCTTCGGTGGTGATCACACCCTCATTGACACCTAAAAGACCGTACGCGAGCCCTCCCATGACCGGGAAGACACGGTCGAGCTCCTGGCTTTAGCAATAACGGGCAAGCCCGTATTCGGTGTCGTTGGCCCGCTCGATCGCTTTTTCTTCCGTGTCGAACTTGAACAAAACCGCAAGCGGGTCGAAGGTTTCCTCACGGCCGCCCTTCATGTCGGCCGTCGCGCCGGTCACCATCGTCGGTTCGAAGAATGTGCCGACAGTGCCGAAGCGCTTGCCGCCGGTGGCAACCGTGCCGCCCTTGGCGATCGCGGCGCTAACATGAGCGTCGACCTACCGCTTGCAAGCCGGATACGCCGGCACCGGCAGATCAAAGCCATCGCAGGCGGGGTCAAGTCGTGATAGAGCGAAGACCCCATTGTCTGATCTATTTGCACATTCCAGAACCCCATGGCCGAAACAGAACTGATATCGCTTCCTGCTGCACAGGACCTTGCAACGGCGGCCCTGATTGCCAACAAGACCGCACCGGGCATCGCCGGACGGGTCGCCAGTGCGCTGGTCGCCTCCGAAGCCGCCGGCCAGCCGGGCCATGGTCTTTCCCGCGTGCCGTCCTACGCGGCGCAGGCGCGGTCGGGAAAAGTGGACGGCTTTGCCAAGCCGTCGCTGGAACAGGTGACCGGAAGCCTGGTCAGGATCGATGGCGCCTTCGGCTTTGCCTACCCTGCGCTGGACCTTGCTCTCGACGCGCTGCCGGAGATGGCTCGGACAAACGGCATCGCCATGGCCGCGATCCGGCGCTCTCATCACTTCGGCCAGGGTGGGCTTCATTGCGAACGCCTGGCCGATCAGGGTCTGGTCGCGCTCGTTTTTGGCAACGCACCGAAGTCGATTGCGCCATGGGGAGGCAAGGAGCCGCTCTTCGGCACCAACCCGATCGCCTTCGCAGCCCCGGTGCCGGGGGAACCATCCCTGGTAATCGATCTGGCGGTCTCCCGAGTCGCCAAGGGCAAGATCATGGCGGCGGAAAAAGCGGGACGCGCAATCCCCGAGGGGTGGGCTCTGGACAGGGACGGTAATCCGACCACCGATGCGTCCGCTGCAATGGTCGGAACGATGCTGCCGATCGGAGACGCCAAGGGTGCGGCACTGGCGATGATGGTGGAAGTGATGGCAGCGGCTCTGGTCGGCTCGAGCTTCGGGTTCGAGGCTTCGGGGCTTTTTTCGGGAGAAGGGGACCCGCCCAACCTCGGCCAGACGATCATTGCGATCGATCCGGGGCTGTCTTCGGGCGGGGCTTATGGTGAGCGCATCGCGGCGCTAATGACCGCCATGGCGGGATCAGAAGGCGCACGCCTTCCCGGCAGCCGGCGCATCGACGCTCGCCTGAACGCCGAACGGAACGGCATGGAAATACCCGGTCTTATTCTGGACGAAGTGCGCGCATTGGCGCGTGAGGGCGCCCGATGCTCTAGTTGAAGTCCCCGTCGATCCGTTGCCTCAGCCGCTCGATCTCTTCCACGAGAGCCTGAGCCTGATTGTGGATCCGGTCGAGGGCGGTCCGTACGGTTTCCAGGCTGGCGCCATCCTCGTCTTCGTGGATGGGAGCAGAACCTCGTCCGACCAGAAGCCACGTAGGACTGACGTTCAGGATGCCCGCAAGCAGGACAAGTTTGTTGGAGCGCGGTTCGGAACGGTCGCTTTCCCAGCCCTGCAGGGTGGATGTCTTGATGCCGAGGCGCCTGGCAAGCTGCGCAGTCGACAGGCCGACGGCATCGCGTGCCTTGCAGATCCGTTCACCCAGCGTGTAGTCGGTGCTGGGGTCCGACCCGTCTGTGCCTGGCTGTGAAATTGATCCGAATGCCATCTCCGGCTCCCTGAGGTTTATTATGTCCTTGGATGAGAGCCTAAGCCTGACATGACCGGCATGCCTTTCGCAACCGCAGCCGGAGCAATGTCGCACCTGTGACGGTTCCCGACGGGTTTGTGCCGGGAAACCGGTGTTTTACCCCATGCCGCCGCAAGATGTCAGAACAGCGGTTCTTCCTCGGGGAGGCCGAGCTGGCGACGCGCGGCGGTGAGCGTGTTGGCCATCAGCATGGCAATCGTCATCGGTCCGACGCCGCCTGGAACCGGCGTGATCGCTCCGGCGTGGGGAAGGGCCTCTTCAAAGGCAACGTCACCCACAAGCCGGGTCTTGCTTTCGCCGCGCTCCGGAGCGGGAATACGGTTGATCCCGACGTCGATAACTGCAGCGCCTTCCTTGATCCAGTCCCCGCGCACCATCTCCGGCCGGCCGACGGCGGCCACGACGATATCCGCGCCCTTGACGACAGCCGGCAGATCCTTTGTCCGGCTGTGCGCGATCGTTACCGTGCAGCTTTCCTGTAGAAGAAGATTGGCCATCGGCTTGCCGACGATATTCGACCGCCCGATCACGACGGCGGACAGGCCGGAAAGGTTGCCGCCCAACGTGCGCTTCAGCAGCACCAGGCTGCCCGCCGGCGTGCACGGCACCAGGGCGTGCTCTCGCTCGCCCGTCGTCAGAAGACCGACGTTGATGGGATGAAAGCCGTCTACGTCTTTTTCCGGCTTGATCAGGCGCAGCACCTTGCTTTCGTCGATATGCCCGGGAAGCGGAAGCTGAACCAGGATGCCGTGGATTGCCGGATCTTCGTTCAGTGTTTCGACAAGGGCAAGGACGTCTGCCTCCGGCGTGTCGGCGTCAAGGGTATGCTTCACGGAGTGGAAGCCGCAGGCCTCGGCGGTTCTGTCCTTGTTGCGGACATAGACCTGGCTGGCCGGGTCCTCGCCGACGAGGACGACCGCGAGGCCGGGGCGGATGCCCTTGGTTTCCAAAAGGCTTGCGGCGCGGCGTGTGATTTCCTCGCGTACGGATTCGGCAACGGCCTTGCCGTCGATGATGCGTGCCGGAGACATGCTTTTCCTCCCAGGGAGACCGGACCGGTCAATTCGTGAACCACATGACCAACTCTATAGAAAGAAATTGGCGCTCGTGGAAGAGTGTATACATGATTTATCGATTTTAAAAACCCGCCTCTGATGGCGATCTCGACGTGAAGGGAGGCTGATGTCAGGAAAAATCAATTCTTTTCGACGAAGTGAGACAACTCGAGAATTGCGCAGACGATATGATAAAATGAGCTCGCCGGAGCGGGTTCATTCTTGAATGTATACATATCATCGAGCTTATCCTTCCAGAGCCCGGAGGGCACGTCCTCGAAATAGTGTTCAAGGGCCTTCGTTGCGCGAAGAATGTCGGACATATAAGCATCCCGATCGCCGTCGAGTGAGATCTCAGCGAAAGAGATGGCTGCCTTGAGCCATTCGGTCTGGCCCCACAAGCGGGCAAGGGGATTAAAGACGGAAAAGTCATCATGAAGTGTCATGATTGCGACCTGACGTTTCGGGTCAACGCCATGGGTTCTGCCGATCTGATACAGGCGGTGGGCCTTGGAAAGGGCGTCCGCGCTGTTGCGGGCCTTTGCCCAGCGGGCGAGCAGCCAGCTCCATTCGAACTGGTGGCCGGGCTCCATGACACGGCCCGGTTCTCCGTCAAATGGCGACCAGTCGAAATTGAAGAACTCCCGCAACCCGCCTGAGACGGGGTCAATGAACTTGTCCATTGCGAGATGGACGATTTCGTCGGCAAGGTCACGCCAGATGCTGCCTGCGTCCATCTCTTCCAGGGCAAGTGCCGCCTCCAGCAGGTGCATGTGGGGATTTGAGCGAAGCGGCAGGCGGTCCGGATTGGCCTCCCGGAAGCCGGCGACCGGATGTCGATAGGTTTCGCGCATAAGGCTCAGCAGCCCGGCGGCATCCGCGAACAGGTCGGTCCGCCGTTCTGGAAGGAAATGGCCCGCATGGGCAAATGCCAGAAGGGCGAAGGCCTGATTGTAGAGATCAAACCCGGAATCGACTTGGGTGCCGTCCGTAGCGACCACGGCCGCAAAGGACGTATCGGCGTTTCTGCAATGCTTCAGGTACCAGTTCAGACCGTGCGAGACGATTTCCCTGCAGGGGCCGTTCCAGCCGAGCTGGCCGGCTTGCGAGAAACAATAGATCTGGCGAGCCGGCACACGGGTGCGGATTGGCGTGTCTGTTGCTTTCCCGGTGGCGATATCGATGGTTTCGAAAAAGGCGCCGCTTTCCGAATCGTAGCCGTCTGCATGCCATTTCGGGAACGCCGAATCGACCAGCCAGCTGGAAAGCCGTTTCGAAGCGGCGGCAATATCTTTCTCAAATGCAGCGTGACTAGACGACATGATTCTGTGACTCCGATTTTCAAATTGCTGCAGTTGCTAACTTCTAATGGGAAACGTGGGTGATTCTTATCGTAGAATGGGCGAAATGTCGTTGTGGAACGGGTTGGGCGGCAATCAAAAAAACAAAACCGACTCAAAAGATTAAGGAATACCGGGTTCACTGTTGCCGAAGAACAACAGCATGGCTTCCTCAGGGGACTTTAGGCGCTCAATCTTGGACAGGCGAACACTCCACATGCTACGACACCGCTAACGGATCGGGTGGAACGGAATAAGTATGAGATTTTCCGCAGTAATGATTTTGGGAGCGGCTCTCGCGGGGTGTGGGGCCCTTCCATCTGAAGGCCCTGGCGCGATGAATATCTCGTCGCAGGATATCGAAGCCAATTCGCAAGAAGGTGCCTATTCGATCATCCCGATCGGTCCCTCGAATATTGATATTATCAAGCGTTATCGCCCACTTGCTTTCGCAAATGAATTCCATGGCGTCGGTCAGGGGAACAAGAGCTATTTGCTCGGCGTTGGCGACACGCTTGAGGTCGGCATCTGGGAAGCGTCCAAGGACGGCCTTTTTGCCGGAGGCGAAGGCGGAAACAGCAGTATTCCGGTCGTTATTGACGAGTCGGGGTACATCTTCATCCCCTATGCCGGGCGAATCCGTGCAGCCGGCCTGAGCGTCGAGGGACTGCGCATGTCAATCCAGAAAAACCTGGTCGGCAAGGCGGTCGAGCCCCAGGTTCTGGTCAGCCTGAAAGACAAGCTCAGTGCGACTGCTGTCGTGGTCGGCGACGTCGGAGCGCCGGGTGTTTATCCGTTGCCGTTGAGAAACACCCATCTTCTGGATCTCGTGGCCACGGCTGGCGGTTCCCGTGAGGCGACCTATGAAACCGTTGTCACCCTGAAGCGGGGCAATCGTGCCGGTACGACCCGGATGGAACATCTGATCGACTATCCGGAAAACAACGTTCTGATCGCGCCGAACGACACCATCCTGCTGTCTCACCGGCCGCGAACCTTCTCCGCGTTCGGAGCGGTGAAGGCCAATAAGCTCGTCCCGTTCAAGACCAAGAGCGTGACGCTGGCCGAGGCTCTTGCGACCGTTGGTGGCCTCGACGACTATCGTGCCGATGCGGCGGGTATTTTCCTGTTCCGGTTCGAAGACGCCAATCTCGTGAGTGAATTGCGTCCCGAAATCGCGGACAAGATCAGGCATGAAAAGAGTGTGCCGGTTGTCTACAGGTTGAGCCTGCTTGATGCGAAGGGCTTCTTCCTGGCGCGTTTCTTCGAGATGCGGGACAAGGATATTCTGTATGTCTCGAACCATCCGACTGCCGAGTTCGGTAAGTTCCTGCAGATTATCGCGCCGCTCATCAGCAATGTCTCGACCGTCCAGGGCATCAGCAACAACTTCGATTAACAACATTTAAGGCAGAGCCGCGAACGCTTCGACAAGAGAGGGAACGGCAGTCGGGAAGCAGGATCAGGTGGTGGCGAACGGACAGCCGGCTTCAAGGGTATTCCTGTTCCTTCAGGGACCTCCTGGCATCTTCGCCCGGACCGTCGCAGACGAGCTGGACCTTCTCGGCTGCCGGACGCTGCGGATCAACCTGTGCCCTGGCGACTGGCTTTTCTGGCATGATCGCCGCTGTACGTCCTACCGCGGCACGCTGGAGGACTGGCAGGACTGGCTGAAGGCCTACTGCGTCGAAAACGGCGTCACCGACATCGTCTACTATGCGGACCGGATGCCCTATCACGTGGCCGCGGCCGAGGTGGGCAGGGATCTGGGGCTGACGTGTACCGCCTATGAATTCGGCTATCTGCGGCCGGACTGGATTACGCTTGAGCGCAACGGCATGTCCGCGCACTCTCTGTTTCCGAACGATCCCGGCCGGATCAGGGCCGCGGCCGAAGGCCTTCCGGAACCCGACCGAAGCAGGCTCTACACCTATCCGTTTTACGCCGAAGCCGTGAACGAAGTGACGTTCAATATGTCGAACGTCCTGTTCAAGCTGTTTTATCCGAAATTCGTCCGTGACAAGCTGTACCACCCGCTGCCCGATTACCTCAGCAACATTCCAAGACTCCTGCTGGCAAGGCGGCGCAACCGGAATGCGGCCCATCTGATCGACGATGTGATTGCGGCCGGCTGCCCTTATTTCGTGTTTCCGCTCCAGCTGCAGAGCGATTATCAGCTGCGCTACAATTCTCCGTACGATCATATCGCCGATGCCGCGGAGGAGGTAATCCGGTCCTTTGCCAAGGTGGCGCCCGTCGCGGCCCATCTGGTGTTCAAGCTGCATCCCCTCGACAACGGGATCGAGCCCTGGCGGAAAATCCTGCGCAAGCTCGCAAGGAAATATGGCGTCAAGAAGCGCGTCTATGTCATCGACGGCGGTAATCTGGACCGCCTGTTGCGCAATGCCGCCGGCGCGCTGACCATCAACAGCACCACCGGCATTCATGCCCTGCGCGCCAAATGTCCGACCAAGGTTCTGGGCATCGCGCTCTATGACATTCCCGGGCTGACCTGTCAGAAGCCGCTGGACGAATTCTGGAAGGACGGGACACGGCCCGACAAGAACCTGGTTGACGACCTTGAGCGTCTGCTGGCCAGAACCATTCAGGTCAAGGGCTGCTTTTACACCGATCAGGGACGCCGGGCCGGGGCGAGGGATATGGCCCGCAAGCTGGCGGAGGGAACGGTCAATCTCCCCGGCGCTCTCTGCGAAGTCCCGCCGCGTCTTGAAAGGGCCAGGCAGATGGGGATAGCCACTACCTTTGGCGAGCAGATGGCCAGCCGCTCGAAGACCGAATTGTGGTCCTATGCCTGGCGGGAATGACCTGATAGCGCCTGAGCGCCGCAGGGTTCTGTTCCTGCAAGGGCCGTTATCCCCGCTCTTCCGCCAGATCGGAAACCGCATTCGTGAAGCCGGTCATGACGTTTTCCGTATCAATCTGTGTGCAGGCGACTGGCTGCACTGGCATGGCCCGGAGTGCACATCGTTTCGCGGGCCGCCTGCGGACTGGCCGGGTTTCATTGGCCGCTTTCTGGCAGACAACCGCATCACCGACCTGGTTCTCCACGGTGATCAGCGCCTCTACCATCGTCTCGCCATAAACTGCGCCAAACAACAGGACATTCAGATCGCCGTAACCGAACTCGGTTATCTGCGTCCCGGCTGGATGACCCTGGAGAGAAACGGTTTGTCGACGTTGAGCCATTTCCCGGACGATCCGGTTCATGTCAGGCGGATCGCGGACAAGGTCGGCGATGTCGATTTCTCGCCTATGTTTCCCGGTTCCTTTTATCTGCAGACCGTTCCCGACGTGATCTACAATCTGGCGAATGTCATCCTGAAACCGCTTTATCCGCACTATCAGCGCCACACGATCTATCATCCGATCCCGGAATATCTGCGTGGAGCGGTCAGGCTGTTGGGCGAGAAACGGCGCAACGGGGAAGTGAATGCGGCCCTGGCCGGGCTGGTGGAGAACGCTACTCCCTTCTTCGTTCTGCCGCTCCAACTGGAAGGCGATTTCCAGCTGCGCCGCCATTCGCCCTATGGCAGCTTCGCAGACGTCATCAATCTGGTGTTGGGGTCTTTCGCGCAGGCGGCACCGGTGGCCGCACACCTTGTTTTGAAAAGTCATCCTCTGGACGTGGGCTACGAAAGCTGGCCGGAGGTGGTCGGCAAGGCCGTAGCGCGCTATGGACTTGAAGGAAGGGTCCATTTCTTTGATGGCGGCAACCTCGGGGCTCTTTTCAAACATGCAAGCGGCATGGTGACGCTGAATTCCACGGCTGGCCTCGAGGCGCTGCAGGCCGGGGTGCCGGTCAAGACGCTGGTTCCCGCTCATTACGATATCGCCGGTCTGACCTCCCGTGCACCGTTGGAATCCTTCTGGACGGCACCGGAAAAACCGGACCCGGAGTTGCTTGAGGCTTTCCTGCGTGCGATCGCCGGCACGATCCAGGTGCGAGGCTCGATTCACAATCGCGACGGCGTGCCGGTTGCGGCTGAAAACATCGCCCGGCGGATCCTGGACCGAAGTCTCAACGAGCCCGATGCCTTCGTCGATCCGCCGCCGCGCCTTGAACGCGCCAGGGCGCTTGGGGTGCCGCTTTGAAGGCACAGGTACCGGCGGAACAGAGCATGCGCGGTCTGATCGTCTCCGGCGGGCGCCAGGATTTCGCACGCCGGATATCCGAAGGCCTGGGATTGCGGCCGGAAAAAACATCCGGACAGGCTGATATCGTAATCTGCGATCTGGGTCAGGAGGCCTTCGATACCGCGCGACGCGAGGCGCTGGCCATCGACAAACCGCTTTGTCTGGTCATTCCGGGGCCGTTGCCGATCCATTCGAAGACGGCGCCATCCTCGTTTTCCTATGTCATGCTCAAGTCAACGATCCTGAGGCGTTACGAACACCCCGGCGAAGCGGGGATCCGGGCATTACTGGCCGGTGCCCTTCAGGCCGGACGAAAGGTTGACACATCGACCCTTGATCTGTGGCGTGCCTTGCCACCCGGGGCGGAGGGCAGCCCGAGACGACAGGGAGCCGACATCGAAAACCGGGCGCTGCAGATCCTCATGGAAAACGGCAAGCTTCCTGACGAGGAACCGGATGGCTTCTGGCGCATATTGGCGGAGGCCTGCGCAGGATCGCAGCTGGAACTTGACCGTGTCATCGGACCGCTTCTGCAGAAAAACACCGCCTGGTTCGATCCATATCATCAACGGTCGATAGACGGTTTGCGCGCGTTGGATAGTTTGCGTCTCCTCGAAAAGCATTGGGCGGAAAACGATTGTCCGATCCATTGTTTCGGGGTCGAGCCGGAAAGCCTCCCGCTTATTTCCGCGGCTTTTGCGGGCAAGGGCGGGCCTGTCTCCGGTCATGACAATAAAGCCGAAGCGGTGGCCGGGGCAGTTCGGGACGCGGGTGTTCTCCTGTCTGTGGGCGGAAAGGTCTCTGACGGACTGGAGCAGACCTGCCGCGAGAAAAACATCGGACTGTTGCGTATCGACAGCAGCTTCGCCTCTGTCGCAGGTCTCGATCCGTTTCTTCCGCCGGCCGCCATGCTTGCCGCCGACGATCAGGGGGCACATGACGATGCCTCCCGTCCGAGCCGGCTGGAGACACTGCTTCAGACTTATGAACTGAACGCAGAGGAAAAGAGCCGTGGCGCCGCTCTTCTTGACCGGCTCAATCAGGGGTATGTATCGATGACCGGGTCGGATATGTCACGGACGATTGCCGCCGCCAAAGGCCGGAAGATCGTTCTGGTGCCCGGAGAGGGGGGATCGGCCGGAAGCCCCTCTGGGGACATGTCGGATCTGCAATTTTTGCGGCAGGTCCGGGAAAGAAATCCGGATGCATTCATCATCTTCAAGCCGCATCCGGACATGAATGTGGACCGCAGTTTGAGCCGGGATGTCCGGCGGCATGCGGATCTCGTGGCAAACAAAAACGAAATGTCCGATCTGATCGGGCTATGCGATGCGCTGGAGACACTTTCGTCCGTCACGGGGTTTGCCGCGCTTTTGCGGGGCATACCCGTGACTGTCCATGGTTTGCCGTTTTATGCGGGATGGGGGCTGACCGAAGACTTGGCCGCCTGTCCACGCCGGACGGCGCGTCGATCCCTTGGGGAACTCGTCTACCTGACGCTGGCCGTTTATGCCCGTTGCACGGACCCGGTGAGCCTGTTGCCGTGTCCGCCGGAGATCCTGATCGACAGGGCTATGGCCCGACTGCCGGAAATGCGTCAGCAGGAAGGATCGACTACCCTGAACCCACTGTCCTGGCTCAGCCGCAAACTGGGCTTGTAGTTCCCGCCATCCGGTGTTTTATCCGGATGTATAGCTCGATCAGAGAAAGAAATGACCGCCATGGCTGCGCGAGACCCTGAAGTGATTGTCCTGACCGGCGCGAGCGGAGGCATAGGAACGGCACTTGCCCGCGAACTGGCACGGCCGGGCCGGCGGCTGGCGTTGATCGCGCGAGACCAGGAAAAGCTCGATGCGCTTGCAAACGTGGTTCGGGAGAAGGGGGCGGAAGCGGAAACCGCTGCGCTCGATATTCGTGACCGGGATGCCCTTCATGCATTTCTGGCCGACCTGGATGCGCGCCATCCGGTGGATCTCGTCATTGCCAATGCGGGCGTGACGGCGGGACTCGGGCCCGGACGCAGCCGTGAAACGGATCATGAGGCCGACCGGCAGATCGATATCAATTACCGTGGTGCGGTCAATACGGTCACGGGTGTCGTGGAACCGATGCGCCTGCGCGGGCGAGGGCAGATTGTCCTTGTCGCCTCGCTGGCCGGCATGCGCGCCTTGCCCGACATGCCAAGCTACAGTGCGACCAAAGCCGCCGTCATTGCCTACGGCCATTCCCTGCGTGGCTGGCTTGCCCCCTTCGGTGTCGATGTGACCATCATCTGCCCGGGGTTTGTCACATCGCCCATGTCGGCCCGGCACAAAGGCTCCAAGCCGTTTGAGATGCCGGCGGAAAAGGCTGCGGTGAAAATGCGCCGGGCGATCGAAAAGCGGAAGGCCTTTTATGCCTTTCCTTTCATCCTGGCGACAGGCATCCGGCTGCAGAACCTGCTGCCAGCTCGGATTTCCGATCTCTTCATGGGGGGCTTTGCCGCCGATATCGAGGAAGACCCGAGATACTCAGGCAGTGACCAAGACCGTGGCTGACTGACGGGGCGACGCCCTATCGCGTCGCCTTGATCAACCGGTCGACCGCCGAACCGTCGCTCTTCAGCTTGGCGAGTTCCTCGACCGTGGTTTCGACCGCACGGTCGATCTGTTCCTGCGTGTGCTCGCTGGTAATGAAGAAGCGGATGCGGGCCGACTTTTCCGGAACCGCCGGAAAGATGATCGGCAGCGCGTTGACGCCCCGTTCCAGAAGCCGGTTCGACAGGATCGCGGCGCCGACGGAATCGCCGACGATGACCGGCACCACCGAATAGCCGGCGCTCGGGCCGGTATCGAGACCCGCTTCCTTTGCCTTTTTCAGAAAGTACTGGCCGTTTTCCTGCAGCTTCCGCACCCGTTCCGGCTCGCGTTCCATGACCTGGATGGAGGCGATCGCCGAGGCGGTCAGAGCGGGCGACAAGCCGACGGAGAACACGAAGCCCGGTGCGGAAACCTTGAGATAATCGCACAGCGCCTTGGAGCCGGCGATATAGCCGCCACAGGAGGAGAATGTCTTTGACAGCGTTCCCATCCACATTTCGACTTCTCTGGGGTCGATGCCGAAGTGTTCGGCAATGCCGCGACCGGTCTTTCCGAGGACGCCGATCGAATGGGCTTCGTCGACCATAAGCCAGGCGTCATAGGACTGCTTGAGAGCAACGAGCCGCTTCAGATCCGGGAAGTCCCCGTCCATGGAATAGAGGCCTTCGACGATGATAAGCACATTGTCGAACTTGTGCCGGCTTTCGGCGAGCAGCTTTTCCAGCGCATTCAGATCGTCATGGGGGAAGTTGATCCGGGTCGCCCCGGACAGCCTTGCGCCTTCGGCGATCGAATTATGCACCAGGGAATCCGTCAGGATGAGATCGCCCTTGCGCATCAGGTGACCGATGGTGGTCACATTGGTCGCATGGCCGCTCACCATGACGATGGAGGACTCGACCCCATGCACGCGCGCGAGCGCCTGCTCCAGTTCGCCGTGCAGCGGCCGCTCCCCGGCAACGATCCGGCTGGCGGACACGCTGGTTCCGAAGGTGTCGATCGCCTGCTTGGCAGCCTGATTGACTTCCGGGTGACCGTTGAGGCCAAGGTAATTGTAGGAGGCGAAGTTGTCGTGGACCTTGCCGCCGATCTCCGTGGTGCCGGTCGCCAGGCCGTCGTGTGGCCGGAAGAAGGGGTTTTCAATCCCCATCATGTCAGCCGCCGCGCGCTGCATCTGCAATTGCTTGATTTGCGGCAGGGACTTGAAGTCGAACGCTTTTTTCTTCGGTGCTTCGGCTTTTGCCGAAGTCGAGGCGGGACGCTTGTCACGTGCCGAGCGGCGTCCGGCACGGACGCTATCCATCAGTTTGGCGCGTTCGTCGGCACCCAGGCCCTTGGTATCCGTCATAGGAATGATCCCAGTTCGCGGCTCTTGCTTTCCAGCTGCGCCGCGACGTCCGTGAGGTCTTCTGTTTCCGTACGTTCGTTGTCGGTTATATGCTGGCTTGCAAGCGTTTGAGATTCCGCAGAATAGCGGTCCTCTCCGTCTTCGCCCAGAACGCGGTTTGCCACGCGGCTCGACAGGTCGATCAATGTGGCGCCATTGGCGAGCGACATCAGCGGAATGTCGATCCCGAGCTGGCGTTCCGCGCTCATGCGCAATTCCAGCGCCATCAGCGAATCCATGCCGATATCCGAAAGCGGCTTGTGTGCATCGATTTCGTCCGGCGAGATCCGCAGGATCTTGCCGATTTCCGCCGCGAGCAGCTTGGCGACGGTCTGAGCCGCGGAGGTCTTGTCCATGCCGTCGAGCAGGGCATGCAGATCGATGGCACCTTCCGCGCCGCTGCCGTCATCGCCCTCGCCAAGCCCGAGAAGACCGATCAGCGGCGAGCCCAACAAGGCCAGATCCTTGCGGGCCGATTGCCAGTCGATGCGGGCATAGCCGACAGCTGCCGTTTCCAGATCCTGCTGTGGCAGGGCCATCAGCGACATCAGACCGTCGAGGGCTTCTTTGGCGGTCAGGGCATGACGGCCGAGCTTGCGCGACAGCATCTCGTTGATGTCCTCGTTGCGGGCAAGGTAGCCCGCATCGGAGATGGCGCCCCAGGCAACCGTAAGGGCCGGGCGGCCTTCCGCGCGACGCTTGCGCGCAAGCGCTTCCAGGTAGCCGTTGGCGGCCACATAGTTGGCCTGACCCGGGTTGCCGACCAGGGTGGTTGCAGAGGAATAAAGCACGAAGTGATCGAGCGGATCGTTCTGCGTGAGAAGGTCAAGCAGTTCGGCTCCGCGCACCTTCGGCGCCAGCACGCGGGTCAGCCCGTCATGCTCCAGATTGGCGATCAAGACGTCGTTCAGCACCATCGCCGTATGGAACACGCCGCAGATCGGGTGTCCGGCGGAGCGGATTTCTTCCAGTGCCTTTTTGACGGCTGCTTCATCGGTGATGTCGCAGGCATAGGCGGAAACCGAAACCCCGCGCTTTTCAAGCCCCTTGATGGCCTGGCGCGCATCGTCGGAATCTCCACCGCGGCGGCTCAGCACCGCCAGGTGTTTCGCGCCCTTGTCGGCAAGCCGGTTTAGGAGTTCCACGCCGAAGCCGCCGAAGCCGCCCGCAATCACGTAAACCGCGTCGTCCTTAAAGACGAGATGCGGCGTTTCGGGAAGGTTTTCGGGCACTTCAGGCGGGCGCAACACGATCTTGCCGATGTGCCCGGCCTGCTGCATCAGGCGGAAAGCGTCGACAGCCTGATCCGCTTCGAAAACCCGGTAGGGCAGGGGCGAAAGCGTCCGGCTCTCGAACAGGTCCACCAGCCTGGTGAACAGCTCTACAGCGAGCTGCGGCTGGCGGGTCAGAAGCTGATCGGCATCGATCCCGAAATAGGTCAGGTTCTGGCGGAACGGTCGAAGCCCGATCCGCGTGTTGCCGTAATAGTCACGCTTGCCCAGTTCCAGGAACCGACCGAAGGGCCTCAGCACTTCGATGCTGCGCTCCATGGCCTCGCCGAAGAGCGAGTTCAGCACGACGTCGACACCTTCGCCGCCCGTTTCCTTCATGACCGCGTCGACAAAAGAGAGGCTGCGCGAGTCGAGGACCACATCGGCGCCTAGCAGCTTCAGCACGTTCCGCTTTTCCGGAGAACCGGCCGTTGTGATGATCCGCGCGCCGCGCCACTTGGCAATCTGGAGGGCGGCAAGGCCGACACCGCCGGCGCCGCCGTGGATCAGGACCGTTTCACCCTCCGACAGCCTAGCGAGATGCACCAGGGCATAATAGGCGGTGAGGAAGGTCACCGGGATGGTTGCCGCTTCCTCCGGAGAAACCGTGGAGGGCATCGGCGCACAGCCGCTCTCGTCCACGGTGACATGGCTTGCGAAACAGGCCGGTGCGAAGGTGATGACCCGGTCTCCGGGTCGGAAGCGCGTCACTTCGGGACCGCAGGCGACGACGGTGCCGCAGCACTCCATTCCGAGCGTGGGACCGGCAAAGCCGTCTTCCAGCGCCTCTTCAGGCAAAAGGCCGAGCGCCCACATGACATCACGGAAATTGAGGCCGCTGGCCTCAACGGCGATCTCGACGACCGACCCCTGCGGTTCGGCCCGGTCGATGGCTTGCCACGACAATTGGTCCAGCGCGCCCTGGCGCAGGATTTCCAGACGCATTCCGGGGCGGGCTCCGCCGGAGACCGTCCGTTCCGGCAAGACACCGCCCTGCAGGATTCTGAGGCCGGACCGGTTGCGGCCATCCAGGACGACTTCCCGCTCATCGCTATCGCGCAGCAGTTCCTCGGCAAGCCGCGATGCGGCAATGCCCGGTTCGAGTGTCGGGGAAAGGTCGATCAGGCGAATGTTTGCCTGGGGAAACTCATTCATCGCCACGCGGCCGTAGGCCCAGGTTCCAGCCTGCTCCGGGCAATGGGCGATGCCGCCCGCGAGATCCTGCGCGCCGCCGGGGGCAACGATGACGATCTCGCCATCTTCGGCGCCGAGCGTGTTGAGGATCCGTGTCAGCGACCATGTGCGCTTGTCGACCACGCTGAGGGCATCCGTCTTGTCGGCATAACCGCCCTGAAGATGAACCAGACGCCCGCTCGCTTTACCAAGCTGCTGCTTCAGGACATCGCTCTCGCCGTCGACATCGATCATCCAGACGCCTTCGGAAACCTCTTTCGTTTCCGGACCGGCGATCAGGAGGGTGGTCGCAACATCCTCCCGGTTGAGACAGGCCGAGAGGCCATCGGCCAATTTGCGCGCGGGGCCTTCCTCATCCGTGAACAGAAGGAAATGTACGGCTTCGGGAGCTGCCTGTGCGGCTTCGCCTTCCGCTTCACCGGCCGTCTGTTCCGGCTTGGCGCCGGCGCGGGCCGCAATCAGATCGCCTTCGGCGACAGTGCTGTTCAGCGTCGCGGTTTCGATGTGTCCAAAACCGGCCCGGGAAAGGATCTCACTCCAGTCCTCGTTCAATCTGGACAGTGCGACATCGCTGTCTCCGTCCTGCCACCAGTCCTGTCCAATGCCTCGGATCATATCCGTGAGCGGGGCGGGAAGGTGTTCGGCGGCCACAAGCAGAGCGTCTTCCACCGCCATGTCGGCGATCTTCGAAAGCTGGCCTTCCCGCAGTTCGGCGATCGATTCTCCGAAGACAATGAGGTCGAATGGGGCGTGCTTCGCAAGCGTGTCGTCCTCGAACTCGTGGAACTGGGTCGAGGTGCTTCCTGTCCAAAGGCGGGCTCCGCGGCCGAGCTGGCTGTCCGACGGATCGGTGACCGCTACGGACATTCGACGCGGATCGAGCTGGCGGTCGAGCGACTGAATGACGTCGTGTGCGGACGCTCCGACAACGAGGCAGCGCAGCGCCCGATCTTCCGGCCAATTGTCCACCAGTCCCAGAACCGCGGTTTTCAGGGCGCCGGAATTGGCTGTCGCCGCAGGGGAAGCGGTCAGATAGGCGTCGTAAAGCCCGCTCGCATAGAGATCTCCGGCCGTGGATGGAAGCCCGTCCCGGAGAACATCGGCAAGCCCGGTGTAGAGACGCGCAAGAAGCGAGGCTTCGGCGATATGGCGCGCGCCCTCCAGCGCGATGGTCTGCATCAGCAGCGACGCATCGGGCCCATCAGCGGGGTCGGACAACTGCCAGCCGCCCTCGGCTTTAGCGGCAAGCTCGCTTTCCTCAAGCCATCCCAGCAGGGAATGGACAAGCGCGCGCGCTGTCTCATGGATCTTGGTCGTGCCGATCAGGGCGGTCAGGTCGAACCTGCCATTATCGCAGAATTGCCAGAGCGTTTCGTGGGCAATCGTCCGCCCCAGAGCCTCGATGAGAAGCACGGAATCTTCCAGTTCCGGCGCTTCGTCGGCCGATACGCCGATCTCTCCGGCAAAGGCTGCAAAGCCATTCGGTAGAACCGTTTCGGCCGGCGCTTTGCGGTCGGCGTCCGGCAAGAGCGTGGCCAGCTGCTTGTAGATGAGCTCGTTCGGACGGGTTTCCCGTCCAAGTTTGACGGCCCGGAAGCGGGTCTGCGCCAGGCGGGCAATAACCGCTCCGTTGGCGTCGATATATTCGAATGTGGCCTCGATGGACCGTGGCGAGGCCTTGGTCACCTTGATGCGGACCGCCTCGGGCATCGCTTCCGGCTGCAGCAGCCGAAGGCTGCCGATGCGAATCGGCAGGAAGCTCGTCTTTTCCGGAACGCCCGGAACCGACTGCAGCAGGGCGAAAAGACCGTGGAAGCCGGAATCGACCAGCGTCGGGCAAAGGGAGAGTTCGGTCTGCGCTAGGCAGTCGTCCTGTGGGCGAAGGTAGACCGTGGCGGAGCGTTGGTCATGGGTAATGACATGGTCCGCGCGCCGGAAGACCGGGCCGTATTCCAGGCCGAAAGAGCGGGTGATCGTGTAAAGGTCGTCGTGATTCAGCCGGGAGGCTTCCTGCTCGCCTGCCGGCAGCCATGGCGTATGGTCGGTTTCCGACGGTGTCACGAAATGGCCGCGGGCGTTCAGCGACCAGTCGCTGTCCTGCAGGCGTGGTCTTGAATAAATTTCCACGACCCGGTCATCCGGCGAGATCCGGACTTCCGTCTCCCAGGTCTCACCACTGTCGATGACCAGCGGGCGCAGGATGTCCAGATCGCGGATCTCGACCGTATCGCTCTTGGTCCAGCTCAAGGTCGCCCGCAGTATCATTTCCGTATAACCGGCAGCGGGGAAAACGACCGATTCCTCGACCTTGTGGTCCGCCAGCCAGGGAATGGCGACAGCGTCCACATGGTTGAACCATTCCGCCACGTCCTGGCGCAGACGGTAGCCGAGCAGGGGCCAGGTCCGTCCGAACATAAAGTCCACCCGTTCCGACGTGGGATCGGGCATGTAGGGTGAATTCTGCCAGGGGTAACCCGGGAGTTTGGCCAATGCATTCGGCCGCGGGGCGACGAAGCGGGAGAGATCCACCCTGCCGCCATGGGCAACCATGGCACTTGCCACCTTGGCGACCGGATTTTGCACCGGCGCGGTGTTCTTGCCCGGCTGCTCCAGGCTTGCCAGCACCGTCGCCTTTTTCCCGTCGCTGCGCAGAACGTCGTTCATATAGGTGCCGAGCACCGCTTTCGGTCCGATCTCCACCAGAACGCCGAATCCATCTTCGCTCATCTTCGAAATGGCGTCGGCGAATTTCACCGGCTGACGAACGTTGCGCCACCAGTAATCGCTATCAAGCGCCAGGTCTTGCGCCTCCGGCTCGACGGTCGAGTAGAAGGGCAGGACCGGTGCCTGCGGCGTAACACCGGTCAGAGCCGTCAGAAGCGGGTCCCGGATCGGGTCCACCAGGGCGCTGTGGAACGGATAGGCCAGGTTCAGCCGGCGCAGAGCCCACTTCTTCTTGCGGGCGAATTTCGCGAAGGCGTCCAGGCTATCGGTGTCGCCGGAAATGGTAACACTGCGCGGGCTGTTGATCGCGGCCAGTTCAAGGCGAGGCAGGCCGCTTTCCTCCATTGCGGCCAAGGCGGCTTCGGCCGGCAGCAGAAGGGCGGCCATGGAGCCGAGGTCTCGGACCACTTCCTGTTCGCTGGACCGGGCGTGAATGACTTTGACGGCCTGTTCAAGGGTCAAGGCACCGCAGCACCAGGCAGCGGCGACCTCGCCGACGCTGTGTCCGCAGGCGCCATCCGCTTCGATGCCGCGGCGTTTCAATGCCTCGACCAGGGCAACCTGGATGGCGAACAGCAGCGGCTGAGAGATTTCCGCACGTTCGATATCGTTTTCCAGGTCTTCGGCGAATAGGGTGGTCAGAAGCGACCAGCCGCCGATGCCCATGAAGATCTTGTCGACCCGCTCGAACGCGAGCCGGAAGGTTTCGTCTTTCTGGTAGGCTTCCTGGCCCATGCCGGCCCACTGGGAACCGTTGCCGGAGAAGACGAAGCCGATCTTCTCCTTCTGCTTGAGGGCTTCGCCGGCGATCGCCTCCGGCGCATCCTCTTCGGCGAGAAACGCTTCAAGGGACGCCAGCCGGCTTTCCGGCGTGTCGCCGGAAACGACAAGACGCTGCGCCAGGAGCTCACGCGCATGAGCGGCGGAAACCGTAACGCGTGCCGCGTCTTTACCATCCGCATCCTTCAGCCGATCGCGATAGCGTGCGGCCAGTTCCTTCAGCGCATCCTTGGAGCGGGCGGACAGGATCAGCGGTGCGGCCGGCGAAATCGCGTCGTTCGCCACCGGTTCGGGATCGCCATCCGCGATCACCGTGTGGGCATTGGTGCCGCCGAAGCCGAACGAGTTGATACCGGCAAGGCGCGGCTTTTCGGAGCGGGCAAGCGCGACCTGTTCGCTTGCGACCTTGAGGTTAAGTTCCTCGAACGGGATATCCGGATTGGGCGTGTTAAAATGCAGAGACTTCGGCAACGTGTCATGCTTCAGCGCCAGAAGCGACTTGACCAGTCCGACGAGGCCCGAGACCGGTTCCAGGTGGCCGACATTGGTCTTGACGGACCCGATCGGCAGGACGTCGGAGCGTTTCTGGCCGATGACCTTGCCCAGGGCATCGGCTTCCGCCGGATCGCCGACGCGGGTTCCCGTGCCGTGCGCTTCCACAAAGGCGAGCGCGTTCGGGTCGATCCCGAGGCCGTCGTACATTTCACGCAGCAGATCCGCCTGCGCATAAGGTGAGGGCAGGGACAAGCCGACCGTGCGGCCGTCGGCATTGATGCCGGACGCCATGATCTTCCCGTGGCTTCGCGCGCCATTAAGCGCTTTGGCGCGTTTTGAGCGCAGCACGATCGCAACGCCACCTTCGGAGCGCACATAGCCGTCGCCATTGGCATCGAATGCCTGGCAGAGGCCTGTCGGCGACAACATGGTGGCCCGCGAGAAGCCGATGAACGCGAAGGGGCTCAAAAGCAGGCTGACGCCGCAAACGATGGCCGTATCGATCTGACCGCTCTCGATCGCGGAAATTGCTTCATGCAGCGCGACCAGGGAAGAGGAACAGGCGGTATCGACCGTGAAACTGGGGCCGCGCAGGTCATAGATATAGGAAATGCGGTTCGACACGATCGACAGCGTATTGCCGGTCATGAATTGCATGTCGGCGGTTGCCGGGTCGCCTATGAACCTGTGGTGATAATCGAGGGATGAGGCACCGACATAAACTCCGGTCGCGGTCCCTGCCAGTTCGCTTGGCGGAACATTGGCGTGTTCGAGGGCTTCCCAGACCAGCTGCAGCAACAGGCGCTGCTGGGGATCTATCTGGAGCGCTTCACGCGGAGAGATGCCGAAAAAGGACGGATCGAAACCCCAGACGTCATCGAGCTGGCCGGCCGCCCAGGTGTAGCTTTTGCCGGAGGAGGACTTGTCAGGGTGTCCGAAGCGGGCCAGCGGCCATCTGTCGTTTGAAACCGATGTTACGGCGCATTTTCCGTCGCGCAGCAGCGCCCAGAAATCTTCCGAATTGTTCGCGCCCGGCAACCGGCTCGCATAACCGACGATATCAATATTTGAATGTAATGAAGCCACTGAGCAACCTTCAGCGTATTTCGCCGTAACAAGCGATCGATGGGAATACGAATAAGGTGAGTGGAACGCAGTGCGCGCTATGCATTTTTATTAACCACCCTCCATGAGTTCCCCTAAGGGCACTCGCCTCTCGATTAATGGCTCACGGCCAATGCTGCACCGCAGGCATATCGGCGGTGTTTAATAAGCCTAGCCGAGACTTGCAAGAGTTTCCACTGCCTAAGAGACAGCATTTTGGAGGAGGGGCGTTACCCGGGCCCGCCAAGGGTCCGGGCAAATCCTTCGAAACACTCTGAAAGGGGAGCTAAACGTTGCTGTCCGGAAAAGATGATTTTCGATTAGCCATGAAATCCTGCAGGGCCTCATCGATGGCCGGATCGAGCTCCGGACCGCCGTAAGCCGCCAGTTGTTCCTTCCAGATTCGGTTGGCGCGCCGTGCCGCATCCAGTTCGCCGTCCGCCAGCCATTGTTCGTAGGAATTGTTGTCGGCGATCGACGAGCGGTAGAACGCGCTTTCGAAGTTGCGCTGGGTATGTGCTGCCCCGAGGAAGTGGCCGCCGGGCCCGACTTCCTGAAGAGCATCCATGGCCATGGCCTCGTCGGAAAGATCGATTCCCCTGGCCAGGACATGCATCATTCCGAGCTGGTCGGCATCGAGGATGAACTTTTCATAAGAAGAGCACAGGCCGCCTTCGAGCCAACCGGCCGAATGAAGCGCAAAATTCACCCCGGACTGGACGGTGGCCGTAATCGTTTGGGCCGATTCCTGAGCCGACTGGGCATCCGGCACCTTGGAGGCCGTGAAGGAGCCCCCGGAACGGAACGGCAGATTGAGCCTGCGGGCGAGCTTGGACGCGCCGTTCAAAAGCAGCGTGCCTTCAGGGCTGCCGAAGGTCGGCGCACCCGATTGCATGGATATGGAACTGACGAAGGCGCCGAAGACGACCGGTGCGCCCGGCCGCAGGAGCTGGGTCAGGGCGCAACCGGCCAGCGCCTCGGCGAGGACCTGCGACAGGGTGCCGGCGACGGTCACCGGGCTCATCGCGCCGGCCAGGATAAACGGCGACACGATGCAGGCCTGGTTGGCGCGTGCGTAAACCTTGAGCGCGCCGAGCATGGTGGCATCGAACACCAGCGGGGAGTTGGCGTTGATCAGCTGGATCATCACGCAGTTCTGGTCGACGAATTCCTCGCCGAACACGATCTGCGCCATCTTCACCGAATCTTCCGCCCGTTCAGGCGCGGTCACGGAGCCCATGAACGGCTTGTCGGAATATTTGATATGGGAATAGACCATGTCGAAATGGCGCTTGTTCACCGGCAGATCGACCGGCTCGCAGACGGTGCCGCCCGAGTGGTGCATCCACGGCGACATGTAGGCCAGCTTCACGAAATTGCGGAAATCCTCGATCGTGCCGTAGCGCCGGCCGTTGTCGAGATCGGTGACGAAAGGAGGCCCGTAGACGGGGGCAAACACCAGATTGTTGCCGCCGATTTCCACGCTCCGGGCAGGATTGCGCGCGTGCTGGGTGAACTGGGAAGGCGCCGTCTTGACCAGTTCCTGCAGCATGCCCTTTGGAAAGCGGACCCGCTCGCCGTCAACCTCGGCGCCGGCCGCTTTCCAGATGTCGAGAACCTCCGGATCCTCGCGAAATTCCAGGCCGATTTCCGCCAGAATCCGGTCGGTGTTGGCCTCGATCGTCTCCGCGCCTTCGTCGCTCAGGACATCGTAGAACGGAATGTTTCGCGTAATGTAGGGAGCGCCGACGCCGCCTGATCCGGACATCCGGCGTTCTCGGCGGGCCGATCTCCCGCGGCGTCCCGCGGATACTGCGGCATCGGACATGATTGAGCCTCCATCTGGCCACTCGAATAAGGGACTGCGAGTGTGCGTGAGACGGGTTTACCACCTCCGTCCGTATCCGTCTTAGCCTTTTCTAAAAACGTCACCATCGCCTGCGCCGTCGCCGGTGCGCTTTTGGACCGATGGCGCCTTGACGACAGAGCATGTCGGCTTGCCGCATCTGGGCTTCCGAAACCCAACCTAGGCTTGCCTTCAAAACAGGAACGATCGGCAGACGGTGCCGCGTGGATGCGCGGTGCTCTGGAGTTGCAG
Source organism: uncultured Roseibium sp. (assembly GCF_963675985.1). Taxonomy (NCBI): domain Bacteria; kingdom Pseudomonadati; phylum Pseudomonadota; class Alphaproteobacteria; order Hyphomicrobiales; family Stappiaceae; genus Roseibium; species uncultured Roseibium sp. The sequence goes on along the minus strand of NZ_OY780958.1, from coordinate 2,429,124 downwards.
TTTGCCGCGCGGGTCTTTGGTATCGGTGGTGATCCTCCGGCGCTCCGCGTCCGGTCTTTGGAAAAGGAATGAATGATGTCAGCATTTCCTGACAGGGCGCAAGTCGTCATCGTTGGTCTGGGCGGCATTGTCGGCGCTTCCGTGGCGCATCACCTCATCGAACGCGGCTGGACCGATATCGTCGGCATCGACAAGTCCGGTATTCCCACAGACATCGGGTCGACGGCGCACGCCTCCGATTTCTGCTACACGACCAGCCACGACTATCTCTCCGTCTGGACCACCCAGTATTCCATCGATTTCTTCGAGAAGATGGGCCACTACGCGCGTATCGGCGGCTTTGAAGTGGCGCGCACCGGCGACGATGCCTGGATGGAAGAGATCAAGCGCAAAGTGACCTCCGGCAAGGCCTTCGGCACCAATGTCCGGCTCGTCAGCCCGGCCGAGATCAAGGAGAAATTCCCCCTGATCGAAGAGGACATGGTCCAGGGCGGCATGTTCGACCCCGACGCCGGCCTTGTCGTCCCGCGTTCGCAGACCGTTGCCGGCAAGCTGGTTGACGCCGGAGAGGCCAGCGGCAAGCTGAAGGCCTTCGCCAACACGCCGGCCAAGTCGCTTGTGGTCGAGGATGGCCGTATCAAGGGCGTGGTCACCCATCGCGGCACGATCATGGCCGATCATGTCATCGTCTGTGCGGGTCTCTGGGGCCGTCTGATTGCGGAAATGGTCGGCGAGGATCTGCCGGTCATGCCGGTCGACCACCCGTTGACCTTCTTCGGTCCGTACAACGAGTTCGCCGGCACAGGCAAGGATATCGGCTTCCCCCTGATGCGCGACCAGGGCAACTCCGCCTACATGCGCGACACCGGCGATCCGAAGACGACGGAGGGCGGTCAGATCGAGTGGGGTTATTACGAGACCGACAATCCGCGCATGTGCCATCCCCGCGACCTTCTGGAAAAGGACGTGGCACGCCTATCGCCGTCCCAGCGCGATCTGGAAATGGAGCAGGTGATCGAACCGCTGGAACGGGCCATGGAGCTGACGCCGATCCTGGGCGAACTGGGCTACAACGAAGGCCATTCCTTCAACGGTCTGTTGCAGGTCTCGGCCGGCGGCGGCCCGTCCTGCGGCGAAAGCCAGAAGGTGCGTGGCCTCTGGTATTGCGTCGCCATCTGGGTCAAGGACGGCCCGGGCTACGGCAAGCTGATCGCCGACTGGATCACCGACGGCCGCACGGAAATCGACCACGCGTCCATCGACTATTCGCGCTTCTACCAGCACCAGTTGGAAGAGAAATTCATCGAGAGCCGCTGTTACGAGGCCGCGCAGAAGATCTACTTCCCGGCCATCCATCCGCGCGAACCCTATGCGACGAGCCGGAACGTCAAGCGCTCGCCGTTCTACGAGCGTGAAGTCGAGCTTGGCGGGTATTTCATGGAACTCGGCGGCTGGGAGCGCGCCCACGGTTATGCCGCCAACGAGCATCTGCTGGAGAAATACGGCGACAAGGTTCCGGTTCGCGAAAACGAATGGGACAACCGCCATTTCTGGCGCGTGTCCAATGCCGAACACCTGGCACTGAGCGAGGACTGCGGCATCATCAACCTGTCGCACTTCTATATGTTCGACGTCGAAGGCCCGGATCATGTCGCGCTGATGGAATGGCTTTGCGCGGCGAAAATCGGCGGCGACACCAACGTCGGCAAGGGCATCTACACCCACTTCCTCGATGATGAGGGCATGGTGCGCGCCGACCTGACGGTGATCCGCATGGCCGACCGTTGCCGCGTGGTCGATGGCGCCGATGCCGGCCCGCGCGACTACCACTACGTCAAGCGGATTGCCGAGGACAAGGGCTTCGACGTCACCGTGACCGATGTGAGCGAGCAATTCACGACTATTGGCATCTGGGGACCGAACGCGCGGGAAAACCTGAAGAAGGTCGTGGCCGATCCGGCTGGACTCGATCCGGAAAACTTCCCCTTCGCCGCGATCAAGGAGATCGAGATCGCAGGTAAGAAAGTCTCCGCGTTCCGCCTGTCTTACGTCGGCGAGCAGGGCTGGGAACTGCACATGAACTACGAGGACGGCCTGGCCGTCTGGGATGCGCTACGCGCAATCGGCATCATGGCCGTCGGCGTGGAGACCTATGCAAACTCGCGCCGCATGGAAAAGTCCCTGCGTCTGCAGAATGCCGACCTCCTGACCCAGTACAACCTGATCGAAAGCGATCTGGCCCGTCCGAAGGTCAAGGAAGCCGACTTCCGCGGCAAGGCAAAGCACGTCGAATACAAGTCCCGAGACCATCAACCGGCCATGCTCTGCACCCTGGTGATGACCGAAAACACGGATGCCGCTGGCGTGAAGCGCTATCCGGTCGGCGCCATGCCGGTCATGGATCCGGAAACCGGCAAGACGCTGGTCGATGAACTCGGCCGCCTGTCCTATACGACCTCGGTCGCCTATGGCCCGACCATCGGCAAGAACATCGCGCTTGCCTACCTGCCGAAGGAATACTGTGAGCTCGGCCGCAAGCTGAACGTCGAGTATTTCTCCGAAACCTATCCGGTCAAAGTGGTCGCGGTCGGCTATACGCCGCTCTACGACCCGGAAAACCTGAAACCCCGCTCCTGATCGGAAAGGTTCAAGGTATTCTGATTCTTGGCGAATTCCCCTCACGGGTGAGAGGGGAACAAGCGGAAAAATCTACATAACCGACAAGTCAGGAAAGACAGGCCTCAATGTCCAAATTCGAAAAACTACTGGTCGAAAAAGGCACGCTCCTGGCCGATGGCGCGACGGGGACGACGCTGTTTGACATGGGGCTCGTCTCCGGCGACGCACCCGAACTGTGGAACGTCGATGAGCCGGACAAGATCAGGGCGCTGCATCGCGGCTTCGTTGAGGCCGGGTCCGATATCATCCTGACCAACACCTTCGGCGCCAACCGGCATCGGCTGAAGCTGCATGGGGCGGAGGGCCGGGTGAAGGAACTGAACGCCGCCGCTGTCCGCCTTGCCCGGGACGTGGCCGAAGAGGCCGACCGGGACATCCTGATCGCTGGGTCCATCGGTCCGACGGGCGAATTGTTCCAGCCGCTCGGTGCCCTGAGCCACGAAGACGCGGTCGAAGCCTTCCGCGAACAGATCGAAGGTCTTGTCGAAGGCGGGGCCGATATCCTCTGGGTCGAGACCATGTCGGCGGCGGAAGAAATGAAGGCGGCGGCTGAAGCCGCGCAGGGCAGCGGCCTGCCGCTGGTGATCACCGCCAGCTTCGATACCGCCGGCCGGACCATGATGGGCTTGCCGCCGAAAGGCCTCGGCGCGCTGAAATCCGAATTCGCCTGTACACCCGTCGCCATCGGCTCCAATTGCGGGGTCGGGGCGTCCGATCTTCTGGCCGCGATCCTGGAAATTACGGAAGCCGATCCGGAGGCCATCGTCGTCGCCAAGGGAAATTGCGGGATTCCCCAGATCAGGGGCGATGAGGTCGTTTATACCGGAACGCCGGAGCTGATGGCCGATTACACCCGCATGGCGATTGATGCCGGAGCCCGGATTATCGGCGGCTGCTGCGGCACGTCTGCGGGTCACATCTCCGCCATGCGGCAGGCGATGGACAGCCACACCGCAGGGGAACGGCCCTCCCTTGAGCAGATTCTAAGCAGAATCGGACCGCTTGTGTCTCCAGCGAACAAGGACGCCGATACGGCACGGGCCGAGAGAGGGGACGGCAATTCCGGCCGCCGCAGAGGCCGCCGTCGGGACTAGGTTCTGTGGACCGGCAGGGCATCTTCATTTGTCACGCGACCCGGATTTGCAGCCTCTGGCAGGAGACCATTGAAAAAACGGGATTAATTCCGGCAATGCGGCGGACAGGCCAGTGATCTGGAAGGACCAGATCGTCTCTTGCCTGCCATAAAAGCCGGAATACGGATCGCTGACAAAGGCAACGATGCAGACACAAGGCGCCGGACCGCCTCCAAAGAATGTCGCGGACCCGGCGCAGGTAAAACGGTTATTCTATTTCCGAACCGACCCCTAATCGGGAAACCAATCGGGTTATTCTTGCCTATTTGGTTTCTACGGAAATGCCGGACTTTCCAATCTCTATATCTATGCCACTCTTTTTTTGGCGTTCCTGGTAAAAATTATAACCCAAGACCATGATGGCGATAACGAGGATGGCGATAATGAGGTAGAGAACGTTGCGCTTCATTTTCGGACAGCTCCCATTTCGGTTCGTACATACGCGCTTCTCTCCGGCGAAAAGACCATCCTTCGGGCATTTCGCTGTCCGGATTGCGCTCTCTCGCTGCCGCGATTCGATACGTTTCTTTTCAAATATTTATATTCATTGGATGGTTCACCGCAAGATTGGAGCATCGGGCGCTAACTGATGGAAATCAATTCCAACGGCATGATCACGTTTTGAGATCAGGAATGGTTCAGAAGTGCCAACCTCTTCGGCAAGGGCCTTAGTGAGGTTTCGCTGATCGCGCGACGGATAAACCACCAAAATCCATGATAACGCAGGGTTTATCTGCAGCCGGACGATTGCCTCTAGGCGGAACATGCCTGTCTGATTTACGCTGAAGCATGCGTGTTCCGGGATATGTCAGGCCGCTTGCCGGCGCCTTGCTGCTTTTCCTCAGTTTCCTGCCGTCCGCTCGGGCGCAGGACCGGGTCGATGTCGCGTTGGTGATCGCGGTCGACGTCTCCCGGTCCATGTCCTATGAGGAGCTGCGAATCCAGCGGAAAGGTTATGCCGCGGCCATTGCCAGTCCAGAAGTCGTCCGGGCAATCCAGGACGGTGTCTATGGCCGCATCGCGGTGACCCTCTACGAATGGGCCGCCGACAGTTATGTCCATGAAATCATCGGCTGGACACTGATCGAAAATCAGGCGGATGCGGAGGCAATCGCGGCCCTGCTTCTGTCGGAAAACAGTGTGGGCGCGCGCCGCACGTCTCTGTCGGGCGCCATCCGCGCAGGCGTCGAACGCCTCGAACAGGTGCCTTTTTCGGCAGACCGGCTCGTGATCGACATCTCCGGCGACGGTCCCAACAATCAGGGCCTCCCCGTAACCGAGGAACGGGACAAGGCCGTTGCAAAAGGCATCATCATCAACGGCCTGCCGCTGATGACCTCGAGCGGCATGGGGTCCTGGTTCAATATCCCGGATCTGGATGTCTACTATCATCGCTGCGTGACCGGAGGACCGGGGAGTTTCGTTATTCCGGTGACCGAATGGGAGGAGTTTCCCGAAGCCGTCCGGCGGAAGCTGGTGCTGGAGATCGGCGGTGTGGAGATGCCGAAGCCGCGCGTCATGCCTGCGCAGCTCTTCAAGGAAGAGCCGTATGACTGCCTGATCGGTGAAAAGATCTGGCAACAGAGGATGTGGCAGTACGACGATTTCGACCGCTGACCCTGATCGACTTCCTCCGGTGGTGTCTGCATTAATGGCCTTATGAGCGAGCCAGAATCAAAACCGGCGACCCTGAGGAGAGCCCTGACCCTGCCGTGGCTGGTCTTCTACGGCGTCGGCGTGACCGTCGGCGCCGGTATTTTTGCCCTGATCGGCGAAATCCTGACGCTGGCCGGCAGCTATGCACCGCTCTCCTTCCTGCTGGCCGGCCTGATCGCCGGTGTCACCGGGGTTTCCTATGCGCTTCTGGTCAGCCGGTTCCCGAAAGCCGGCGGGGAGGCGGTGTTCGTTCATCGCGGGCTCGGGACGTTTCCGGGAAAGCTTGTTGGCTACGGCGTCTGCGCGACCGGCACGATTTCAAGCGCCGTGGTCGCCCTTGCCTTTGCCGGATACATGCGGGCCCTGGTGCCGCTGCCGCAAAGTGTTCTGCTCATTGCCGTAGTCGGCGGATTGGCTGCTATCGCCTGGCTCGGCGTGCGCGAGAGCGTCCTCTTCGCCGGCGTGATCACGTTCCTGGAGGTTGGCACCCTCATCATCGTCATCGTGTTCGGTGCGCCGCTCATCGCGGACGTGCCTGAATGGGCGCCCTCGTTCGTTCCGCCTCTGGACGGAACTCTGCTTGCCGGGATCCTGTCTGGCGGCGTGATCGCCTTTTTCGCGTTTGTCGGTTTCGAGGATATCGAAAACATGGCCGAGGAAACGGTGGATCCGGAACGGACCGCACCGCGGGCCGTGTTCTGGACACTGGGCATCACGGTCGTGCTTTACGTTCTTCTGTCCATCGTTGCGGTCACGGCGCCGGACCGGGATGCGGTTGCCGGGTCCGCTGCTCCGATGTCGGTCCTGTTCGAACAGATCACCGGCCTTTCGGGCAAGCCGGTCGCGGCGGCCGCAGCCATTGCCATGATCAACGGTATCCTGGTGCAGATCGTCATGGTGAGCCGGGTGCTCTACGGCATGGCGAATGACGGCATTGCGCCGAAATGGTTTGCCTGGGTCGGTCCGAAACGGCGAACGCCCGGACGGGCGACACTGGTGGTGACCATAGCAGTCCTGGCGCTTGCGGTTTCCTTTCCGCTGGTGCAGCTGGCCGAAGCGACAAGCCTGGTGACGCTGGCCGTCTTTGCGCTTGTCAATCTGTCGTTGTTTCGCCTCGGCAGCGGTCTGGGTGACAAGAGCCTTCACCGGTTCCGTTGGTGGGGCCTTGTGGGCTGCGTGATCTGTGTCACCATTGCCGGCTTTCAGATCGCCACCGGAGCGCTGGGCGGACATTGACGGGGGAGGTGCTACCCCCGGCGACGCCGCCTGCGCCCGCCACCCGCTTCGCCGCCGGCCTGCAGCTTGCGCTCCGGCAGGGCCACGGCTTCGCGCAGGTTCGGGAACGGGTCGACCTTGTTCGGTAGCGCCATGGCGTTGACAAAATGCTCCTGGAATTTCGGCTCCAGGGCGGTCTCGATCTTTTCGATCTCTCGCACGGTCTGCTCGATCTCGCGACGGTAGTCGGTGTTGAGCAGCGCCATGCGCGCTCCGGTCCCGGCCGCGTTGCCGACGCCTGCGACGCCGTCGATCGGGCAATCCGGGATCAGGCCCAGCACCATCGCGTAGGTCGGATCGATATAGCTGCCGAAGGCGCCGGCAAGCCGGATCCGGTCGATCCGGCTGGTGCCGAGCTTGTCCTGCAGAAGCTTGACCCCGGCATAAAGCGCGGCCTTGGCAAGCTGGATGGCTCGGATATCGGTCTGGAGGATCGAAATCTCGATGCCGTCCGTCGCGATCACATAGGCAAACGTTCGGCCCCTCGGAACGATACGGGAGGTCCGTTCCGCCATGGCCCCGTCGATAACGCCGTCTTCGGTGATCAGGCCGGACAGGAACATTTCCGCCACGGCCTCGATGATGCCTGAGCCGCAAATGCCCGTCACGCCAACCTGGTCGATCTTTTCCGCAAAACCTGGCTCGTCGGACCATTCGTCGAGGCCGATCACCTTGTAGCGCGGCTCCAGGGTATCCCGGTCGATCCGAAGGCGCTCGATGGCGCCGGGAGCGGCCCGCTGGCCGGAAGAGATTTCAGCCCCTTCGAATGCGGGCCCGGTCGGGGAATTGGCGGCGAGCAGCCGGTCCTTGTTGCCGAGCACGATTTCCGCGTTGGTGCCGACATCCACCAGCAGGGTGATGTCGTCCCGCTTGTAGGGCGCTTCGGACAGGGTGGCAGCTGCCGCATCGGCGCCGACGTGGCCCGCGATGCAGGGGAGCATATAGACCCGCGCGCTGCGATTAAGCTCCAGGTCGAGGTCGCGGGCCGGCAGGGTGAAGGCATCGGAGACCGCAAGTGCGAAGGGCGCGCCGCCCAACTCCACCGGGCTGATCCCGAGGAACAGGTGATGCATGACCGGGTTGCCGACGAAGGTCGCGTCGAGCACATCGTCACGCTCCGCGCCCACATCGCCAACGAGCTTGCCGACCAGCGCGTTGATCGCGTCGCGCACGACTTTCGTGAGATCCCGCAGTTTCTCCGGGTTCATCTGGATGTAGGAAACCCGCGACATCAGGTCTTCGCCGAAGCGAATCTGTGGATTGGAGGTTCCGGCGGAGGAAACCGTGCGACCGGTCTGAAGATCGCAGAGATGGGCTGCGATCGTTGTGGAACCGATATCGACCGCAAGGCCGTAAACGGTGGTCTTTTCCCCCGGCCAGAGCGCGGTGACGATCGGGCCTGCAGCGTTGTCCCGCTGAATGGCGGCTGTCACCGTCCAGTCGCCGGCGCGCAAGGTGGCCTGAACCGACGCCAACAGGGCAGGGTCCAGAATGAGGCCGGATAGGCGGGTCTTTTCGGTCAAGGCGTCCCGCAGCCGGTCGGCATCGCCGCGCGGCAGGTCCATGTCCGGCTCGGCGATTGTGACCGTCGCAAGGGAGATCGAGGGTTTCGGCTCGATCGCCCGGACTTCGGCGCGCTTGCGCACCACCTGCCGGTTGGTCTGGGCATCTGTGGGCACATCGACGATGAGGTCGCCCGTGATCTTCGCCTGACAGGAGAGGCGCCGGTCGGACGCAAGGTTCCTCAAGCCCCGGTAACGCGCCTCCGCCTCGGTTTCGTCGGCAAGGTGGTCCGCCGCACTGGTCAGGCCCTCCTTGGCGAAGTTGCCTTCCGACACGGAGATCTGGCAGCGCCCGCAGATGCCGCGCCCGCCGCAGACGGATTCTACGTAGACCCCGAGGGAGCGGGCGGCATCGAGCAGCGGCGTACCGAGCGGAAACGTGCCCCGCCGGCCGCTCGGCTGGAAGACAACCTTTGCCAGGTTCTTCGTCTCGGTCATCTGAGCTTTGCTCGCTCTCGGCGTTTCTGTTTCGTCGTCAGACGCTCGCGCTCCTGCGACGGCCCTCGCGTCCGCCGCGCCGGCGGCCTCCGCTTGACGGAGCTTCGGTTGCTGCCGGAGCGCCCGCTGCGGCCGGCGTATAATCGCGATACTTCATGATCCACTCGCCGCAATTGGGATCGTGGCCGGCAAGCACGTTGGCCGCGCGCACCGCTTCCATTTCCTGCGGACGGCAGGGGTTCATGATCGCACTGGTCATGCCGGACGCAACCACCATGGGGATGAAGGCGGCGTTGATGCCGTGGCGATGGGGCAGGCCGAAGGAAATGTTGGACAGCCCGCAGGTGGTGTTGACCTTCAGCTCCTCGCGCAGGCGGCGGAGCAGGGCGAACACCTGCTGGCCAGCCGTGCCCATGGCGCCGATCGGCATGACCAGCGGATCGACAACGATATCATGGGCCGGAATGCCGTAGTCGGCGGCGCGCTCCACGATCTTCTTGGCAACCGCGAAGCGCACGTCCGGGTCTTCGGAAATCCCGGTCTCGTCATTGGAGATCGCAACCACCGGCACATCGTATTTCTTGCAAAGCGGCAGGATCGCTTCCAGCTTTTCCTCTTCGCCGGTGACCGAGTTCACCAGGGGACGCCCCTTGGCGACCCTGAGGCCGGCCTCGATGGCGGCCGTCACGGATGAATCGATGGACAAGGGAACGTCCACAAGCCCTTGAACGATCTCGAGAGTTTTGACCATAAGCGGCGGTTCGGTTTCGTTCGGATTGACCGCCGTCACGCCCGCGTTGACGTCAAGCATTGTGGCGCCCGCCGCGACCTGGGCCAGGGCATCGGCCTCCACCGTGTCGAAGTTCCCGGCGATCATTTCCGCGGCCAGCTTCTTGCGCCCGGTCGGATTGATCCGTTCTCCGATGACACAAAAAGGCTGGTCGAAGCCGATGATGATTTCTCTGGTGGCAGAGGCAACGACGGTGCGTGTCATGGCTGTCCCTTGGGAGTTCAGGAGGAAATATCGGCAGCGGAAGGCTCAAAGCCTTCCCGTGCCATGAGGTCTTTCAGTCTGTCTTTTGGATAGGCGGCAATGAGCGCTTCGGCTGCCGCATCCGCTTCGCTTTCCAGGTCGTCGGAGACATCGACGGGATCGCTTCTGCGCCATTCGGCCAGATAGGCGTCCGTGTCCTTCGCCCCGACCCGCATGGCGCATGCGTCGACCGTTTCCATGAACACGGCCGGCAGTTCCCGCCGGGCAGCCTTGCGGCCCTTCTTCACGAGTACCTGCGCCGGGATATCCCGCCAGTAAACGATGATCTTCTGCGCCATGAGAGAGCGTCCTTTCGATGCTCATGATTGCCGGAAGAGCGGGTTTTCAAGATGCGGGAAACCGGCACGGCTAGGTGGAAATGCGACGCGGGGTTTTTCGCTCTATCTGGCCTCTCTCTCCGCCAAAAACGTCTCCAGCATCCCGTACCCTGTCTTCTGCATCTCGAACGCCAGTCCAAGCCGCTCGGCGGCCTTGCGGGCGGCGGCTTCGAGTTTCGGGTCGTCGGTCTGGGCCAGGTAGAGCACGCGGGTGTAGTGGGCGAAGTAGATGTCGCGCAGGTGGGGGTGCCAGTTCAGGCCAAGCGGGGCCATCACCATGGTCTCGAAGTGCCGGGCCAGGAAGTCGGTCAGGTAGAATGTGCCGAGCTGGTCTTCCTCCAGGGCGTCAAAGGCGTCGAGGCCGGTAAAGAAGGCATAGCAATGCGCGCCGCCGATGCGCTTCGTGCCGGTTTCCGCCAGAACTTTGTCCAGAAGTCCGCCGGTGCCGCAATCCGCATAGGCCACCAGGATTTCGTCGTAGATGTCGCGTTTCTGAAGGATCGCCGCGCGTACGGCCTCCGGAATCTTCTGCGGCGTGTTGTGCAGCTGGGCGGGCAGGCAGGTCAGGTCGATATGGGTAAACCCGTTCAGCTCCCGGATCGCCTTGATCTCGCGGGCGAGCGCGCCGCATGCGATCACCAGCACACGTCCGATCTTCCGGAGCGGTTCGGGCTCCGGCTCAAACGGAAACAGCGGTTCGCTGGAGGCCATTCCAATGCCTCCCCGGTTCGTGTCAGGCCTTTCCGGCAAGCATGTTGTGCCTGCGGGCGATCAGGTCCTTGGCCATTTCCACCGCCACGGCCGCATCCCGGCAATAGCCGTCCGCGCCGATGGCGTCCGCGAATTCCTCGTTGAGCGGCGCACCGCCGACGAGGACGATGTAATCGTCGCGCAGGCCCTGTTCCTTCATGGTGTCGATGACGACCTTCATGTAAGGCATGGTGGTGGTCAGGAGCGCCGACATGCCGACGATGTCCGGCTGGTGTTCCTCGATCGCCGCCAGGTAGTTTTCGACCGGGTTGTTGATACCGAGATCGATCACCTCGAAGCCGGCGCCTTCCATCATCATGGAGACCAGGTTCTTGCCAATGTCGTGGATGTCGCCCTTGACGGTACCGATCACCATCTTGCCGACCTTGGGGGCACCTGTTTCGGCCAGCAGCGGCCGCAGGATACCCATGCCGGCCTTCATGGCATTGGCCGACAGCAGCACTTCGGGCACGAACAGGATGCCGTCCCGGAAGTCGACGCCGACGATGCGCATGCCTTCGACAAGCGCCTTGGTCAGGATGTCGTAGGGCGCCCAACCGCGCTCCAGCAGGATGTTGACCGCGTCCTGGATTTCCTCCTGGAGACCGTCGTAAAGGTCGTCATGCATCTGTTCGACGAGTTCGTCGTCGGACAGGGTGGCGAGGTCGATATCATCGTCGGACATGGCAACTCCAGAACGGCTGCGGCAACGTGTTCGATTGACAATGAATTCGAGCGTCTGTTTTCAATATCTTTAAAACGACATCTCAAGTCGTACCTGCGACAGGGGCTGAAAACTGGCATGGATTCCCTCCTGTTGGAAGAAAGGCGCGAACGGCTAAGCCGCCCGCAGAAGGAGCCGCCTTATGAGGCCACGCATCGTCATGCTGTCCGGTGTCACCCGCGAGAACCGGCATGCGGTCATGAGCGACCTGAACGATGCGATCCTGAAGACCGGCGGCTGGGTCGAGGGGCACACCCTGTTTTCGAACATCGCAACCACGTTTCGGCTGGTCCTGCCGGTTTCGGCACTAGGCCGGTTCGGCACCGCGGTCAGCGAGACCGGCGTTGCTCTCGACGACGACAGTGCCGCGAAACTGGATACGCTTGAAACGAGCGGACGGCCGGGCGATGAAGAAGTCAATCTGACCCTAAACGTGACCTTCATCCACGACGAACCCGACCTGCGCCGGGAGGTGCCGGCGGTGCCGGGGTAGGCGGGCGCGAATGGGGGATGGCCCTTCGGACACCTAATTAGTCCCCCTTTCCGTAGTCACCCCGGCCAAGCGACAGCCCGAGCCGGGGCCGGGGAGCCCAGGCCTGTGATCCGAACCGACAGCTAAGGGGCTCGCCGATCCCGGCTCTCCGCGTTGCTCCGTCCGGGATGACCAAGTGAGGTTTCGTAGCGAGGTCGGGACCCTAGAACAGCCCCTCGATCTGCCCGTTTGCATCCAGGCCGATGTGATTGGCGGCCGGAACGCTCGGCAGGCCGGGCATGGTCATGATTTCCCCGCAGATCACCACGATGAAGCCGGCACCTGCGGACAGACGGACTTCGCGGATTGGGATGGTGTGTCCGGTCGGTGCACCGCGTAAGGCGGGATCGGTAGTGAAGGAATATTGCGTCTTCGCCATGCAGACCGGCAGGTTGCCGAAGCCGTCGGCTTCCCAGAGCTTCAACTGGTCATGCACACTCTTGTCGGCCACGACCGCGTCGGCCCGGTAGATCCGCCGGGCAACGGTTTCGATCTTTTCGAAGAGGGACAGGCCGTTGTCGTAAAGCGGCGCGAACTGGGCCTGACCGCTGTCGGCGACCCGGGCGACGTGTGTGGCGAGTTCCTCCGTACCTGCCGAGCCGTTCGCCCAGTGGGAGGCGAGCACCGCGTCGACACCGAGATCCCGGCAATAGGTCTTGACCGCTTCGACCTCGGCATCCGTATCCGCCGTGAAATGGTTGATGGCGACGACCGCCGGTACGCCGAACTGTTTGATGTTCTCGATATGACGGCCGAGGTTGGCGCAGCCTTTGGTCACGGCCGCGACGTTTTCCGCGCTGAGGTCTTCCTTGGCAACCCCGCCGTTCATCTTCAGCGCCCTGATGGTGGCGACGATCACGGCAGCGTCCGGGGAGAGGCCCGCCTTGCGGCACTTGATGTCGAAGAATTTTTCGGCGCCCAGATCCGCGCCGAAGCCGGCTTCGGTGACCACGTAGTCGGCAAGCTTCAGGGCGGCTTTCGTCGCCATGACCGAGTTGCAGCCATGGGCGATGTTGGCGAAGGGGCCGCCGTGGATGAAAGCGGGATTGTTTTCCAGGGTCTGCACCAGGTTCGGCTGGATCGCTTCCTTCAGAAGTACGGTCATGGCGCCATCGGCCTCCAGATCGCGGGCGGTGACGGCCGTGCGGTCGCGCCGGTAGCCGACGATGATGTTGCCGAGCCGCTGCTGCAAATCTTCAAGGCTGGTCGCAAGGCACAGGATCGCCATGATTTCCGAGGCGACCGTGATATCGAATCCGCCCTCGCGCGGAAAACCATTGGCCACGCCGCCGAGCGAACAAACGATTTCCCTCAGCGCCCGGTCGTTCATGTCCATCACCCGCTTCCAGGTGATGCGACGCGGATCGATCTCCAGCTTGTTGCCCCAGTAGATGTGATTGTCGATAAGGGCGGCGAGCAGGTTGTTGGCCGAGGTGATGGCGTGGAAGTCGCCGGTGAAGTGGAGATTGATGTCCTCCATGGGGACGACTTGGGCATAGCCGCCGCCGGCTGCCCCTCCCTTCATGCCGAAACAGGGGCCGAGCGAAGGCTCGCGCAGGCAGATCATGGCCTTCTTGCCGATCCGGTTCAGACCGTCGCCGAGCCCGACGGTGGTGGTCGTCTTGCCTTCGCCGGCCGGTGTCGGATTGATGGCGGTGACCAGGATCAGCTTGCCGTCGGGCCGTCCGTCGAGCCCGGCCAGATAATCTCCCTCAATTTTCGCCTTGGTCCTGCCGAACGGGATCATGGCGTCTTCAGGGATATCCAGCCGCGCGCCGATTTCCGAAATCGGCTTCATCTTCGCCTTGCGGGCAATCTCGATATCGCTGGTCATTTCCCGACGCTCCCCCATGTTTTGCAGCTCGTTCGGATGTCCTGTGCGGAAATCCGGTCTGGCACATTTGTTTTCGACAGGCTAGGCGAGAAAGCGTGTATACATAAAGCGCAAATGCGACCTGGGGAGTGACTGTATGCGACGAGGCCGGAACCACGGGTATTCCTTGGGTCTATCGCGGTTTATGCGCTGATTACATTCCCGGATTCGGTGCCAACTGCTTGACTCCCTATAAGTGCATGTATACAAAATCGCTAATATTGATTGAGCGAAGGTCGTTTGGGTGGAAAAATGTATGCGCGACCATGCCTCAAGGAGGATGGAAAGTGCAGGTTTTCCCCAAGTGCCGCATTGAAATGACGCTGGACGGGGTGCGTCGATGACAACACTGGTTCTCGTTCCGGGGCTCCTCTCCGATGATATCGTATGGCAGCCGCTTGCGGATGCGGTCGCGGGCCGGATGTCCGTGTACCAGGCGAATCTGAGCGGAGGCGACTCAATCTCCGGTATGGCGCGCGGCCTCCTGGAAAAGGTGCGGGGCGACATGATCGTCGTCGGTCATTCCATGGGCGGACGGGTTGCCATGGAAATGGCCCATATCGCGCCGGGCCGGGTTAAAGGGCTGGTGCTTGCCAACACCGGCCATGGGCCCAAGCGCGCGGGCGAGGAAGCCAAGCGCCAGGCCATGATCGATCTCGGTCACGAGAGCATGGAAAAGCTCGCCGACCAATGGCTGCCGCCGATGATCGATGAACGGCGTGTCGACGACCGGGACCTGATGGACAAGCTGCGCGCCATGGTTCTGCGCGCCAATGCGAAGATACATGAAGGACATATCCAAGCTCTGGTCGGGCGTCCCAATGCGACCTCCTACCTGAAAGACCTCAACTGTCCGATCCTGCTCATCGCCGCGAGGCAGGACCGCTGGAGCCCGATTGCCCAGCACGAGGAAATCGAGGCGGCCACGAAGAACTCCGAACTGGCCATCATTGAGGATGCCGGCCATTTCGCGCCGGTCGAGCGCCCTGAAGACGTGGTGAAAGCCGTCACGGACTGGCTCGGTAGAACATTTGGAGACGCGTACAATGGCTGATCAACCAGACAACATTCCCGAAACGCCCCTCTTTGACCGGGCGCGCTCGCTCAAGGGCTACAAGCTCAACAAGATGGCCAACGCACTCGGCGACCCGGCCAACCGTGAAGCCTTCATGGCCGACGAAGACGCCTTTTTCGACCGCTTCGGCCTGTCGGACGAGGAAAAGGCCGCGGTCAAGGCGCGCGACTGGCACGAGATGGTGCGCCTTGGCGGCAACCTGTTCTTCATTTTGAAAATCTCCGCGGTCGACCCGGTGCCGATCACCCAGATCGGTGCGGCCCAGGCCGGCATGCCCCATGAGCAGTTCCTGACCGAACGGCTTGGAAAGAAGGTGAACCATGGCTGAGATCATTGGTGGTATCGGCACCTCCCACGTGCCCTCGATCGGTGTCGCGCTTGACCGCGGTCTGACCGAAACGCCCGACTGGAAGCCGTTCTTCGACGGTTATGACGCGGCCAAGGCCTGGATGCGGGAAGCAAAGCCCGATGTGGCCGTGGTGATCTTCAACGATCACGGCAACAGCTTCTTCCTGGACCGGGTGCCGACCTTTGCCGTCGGTGTTGCGGAAACCTACAAGCCGGTCGACGAAGGCTGGGGGCGCCGCGACATTCCCGATTTCGAAGGCGCCGTCGACTTTTCCTGGCATTTCGTCGACAAGCTGGTCGAGCGCCATTTCGATCCGCTGGTCTGCCGCGAGATCGACGTCGATCACGGCCTGCAGGTGCCGATGGAGCTGATGTTCGGCCGTCCGGAACATTGGCCCGCCAAGATCCTGCCGATCTGGGTCAATACGGTCCAGTACCCAATCCCCACCCCGCAGCGTTGCTGGGAAATGGGCAAGGTGCTGCGGGAAGCCATCGAAAGCTGGTCCGGTGACGAGCGCGTCGTGATCCTGGGCACCGGTGGACTGTCCCACCAGCTTCAGGGAACGCGCGCCGGCTTCATCAACCGGGAAGCCGACCTGGCCTGGCTCGACGGCATCGCCAACGATCCGGAAACCTATCGCAACATGACCCGTGAGGATTACGTCGAGCAGTTCGGCTCAGAAGGCGCGGAACTGATCATGTGGCTGGTGATGCGCGCGGCGATGAACCCCCATGTCAATTTGCTGCACAAGCACTATTATGCGCCTGCATCCATGACCGGCGCGGGCATGGTGCTTCTGGAAAACGCGGCCTGAGCGGGAGTGATATGTATTTTCTGATGGTCTGCTGTCATCACGACGGCATGGATGAAAAACGCGAAGCGGTTCGCGGCGAGCACAAGAAATGGGTGGTGTCTGGCGGCGAAGGCTCTGCCATCGTCCTGATCGGCTCCGCCACGCTTGGCCCAGACGGCAAGGCGAACGGCAATTTCGGGGTTTTGGAAGCAAAGGACGGGGCATCGGCCCGGGCCTTTGCCGAAGGCGATCCGTATAACCATGCCGGCATCGTATCCGCGATCGAGATCACGCCGCTGCCGGACACGTTCCAGGCACACCGGATTTCGGAGCCGATGACGAAG
The DNA here is from genome assembly GCF_963675985.1 of uncultured Roseibium sp. Taxonomy (NCBI): domain Bacteria; kingdom Pseudomonadati; phylum Pseudomonadota; class Alphaproteobacteria; order Hyphomicrobiales; family Stappiaceae; genus Roseibium; species uncultured Roseibium sp. The sequence continues at coordinate 2,412,570 of NZ_OY780958.1, read as the reverse complement.
CCTGAAACGTAAGTCGGAAGGTTGCCGCCGAAAAGCCTGACCGGAGCCTTGGGGTAAACTCCGGGGAGAGGGAGGAGGGGCTTTTCAGCGGCAATTCCGGTGTTCGCGGCGGATCAGGCGATCGAGCCGCGGGTCTTGAAGCCGACTTTCTTCAGGATGATCGTCAGCGGGCAGAAGCCGGTGAAAGAGAACTGGATCAGGTTTGCGCCGATGAAGGCCGTGAACCAGAGCCAGTTGATGTTGTGATAGATGGCAAGTGCTAGGCTTGCCAGGATCATGCTGCCGACGATCAGGGTAAAAATGCGTTCCAGGGCCATTCTGTCCGTCCTTTATATTCATTAAAATGAAAATAAGGGGGCGGGCCATTCATTTCAATACGAATATTTGCGGATCGTCGAAGACGTTTAAGTCTCCGGTTCTTTCAGCCAGTCACGTTCGTATGTGACGGTCGAACACCCTGCAAACCTGGCGACGCGGTCGAGTTCGGCCGTGAGTTTCTGTAGGCGCCCCTTCGACGGCCTGACGCTTCGTTCCGGCCAGAACGCGCGCACGTGCAGCCGGTCTTTGTCACGCAACGCCTTCATGTCGATGCGTCCGACCAAGCGGTCGCCCTCCAGGATCGGGAAGACATAATAGCCGTATTGCCGTTTGGGCTCGGGCACGAAGACCTCGATCCGGTAGTGGAAGCCGAACAGGCGTTCGGCGCGCTTGCGGTCACGCAACATCGGATCGAACGGTGACAGGATGCGGACCCGCGCCGGTGCGGCCGGCAGGTCCGGGATTTCCGCCAGCGTCTCGGGAAAGACGAAGACCTTGCGCACCGTTTTACCGTCGGCGCAGGCGATTTCCGCTTCCTGGATGTCTCCGGATGCCATCGCCCGGCTGCACCACTGTTTTGCTTCTTCCGGGGTGATCAGGTCCCAGAAGGCCGCGATCTCGCCGGACGTGCCGAAACCAAGCCGTGCCAGTGCCGACCGGCAAGCCCAGTCGATGGTTTCGTCTTCTTCGAGCCGGTGAAGACGATGGGATTCTGGGATGACCCGCTCGGTCAGGTCATAGACCTTCTGAAAGCCGTTTCGTCCTGATACCGACAACTCTCCGGAGCGCCAAAGGAATTCCAGAGCCGTCTTGGACGGATGCCAGTCCCACCAGCCGCCGCTCTTGCGTTCCTCGTCCCCGCCGACATCGCCGGAGGTGACCGGGCCGTGATCGCTGATCTGTTTCAGGACTGCCTCGAACTTTGCCTCAAAGCCGTCCCGGCGCCAGTTGCGCCAGCGGGAAATCAGCCGCTCACGGTCCCTGCGGAACTTGAGTTGCCAATGAGGAAAAAACTCGGTCGGAATGATCGAGGCGTCGTGGGTCCAGTGTTCGAACAGCAAGCGGTGCTTCTCCAGAAGCGGCTTCAGGTTCTTTTCCCGGTAGGCCGGCCGTCGCGCTGCCAGGATCATGTGGTGGGCGCGGGCAACCGTGTTGATGCTGTCGACCTGAACGAAACCGAGCTTATCGATGACGGCGCTCAGATCGTCGCCCTTCGCCGGTCCCTTCGGCGTTTCGCCAAGGCCGTGACGTTCCAGAAAGAGCTTTCTAGCGTCACTGTTGGTCAGAAGGGGGAGGGCCGGTGCGGACATAGCGGAATGGATCTTGATGAAAGTCAGGGTACAGGCAATCCGAAAACAGATTTGAGCCTACGATTCTGCCCCTAACCAAAGCATGAGAACGGATCGAGGGGAATGGCTTTCTCTGCCCGTCGAAACCCTATACATCTTGGCATATGACGGATCCGATCATCGTTCTGGCAACGACATTGGTGTTTTTTCTGGCTGGAACGGTGAAGGGCGTCATCGGTCTCGGCCTGCCCACGGTCAGCCTCGGCCTGATGACGGCCATCATGGATCTGCCGACCGCCATGACGCTCATGCTGGCGCCGACCTTCGTCACCAATGTGCTGCAGGCAACGACGGGCGGATACACCATGGTCCTGCTACGCCGGATCTGGCCGTTTCTCTTCTTTGCGACAGTGCTAGTCTGGCCGGGCGGGCTGGTCCTGAAGGAAGCGGATCTGTCGTTGATGGCCGCTTTTCTGGGGTTGGTTCTGGCAGCCTATGCGCTGACAGGCTTTTTCGGTCTGCGCATGACCACCCGGCCCGAGCGCGAACGTCGGATCGGCGTGGTGACGGGCGCGGTGAACGGCGTCCTCAGCGGGATGGTCGGGTCCTACGCGGTTCCAGGCGTGATGTACCTGCAAAGCCTTGAGCTGCCGCGCGACCAGTTCGTGCAGGCCATGGGCATGCTGTTCCTGTGTACGACGATCGCGCTGGGCGTGACCCTGTCGGGCACGAACCTGATGACCATGGATATGGGGCTGGCGTCCGTGCTGGCTGTCGTGCCGGCAATGCTCGGCTTTTTTGCCGGTCAGCAGATTCGCAAGAAGCTGTCCGAAGGATTGTTCCGGACGCTTTTCTATGTGGCGCTGCTGGTGCTGGGCGTCTTTATCGCCGCCAAGGCGCTGCTCTTCTAGCAAATCGAGACGGCGGCTCGGTAGGTTCAGCTTATTTGGAGACCAGCCGCACGGCTTTGGATCCTGACGCCTTGCCGCCTCCGGGCCGGTTTGCCCACTGGTAGGCCTGACGCTCCTCCGTCGGCGTGCACAGGAACCGTTCCCGGTAGCACTTGGTGAAATGCGATGTGGAGGCAAAGCCGCAGGCAAGCGCCACGTCGAGCACCGGCCGGCTGGTCCGGCGCAGGAGGTCCCGTGCCGTTTCCAGGCGCAGGCGCAGGTAATACTGCCCAGGCGTGCAGTTGAAATGGCGGCGGAACAGCCGCTCCAGCTGGCGCGGCGACAGGTTGACAGTCATCGCAAGCTGCTGGCAGCTCAACGGATCTTCGATATGAAGGTCCATGATCCGGATGGAATCGAGGATCTTCTCGTTGGAAATGCCGGTACGGGCCTCGATGTCGTGGCGCTGGGCGGATTCGCCGGCGCGCGTGTTCTGGTAGAGCGCGACCTCGGCGACCTCATGGGCGATATAGGCGCCGTGCTGGATCGCGACCAGGCGAAGCATCATATCGAGCGCCGCCATGCCGCCCGCACAGGTCATGCAGTTGCGGTCGATGGTGAAGATGTCACCGGTGACGTCCAGATGCGGATATTCCTCGCGCAGCGACCGCAGGTTTTCCCAATGGATCGTACAACGGCGCCCGTCCAGGAGGTGATAGCGGGCCAGAAGATAGGAACCGGTGCAGACGGCGCCGAAGGTCCGGCCCATGGCGTTCAGGCGGCGCAGACGGTTGCCCAGATCCGCATCGAGCGGAAGGCGCTCCACATCGAGACCGGTGCACAAGAGTGTAATGTCCGCGTCATGCAGATCTTTGATAGAATAATCGGCCTTGATTTCGCAGCCGTTGCTCGCCGTGACCGAATTGCCGTCCAGCGAATAAGTCTTCCATTGATAATAGTCGCGGCCGAGCACGCGGTTCGCCAGTCTCAACGGTTCCACGACCGCTGAGAATGCATTCATGGAAAACCGGTCAAGGATCACCAATGCTAAGGTTTGGCCGTTTTCTTCTCTAATCGTATCGGACATATACTTTGCCCTATATGAAGCCTCTGGAGGAAGCGTTGTAGTTTTATAGTAAGGTCGTTTTTTTTTATAGGCCTGTCAAATAGAAACGGGTGGAAGCCGTGTATTCGCTGAAATGTCATAAAAGGCGCATTAACGGCGCCGGACCGTAGCCTGAAATCCGACTGCGTGTGAGGGACCACCCGGTAACCGGCGCAGATGGACGATTCGAACGAATTTTTTGCTATTTTGCGGTTTCGTGGTTGCAGATTGCTTCAAGTCAATGCAGGACCGGTGCTAAACGAACCCAATTGCCACCGATCAAACATCACTTAACGGAAGATGCACGAGACATGAATGTTCTTGCCAAACCCGCCGAACTGGAAGCTGCAGCCCCGGCCGGCGTCTTTGTTCAGGAAGTCACCACGGTCCAGCACTATACGGACCGGTTGTTCCGGTTCCGCATGACCCGCCCGGCAAGCTTCCGTTTCCGCTCCGGCGAATTCGTCATGATCGGTCTGATGATCGACGGCAAGCCGCTCTACCGCGCCTATTCCATTGCCAGCCCCGCCTGGGACGAAGAACTGGAGTTCTTCTCCATCAAGGTGCCGGACGGTCCACTGACCTCGGTCCTGCAGAAGATCCAGCCGGGCGATGCCGTACTGATGAAGAAGAAGCCGACCGGGACGCTGGTCAATGACGCGCTTTTGCCCGGCAAGCGGGTCTACATGTTCTCCACCGGCACCGGCATCGCGCCGTTCGCCAGCTTGATCCGCGATCCGGACACTTACGAGAAGTTCGACCAGGTGATCCTGACCCACACCTGCCGGGAAGTGGCTGAGCTGAAATACGGCGAGGACCTGGTCAACGAGACCATCAACGATCCGCTGATCGGTGAATACGCCAAGGACAAGCTGGTGCACTATACGTCTGTCACCCGAGAGGATTTCCCGCGGACCGGTCGGATCACCGACCTGATCGAAAGCGGCAAGCTGTTCACCGATCTGGGCGTTCCCCCGCTCGACCCCGCTGTCGATCGCGGCATGATCTGCGGCTCCATGGACATGATCAAGGACACCAAGGAGCTTCTGGAAAAGGCCGGCCTCACCGAGGGTGCGAACAACAAGCCCGCCGAATTCGTGGTCGAGCGCGCTTTCGTCGGCTGACGGTCTCTCGCGATCGGAAATTCATGAAATTGGCAAACCCCGAAGCCGTCTCGGTTTCGGGGTTTTCTGTTGCGCGGCGTCACGCCTATGGCGAATAGTGCCGGACAGAGCCGAATCGGCGGAGGCCGGTCTATACTGACGCATGCAGATCAGATGAGACGTCCATCAGGCTGTTGATGTTTGATGAGACACCGGCCGTCAGAGGCATGAATGACAAAAAGCATCTTTGAGACCCTCGAACTCCTTGGCGTTGCCGGCCGGGATACCCAGGAGGACTACGCGTCGGAAACGCGCGATGTGAAGCCCCTTCGGGTCTGCCGGGACAGCGTCTCGGGCGTCATCTATATCGATGGTTTTTACATCGGCGACGATACCTACAAGAAGGGCGACTACCGCCAGGAAACAGTCCAACGTGCGGGTGAACCGACCTACGAGCAGCAGGCGGATGCGACCCGCCGCGCCAATGCCTTTCGAAGCTACTATTCGGGAAAAGCGATCGCCGATTTCGGATGCGGCTTGGGCGATTTTCTACGCCTTGTGCAGGACGAGGCCGCCTCCTGCGTCGGGATCGAGCTCCAGCAGGACGCCGTCGATGCCCTGAGAGAGATGGGGGTGCCTTGCGAAACCTCCATTGATGCCCTTGAAGATGGATCGCTGGATGCGCTTTTCAGCTTTCATGTGCTGGAACACCTGCCGGATCCACTGGACATCCTGGCGCTGTTAAGGCCGAAGCTGAAGGAGGGGGGGCATGCGATCTTCGAAGTGCCGCACGCCCGCGACTTTCTGCTCGATTACGTCGACAGCGAACCATTCCGGAAATTCACCCTGTGGAGCCAGCATCTGGTCCTTCACACACGCGACAGCCTCAAGCGGATGCTGGAGCATGCCGGCTTCCGGGACGTCGTCGTCACCGGCGTGCAACGCTATCCGTTGTCCAACCACATGCTGTGGATGACAAACGGACGTCCGGGCGGGCACAAATCGAAATTCGCCGCCATCGATACGCCTGAACTGACGGCGGCTTATGAGGCCGCCCTTGCGAAGATCGACGCCACCGATACGCTGATCGCGGTGGCCCGGAAATAGGTTTCTCGCGCCTTAAATCAGCCCAAGCCGCTTGTCCCGACGCTCGGGTGAGTACGTCTCCAGCCAGTCCGAGATGGCTGCCTTCAGATCCGGCACGACCGCGGTCGCCGGCTTCTCACTCGTCAGCAGGAAGTAGCGCTGGGACGGGTGCCACGGCGGATTATCCTGTCCGAGCAGCAGCGGAGGCTCGTTCTGGCCGAAACGGAAGCTGGGCACATCGAGCACGCCTGCAATTTCGGCGACGCTGGTGTTGGCCGTGACCACGAGATCGCAGCACGCCGTCAAGGCCGCGGCGGCCAGCAGGTCGTCCAGCAGATCCACATCGTCGAGACTGACGAAGGCGCCGTTGGTCTTCACCCTCAGGAAATCGATCTCCTTCTTGACCGCCGCATACTGGAGATTGACGAAGGTGATGTCTTCGAAATCCATGATCGGCGCGAATTGCGGTGCGGACAGATAGAGCCGGGCGCGGGAGACCGCCAGGTTCATGGACCGCCAGCCGACCCCGATGATCGGCTTGTCGCTACCGCGTTCCTTCAGACGCTTCAGGTAACCACGGGCCTGGTCCTGGTCGAAGGTATAGGCCGGGCGTTTGGCCGTCTTGAAGTCGTCCAGGCTGTTGCGGAAGAAACGGGCCAGGTCCGAGATGTTCGCATGGACATCGTAGTCCGACAGGAGCGCCTTTTTCTCCGCGTCGAAGGCGGCCGGACGGCACTGGGTTTCCGGGAAGCTCTTCTGATACCAAGGCGTCGCTTTCTTCGACAATTCGATGATGACCTTGCCGGCCCGTTCGATCAGGTCGGGCAGCATGGTTCCAGCCTTGAGGGCGTCGCCGAGCCCCTGATCGGCCCACACCAGAACGATCTTGTCTGAAATGTCCTCGCCCTCCCAGGCGGGCACGTCGAATGTCCGGCGGATGACCTGAGATGCTATGTCGTCGAAACGGGCGGGGTGCAGGCGCCAGCCGGTTTCCAGATCGCCCAACGCCAGCGAGGCAAGAGACAGGTTCCAGTTCAGACCGACGTAGCTTTCTGGCGCCAGTTCGCGCGCTTTCTTGAATTGTTCGTACGCCTTTTCCGGCTGGTCGAGCATCAGATAGTGGACGCCCAGGGTGACGAGACGGTGGTAGTCCAGCGGCGCGTCTTCGACCGCCGCAATCGCATATTGTAATCCTTCTCCGGTCTCGCCCATCTTGAACAGCAGCCGCGCGACTTCATGCTTGATGCTGCCGTTGTCCGGAAAGCGTTCCAGTGCGTCGGCCAGCTCGGGTTCGGAGGTCTTGAAGTCGTCGCACGCCAGTCGGGCGCGTGCCCGCTCAACGTAGTTCTCCGGGTTCTCCGGATCGAGCAGGGCGGCTTTGTTAAAGAAGGCGATGGCCTTGTCGTAGACCTTGTTGTCCCGGAGCAGGATGCCGTAGTTTCGGTAGGGATCGGGAAAATCGGGGCACTTGACGATCAGGAACTGGAAGATCTCTTCCGCTTCCGGCTTGCGGTCCAGCCGGCTGAGAGAAATCGCCTTGAGGTTGAGAGCTTCCACCAGGTTAGGATCGAGAGACAGGGCCTTTTCCGTGACCGCCAGAATGCTCTCGGGTTCCGTGCCGGCCAGGTCGGACATGGTGCGCGCCAGATTGGCATAATAGGGCGCACGGTCCGGCGCGAGTTCGATGGCCTTCTGGATGTAGTCGAACGCTCGCACGGGATCACCGAGTTGGCGGTAACTGACCCCGAGCAGATGGTTGGCGTCCGGTGAATTCGGCGCCTTTTTCACCACCAGCTTGTAGATCCTCTGCGCCTTTTCCACCTCTCCCGCCTGCTGAAGGGCAAGGGCCTTCTTCATTTTCTCAAGCAGAAGATTTGGCTTTGGCTCGAGTTTGGTCGCCATGACGTCTCCGGTTCGGCAAGCCTCAGGGAATCACCGGAGATTATTCTACAGGAGCCGCCCCTTTCTAAGGGCAAACGGTCAAATTGCTGGGGATCGGTAGGGAAAATCGGCCCGTTTTTTCATCCGGCAATGGCCGAATGTCACCCCCCGGAAATCTCAGCTACGGCGAAAGGGGCTTTGGTTCCTGCGTCACGCCACATTGCGTCATAATCTTACCGAATACTGCTCAGATGACGAGTTAGCCATTCGCGCCAGCCATGCTGAGCATAATCCCGTTTCGGGTTGGCAATTCCTGGCAACCGGTGATAGCGACACGGCTTCATTCTATGTTCTGGCCGGCAAGGTTCGTGGCACGATGCAGTGGATACTCCAGAGGTTTGAAGACACCGGTAAGCTGGCCGACGCGCTTGAACGGCTTGGCATTGCCTACACGTGGCACAAGGTTGTGCCCTTCATTGGTGAGCTTGTACCCGAGCCTGAGGTTGCCGATCCGGATCAGGTCGTCTTGTTCGGGTCTTATTCCCTGTGGCGGTACGCTGATGCCAAGGGGTTTCGGCCCGGAGTGTTCAAGCTTCGGCCCTTCGTTCAGGAACAGGCGTGGCATCCTTTCCTTCTCAACGGGGCCGATGCGCTGTTCCTTACGTTGCAGGATGTGCCCGGCAAGCTCCCGGATGATGAGCGTCAATGGTTCATCCGTCCCGTGGACGACAGCAAGGAAGAACCGGGGAACGTCAAGACAAGCGGTGAGATAATCAAGCTGGCCGAGCAGGTGCTCTCGCTGGACGAAGCTGAAATTCCAAATGGCTCCCTGCGGCACGACACGCAGCTGATGCTCGCCAAACCGGTTCACATTCTGAAGGAATGGAGGTTGTGGGTCGTCGATAAGCATGTCGTCACGTGGTCACTCTACAAGGAGGGACAGCGTGTCGTTTACCGGCAGGAGATCGATGCCGACGCACTGGATTTTGCGCAATCCATGGTGGATGCGAATCCCGGGTATTCACCAGCCTATGTGATCGACGTCTGCCGGACAGGCGAGGGGCTGAAGCTCCTTGAAACCAACTGCATCAACGCCGCCGGTTTCTACGCCGCGGACCTCAATAAGCTGGCCGCCGCGATCGATTGCCTGGATTGAAACCAGACAGCTGTTCCGCATCGGCTACGGGCATAATCGCCATACGCCTCGAATAGTACTTGAGATTCCAGCTGATGGAAGGGAGTGACAGGAGGAGGAGTGAAGGATGCTATCACTCCAACGGACGGGCATGATCCCTTATTTACCTTCGGGTTATCCGCTTATTGGCGTGTTCAGATACAGCAGCGCGCCATTGAGGATTGCTGCAAAGGCGACCCAGGCGGCATAGGGCAGGAATAGCAGTGCCGCGAGATCGTCTTTGGACCGGGATCTGATGATGAAGGCGAGGATGGTGATCAGCATCAAGATGATGATGCCAAGCGCGATATCCATCCGGTGGGCGGAGAAGAATATAGGCGACCAGATGAAATTCAGCGCCAGTTGCGCTGCCCATAGTTTCATGGCCCCGCCTTCGGGCTGACGCAGCCATGTGCGCCAACCGGCTATCGCAATGCAGATGTAAAGCACCGTCCAGACCGGGCCGAATATCCAGTTCGGCGGATTGAAGGGTGGTTTGACCTGGGCCGCGTACCAGGAGCCGGGCGCGGTCACGATCCCGATGGCGATACCGCCACCGACGACCAGGATGAGAAAGAAGGCGAGGGAACGGATATTTTGCATGATTTAGAGAGTCTAATGCATTTTCATTCAGTGTACGGACTTTCTTCCGGAAGTGAACAGCTTGTTCCACGACGAACCGAACCCCCGTTATCGGGATCGGTTTTCAGCTCGCGCGGAGCCTGAGGTGGCCCTGCTTCTTGGCCGGAGTCTCGATTTGATTTTCTGCCCGTCGGCCTCAAGGTCCTCCCGTCTTGCGTGACGCTCGGCATCGTTCAGCAACAGGAATGGTCTTGATGCCGGGATTTCCCCGTAGCGACGGATCCGGGCCTGGCAGCGTCCGTTGCTTGCGTTTGGGAAAGGCCGGCATTTGAACTCCGCTGCAACTGTGGTGTGACAGCGGCGGTCCGATCGGGCTACCGGATCGAGCCGGCAAGCTATTTAGGCAATGACATGAATGGAAAGAATGGTGGGCGATACTGGGATTGAACCAGTGACCTTTCCGGTGTGAACGGAACGCTCTCCCGCTGAGCTAATCGCCCCTGCTTTCGAAGGGCAGCCATGGTGGCTGGTGGGCGCTAGGTAATTCAAAACGCGGTTTCAGGCAAGAGCAAAGCGCGTATTTCTTCTCTGACCCGTTTCCGGTGTCGTAATCGCGCAAATCCGGGCTTGTTAAGCTGGTGCCTTCAACTCCGCGATGGCCTCGTGCAACTCGTTGAAATGGGAGATCACCCGGTCCGGGCCGAGTTCGGTCACCGGGATCTGGGTGTAGCCGAAATCGACGGCAACCACCGGAATGCCGGCCGCGCGGGCGGCGTTGATATCGGTGGCTGAGTCGCCGATCATCACGGATCCGGTTTTTTGTCCTCCGGCGCGTTCGATTGCGCCCAGCACCGGTTCGGCCTGCGGCTTGGCGAGTTTGAAGGTGTCGCCGCCGACGATGGCATCGAAATGCCGTGTCATGTCGAGCTGGTCGAGGAGCGGCAGGGTCAGCCGTTCCATCTTGTTGGTGCATACCGCAAGGCGCCAGCCTTCGGCGCGGAATTGCTCCAGGGCATCGATCACGCCCGGAAAGGGGCGTGTGTGGACGGCGAGGTTCTTCTCGTAAATTTCCAGGAACTGCCGGAACAGCGGCTCGATCATATCCTCGTCCCACGCAACGCCATTGGTCTCCAGGCCTCTCTGCAGCATGTATTTTGCGCCATGACCGACGATGCTGCGGAAGTTTTCCGGCGGGACCGCCTCATGGCCGGCCGCCGTCAGCACCACGTTCAGCGTTGCGGCGAGGTCTTCCATCGACGAGACCAGGGTGCCGTCGAGATCGAAGACGAGAACGGACATGCAGGTTTCCTTTCGGGCGGAGAGGTGAGGCCCCGAACCTAGCCAGTCCGCCAGCATTCCTCAAGCGCGTCCGAAACGGGATGGTCTATAGCTTATAGGCGGTCCGGAAGCCGCCCCAGTGCCGCCCGTCGATGAAGATCGGGGCATCCACCTCCTTCATCCACACGATATTGCCGTTGCCCATGTCGCGGGCGTAGGTCTGGATCAGGACGGGACGGGTGTTTCGGGCCGCGCACAGGCCCGCCCGGTCGTCGAACATCCGCTTGTTCCGGCTGTTGGCCGCGTTCCATTCCGGATCGTTCGGGCGCTGCGGTTTGGAATAAATCTTGTTGTGGACCGGCAGGTAGCCGTTGCGGTCGACGGCGGCGCAGAAGGTCATGGACTGTGCATTCCCGAGGATTTCCTCCTGGATTGGCGGCAGCACGTCTTCGAATCTGTCGACGAAGCGCGTGCTGACCTGGGGCGGATTGGTTCCCGGGATCGGCTGGTAATTGGTGTCGAACAGATCGTTTAAGGAGAGCTTGCCGTCCTCGATAAGGCAAGTGAGGGCCTTTGAAATGCGCGAAGCGCCGGACTGGGCCAGGTCCACATAGGACGCATGCTCTGCCTGAAAGGCAGAGATCTGCCGATCGAGCGCTTGTTTGAAGCCATCGTCCGTCTCCGCAAAGGTGCAGTGATAGCCATTGGCCGATTGGCCGACGATCCGGATCGACACGGTTCCGATACCGTCGACCTCAAGTTCGGCGAGTTGATCGGGGCCGAGGATGCCGTCTTCGTCGCATTTCAGAAGGGCGCCGCCGAAGGAGATGTCGAGTGTCTGAACGGAGGCTTTCCGTCCGTTTGCGGTCACATGACCGTTCAGCTTGATCGGCAGCCGGTCGAACTTGCGCCGGTCGCCCAGTTCGTTTTGCCGGATCATCATGGTGAACCGGCTGCCCAGCGCCTGAATGGCAGCGCCCATCTCGGTTCCGGCCAGATTGGCCGCCTGGCCGCCTTCTTCGGCCCGCGCGGCCGAGGTATCGATGGTTTCGACCCGCCGGGTGACTTCCTCCACGAAGTTTGCCGTGTCGTCGGCGTGCTCGCGGATCGATGTCGTGGTGCTGACCTGTTCATGGACAGCATTCTCCACCGCCGCGAAACTCGGGCGGATCTGGCCGATGACGTCGATGATACGATTGACCGACGCGATACTGGCTTCCGCCGACGTCTGGAGCCGTTCGATGTTAGAGACGATTTCGTCGGTGGCGTTCTGGGTTTCCACTGAAAGCGACTTCACTTCCATCGCGACGACCGCGAATCCCTTGCCGGCTTCGCCCGCCCGTGCCGCCTCGATGGTGGCGTTGAGTGCGAGAAGATTGGTCTGCTTCGCCACGTCTGAAATCAGCCGGACGACATTGGTAATGTCCTCAATGGCCGAATTCAGCTCCATGACACCCGAAGTGGCTTCATCGGCAACCTCACGGGCCTGTTCGGCCAGCTGGTTCGACTTGACGACCTGCTGGCCGATCTCGTTGCTGGAGGTGGCCAGCTCGCTGATGGAATCTGCAAGATCGGTGGCGTTCTTGTGCGCCAGGCCGCTTTGCTCGCGCAGCGCCTTGCTGTCGATACGGATCGAATCCAGTAGGCCGAGTTGTTCGGTGATCCGGCGCTGTACCTTCTGCATCGAGCCGCTGATGGATTTCGCGGACACCTGGAGATCGTCCTCGATTGCATCCAGTGCGTAGGCGAGCATGTTGTCCATGTCGTCGGAAGCGGATTCGGCCGCAACGTCAAGCCTTTCGCCCATGTCATTTGAGTGAAATTCCGTAGTAAGTGCATTGTTGTTATTATGATTTTTTCTATT